>JAQGIC010000134.1 GCA_028288725.1 Rhodospirillales bacterium
CGACAAGGCCATCTACAAACAGCGCAACATCATCGAGCGCATGTTCTGCCGCATCAAAGACTGGCGCCGCGTCGCAACCCGCTACGACCGAAACCTCAAAACCTTCATCAGCACAATCGCCATCGCCACCGTCATCTGGTGGCTCTAATGAGTCCGGACCCTAGTAAAAAACATCTTGAATTTCGGTCGTCGTCCGACAGCGCGGACGTCGGCTTTCTGCCCCGGCTGGCTTACATTGAACGATCGAGAAGGGCGCGTTACAGCCCTATCGGCGGCGGGTCTCAACGTCCCCTTGTGGCATCGCCGCCCTGACGGCTGTATGGCCGTGAGAGGTCGATTCACGTAGTCTCACAGAATGTGAGCCGAGACCGATGATCTCGCGCTCGTCTCCTGCAATTTGCGCCTGGTCGCAGGTAAGGTGTGCCTGGCCACGGCTCCCAGCTCAGCTATTTTGAGCCGGAAATAGACATGATCTCGCGCCGGGGCGCGGATGATCTTGAGCCGCTACAATTACCGCTCAATGGGGGTCAATGTTCCACGCCGAATAACAGTCAGCTCGCAGATCCGTGTCGCGTCGAGCGTGCCCTCGAGAAATATCTTGATCTCGACCGGCTCGTTGATCGCCGCCGGCGACAAGCCGCCCATTCCAAGCCTGGCGCCGTATCCGCCTCGGCGGTCTGATTTCCTACGATCCCGGCCGCCGAAACCTTGCGGTGCCCCCATCATCACACCTACGGCGCTTCGCCATGGACTCTTGCGAGAAACATGGACTCTTGCGAGCCGGCCCCTCCTAGAGCGTGCAGAGCCAGCGGCAAAATCTGCGGGCTTCCCCGGCTTGCTTCAGCTGATCGCTGGCCGGTTTGTCGGTTATTGGACTCTTGCGAGGTACGACTTGGCACCAGCCATCCCGCTGTCTCCGACCAAAACTTCGCTGCCGGCCCTTGCGCCAAAATCGCCGTTACTTAGATAGCATCGTCCGCAGATTTTGGGGTGCCATCAACAATGTAACGAACACCGATTCCGCCATCAGGCGAAACCTCTCCCGGTCCGAGCACAGCAATCCCACCAGCGACTATGGCGTCGCAAATTTTCTTCGACGTTCTCGGCCCCGACGAATAGCCAGCCTCGACTTTTTTCAGTGTTTCGACAGAAATCTGAGCATTCGAAGCAAGCGTTTCCTTTGGCCAGTTCAAAAGAATGCGAGCTGCTCTGATTTCCAACCCAGACAAAACTAGCGTCTCTCCGTTTTGACGATCAGTTTTGTTACGTAGGCGTAATCCACGCGCCCCTCTGTTAGAGGTCGCGCCCGCAGAGATAAATTCAACATTGTTGTCAACAAACGCAGACGTAATTCTTTCCAAAACAGAAAACTTTGGATCGCCACCGGACTCTGTCCTACGAACGGTTCTCTCGGGAATTCCAGTGCGTTCCGCCAGATCAGCTTGAGTCCAGCTTATTAATGCTCGGGCTGCACGGATTTGCACTGCTTTCACCATTAGGGTCACGACCAATAGAGTAAATAAAATGCGCTCTATTTTGTTCTATTCAAGCCCTTGCGCGCAAGTGGGCAAATTTCTATATACCATTTCTCGGCCTGTTCTGGACGATTTTGTTCCTGTGGAGTCTCGCATGTGCAATCGCCTTTCAGCTGCCGCCTTCGCCGTCGGCGTTTCGATTTCGGCTTTGGCATCGGTCGCCAATGCTGCCGAGGTCAAGGACTACGATCTCAAGCAGTTCTCTGTGAAAGACTTCGCCGGTTCCTACGTCGGTCACACCGATGCAACCGACGGTCCCTGCAAGATCCCCGGCAATTATCGGCTGAAAATCGACCCGCGCGGGGAAGCGTCGATGTTCTGGATTCCAGAGACCGGACTACAGTTGCTCGGCCAAGTCGCTTCCGATGGCACCATCAAGATGTCGATGTGCCGCGACGTCTATGGACCTGCGACGGTATTCGCTGCCGCACCGGTTAATCAGTGATCCATTTGAAGCGTCAGGCCAAGTGACGAGCTTCGCTCGTAGGCGCAGAGTGCATGAGGAAGATCTTTATAATGATGACCAAGGGACTCTTTGCCCTCGTGCTCGGAGGTATTTTTACTACCGCTGAGATGACCGGCGGCCTCTATACGGCTCGAGAAATGTTCGATTTTCATAAGTCGATCGTAAATGTGATGGGGTCTCGGTTCTGCGGCACGCCGGTCAATCAGGACGACGTCGACCAGGTGCAGGGCCTGATGACCGCGCTGGATCCCAACGCTAGGGCTCCAACAGGGTTCTCGGCCAAAGACCAGGCCATGATTGCGCAGAGGATGCCGTCGCTCTGCGGCTACGGCTCGTAGCGATGATCGAAAGCATGCCTATCTGTGATAGAGCCGGCCATCAGATAAGCCCTTCCGGGCCTTCAGGCCGCCCACCGACCTTTAGGTCGTCCTAAGGACTGGCGTTAGCCAGGCCACCTGCTTGTCCAAACCGGCGCAGCCGGCCTTGCTTAACCTGGCATATCGCTCGGCAGGCTGCTGCAGGGACGCTCTGGACGATCCGGCACCATCAGCGGAAGTGGTGAGGGGGCAACGTCATCATAGCCCGCCAGCGCCGGCCCGTGTGCGCCACGCATTGATACCGACTTAGGACATCAAACAAAATGGATAGCCGGACCACTTTGGGCGTGCTTCAGGTCGTAGCGGATGATATGCGGCGCACCCGTTCGAGCGCACTGGCAAATGTCGTGGGGCTGCCGACCTATCGGCTAATCGCCGAGCAAGGCTCTTTCCCGTTGCTCGACGATGACTACGCCACGGTGACTTTGATTGCCAAGACAGAGCTTAAGCGGCTCGCGCGCCATGCGAACAAAGGCGGCGACGTCAGCTGGCCGAGTGATTTCGACGAACAGATCGAGGCGATATCCAAGACAGCGCCGATGATCGCCGGTTGGTATGCACAGGCTATGAGCGACGTGGCGCTGATGGGCAGAAGTCAGAAGGCGAAGGTTGCACGGTATCCCCGTCAAGCCAGTGAACCCGGCGCCGTTGCGAGCAATCCTGGCTATGAGCCGGTTTCGTTCAGCGTCTGTAATTTGGAGCCTGTTCGAACCAAGACGGTGTTCGCCTTTGTTGATGTCGAGGTCGTCGTTGCCGGCGTGGCATTCTGGGTTCGAGGCGTAACAGCCCGGCACCTGGCCGGCGGCGGCACCTCGATTCATCTCCCGACATATCGCACACCCGCTGGCGCTTGGCGTGCGGCGGTGGAGCTGCCGTCTGAAATGATCGATGCGCTGACCCAGGCGGTGCTGGATTATCTGCTGGACGCGGGCATCGCCGTTCGCAAAGCCGATTGAGAGACCGGACGGCCCTCGACCGGCTTTGCGATAAAACTCACCGGCCGAGGGACTGACGCTCCTGTTCCGGCAGGTCCAGCCCGCGTGACTGGGCTCTATGCGCCGCTGCATCGAGTTCCAGGCGGGCCGCCGCGGATTCAAGTGTCCCCGATGGTCGGTCGCCATTTCCCCGCGCCGCCCATTTTTCATAGGACGGCATCGACCGCGGATCCGGGAAGGATTTATTGAGCTTGGCACCCTGCCTAATTCGGCGCTCCTGGTCGTAGTTCGCCGGCGCCGATTGCTCGACCTCGGCGAGGTCCCGACCCTGTAGGGAATTCGATCCAGTGTGTTTCTCGGCGGGAGCGTCTAGCCTGCCCATCGCTCTAAGCGCAGGGTTCTGCATCACCGACTGGCGATCTGCCTTCGTGTGCCGGCAGGTCGCATCAGGGGAATCTTGAACGGAAAGAGCGGCATTTCGCCCGACACGGCCCTGCGGCTCGGCCGCTTCTTCGGCAACAGCGCCCGGTTCTGGGTGAACTTACAGGCCGCATTTGAGATCGCCACGGCGGAGCGTACGATCGGCAAACGCATCGCCGCCGAAGTCGCGCCCGCAGCCGTCGGCTCAAGATTGGAAGAGATTCATGGCTGAGAACGCCTCCAAGGCCATGGTCGATCTCGCAGCCGCCGCAACCGCACGCCAGCGGGACATGCTTGCCGAATTGACGGCCGAGTTCGATCAGCAGCTGGCCAGCCTGCAGGCGCCCGGCACCCATGACAAGATTGATGCCGCACTAGAGCTCGGTGGTGACCTGACCAAGATCTCAGACCGCCCAAGGGCCGGCCGATCCTACTGATGGTCGCATTTGAGCTTGCCACGGCGAAGAGTATGAACGGTTGAAACTCGGCTTCGATAAGAACATCTTCGCGGAGGCGATTGCAAAAGAGATATCCGCTCCAGGCAGGAGCGCGGCAATCTCTGCTCAATGGCTTTTATCAATTTATCTTGAGCGCTGTACACAAGAGGCACTGGCCGAGATACTGGTCAAACCACCGGAAATATATTTTCGTGATACAGAGAGTAGGCGCTTTGTTACTCTTCACGGGCTGGCGAAAACTGGTCTAAGCGTCCGGTATCCTGAAATCCGCTTTTCGACGAAACCAGAACATGCGCTCGATGACATGGAGATTGAGGCCGCCGGCTTCACTTTAGAATCTATGGACTATGGAGTTGGCACTAAGGGCACGCACAAATTCACGGCGAAAGCATCGAAAACTCAGGTGAATCACGTTCTATTATTAAACAATGTTGTCATTCCTGCCGAAATATTTGCCGGTGCCCTCAAGGTGATCAAGGCGAGTGGCAGTCCATCTCAGCCCTATCTAGCAAACCCGAGGCCAAACGACTTTGAAAGGCTAGATAGCTTCGTTGGATTTAGGACTGTCGCCTTTGACCATCTCTTGGATGGCAGTCGCATCTTCTGTTCCTGCGCCCGCACAGCCCACGAAAAGATGCGGGAATCAGCTTTACGTGAGATTTCCGGCTATAGCCATAACTCGTGGCCGCATCGGCTTCTCCGGCTGCTGGCAGACGGTCAATACCGTGACGGCCTCTGTCACCTTTGCGTCGCGCGAGAGTACGGACCCGCCGAAGCGGCCTGGTGCTACGGTGATAACGTTCACGATTTCGTCGACGCTTACATGGACCAGTTGAGGGTTGGACTCGGTCTTGATGTGCGCACGGCCAGGGCGGAGGTGTATCAACTCCTTGGGCTGACCCGGTGGAAGAGCGAGGCCCAGTTGTTCCAACTCGTCAAAGAGTTGCTTCCCGGCGCGACCGTCGTGCGGGAAGCTTCTCCACCATGGCTCGGGCGGCAGCGTCTTGACATCTATGTTCCGGAACTTCATCTCGCAATTGAGTACCAGGGGGCACAGCACTTCCGGCCGGTCACGGTCTTCGGCGGCGAGGACGGCTTGGTCCGAATATCCGAGCGTGATGCGACCAAGAAACGCCTTTGCGGGGAGAATGGCGTTACTGTGCTGCATGTTATGCATACTCATGCACTGACCAAACGGGCCATGAAGCAAAGACTTGGTCGTTTCATCGAGAGGATTAGCCTTGGGCGACATTCCGATCAGGCGTGTGACGCGACTGACGCCAAGACCATCGGATCGCCGTTGACTGAGGGCGCGTCCACAAAATGAAGGTATTCGGTAGCTTTCCGGTCATCGCCCAGTTCGGCCACTTCCCGTTGATGGCGCGAAGCACCGCCGCACCCTTGGCGATCATAGCGGACCGCCTGGGTGCTGGCTTTGAGGCGGACGCGCTCAGGGCGATGCTTCTCGTGCAGCCAGAAGCCGTTCCGAACCTGCTGATCGTCGGTCATGCGGATACATTGCTCGACCGTGGTGGCCGGCTCCTACGGGTCGTGACCGCATGGGATGCTGGCCTCGAGTGGAATCAGCGCCGGCGAAGTCTGAACCGGTAAGCGGTCCTCGCGGACATCCCTGCATGAACTACCGCTCCAAACAAATCATCGGATAGCGGACGATCTTCCGTGCCGGGTTGCTGGCTCAATCCCCAGTCGACAGCCCTCAGGCTGCTATCCCATGACCGATACGACCCAGCAGGGCCTCAACGGCGCGTGCGCCCTCATTCGTATCGAGAAGGTCTAGCGGCTTTTCTCCCGCGAGCTCGGTAGTAGGGCGGCGCAGCCAGATCGCGGCCTTCGAGCGGTCGCCGAACGTGTCTTCCGCCGCCGAGAGCACGCGCGCCACTCGAATCAACCGATCCGATTGATCGGGCGTGAGCGTCCCAAGCTTACGGCGGTTTTCCAGCGTCTTCCTGGGGACGACGACCTGATAGATTTCAGATGGGGTCAATCGACCTGAATCGAGGACGAATTGTACGGCGGCGATTGGCAACCCATGCCGAACGATGCGAACCAAATCCAGACCAGCCGCGGCGTCATCACCCAAGATTGTCTTTCCACCGAAAATTTCGAGCGTGCTGCTGAATGGCGTCACCGAGACCTCCTGGCGATATGCCAAGACGATCTGGGAATTTCCCCAGGCTTGGCAAGTGGGTTCATTCTTGGGCACGAGCGCCGATATGGAAAGCTGCTCGGCCTAATAACGGAATGGCGGACGATCTTCCGTGCCAGGTTGCTGACCAGACCCCCGACAATGAAACCAAGCGCGCCCGAAATACATATACAAAACACGACACCACCGCGCCGATAGCCCCACACCACGCTGCTTCGGAAACCAAGAAGAACCGACTCTCTGTCGAATTTTTATTTTCAAATCCCAAACCGTGCGCTATTGTCCCGGCCATGGCACCCGAATTCACCCTCCCCGTCTCCGGCGACAGCCCGACCCAGTCGGCTGTTGAGACGGCCTCGGTCTGCCTAAACTCGCGAATAGCAATGAGCACCTCGACCCGCGCTTAAACGACCGCCGCTCGCCTTAGAGCCGGATGAGATTTAGCTGAATCGCTTTCTGCGGTTTTGGCTTTTCAAGATGTTGTGTTTCTGATTCAAGAATCGAGCTGGATATGGAGGCCAGCTCGCATGGGACGACCTTATTCCATGGATCTGCGGGAGCGGGCGGTACGGGCGGTGGAAGTCGATGGCCTGTCCCGCCGCGAGGCGGCGGCCCGGTTCGGTTTGGGCGTGAGCACGGTGATCAATTGGGTACGGCGCTTCCGCGCGACGGGCGGCGTTCGGCCTGGTCAGATGGGCGGGCACAAGCCACGGAAGATTACCGGTGCGCATCGTGCCTGGCTCATCGAGCGCTGTCATGAGCGAGCGTTCACGCTGCGCGGCCTTGTGGTCGAGTTGGGCGAGCGAGGCCTCGCGGTGGATTACCGCTCGGTCTGGGAGTTCGTTCACGCCGAGAAGCTCAGTTATAAAAAAAGACGCTGGTCGCCAGCGAGCGGGACCGCTCCGACGTCGCGCGAAGGCGTGCGCAATGGCTGAAGTACCGCCCGGGCATCGATCCTTCCCGGCTGGTCTTCATCGATGAGACCTGGACCAAGACCAACATGGCGCCGCTCCGGGGATGGGCCCCGCGGGGCCAGCGCCTGCTGGGCCAGGCGCCGTTTGGCCATTGGAACACCATGACCTTCATCGCCGCCTTGCGCCAGGATCGCATCGAAGCGCCTTGGCTGCTCACCGGGCCGGTCAACGGCGAGCGGTTCCGCGTCTATGTCGAGAAGGTGCTCGTCCCGACCTTGCTGCCAGACGATATCGTCGTCATGGACAACCTCGGCTCCCACAAGTCCAAGGCCGTGCGTCAGGCCATTCGCAATGCCGGCGCCAGACTCCTCTTGTTGCCGAAATACTCGCCCGATCTGAACCCGATCGAGCAGTTCTTCGCCAAGCTCAAGCACCACTTGCGCAAAGCCCAGCCACGGTCCCTCGACGCCGTCTGTGAAACCATCGCCACCGCGATCGACACCGTTACCCCTTCCGAATGCTCAAACTATTTCGCTCACGATGGGTATGCACAAACCTAAATTCATCCCGCTCTAATTTCCCGTCATTCCCGCGAAAGCGGGAATCCAGAGCAACCCGCACCGAAATCGGCCACTCTGGATTCCCGCCTGCGCGGGAATGACGAAAAGCGGATTTAGATCAAAGGCTTGTGACAGCGCACCGTCCGCCCATCCGCCAGCTCGCTTGGCGGCGGTTCGACCGCGCGGCAATGATCGTCGACCAGCGGGCAGCGGGTCTGGAAGCGGCAGCCGGGCGGCAGGTCGGCCGGGTTCGGGATCTCGCCGGTCAGCAGCGGGGGTTCGTGCCGCCGATCGGGGTCGAGCCGCGGCGTCGCCGCGATCAGGGCGCGCGTATAGGGATGGGCCGGGGCGGCGAAGATCCGGCGCGCGGGGCCGACCTCGATCAATTGGCCCAGATACATGACCGCGAACCGGTCGGCCATGGCGCGCACGACGTTCAGATTGTGCGAGACCAGCAGATAGGTCAGGCCGAAGTCGCGCTGCAATTCGCTCATCAGATTGACCAAGTCGCCTTGGACCGAGACATCCAGCCCGGCGGTCGGCTCGTCGGCCACGACCAGGCGCGGGCGCAGCACGAGCGCACGGGCGATGCCGACCCGGCGCGCCTGGCCGCCCGAGACCTGATGGGGATATTTGCCGAGGATCGTTTCCGGCAGACCGACGCGGCGCAGCAGTTCCAGCACGTCGACCCAAGCCTGGCCCCGGTCGATGCCGTGGATTGTCAGCGGCTCCGCCAGCAGCCGCCCGACGGTCATGCGCGGCGAGAGCGACGCGACCGGATCCTGAAAGATCATCTGCGCATCGCGCCGATAGGCCCGGCGCGCGGGGCCCTCGAGCGTGGCCAGGTCGCGACCGTCGAACAGGATGGCGCCGGCGCTGGGCCGCACCAGATCGACCAGCAGGCGCGCGAGCGTGCTCTTGCCGGACCCGCTCTCGCCGATCAGGCCGACGGTCTCGCCCGGCCGGATCGCGAGCGACACCGCATCGACCGCCTTGACCGGGCCGAACGCGACGGTCGCGTCCCGGATCTGGATTAGATCCTGATGCATGCCGCCCTCCGGTCCGACCCGAATTCGCGCAGCTCCGGCACCGCCTCGCGGCAGGCCGCCACCGCGTCCGGGCAGCGGTTGGCGAAGATGCAGCCGGGCGGCAGGCGCGTCACGTCCGGCACCTCGCCCGGGATCGAGGCGAGCGTGTCACCGCGTTCGACATCGTCCGCGATCTCGCAGGCGATCAGCGCGCGGGTATAGGGATGCAAGGGCGCGCGGAACACCTCGGCCATCGGCCCGGTCTCGACCACCGTGCCGGCATAGAGCACGACCACGTCGTCGCACAGCTGCGAGATCAGGCCCAGGCTGTGCGAGATCAGCATCAGCGTGCCGCCGATCTCATCATGCAGATCGCGCATCAGCGCCACGATCTGCGCCTCGATCGTCGGGTCGAGCGCCGTGGTCGGCTCGTCGGCGATCAGCAGGTCCGCATCGGTCAGCAGCGCCGCCGCGATCATGACGCGCTGGCGCATGCCGCCGGAGAATTCATGGGGATATTGCGTGAGCTGCCGCGCCGGATCGGCGATGCCGACGCGGGCCAGCATGGCGACGGCGCGGTCCAGCAGTTCAGCTTTCGACGCCTTGGGTCGTTTGGCGCGCTGCAGCTCGACCAGCTGATTGCCGATGGTGAAGACCGGGTTGAGCGCCGTCATCGGGTCCTGGAAGATCATGGCGAAGCGGGTGCCGCGCAGCGCCATGGTCTGGGATGCCGGCAGCGCCAGCAGGTTACGCCCGTCCAGTTCGATCGTGCCGTCGAGCCGCGCCAGGTTGGCCGGCAACAAGCGGAGCAGGCTCGCCGCCAGGGTCGATTTGCCCGAGCCGCTCTCGCCGACCACGCCCACGGCCCGGCCGCGGCCGAGGTCGAGCGAGACGTTGCGCAACACCTGGGCGATGCCATGGCTGGTGCGGAAATGGACCGACAGATCGCGGATCTTCAACAAGGGTTCGCTCATGGCGCCGCCCGCAGCTTGGGATCGATCGCGTCGCGCAGCGCCTCGCCGAACAGCGTGAAGCCGAGCGTCGCCAGGATCAGCATCAGACCGGCAAACGTCACCGGCCAGGGCGATTGCGTCAGGCTGGTGTAGCCGTCATGCAGCAGCCCGCCCCAGCTGGCGCGCGGCGGCGGCACGCCGATGCCGAGGAAGCTCAGGCCCGCCTCGAGCGTGATCACGACCGGAATGTCCATGCTGGCCAGCACGACCAGCGGCCCCATGATGTTGGGCACGACATGAACCAGCACCAGCCGCGCGGCCGAGGCGCCGAGCACGCGGGTCGCATCCAGGAACGGCGCCTGTTTCAGCGAGAGGGTCTGCGCCCGCGCGATCCGGCCGAAATGGGGCACCATGGTGACCGCCAGGATGAAGATGACCTTGTCGAGGCCGGGCCCGAGCAGCGCCACGATCGCCAGCGCGAAGATCAGCGGCGGAAACGCGCTCAACACATCGAACAGCACCAGGATCACGCGCTCGATCCGGGCCGGCGCATAGGCCGCGGCGATGCCGAGCAGCGTGCCGCCGACCAGCGAGATGCCGATGGTGCTGAGCGCTACGGTCAGCGCGATCTGCCCGCCGATCGCCATCCGCACCGCCAAGTCGCGGCCGAGATTGTCCGTCCCCATCCAATGTACCGTCGTCGGGCCGGCAAAGCGATGCAGCACGTCGAGCTTGTTGGGCTCATAGGGAATGACGAACGGCCCGGCGAGGCTGAACAGCAGCACGAGCACGACCAGCACCAGGCCGATCCGCCCGGTCGGACTGCGCCAGACGGCGGTGAAGGCGTCCCTCACCGGGCCTCTCCCAAGCGGCGGCCGAGCCGGGGGTCGAGCCAGAGATAGGTGAGGTCGGTCAGGAGATTGGTCACCGTGAACACGGCGACCACGACCAGGACCGCCGCCTGCACGACCGGATAGTTGCGCACCGCGATCGCGTCATAGACCAGCGTGCCGAGCCCGGGCCTGGCGAACACGATCTCGGCGAAGATGGCGCCGCCCAGCAGCCGGCCGACGCCCAGGCCCAGGATCGCCACGGTCGGGATCGCCGCCAGCTTCAGCGCGTTGCGATAGACGATGCGCCGTTCCGGCACGCCATAGGCGCGCGCGGTGCGGATATGGGCCTCGCCCAGCACCTCCAGCAGCGAGGCGCGCAGCAGGCGGGCGATATAGCCGATCCAGCTCAAGGCGAGCGACACTGCCGGCAGAACCAGCCGAAGGACGGCGTCGCCCCAGCCGCCGTCGCGCCCGACGCCCAGCACCGGCAGCCAATGGAGCCAGACCGAGAAGATCAGCACCAGGAAGACCGCGACGACGAAGTTCGGCATGGCGATGAAGGCAACGCTGGTGACCGCGCCGATCTGGTCCAGCACGCTGCCCGGATGGGTCGCGGCGTAGCATCCCAGGGGCACGCCCAGAACGATCGCGAGCCCGATCGAGGCGAGCGTCAGGGTGAGCGTATAGGGAAACACCTCCAGCACCAGATCCAGCACCGGCCGGCCGCTGATCACGTCGCGGCCGAGGTCGCCCGTGAGCACGTTGCCGAGGAAGATCGCCAGCCGTTCGAGCATGGGCCGGTCCAGGCCCATGATATGGCTATAGGCCTGGACCGCTTCGGGCGTCGCGCGCGGCCCCAGCAGCACCTCGGCCGGATTGCCGGGGATGAACAGGGTCAGCGAGAACAAAAGGATCGTGGCGGAGACCAGCACGAGCATCGTGGTGACGAGCCTGCTGCCGACATAGCGCAGCTTGGGCGACAGGACCATCAGGCGGTGGTGAACCGGTCGTAGAGCATGTCGTCGCCGTTCGGCAGCACGGCGGGCTTCAGCCAGGGCCGGAAGGCGAAGATGTTCGCCTCATGGGTCAGCCAGATGAAGGCGCCCGACGCCTCCATGCGCTTCTGCGCCTCGATATAGAGCCGGTTGCGCTCGGCCTTGTCGTTGGTGCTGGCGGCCTTGGCCGACGCCTCGTCGAACGCCGGATCGTTCCAGCGCTGCCAGTTCCAGGTGCCGATCTGCGAGGCGACGAACCATTGGGTCTGGAAGGCCGGATCCGCCTTGCCGCCGAAGCGCTGCAGCGCCATGTCGAGGTTCTTGCCGGTATCGCCCTTGCCGATGGCGTAATAGGCACCGGCATCCAGCACCTGCAGATCGACCTGCACGCCGATCTCGCCCAGGAGCGCCTGGACGATCTGGCCGATCGCCTGGTAGGTCGGCTTGTTCATCAGCGTGAGCGTGCATTTGAAGCCGTTCGGGTGTCCCGCCTCGGCCAGCAGCTTCTTGGCCGCCGCCGGGTCCGGTTTCGGCTTCGGCGCGTCGGCCCAATAGCCCAGCAGCCCCGGCGCCATCAGCGCATAGGCCGGCTTGACGGTGCCATTATAGGCGCCGGCCACGACCTGCTCGACATCGATCGCCAGCTTCAGCGCCTGGCGGACCTTGGGATTGTCGAACGGCGGCTTTTCCACGTTCAGGCCGATCCAGACATAGTTGATCGAGTCCTGCCGCAGCAGCTGCGTATCCTTTTCCTTTTGGATCTCGGCGGCGTCGGCCGGCTCGACCGGCGTGAATTGCAGCTCGTTCGCGCGGAGCGCCAGTTCGGCGGTCTTGGGATCGCGCACCGGCTGCAACACGATTTCGGGAAAGGTCGGCTTGGCGCCCTTCCACTCCGGGTTCGTCTTCAGCACGACGCGCTGGTTCGGGACCCATTCGGCCAGCGTATAGGCCCCCGTGCCGATCAGCTTGATCGGCTGGGCGTCGGAGCGATAGCAGCCGGCCTCGAACGCCTTTCTGGAGATGATCAGGCCGGAATTATCCGGCAGCACGACCAGCCACAGCTGCGGTGCCGGCGACTTCAGCAGGATCTTGCCGGTGTATTTGCCGGTGACCTCGACATGGTCGAGGGTCGCCCAATCCTTGGCATAACCGGCGGGCTTGCCGTCGGCGCCGACCTGGCCGAACTGCTCGAACGAGAATTTGACGTCGTCGGCGGTCATCTCGCCGAAGCCGCCATGGAACTGGAGACCGGGATTGAGCTCGAACTCGATCGTCGTGTCGTTGACCTGGTCGAGCTTCTTCGCCGCCGACAGCTCCCATTCGAAGCTGCCCGGCTTGAAGCGGATCAGGCCCTGGCAGACCGCGCGCATGATGTTGCCCTCGATGGCACCCACGCGGTTGGCCGGCGTCAGCAGGCCCTGGATATCGCGGCCGATGGCGAGCGTGACGCTCGAGCGCCCCTGCTGGGCCAGGACCGGGAAAGGAAAGCCCGCGGCACCGATGAGCGCCGTCGTGGCGGCAGCGCCCAGGATCTGGCGCCGGCTGAAATCCGTCATGGCCTTATGTCCTCTTTTCGATCCGAGCCCCCAACGGCTCAAATTTCGATCTCGCCCAAAGATTAACCTGGCACAGGCATTTAGCCACTTACATCACAATCGCGTACCCGGCTGCATGGGCATCCGCGTCCCATTCGACGGTAACACGATAGTCCTGCGCCTCGGGCCGGACGAAGCCGGCGAGCGCCAGAGCGGCCAGGATCGGCCGCGCGGCCGGATCGCCGGCGGCGCCCTGGAGCACCAGGCCCAGCTCGCGCGCGACGCCGGCGTCGCCGTTCAGACTGCCGACCAGCAAGGGCATCGGCACCCATTCGGTACTGTCCAGCACGCGCACGCCGGCCATCAGGTCCGGATCGTGCCGGCACAGCAGGTCGTGGGCGTAGGAATCGAGCGGCCCGACGTCGGCCACGCCCGCCAGGATGGTTTCGACGACCCGGCGCGGCGTGATCAGCGGACCGACCGTCGCCCCGTAAAGCACCGGCCGATCGGCCGTGCGATGGGCCAGCAGGTGATGTCTCGGCGCATTATAGCCCGAATGGGAGCTATCGATCGTATAAGCGAGCCGGCCGCCGAACGTCTCGGCGAGCGAGCCATAGCGGCTGTCGGCGCGCACGATGAAGTGGCTGCGGTAGAGCCCCCGTCCCGGCGGGCTGCCGAGCGGGACCGGCGCCGCCACGATCGGGCGCCCCGAGCCCATTTGACCACCCTCCCGCGCGAACGGCCAGCCGCACATGAAGACGGCGGCCAGATCGTCGCGCGCCCAGAGGGTCTCGAGCGGCGCCGGCGCCGGATGATCGAGGATATCGAGCCGTCGCCCCGCCGCGTCGGCCAGCCAGCCGAACAAGGCCGCCCAAGCCGCCGCCGCGCCCGGCGCCACCGAATACATCCGGGCATTGGCGACGAGGGCGGCCGGCATCAGGCGAAGCGCAGCTTCTGGCCGAGGCCCAGCTTGGCCGCCTTTTCCAGCATGGCGTGACCGAGCGCGATATCGCTCAAGGACAGGCCGCGATGCCAGAACAGAATGGTCTCGTCGGCCGATTCCCGGCCGGGCTTCAGGCCCGCGATGATCTGGCCCAGTTCGGCATGCAGGTTCTCCTGGGTCAGGCGGTCGCTGTCGACATGGGCCCTGAGCGCGCCGAACGGCAAGCCTTTGCGGCATTGCCCCCAATCATCGACCACCATCTTGTCCATGATGTCGGTCAGGCTCAGTTCGACCGCACTCATGGTGCCGTAGGGCACGACCAGCGCGCCTGGCTTGATCCACTCGGTCTTCAGCATCGGTGTCGGTTCGGGCAGGCGAGAGGCCTCAACCACGATATCGGCGCCGCGCACGCAGCTTTCCCAATCCTCCGTCGCCACCACCTTCTTGCCCAGGTCCTTGGACAGGCGTTCGGCAAAGCCGTTGCGGCTTTCCGGGCGGCGCGAATGCACCCGGATCTCGTCGAAATCGAAGAAGTGATCGAGCAGCCGGACGTTCCAATAGGCCGTGCCGCGCGCGCCGATATGGCCCAGCACCTTGGCACCCTTCGGCCCCAGGAACTTGCCGCCGAGCGCCGTCATGGCCCCGGTGCGCATGTCGGTGATCGAGGTCGCGTCCAACAGCGCCTTCAGCACGCCGGTTTCCGGGTCGAACAGATTGAGGATCGCCAGTTCCGACGGCAGGTCGCGTTTATAATTGTCGACGAAATCGCCGACCACCTTCACGCCGGCGAGGCCGAGCGGCTTCACATAACCGCGCAGCACGTTGAAATGCCCCTTGGTCGAGCTTTCCGGGATCAGATGCACGCGCGGCTCGATCACCGTCTGGCCATTGCCTTGCGCCTTCAACCCGCCCTCGACCGCCGCCAGAATTTCGGCATCGGTCAATTCCAGTCGCTCGACGTCGAGCGCGTTCAGATAGGTGAAATGGATTTCCTGCACGAACGCCCCCTGCCACCGACAATTCCAATACAAGCTTAGACAAGGATACAAGTCCAGACCAGAGCCGCATCACGACGTACGCGCGTTTGCGATGCGCGTTTGCGATCACGAGATCGTGAAGACCATTCGTGGACGAACGATATCCCGATGACACTCCGTTGCCCCGCCAAGCGGGCCGCTCAACCGCCATATGAGAATCACCGGCATTTTTCGATTTTTTGTAGGTGGCGGAGCGGCAGGGGAGGCCGCCAGGCATGGCGCATGTCTTGTTCATTGACGACGATCCGGCTTTGCTCGAGCTGGCCGGCGACCTGCTGACCGCATACGGCCATCGGGCGACGCTGGCGATCGACGGGCGCGCGGGCATCGATGCCTATCGCCGCGAGCCGTTCGATCTGGTCGTAACCGACCTCTTCATGCCGGTCCAGGACGGCATCGAGACGATCGGACAGATCCGGCACGCGGCCCGGGGCTCGCCGATTCTCGCCATTTCCGGCCGTCAGCGCCCCGGCGAATATTTGCGCGCGGCAACCGCGCTGGGCGCCGACGCAACGCTGCAGAAGCCGTTCAGCTCCGCTCAGCTGATCGACGCCGTCGATCGGTTGCTGGCCATCCTCGCTGGAAGCCGGGCCGGCGGTTCGGCTGCCACGGTACCAAAGGCCTGATCCCGCAGATCGGCGGCCGTTTTTCCAGGTTGGCGCTCGCCAGTACCGGCGTAGGATGGCACGGGGCATCGCCGATTATCGGTCCGACTAATTTATTCAGCGATAGTTGAACGTTCTGGCAGGTCGGATCGTTTTTGATCGTCTCGGATGCACGAAGGAAAGTTATGGAGCGGCTTGAGCGTTTCGATGCGTCGCAAACCGAGGACGGGCGCTATCGCCTCCTTGTCGAGGCCGTAACCGACCATGCGATCTACATGCTCGATCCGAACGGAATCGTCACGAGTTGGAACGCCGGCGCCCGGCGCTTCAAGGGCTACGAGCCCGGCGAAATCATCGGTTCACATTTTTCCCAATTCTATTCCGAGGATGACCGGCAATCGGGTCTGCCCGCCCGGACTCTGGAAGCCGCGGCCCGCGACGGGAAATTCGAGGAAGAGGGCTGGCGCATCCGGAAGGACGGCACGCGGTTCTGGGCACAGGTCATCATCGACCCGATCCGGAGCTCGTCCGGCGAACTCATCGGCTATGCCAAGATCACCCGTGACCTGACCGAACGGAAAATGGCCGAGGAGACGCTTCGGCAGAGTCAAGAACAGTTCCGTCTCCTGGTCCAGGGCGTGACGGACTACGCGATCTATATGCTGGATCCCACCGGCAGCATCAGCAGCTGGAATCCGGGTGCCCAACGGATCAAAGGCTACAGCCCGGACGAGATCATCGGCGAGCATTTTTCCAGGTTCTATACGCCCGAGGATCGCCAGGCGGGTGAGCCGGAACGCGCGCTGCAGGTCGCCCTCGCCGAGGGTCGGTACGAGAAGGAAGGCTGGCGCGTCCGCAAGGACGGGACCCGTTTCTGGGCCAGCATCGTCATCGATGCGATCCGAAGCGAAGAGGGGCAACTGCTCGGCTTCGCGAAGGTAACTCGGGACATCACGCCCCAACGGGCGGCGCGCCAGGCGCTCGAACAGGCGCGCGAGGCTCTCTTCCAGTCGCAGAAGATGGAAGCCATCGGGCAATTGACCGGCGGCATCGCGCATGATTTCAACAATCTGCTGATGGCGATCCAGGCCAGTCTGGAACTGCTCGGCAGACGGATCCCGGACGAGCCCAGAACCAGCATGCTCATCCGGAACGCGCTCGAGGCGACCCAGCGGGGCACCGCGCTGACACAGCGCATGCTTGCCTTCGCACGGCGCCAGGACCTCAACCCCGAGCCGATCGACCTCCCGTCGCTCGTGCGCGGCATGACCGACCTGCTGCAGCGCTCGCTCGGCTCAAGCATCCAGATCGAAGCTAAATTCCCGCTGAGGCTCCGCCCCGTTCTGGCCGACTACAACCAACTGGAGCTGGCCCTGCTGAACTTAGCCGTCAACGCACGGGACGCAATGCCGAACGGCGGTACCATCCTGATCGCCGGAAGTGAGATGGATGTTAAAGCCGGCGACCCGAGCGGGCTCACGCCCGGGCGATATGTGTGTCTGTCGCTGACCGACACCGGTGTGGGGATGGATGCCGACACGCTGTCGCGCGCCGTCGATCCGTTCTTTACCACCAAAGGTATCGGCCAGGGCACGGGGCTCGGGTTGCCTATGGTCCTGGGTCTGGTGGAGCAATCCGGCGGTCGCCTGGTCCTGCGGAGCCAACCTGGCGAAGGCACGACCGCGGAACTCCTGCTGCCGCTCGCCCCCGCCTCACAGACGCCGATCATAGATCGGCGGCTCGACCTCGTCCTGCCCGATCGGGCTGCGGCGCGACGATTGACGGTGCTGGCCGTCGATGATGACGCGCTTGTGCTTCCCGGTACCGCCGCCATGCTGGAAGACCTGGGCCATCGGGTTCTCCAAGCACCTTCCGGCTCGCAGGCGCTGGAAATTCTCGGTCGCGAACCCGCGATCGATGTGGTCCTCACCGACCAGGCCATGCCGGAAATGACGGGGACGCAGCTTTCCTCGGTGATCAAGTCACGATGGCCGAGCGTTCGGATCATCCTGGTGACGGGCTATGCCGAGTGGCCGGCAGGAATCGACATCAAAGTGCCCCGGCTCTCGAAGCCGTTCGGACAACGCGAGCTCGCCGATATTCTCGCGACCACCATGGAGCGGGCTTAGCCAAAGTCCGATTCGGCCTTTACGGCCGAGCCCTCTCGCGCGGCCAGGGATCAGCGATCCGCCCTAACCCAGCATCTCCGCCACCGCCTTGCCGCAGGATACCGTGTTGCCCTTGCCGCCCAGGTCGCCGGTGCGCAGGCCCGGTTCCGACAGGACGTGCTCGATCGCCTTGACGATCGCGGCCGCCGCCTCGTCCTCGCCCAGATGTTCCAGCATCATCGCCGCCGACCAGATCTGGCCGATCGGGTTGGCGATGCCCTTGCCGGCGATATCCGGCGCCGAGCCGTGCACCGGCTCGAACAGCGACGGCATGTCGCGATCGGGATTGATGTTGCCCGATGGCGCGATGCCGATCGTGCCGGTGCAGGCGGGGCCCAGGTCGGACAGGATGTCGCCGAACAGGTTGGAGCCCACGACCACGTCGAACCAATCCGGGTGCAGCACGAAATGCGCGGTCAGAATATCGATGTGATACTTGTCCCAGCGCACGTCCGGATAGGACTTCGCCATGGCTTCGACCCGCTCGTCCCAATAGGGCATGGTGATCGAGATGCCGTTGGATTTGGTCGCCGAGGTCAGATGCCGCTTCGGGCGCGACTGGGCGAGATCGAAGGCGAATTTCAGGATCCGGTCGACGCCGACCCGGCTCATCACGGTTTCCTGGACGACGATTTCGCGCTCGGTCCCCGGATACATCCGGCCGCCGATCGAGGAATATTCGCCCTCGGTATTCTCGCGCACGACGTAGAAATCGATGTCGCCCGGCTTGCGGCCGACCAGCGGGCAATCCACGCCCGGCATCAGGCGCACGGGGCGCAGGTTCACATATTGGTTGAACTCGCGCCGGAACAGCAGCAGCGAGCCCCAGAGCGAGACATGGTCCGGCACGGTCTGCGGCCAGCCGACGGCGCCGAAGAACAGGGCATCATGGCTGCCGATCTGCGCCTTCCAATCGTCCGGCATCATCTGCTTGTGGCGTAGATAATAGTCGCAGCTGGCGAATTCGAACTCGTCGCAGCGCAGTTCGAAGCCGAATTTCTTGGCCGCCGCCTCCAGGACGCGCACCCCTTCGGGCACGGTTTCCTTGCCAATGCCGTCACCCGGAATGACGGCGATGCGGTGAATGCGGTTCGAAGCCATGACTTGCCATCCGTGCGGTTGATCGTCGGCGCGGATGATCGCATCCAACCGACGTGGCTGCCAACCCGTAGCGACCGGATTCAGGGGCCGGCGAAATGTCGCTCCAGCAAAGCGACGTTGCGCAGGTTGGCCTTCCAGATCATGTCGAGCAGGTCGCCCAGCACCGGCACCGCCGAGGCCGAACTCGACCGCGATGTTCAGCAGCATGCGGCCCAGCACCTGCTTCGGCACCTGCAGCCGCGCCGCCTCGATCACGAAATAGAGCGACAGCAGCGCCAGCAACCCGTCGCCGAGGCCGGGCGGCAACCCGATCAGGCTGTTCAGCCCGAAGCGAAACCGCGTGCCCGGCAGCCTGAGCGCGGCGTCGATCACCCAGGCGACGCGTCCGAGGCGCTGTAGGCGCCGGTCGGTCTCGGCGGGATCGGGGCGGGCGGTCATGTCCGATCAACACATGAGGCACGGGATCGTCGCAAGCGATGAAAGTGATCCCGAAGGTCGGGAACCCTGCGCGGGGCGGCTCGCTTGAGGAACGTCTTCCCCCTCAGCGACAAGGAACACCGACCATGAAGGCTCTCGTCTACAACGGCCCCCGTGACGTCAGCATCGAGAACGTTCCCGACGCGAAGATCGAACGACCGACCGACGCGCTGGTCAAGATCGTCGTGACCAACATCTGCGGCTCGGATCTGCATATGTATGAGGGCCGCACCGGTATGGAATCCGGCCGCGTGCTGGGCCATGAGAATTTCGGCCAGGTCGTCGAGATCGGCAGCGCGGTCGACCGGGTCAAGGTCGGCGACTGGGTCTGCCTGCCGTTCAACATTGCCTGCGGCTTCTGCGAGAATTGCGAACGCGGCTTGACCGGCTTCTGCCTGACGACCAATCCGGGCAGTGCCGGTGCCGCCTACGGCTTCGACCAGATGGGCCCCTATGCCGGTGGGCAGGCGGAATATCTCCGCGTGCCCTATGCCGACTTCAACGCGCTGGTCCTGCCGCCGGATGCGGAGGAAAAGCAGCTCGACTACGTCATGCTGTCCGACATCTTCCCGACCGGGTGGCATGCGACCGAGCTGGCCGGTGTCCGGCCGGGCGAAAGCGTGGCGATCTACGGTGCCGGACCGGTCGGGCTGATGGCGGCCTATTCGGCGATGATCAAGGGCGCCGCCAAGGTCATGGTCATCGACCGCCATCCGGATCGCCTGAAGCTCGCCCAGTCGATCGGCGCCATTCCGATCGACGATTCCGCCGATGATTGCGTCGAACAGATCCTGAACCAGACCGGCGGCGTCGGTGCCGATCGCGGCTGCGAATGCGTGGGCTATCAGTGCCACGACCATCACGGCCACGAAGTCAGCAACCTGACCATGAACCGGTTGGTCGATTCGGTCCGGCCGACCGGCGGCCTCGGCGTCGTCGGCGTGTTCGTGCCGAAGGATCCGAAAGGGCCGGACGAATTGGCCAAGAAGGGCCAGATGGCGTTCGACTTCGGCAAGTTCTGGTTCAAGGGCCAGGCGATGCGCACCGGCCAAGCGAACGTGAAAGCCTATAACCGGCAACTCGCCAACCTGATCCACGCCGGTCGGGCCAAGCCATCCTTCGTGGTGTCCCAGACCCTGGCGCTCGATGAAGCCCCCGAGGCCTACAAGCATTTCGACGATCGCGACCATGGCTGGACCAAGGTCACGTTGAAGCCTGCGGCCTAACGCGCGATGACATGAGGTCGACCTGACCTCGTCTGAATTGCTCTAAATCATGGCTGGAGTCGATCAGCGCCGGCCGACGGACCGCAGGGTCCACCGGCCGGCGTGCCGGCGCAGATCGGTCAGCGACAAGGGCTCGATATCGATGCGCCAGAACGCCGCCGGCGGCGCCATCAGCACATGGACGATCGCCGCTCGGATCACGGCAGGATGGGTGATGGCCACCGTATGGTCCCGCCCCTCGAACCGGTCGAGCCAGCCGCCGACCCGCGCCATCAAGGCGTCGAGCGATTCCCCGCCATGGGGCGCGGCCGCCGGATCGGCGAGCCAGGCCGCGGCGCCGGCCGGGTCGGCGGCACCGATCTCCGCCAGGCTGCGGCCGCGCCAGCGGCCGAAATCGCAATCGGCCAGGGCGGGTTCGGCGATGGCGACCGGGCCCAGGGCTTCGACGGTCTGGCGCGCGCGCCGTTCCGGCGCCGTCAGCAACCGCGCGAACTGATCGGGACGGGGCACGCGCAACGCCGGTTCCGCCGGCTCGTCGCACGGGAAAGTCCCCGGCGGCACGCCCGCGGCCGCACCGGCCGAGATCAGGCTCAATCGTATCGCCATCGGCGGCCCTTCATTGACTTCACGCTCCCCACCGCCCTACGATATCACCTGAACTTCTCCCCGAAGTGAGGAAGCCGGTGCAACTCCGGCACGGTCGCGCCACTGTGATCGGCCTTTCGCCGAAAGTCAGACCTTCCTTCGTCTTGCACTCGAACGGGACGCGTCATCCCCGGAGGTACTTTATGGCTCATCTGACCGTCGAACCGGTTTCCATCCCGGTCATTCCCGTCCGCGAACTGCTGCCCTGGGCCATCCTGGGCGGACTGGTCATGCTGCTCGCGATCTATTTCGTCGGCTCCGAGCAGGGCGCAACATCGCTGATCAACGGCATGTACGTCCACGAGTTCGTCCATGACGGCCGCCATCTGCTTGGCTTTCCCTGCCACTGAGGTAGCGCGCCCACTCTGCCGTCACCCGCGAAAGCGGGAATGACGGGAAGTTAGGACACCCATCATGGTCGGATCATTGATCCTGCGCGGCCTCATCGTCGGCCTGGTCGCGGGACTGCTCGCGTTCGGCTGCGCCAAATTGATCGGCGAGCCGCAGGTCGACAAGGCGATCGCCTATGAGGCGCAGAGGGACGCGGCCAAGGGCGAGGCGCCCTCGGAGGAAATCGTCAGCCGCGAGGTGCAGAGCAGCCTCGGCCTGCTGGCCGGCGTGCTGGTCTATGGCACCGCCGTCGGCGGGCTGTTCGCGCTCGCCTTCGCCTTCGTCTCCGGCCGCGTCGGCCGGATCGGCCCGCGCGGGCTCGCAGCCTTGCTGGCGCTCGCGGGCTTCCTCGCGATCGTGCTGGTACCGCAGCTGAAATACCCGGCCAATCCGCCGTCGGTCGGCGATCCGGAGACGATCGGCCATCGCACGGCGCTGTTCTTCATCATGATGGCGGCCTCGATCGCGACCATGGTCGGCATGGTCAATCTGAGCCTGCGCCTGAAGCGCCGGCTGGGCGCGTGGAACGCCGCGCTCGTGGCCGCCGGCCTGTTCATCCTGATCATCGCCGGGGTTCAGCTGCTGCTGCCCGACGTCAACGAAATACCGGACGATTTCCCGGCCGTCGTGCTCTGGCGCTTCCGCGAGGCCTCGCTCGCGATCCAGCTGGTGCTGTGGGCCGGCATCGGCTTGGGTTTCGGCTGGCTGACCGAGCGCAGCGCCAGCGGGCAGTTCCGGTTTTCGACGCCGGCAAGGGCGCACTGATTCCCCATCATTCCCGCGCAGGCGCAAATCCAGGGTGGCCGGCCGCCGTCGCTTGCTCTGGATTCCCGGTTTCGCGCTAGGGGATGTACATATCTTTCTGTTTCATTTCAGATGGTTAGCCTTTTACATCGTCATGGCCGGGCTTGGCCCGGCCATCCACGTGGTTGGGCAAGCCGATTTCACGGCCAAACAGGGCTCCGGCGGAGGGGCATGGATGCCCGGGTCAAGCCCACGGCTGTCCGGTTTAGATTTTGCCACTCTGTATTTTGGTCAGGCGCGGCTTGGGCTCGCGGTAACCGAGGACTGTCCGAGACAGGAACGACGCGTCGGCATTTTTCACCGTCATTCCCGCGCAGGCGGGAATCCAGGGGGGCCGCAAAGGCTCTCTCAGCGACGGAAATCCTCAACTTGTGCCCGTCGATCTTGCGCGTGGCTCTGGATTCCCGCCTGCGCGGGAATGACGGAAGAATTAAACCGGACAGCCGTGGGCTTGACCCGGCCATCCACGTGGTTGGGCAAGCCGATTTCACGGCCAAACAGGGTTCCGGCGGAGCGGCGTGGATGCCCGGGTCAAGCCCGGGCATGACGGAGTGTTAGGGTAACCTACTGATTTCAAAAGACGAAAACAGATATGTACATAGCCTGGCGCCTCCGTGGGAATGACGGAGGAGAATTACTTCCCCAACAGCATCCGCGTCGCCAACCGGGTCAGCTTGCCATAGGGGGCGGCGATCCGGTCGGACATGTTGAAGCGGCCGAGTTCCAGCACGGCGCGGGCATGGGACAGGCGCAGGAAGCCGTCGCGCCCATGATAGGCGCCCATGCCGCTTTCGCCGACGCCGCCGAACGGCAGGTCCTCCTGCGTCACATGCAGCAGGGTGCCGTTGACGGTGGCGCCGCCGGAGCTGGTCCGCTGCAGCACGCCCTCGATCTTCGCGTGGTCGGTCGAAAAGCAGTAGAGCGCCAGCGGCTTCGGCCGGGCGTTGATCAATTGGATCGCATGGTCGAGATCGTCGTAGGCGACGATCGGCAGGATCGGACCGAAGATCTCTTCCCTGAGCGCCTGCGCATCCTCGCTGACGCCGATCAGCACGGTCGGCACGATCTTGCGCTCGCCGGCGGCGCCGTCATCGGGCCGTTGCAGTACGCGCGCGCCGCCCTGGCGGGCGTCCGCGATCATGCCGATCAGGCGCTGGTACTGCCGGTCGGCGATGATCGACGTATAGTCGGCATTGCCGGCGATGGTCGGGTAGAGCTCGGCGGCCGCCTCGATCACCGCCTCGGCGAAGGCATAGGCCAGATCGGTCGGGACCAGCGCGTAGTCCGGCGCCACGCAGGTTTGTCCGGCATTGAAGAATTTGCCGATCGCGATCGTCCGCGCCGCCCGCTTCAGCGGGTAGTCGCGGCACAGCACGACCGGCGACTTGCCGCCCAGTTCCAGCGTCACCGGCGTCAGATGGGCCGCCGCCGCCGCCATGACCTGGCGACCGATCCGGGCCCCGCCGGTGAACAGCAGATGGTCGAAGGCCAATGTGGAAAATTGCGCCGCCACGTCCGGACCGCCGGTCACGACCGCGACCCGGTCCTCGGCGAACAGCTCGCCCAGCAATGTCTTCAGCAATTCCGCCGTGCGGGGCGTCAGCTCCGACGGCTTCAGCATCACCCGGTTGCCGGCGGCGAGCGCGTCGATCAGCGGCCCAAATGTCAGGAACAGGGGATAGTTCCAGGGTGCCAGCACGCCGACGACGCCCAGCGGCTGGTAGGAAACCCGCGCCGCGGCCGGTCGGAACGCCAGTCCGACCCGGCGCCGCTGCGGCTTCATCCAGCGGCCCAGGTGACGGCGAACATGCTTGATGCCGGCGATGAGCGGCATCAGTTCGCCCAGCTCCGTCTCGGCCACCGCCCGGTTGCCGAAATCGGCGGATACGGTTTCAACCAGGGCGCGACGGTGCTTGCGGATCAAGGCCAGCAGCCCGTCGAGCGCCGCCACCCGGTCGCCATGAGAGGGCGCGCCCTGTACGGCCACGGCCGCGCGTTGCAGGGCGAAGATCCGCTGGGCCTCGTTCGGGACCGCCGCGAGCGGCACCGCTGACGTCGATGAAGCGACCATCTCTCCCCTTTTCGGCCCGCAATTGACGCGTTCGGGCTTTCCTCGGCAAGCCGGCGAGGTTAGACCCAACCGCGCGCCGCGTCCATTTCGACGATGCCGCAATTTTCCATGGATAAATCGCAAGTATCGGCAAAAAACCCTTTAGGCGCATCGGAGGATAGGCTTGAAGAAGCAAAAACTTTTTTCTGCCTATTGGCTATTCGAACCCTGTTCTCTAGGGTGCGCGCAGCAAGTTCGTAAAACTGTCGTTCTCTGCATGGCGTTAGTGTCAGCCGAGGCCCGGAGGCGACCTGTGCCAAGTCCCGGTGGATCATCGGCGGTTGTAAGCGTTATGCCTACAAGTCCCGACCGAAAGTAAGCCGGCGAGAAGAAGTGGTTGGGAGAGACGACGCCATGAAGTTCATTAAGCCCGCGCTCGCTGTCGCCCTTGGCGCGGCCGCGACGGTCTGGACTATTGCCGACGCCCGTGCGTCCGGCTTTGCACTCCGGGAAAATTCGGCGATCGGTACCGGCGAATCCTATGCCGGCGCGGTGTCCGGCAATTACGACCTGTCGACGATCTACAACAATCCGGCCGGCATGACCGCGTTCACCGGCATCATGCAGGGCGTTGGCGCCACGCTGATCGATCCGTCGGGCCACTTGAGCAATGTGCAGGGCCACAATACCTACGGCGCCAGCCTGACCGACAGCGACGAGCGCGATCCGACCCAGGCCAAGGTCGTCCCGTCCGCCTTTCTGCTGTGGGCGCCCAATCAGGATTGGCGCCTGGGCCTGGCCTTAACGGTGCCGTTCGGCCTGATCACCAGCTACAGCGGCACCTCGGCCGTGCGCTATCAGGCGCTGCAATCGGAGATCGAGACGCTCGATATCAATCCGAACATCGCCTACAAGGCCAATGACTGGATCTCGGTCGGCGGCGGCTTCACCGTCGAGAAGGTCAAGGCCAAGCTGACCAACGCGCTCGACGTCGGCGGCATCGTCGGCAGCACGCTCGACGGTATTCTCCATAGCACGACCAACGGCCCGGCCCTGTCGCAGACCGCCGACGGCCGGTCCGACGTGGTCGGCACCTCATGGGGCGTGGGCTACAATCTCGGCATCCAGTTGACGCCTTGGGGCCCCGATACCACGATCGGCATCGCCTACCGCTCCAGCGTCCATCAGAAGCTGCAGGGCCGGGCCGACTTCGCCGTGCCGTCCAGTCTGGCGGCCCTGGTCGCCATCTCGGGCGCGCTGAAAAAGACGAACGCGACCGCGGATCTGACCCTGCCGGGCAATGCCTGGATCGGCATCACCCATCATTTCACGCCGGCCTTCGCGGTCGACGCGTCCTATCAATATACCCAGTGGAGCAGCTTCAAGACGCTTCAGGTCGATTTCGAGAATCCGAAGCAGCCGTCGGTCGTCGATCCCGAGAACTACAAGGATTCGAGCTTCGTCTCGCTGGGTGCCAATTACGCGCTCAACGACCGCCTGACGGTTCGTGCCGGCACCGCGTTCGATCAGACGCCGGTGCAGAACAGGTATCGCGATTTCCGCCTGCCCGACAGCAACCGCTACTGGCTGTCGGGCGGCGCCACTTATCAAGTGACGCAAAGCGTAGCGGTCAGCGGCGCCTACGCCCATTTGTTCTTCGATAGCGCAACCGTGAAGCAGACGGACATCAATCCGATCTACGACACGGTCTCTGCCTCGTCCAATGTGGACGCGGATCTGATTTCGATCTCGGCGACCATCAGCTTCTGACCGACGGGCGCCGGTCGAGGGCTTTTGACCGGCGCCCCCGATCGGGCGAGAGTAGTTTAACGACGGGCGGACGAGCCTCGAGGGGATCGGCCCCCCGGTCCGCGACAGCCCATGAAGGGCCATCGGCGGCGGATAGCTGGAAGCGGGATGTCACCGGATGCAGCCCAATGGGATCGATTACGTGGTGCCCGCCGCCTACCCCAAGGACGTGTCCTGGTCGGACCCCCTGGAAATCGGCCCGGTCTGGAGCCTGCTCGACCGGTCGGTCGAACGCTATGCCGACCGACCCTGCCTCGATTTCCTGGATCGACGCTTTACCTATGCCGAGATCGGCAAGCTGGTCGATCGGACCGCGCGCGGTCTGCAGGACCTAGGCCTGAAGCGCGGCGACCGGGTCGGCCTGTTCCTGCCCAATACGCCCTATTCGGTCATCTTCCTGTTCGCCATCCTCAAGGCCGGCGGCACCTGCGTCAATTTCAACCCGCTCTATGTCGAGCATGAGATCCGGCACCAAATCCTGGATTCCGGGACGGAACTCATGGTCACGCTCGACCATGTCGCGACATATCCGAAGCTCGCGCGGATGCTGGGCCAGACCTGTCTCAAGAAAATCATCGTCTGCGCCATGGCGGATATCCTGCCGTTCCCGAAGAATCTGCTGTATCCGCTGGCGAAGCGGGCCGAGATCGCGAAGGTCCCGCGCGACGACCGGCACGTGGGTTTTCGCACGCTCGCCGCCAACGAGGGCGCGCCGCGGCCGGTCACGGTCGATCCGGTCAGCGACGTGGCGCTGCTGCAATATACCGGCGGCACGACCGGCACGCCGAAGGGCGCCATGCTGACCCATGCCAACATCGTCGCGAACGCAGAGCAATGCCTGCGCTGGTTCCCTGGCGCCCGGCTCGGCCATGAGAAGGTGCTGGCGGTGTTGCCGTTCTTCCATGTCTTCGCGCTGACCGTGGCCGAGACCCTGGCCATCGCCAGCGGCAGCGAGATCATCCTCTTGCCGCGCTTCGATCTGGATCAGCTGCTGCAGACGATCGACAAGAAAAAGCCGACCATGTTCCCGGGCGTGCCGACGCTCTATACGGCGATCAACCATCACAAGGACGTCGCCAAGTACGACCTCTCGTCGATCCGCTACTGCCTGTCCGGCGGCGCGCCGCTGCCGGTCGAGGTCAAGGCGGAGTTCGAACGGCTGACCGGCGCCACCGTGTGCGAGGGCTACGGCTTGAGCGAGACCTCGCCGGTCGCGACCAGCAATCCGCTGACCGGCGTCAACAAGCCCGGCTCGATCGGCCTGCCCATGCCGAACACGATCATCGAGATCGTCTCGCTGGAGGATCCCGACCAGCCGATGCCCCAGGGCGAGCGCGGCGAGGTCGTCGTGCGCGGGCCCCAGGTCATGGCCGGCTATTGGAACAATCCGGTGGAAAGCGCCAAGGTCCTGAACAACGGGCGGCTCAGGACCGGCGACGTCGGCTATATCGACGAGGACGGCTATATCTTCCTGGTCGACCGGATCAAGGATCTGATCATCGCCGGCGGCTACAACGTCTATCCGCGCAATGTCGAGGAGGCGATCTACCACCATCCGAACGTGGCGGAATGCGTCGTTATCGGCGTGACCGATCCCTATCGCGGCCAGACCGTGAAGGCGTTCGTCGTGCGCCGCCCGGATTGCGCGCTGGACGAGGCGACGCTGAAGGCCTTTCTCAAGGACAAGCTGTCGCCGATCGAGATGCCCAAGGTCATCGAATTCCGCGACAGCCTGCCTAAGACGCAGGTCGGAAAATTGTCGAAGAAGGCGCTGCAGGACGAAGAGGCGGCGCGGGCAGCGCCCGCGGCCTGATAAAATCCGGCCTGCGCCGGTCATTTTTTTGTCGGCCGCAGAGCCTTCTGAACCGTGCAGGACCGCAATCCGAGAGAGTCCCTGGGCCTGTCCTCCGCGGCGCCGCCGCCGGCCTGGTTCGTCTTCATCTGCGAGACGGCGTTCGCGATCGTATCGATCCGGCCCGAGACGGTCACCATATCGCCCTCGGCCACGCCCGCGGCATCTGCGGCGCAGACCACCCGCGCTCTCAACCCGATATCGACAATGACGTCGTAAGCGTTTCCGTCGCCCGACTTCGAGATCTTGCCGACCGTGCCCAAGGCGGAGAAGGTGTCGATGCCCCGTACGGTCCCCTTGAACCGCTGTTGGTCCCTGTCCCACAGGTTCACCAGGTAATCGATGTCGCCGGCGCTATATTGCCTTGCCGCCGCGGGCCGGACCGATCCGATCAGGGCCAGCGTACCGAGAACGACGATCGTCGCGATCGGAACGCGGCGCGAATAAGATGGGAATTTCTTCGGACGTCCCTTCGACGGCCCCTCGCGCATTTTCTTCCCCGTCCAATCGGCATGACGTTCGAACGCTCGAACGCCTGCCGGAGAGGCGGACGAGCGGCGAGACGCTCCCAGCGTCAATCGCCGCTAACACCTGAAAATCGATTCAGGTTTCGATTCATGTCCACGTCCAACAGGAAAAAATCTTCCGCCGGTTCGAGCTCGGCAGTGCCGGCCGAAGGGGCGCCGCGCGGAATGGCTTGGCTTCAGGCGACCAGATTGCGCTCGGACGCGCGCCGGGAGCGATTGTTCGCCGTGGCGAGCACCGCCGCGAAATCCGTGTTCGACAAAAGCACGGCGCGCGCCGAAGTCTTCGACAGGGTGTCGAGCATCTTCATGGTCATCTTGGTCAGCGCATAGCCCTGCGGATCGAGGACGACGATCTTGCCCGCCGGAAGGCTGGGATGCATCCGAAGCTGCAATCCCCGGTACTGGATGGTCGCCGGGGAATGGAGGCTCGCCTGCGGCCGGCCGAAATTTGCCCGCACCACCATCAAAGCCAGACAGGCCAACACAATCAGGAACGCGACGAACGCGGGGTTCTCGACATGTGCACTGATGAAAGTAAGCATATGCTTCTCCATACCGCGGCAGCGCGCCGGTTCCCGAAGTATTGCATTTTAGATGACCGGCAACGCAGCCAAGTCGGATCTCAGTAAGCATTGGCCTACTCAGGGTGGCAATAAGAGAATTCATCGAATTTTCTTCAATTCATTACGGATCTTTAGCCAAAACGACGCCCGCCGATCTGCCCGGCCAGGCGGTATCGTCCCCTTCCCGGCGCGCCCGCCGCACGCCTTTCGCCTTCTTCCATGCAGGGGCCGGGCATCGGCCGCGACACCGCAAGCGAATGAATATTTAGCAATTTACTTCCATTTTCCGAAGGCGTTTTCATTTCGACTTCGATCGGCCTACTGTCATCTTCCCAGACCAAGGTCGAATGCAACCAAAGCCCGTCAAACTCAGTTCCGCGACTCGTCGGACGGCCCTTGACGGCGCACCCATTCTTGTTTACGTAAACGGAAGCTAGTTGACGTTAACGTCAAGGGTCCCAATGAGCACGAACGAACGGTGCCATATCGCTTCCGGCCGAACCTCGACAGAGGACAGCGCCACCCAAGCGGTCTATTCGATCGGCGATCTCGCTGCCGATCTGGGCGTGTCGTCGCGTGCCATTCGTTTCTATGAAGACCAGGGCATGCTGTCGCCGCAACGCGTCGGCGGCAATCGGGTCTACAGCCAACGCGATCTGGCGCGCCTCAAGCTGATCCTGCGTGGCAAGCGCTTGGGTTTTTCGCTCAGCGACATTCGCGAGCTGCTCGATCTCTATTACGTCGACCACGATCATCTGGAGCAGATGAACCAGACCCTGCAGAAGGGCCGCACCCGCATCGCCGAGCTGGAACAGCAGCTGGGCGAGCTTCAGATGACCTTGCATGAACTGCGCGAGCTGGAAGCCCTGCTCGTCAAGACCATCAACCAACGTAAATCCGGGCCGCACCAGCGCCGGACAGAAACTGCAGAGGAGCTGCCGACATCATGAAATCCGTCGTGATCGCGGGCTACGCCCGGTCCCCGTTCCATTTCGCCAAGAAGGGCGACCTGACCCGCGTGCGCCCGGACGACCTGGCGGCCCAGGTCGTCGCCGCCCTGGTCGAGCGCACCAAGGTCGACCCCTCGACCATCGAGGATCTGATCGTCGGCTGCGCCTTCCCGGAGGGCGAGCAGGGCTTCAACGTCGCCCGCCTGATCGGCTTCCTGGCCAAGCTGCCGCTGTCGGTCGCCGGCACCACCGTCAACCGCTTCTGCGGGTCGTCCATGCAGTCGATCCATATGGCGGCCGGCGCCATTCAGCTGGGTGCGGGCGATGCCTTCATCTGCGCCGGCGTCGAGAGCATGACCCGCGTGCCGATGATGGGCTTCAACCCGATGCCGAACGCCGAGCTGGCCAAGGCCTATCCGGGCGCCTACATGTCGATGGGCATCACCGCCGAGAACGTGGCGAACCGCTACGGCATCAGCCGCGCCGAGCAGGAAGCCTTCGCGGCCCTGAGCCACAAGAAGGCTGCCGCCGCCCAGGCCGCCGGCAAGCTGGAAGCCGAAATCGTCGCGATCAAGGGGCCGAACGGGCTCATCTCCAAGGACGGCTGCATCCGGCCGGAGACGACGGCCGAATCGCTCGCCGGCCTGAAGCCGGCGTTCGACGAGAAGGGCACGGTCACCGCCGGCACCTCCTCGCCGCTGACCGACGGCGCCTCCGCCGTGCTGGTCTGCACCGAGGAATATGCCAGGACGCATAATCTCGAAATCATGGCCCGCATCAAATCGGTCGCGGTCGCCGGCTGCGATCCGGAGATCATGGGCATCGGCCCGGTCGCGGCCACCAAGAAGGCGCTGGCCCGCGCCGGCCTCAAGATCGGCGACATCGACGTGATCGAGCTGAACGAGGCGTTCTCGTCCCAGTCGCTGGGCTGCGTGCGCGACCTCGATATCGATCTTTCCAAGGTCAATCTCGACGGTGGCGCCATCGCGCTGGGCCATCCCCTGGGCGCCACCGGCGCCCGCATCACCGGCAAGGCGGCCTCGCTCCTGAAGCGCGAGGGCAAGCGCTACGCGCTTTCGACCCAGTGCATCGGCGGCGGTCAGGGCATCGCCACCATCCTCGAAGCCGTCTAAGGCCGGATAGAGCGAAGGGGATTTCCATGTCCATCCAGAAAGCCGCCGTTCTCGGCGCAGGCGTCATGGGCAGCGGCATCGCCGCCCACATCGCCAATGCCGGCATTCCCGTGGTCCTGCTCGACATCGTTCCGAAGGGTGCCGCGGACCGCAACGCGATCGCCGAGGGGGCGGTCCAGAAGCTGTTGAAGGCCGATCCCGCCGCCTTCATGCATCCGCGCAATGCCAAGCTGGTTACCACCGGCAACCTCGAGGACCATCTCGAGCTCCTGAAGGATTGCGACCTCATCATCGAGGCCGTGCTGGAGGATCCGCAGGTCAAGCGCGACCTCTATGCCCGGGTCGAGGCCGTGCGCAAGGACGGCTCGATCGTGTCGTCCAACACGTCGACCATCCCGCTGCAGATCCTGACGCAAGGGCTGCCGAAGCGCTTCGCCCAGGATTTCCTGGTGACGCATTTCTTCAATCCACCGCGCTACATGCGGCTTTTGGAGCTGGTGGCCGGTCCCGAGACACGGCCCGACGCGGTCACGACGGTCGAAGCCTTCGGCGACGAGAAGCTGGGCAAGGGCATCGTCCATTGCAAGGACACGCCGGGCTTCATCGCCAATCGCATCGGCACCTTCTGGATCCAGGCCTCGGTCAATGCCGCGATGGATTTGGGCCTCAGCGTCGAGGAGGCCGACGCCGTCATGGGCAAGCCGTTCGGCATTCCCAAGACCGGCGTCTTCGGCCTGATCGATCTGGTCGGCCTCGACCTGATGCCGCATGTGTCGAAGTCGCTGCAGACCACGCTGCCGAAGGACGATCCGTACCAGGCGATCTACCGCGCGCCGGAACTCTTCAAGCGCATGATCGAAGAGGGCTACACCGGCCGCAAGGGCAAGGGCGGCTTCTATCGGATCAATCGCGAGGCGGGCAAGCGCAAGGAAGCGATCGATTTCAAGACCGGCGAATATCGCCCGCAGCAGAAGGTGGAACTGGAAAGCGCCGGCCTGAAGCATCCGGCCGAAGTGCTGGGCCATGCCGATCGCGGCGGCGCCTTCGCCCGCGCGGCGATCGGGGCGACGCTCGCCTATGCCGCCTCGCTGGTGCCCGAGATCTGCGAGACGGTCGCCGAACTCGATGCCGGCATGAAGCTCGGCTACAACTGGAAATTCGGTCCGTTCGAACTGATCGACCGGATCGGCGTCGACAATGTCATCGCGGCGCTGAAGGCGGCCGGCAAGGAAGTCCCGGCGCTGCTGACGCTCGCCTCCGGCCGGAGCTTCTATCGGGTCCAGGACGGCAAGCTGGAGTTCCTGACCATCGGCGGCGAGTACCAGCCGGTCGTGCGGCCCGCGGGCGTGCTGTTGCTGGAAGACATCAAGCGGGCGACGAAGCCGCTCGCCAAGAACGGCTCGGCGGCCCTCTGGGACATCGGCGACGGTGTCGCCTGCCTCGAATTCACCAGCAAGATGAATTCGATCGACCCCGAGATCATGGCCATGATCCAGAAGGCGATCGGCATCGTCGGCAAAGGCATGAAGGGCCTGGTCGTCTATAACGAGGGCTCGAACTTCTCGGTCGGCGCCAATCTGGGCCTCGCCATCTTCGCCGCCAACATCGCGATGTGGCCGACCATCGAAGAGAGCGTGGCCGCCGGCCAGGCGACCTACAAGGCGCTGAAGTTCGCGCCCTTCCCCGTAGTGGCGGCGCCCAAGAACATGGCGCTGGGCGGCGGGTGCGAGGTCTGCCTGCATTCCGATGCGGTTCAGGCCCATGCGGAGCTCTATATCGGCCTGGTCGAAGTCGGCGTCGGCGTCATCCCCGGCTGGGGCGGCTGCAAGGAACTGCTGCTGCGCGCGATCGCCAACAAGAGGCGCCCGGGCGGGCCGATGCCCCCCCTGGCCCAGGTGTTCGAGACGATCTCGACCGCCAAGGTCTCGCGCTCGGCCGAGCAGGCCAAGGAACTGGGCATTCTCAGGCCCACCGACGGCATCACCATGAATGCCGATCGGCTGCTCGCCGATGCCAAGGCCAAGGTCCTGGCACTGGCCGAAGGCTACAAGGTGCCGGAGATGCAGAAGGTCCGTCTGCCGGGTTCGACGGCCGAGGCCGGCTTCAACCTGGCGGTCGCCGACTTCCATCGCCAGGGCAAGGCCACCAAGCATGATGTCGTGGTCTCGGCGGCACTCGCCCATGTGCTCGCCGGCGGCGACACGGACATGGTCGACGAGATCGATGAAGACCGCCTGACCGAGCTCGAGCGCGAAGCGTTCATGACCCTGGTCAAGACCCCCGGCACGCTGGCGCGGATCGAGCACATGCTCACCACCGGCAAGCCGCTTCGGAACTGAGGAGCAAGCGAGATGGCGACCTACAAGGCTCCGCTGCGCGAATATAAATTCATGCTGCACGAGTTGTTCGGCGTCGAGGAGGTCAGCACCTGGCCCGGCCTCGAAGACGCGACGCCGGAAATCTTCGACGCCGTGCTCGAAGAGGCGGCCAAGATCTGCGAGGACGTGCTGTTCCCGATCAATCGCTCCGGCGACGAGGAAGGCTGCACGTTCGAGAACGGCGTCGTGCGGACGCCCAAGGGCTTCAAGGAAGCCTACGATGCCTTTCGTGAGGGCGGCTGGACCTCGCTCTCGGCCCATCCGGAATACGGCGGCCAGGGCCTGCCCCATGTGCTGAGCTTCCTGGTCGAGGAAATGATCTGCTCGACCAACATGTCGTTCGGCATGTATCCGGGCCTGACCGGCGGTGCCTACAACGCGATCGCCGCCCATGCCTCGGACGAGCTGAAGCAGAAATATCTGCCGAAGATGGCGTCGGGCGAATGGTCGGGCACCATGAACCTGACCGAGCCGCATTGCGGCACCGATCTGGGCCTCATTCGCACCAAGGCGGTGCCGGTGGGCGACGGCACCTACAAGATCACCGGCACGAAGATCTTCATTTCGGCCGGCGAGCACGACCTGACCGAGAACATCATCCATCTGGTGCTGGCCAAGCTGCCCGACGCGCCCCCGGGCCCGCGCGGCATCAGCCTGTTCATCGTGCCGAAATATCTGGATGGCGACGGCGGGCCGAAGCGCAACAGCCTCGCCTGCGGCTCGATCGAGCATAAGATGGGCATCAAGGCGTCCTCGACCTGCGTCATGAATTTCGACGAGGCGACCGGCTGGCTATGCGGCGAGGCCCACAAGGGCCTGAGGGCGATGTTCACCATGATGAACACCGCGCGCCTGGGCGTCGGCATCCAGGGTCTGGGCGTCGCCGAGACCTCGTACCAGTCGGCCCGGGCCTATGCCCAGGACCGCCTGCAGGGCCGCGCGCTGACCGGCACGAAATATCCGGAGAAGCCGGCCGACCCGATCCTGGTCCATCCGGACGTGCGCCGGATGCTCCTGACCATGAAGAGCCAAGTCGAAGGCGGCCGGGCGCTCGCGGTCTGGATCGGCAAGGAGATCGACAAGTCCAAGCACCATCCCGACCCGGCCGAGCGTGAGGCGGCCGACGATCTGGTGGCGCTGATCACCCCGATCATCAAGTCGTTCCTGACCGACATGGGCTCGGAGACCTGCAACACCGGCATGCAGGTGTTCGGCGGTCACGGCTATATCCGCGAATGGGGCATGGAGCAGTTGGTCCGCGACGCCCGCATCGCGCAGATCTACGAAGGCACCAACGGCATCCAGGCGCTCGACCTGGTCGGCCGCAAGATGCCGATGCACATGGGCCGCCTGCTGCGCCGGTTCTTCCATCCGGTCGACGCCTATATCAAGGAAGCCTCGGTGAAGCCCGAACTGCAGGAATTCATCCTGCCGGTCGCCAAGGCCTTCGCGCGCCTGCAGCAGATCACCGGCTTCATCGCCCAGAAGGGCATGTCGAACCCGGACGAGGCCGGTGCGGCCGCGACCGAATACCTGCGCTTCTTCGCGCTGGTCGCGATCGGCTATCTCTGGACCCGGATGGTCGAGGTTTCGCTGCCCAAGGTGGACGGCGACGACGGGCTGTTCTATCGCGGCAAGATCGCGACGGCACGGTTCTTCATCACCCGCATCCTGCCGCAGACCAACGCCCACGCGGCCGCGATCATGGCCGGCGCCAAGCCGGTCATGGAAATGGAAGACGCGGCTTTTTAAATCGTTCGCTTCGACGACCCTCACCCAACCCTCCCATAAATGGGAGTGGGCTATCAAAAAGCTCCCTCCCCATATTGGGGGGGAGGGTCGGGGTGGGGGTGCTGCCGCTGTTCAGGATTGCCCCATGAATCTGATCTTCCGACTGGTGCGCGTGCTGATCTGGGGGCTGATCGGTCCCAGGCTCGATCCGCTCGGCCGGTCGATCGTGTCGTTCCGCGTCTGGCCGAACGATCTCGACATCAACATTCATATGAACAACGGCCGCTACCTCAGCATCATGGATCTGGGACGGATCGACCTCATCATGCGGTCCGGCTTCGGCCGCACCATGCTGAAGCGGCGCTGGAGCGCCGTGCTGGGCAGCGTCACCATCCGCTATCGGCGCGCGCTGACGCCGTTCCAGCGCTACGACATGGTCACCCGCATTCTCGGCTGGGACGAGAAATGGGTGTTCATGGAGCAGCAGTTCGTCGTCGACGGCCAGGCCTGCGCCATCGGCTACACCAAGGCGATCATCATCGACGGCGACCGCGCCCTGCCGATGACCGAGATGCTGGCTGCGATCGGCTATGCCTTCCCCTCGCCGCCCCTGCCGGACGGCATCCGCTCGTGGCTCGACGCCGAACGCGACCTGTCGGCGGCCCCCCATGCCGCGGTCGAGCGGCCGACGATCCATTGAGGAGGCTTCTTTACCCGTCATTCCCGCGTAGGC
>JAQGIC010000136.1 GCA_028288725.1 Rhodospirillales bacterium
TATATTCCGGCACGTCGAACGACACGCGCACATGGCTCTGCGCCGCCAGATTATAGACCTCGTCCGGCTGCACCTTCTCCAGCACGCGCCGCAGCACCGTGCCGTCGGTCACGTCGCCGTAATGCAGCGTCAGCTTCGGCCCGGCGACGTGGATGTCGTGGTAGAGATGGTCGATCCGCTCGGTGTTGAACGAGCTCGCCCGGCGCAACAGCCCATGAACCTCGTAGCCCTTGCCCAGCAAAAGCTCCGTCAGATAGGACCCGTCCTGACCGGTGATCCCGGTGATCAACGCCACGCGACAGGCCATGTGATAATCTCTCGGTCAAAAAGATAAGATAGCATATCTTATCTTGCGATCCGTTTCCGAGCCAGGAAATAAAATACTCACATTTTACGAAAAATCCGTCCTTTCGGGGCGATCGGGCGGGGGCGTCTGGAGGTCCAGGCTTCGTGCCGGGGAGTCTTTGGCGCCGAGGCGTCGCTGGGGTCGGGGGGATAAGAGTGGATCGATGAGAATTCTGCATGTCATGGAGACACCCGGACAGGGATCGGGCCGGCATGTCATCGATTTGGTGGAGGGCATGCGCGACCGAGGGCACGAATTGCATGTCGTCTATTCGGCGGTGCGGGCAAATCCCAACTTTCGATGCGAGCTCGAGGCGCTCGGCGGGACGAGAGTAAGGGTGAGCGAAATCGCCATGTACCGTCGCCCCGGGCTGCGGGACCTTGCCTCGCTGCTGTCGCTCTATCGCTATATCCGCAAGCATGGTCCGTTCGACGTGGTCCATGGCCATAGCTCGAAGGCTGGCGCCCTCGCGCGGCTGGCCGCCTCGAGCACCGGCGGGCTGAGATTCTATACGCCGAACGCCCTCGTGACCCTCGATCCGATGCTGGGCGCATGGGAGCGCCGCTTCTATAGCGCCGTCGAACTATGGCTCAGCCGAATCTCCGATGGGATCATTGCAGTCTCGCCTGAGGAACATGCCGCGGCACTTGCGCTCGGGATCGAGGAGCGTCGCGTCTTTCTTATCCTGTCGGGGGTCAAAGCTCCGGTCGGGCAGGCGCGCGCGGTGGCGCGGGAACGGCTCAGCCTTTCGGAAAACCTGGTTTGCGCCGGCTTCGTCGGGCGCCTGACGCGACAAAAAGCACCTGAAAGGCTGATGGCGGCCTTCGCCGAAGCCGCGAGCAGGCGGCCAAATCTGAGACTGCTCATCGTCGGCGACGGCGATCTCATGGCAATGGTCCAGGAGATGGCGATGCGGCTTCGAGTCGAGCATAAGGTCATCTGGACTGGCGAGGTCGATAGCTCGGAAGTTTTTACCGCGTTGGACATATTCGTCCTGCCGAGCAGGTTCGAAGGGCTATCTTATTCAACGATGGAAGCGATGGGTTTTGGCATTCCGGTGGTCACCACGGACACCGGCGGCGCACGGGTGCTGGTGGAGGATGGGGTGACCGGCTTCATCGTCGTGCAGAACCATGAAACTCAGATTATCGCGGATCTGGCGGCGGCGCTCGCGTCGCTTACCGATGACGCGACGATGCGGCGTGCCATGGCGACAGCCGCGATGGCAAAAAGCCACGAGTTCCGGGCCTCTCGCATGGTCGAGGAGGTGTTGGAGCTTTACGGTCGGCTACGCCGATCGCAAACAGCCGGCCTGCCGTGATTTTCCGTTCTCACGCTTTCACGGAAAGCTTCTGGCGGATCAGCGACAATAGCTCGCCGACGTTTCTCAGCGGCTCAACTTCAGCCGTCTGAAACTTGATGCCAAATCTTACCTCGGTCGCAACCATGATATTGATGTGATTGAACGAGTCCCAATCATCGATGTCATCGGCTGTCATATCCGGCGTAAGGACGAGATCATCGTCGCCGAAAACATCGCGGAAGATGTCCGTGACGCCCTGCAAAATCTCGGCATCAGTCATTGTTTTTCCTTACATTGGCGATGAAGTTTTCGGTCGGCGCAAAGGAAGCGAGCGGCAGAACCCAGCGGGAAGCGCCGTCATCCTGCCGATCGGCCAGATCAAAGCCCAACTTCGCATAATGATCGCAGACCATGGCGTTCTTTGCGGTCGGGCAATATTCGCCGACCAGCCGTTCCGCACCCAGCTGCCGGGCTGCCTCGACGATGAGCTGCAACGTGCTCACCTCCGCCTGACGGCCCAGAACGCGGCAGCTCATAAGCCAGCTATCGATCGTGAAATCCCGCCCCCGGTCGTCGATCCGGCCGATGACGACGGCGATCATCCCGTTGTCTCCGAAGCGGTCCAGCAGCCTCAGCTGCAACGTCGCCACCTGCGGATCGGCCATCTGCGCCAGGACTTCTTCCTCGGTATAGCGTCGTGTTGTCAGGTTGAACTGATTCGTCTTATTGATCAGCTGGACGATGCGCTGCAGCCCGACCTTATCGAAGGGGCCGGAATGCATCACCATATCCAGGCTCTTCAGATATTGCGGCAAATCCGTTGCCGCGGCCTGCAACGTTGTTCGCTCCAGATTGGCTTGGTAATGCGCCGCCCGATCGACATCCTCGGGCGTGACGCTCAGCGTCTCGAAATAGCCGCCATCAGCGATGGCACGGGAGTAGAAGGCGGGATCCACCGGCAGCTCGGGAACCGCGACCATCGGCAAGTTCCGGCGGACGATGTCGCGCTCGAACGGGTTATCGTCCGCGAAGACCAAGGCATCGATGCCGATGTTGAGTTGCCGGGCGATCCGCCGCAGATTTGCAGGCTTATCGTCCCAATTCGCCACGAAAGCCGCGATGTCCGACCGCTTCAACACCATATCGGGGTGGGAGTGGAAAGGGGCCAAGGCGTTGGCTTCATCGTTTTTCGAACAAACGGCCAGAATGATGCCGCGCTGCGCGAGGTCCCGCACATACTCCTGGAATTCAACGAAGGATTCGCCGCGGGCGCTGCCTTGGCCGAGAACGATGCCGTCGAGACCATCGTCCCCGATGACGCCGCCCCAAAGCGTATTGTCGAGGTCGAGCACCAGGCATTTGAACGACCGCCCCTGCAACGAGGCCAGCAGCCGTCCGATCATGTCGCCATAGAGCGGCGCGGCGGCCGGATGCACTTCCTGCTTCGCCCGATGCCACATCACCGGATCGTACCAGGCGGCAATGCCGTCGGCGGCAGCGCGGTCGTCGAGCGCCAGAAGCTCGATCCGCTCCGCATCCGCGGCGGTGCGCAACCGGGCATTCAGGCGTTGGAGGAAGCCATACGCCGAGCCGTCGAATCGATGCTCGTTGTTGCCGATCAGCGCGGGGAAGACCTGTAGCGCGGTCTGCTGGATGATCGGGCAACCGAATGCCGCCCGCGCCGTCTGCCAGAGAGTGACGAGGCGCGCAGTGGTGCTATCGGCGAGCGAGTCCGATGTCCGGCCGCTGCCCGCGCCGATGCCATGGGCCAAATGCCGGGCGTCGAACGCAAACACGATAATATCCGGAGCGAACAGGTGGAGCGGCGAGCTGCCGTCCAACAGCTCCTGCTGATATTGGCCATATTGGTTCGTATAGATCGTTACCCAGAGCCCGCGCCGCAGTGCCGCGATACGGATGGCTGGGAGCAAATGATCCGCGGTCGAGGAGGCAAGCAGCGCCAGGCGGATCGGCTTCGTCTGCAGGGCTGCCGGCGGCGTGGGAAAGCGCTCCAGCAGCAGCCGGTCGAGACGATTGGTCCGCAGGAAATCCATCCGCAGATTTGCCAGGCCGACCAGCATGCCCCACGCCTCGTCGCCGGGCGCCGCCTGTGCCTCCCGCAACTGTGCGCCCCAATCGGTGGCGCTCGGCAGCCAATGGAGTTCAGGTGCCGCCAATTTCGTTCACGCTCGGTATGGCCATCGCTCGATCCGTCCTCGTCGATCTAGAATTGGAAATAGAGAAAACGCGTTGGGCGGCTGATGGTGGCCAAGGAGATGGCAAAGATCAGACCGAACCCGATGCCCCAGGCCATGTTGGGCTGCCACGCCATCCAGCGCCTGAAGGGGGCCTCGACCTTGCCGAGGATGGGGGCGAAGGCGTTCGTGAGTTCCTGAGCGTTCGGCAGCACCCAGACCGCGAGGAAAAGCAGGGCGATGGTCGCACTGTCGTGTAGTCCGATCGTTGCCGAGGAACGATCGATACCGTGAAGACCGGCCAAGCCGGCCAGTAACTGCAGCGCGCTGCCGGTCGTTTCGGCGCGAAAGAAGTCTTGGGCAACAAAAACGCAAAGCAGCGTCAGAAGGGTCTGGGCTGCCCTGATGCCCCACGCGATCGGCATCGGGCGCGGCAGCTTCGGCGCCGCCGGGCCGAAGATGCGCCAGGCATGATTGGCGCTGAGATAGAATGCGTGCAGGAGGCCGAAGATGATGTAGTTCAGACCCGCACCATGCCAGATGCCGGCCAAAAACATCGTGCCTAGCGTCGGCAGAAAGATGAGGCTGAAGAAGGCCGGGAATTCCGCCGTCGCGCGACGCGATACCGAAAGGCCTTTGGCGGCACGGCGCCGCGTCATCGCCATGGCCATCGGGGTATAAAGATAAAGCGTCAGATATCTGGTGAGCGTCATGTGCCAGCGCTGCCAGAAATCGATGATGGACGTAGCCTTGTACGGCGAATTGAAATTCGGCGGGAAGCGGATGCCGAACATCCTCGCGATGCCGATCGCCATGTCGGAATAACCGGAAAAATCGAAATAAAGTTGAAGGGCATAAGCGAGGATCGTCGCCCAGGAACCCCACAGCAGCAGGGCCTCGGGGTGGGCGAACCCTCGGTCCGCGATGCCGGAGATGGTATCGGCGATCAGCACTTTCTTGGCGAGGCCGATAATGAACAAGGTCGCCCCGACCGCCAGGTTCTCCGGATCGAAACGATAGGTCTTACGGTCTGCGAACTGAGGCATCATTTCGCGGTGATGTAAGATCGGTCCGGCAATAAGATGCGGAAAGAACGTCACGAAAAGAACGTAGTTGACGAAACCCCGTTCCTTTGCGAGCCCCTGCTTGCAGTCGATGAGGTAGCCAATCTGCGTAAAGGTGAAGAAAGAAATGCCGAGCGGCAGAACGACCTGCCCAAAATCGGGCAAGTTCGGATCGATATCATGCAGGAAGCCGAACAAATGGAAGAGATATTTGAAATAGAACAGCAGTGATATGTTGCAGAGAATCCCGAACGCGAGAATGAGATTCTGCCATTTCGGGCTGTTTTGCGCATAAGTCAGCAGAATGCCGCAGGTATAATTGAAAGCAATCGAGCCGCACATCAGAAGAACAAAGCTCGATGGCCAACGCCAATAGGCATAGAACGCGATCGACACCATGCAAAGCCATGCCGCCGCGGCCACGGTACTCATGCGGCCGGCGAGGTAGTAACCGATGAGCGAAATCGGCAAGAACTCTGCGATGAAGGTCGTCGAATTAAAGAGCATGCTCAGATCCTGAGTATCGATCGGGGTCGGATGGAAATGGCGCCGTGAAAGGCGATCGGATCGCGGCTTTTTTACCGGAAGGCCGGGCGGTCACTGGCCCGCTATTCCTCCTCCGACAGCATCGGGGGCTTCGTCGCATTCCTTTGGACAGGACAGGACGACGGGGAATTCGGCCTTTTCCTGCAGGATGCTCTTGACGATTCCACGAGCGACGTCCGGCGTGAAATGCTCCGGATCGCGCCATTGCGTATCATCGGCCGTGAGGACGCTCGGCACGTCGAAATCGAGCACCTTTGCCTGCGCCTTTACGTACTGCTTGAACGCCTGGTATTCCGCGCCGCGCCTTTGCAGGATGAGATTGCGCATCGCGTCGTTCACGGGCAGCAGCAGAATCGTCAGGTCGATCTTATTGGATTTGGCGAAGTCGATCATATCGAGGAAGGTTCGCTTCGCCGCGATCGGCGCGCGCCAGTTTTCCAGGATCTCTCCGTCGCCCTTCAGGGTGAACTGCCAGAAAGCCTTGCGCTGCGCCTCGGGGGTGGAGAGGCCGGCGATACCCGAGGGCAGGTCGGCGCCCTTGGAGCCTCCGGTCCACAGGTTCCGCAGATTGGCGATGCTGGCGTCCAGGACGGCGAGGCTTAGATAATAATGCGAAGGATGCTCCAGCAGGTCTACGGCCTCCCGGACCTGATCGGGGTCGTATCCGTCGTTCCACTCCCGCAACTGAAGCGTCACGATCGCCTGTTTGACGGGGCGGACAGACTGGATGAACTGCAGCGTTTCGTATTCCTCGAATAGCGACGCGCCGCCAAAGCTGGCGTTGCCCCAATCTTCCGTGCCGAGTTCGCGAAAGTAGGCCGCATTTAGGAGCTCGCCTCTACTGTCGCCGATGATCATGTTCGGTTTCGGATCTTTGGCGCTCTGCTGCAGCTGGTACAGCCGGCGATTGATCGGTTTTGAAACCTGCTCGCGATTGAAAGGAAGATCGAGGAAAGGGGCGCGATCGAACGGATCGACGATCATGTTGATGACGACGTCCGTGAGGAGGAACATCCCGCCGCCGAGAAACAACCCCAGCAGGAAACGGTAAGCCGGCGCCATGCGACCTGCAACGGGCCGAACATTCGACGCCACGCCGCTCTGGTCGGTGCCCGGAATGTCTGCCGATCCGTATGTCATCGCGGGGCAGGGCGATGTAAGGACTTGCGCCCGATATGCCGTTGGCCCTTCCCGGTCAGGCCCGGCGTGGCCGCGTTCTTTGGATCAAGCCCTGTTTCCAGCATCCGCCAATCACCCGCTCAAGATCGATGGGGCGCCGGTTAAAAGCTAACCAGCAACGCATTCAACGAGGCCGGCCCTCGGCCATCTCGTCGCAGGCATAATGATGTTTTCGATAGGCGATATTTGCTATCGCTTGTTATTTTTATGATAAGAAGGGTGCGGGAAAGCTGTCAATGAGATTCGTCCCGCTGTCTGGCCGCGATGGCCCCGGCCCAGGGGCCGACGGGGCTTTATTGTATATATATCCACTTAAATCAAATGGTTGTCGTATTTTCGCGGGACGCAAACCTGGCGGTTCAGGAAAACAAAATGCGGGACTGGGCGGGTCTTCTTAAATGGATTATCTTATCTATTCTCGAGTGCGCTCGACCGGAATGCAGGAGGCGTGAGTGTTGGCACAGGCCCATTACGAGGACCATCTGAACCTTGGTCGGGTTCTCGCCACACTCTGGCGCCGGAAACTGCTGATCGTGGCAACGATCGGCGGCACGGTACTATTGGCTATGGTCGGCATCGGCAGCATCACGCCGCGCTATACAGCAGAGACGCTGCTTGTCGTGGCGATCCCGGATTCGCGCGGCACTGTTTCCGGCTCCTCGTCCGACCCCGGCCCGGGCCGGGACGAGCCCATGCTGCGCACCCAGGTCGAGATCCTTCGATCGGCATCGCTTGCCCTTCAAGTCGTTCGTTCGCTCGGTCTCGTCTCGGATCCGGAGTTCAATCAAGCGCTCCGGCCACCGACCGTGCTCGGCATGGCCTGGGGAGCGGTGACGACCTGGCGTTCCAGTCTCGCGGACCTAACCGGATTCGCCTGGATCGCAGCGAAGCCGCTGGCCGACGCGGACGGCGTGCCCCCGGTCGCCGGTACCTCGGGAGCGATGATGGAAGAGCAGCGCGTGATGGGCGAATTGCTGCACCACCTGACGGTGGACAATGATGGCAAGTCCTTCGCGCTCCATGTCTCGTTCGAATCCGTCGAACCCGTTAAGGCGGCCAGAATTCTGAACGAACTGACCAATACCTATCTGAAGAATCAGGTCGACGCGAAATATCAGGCGGCGACCAGCGCTGCGAAATGGCTCGACCGCAAGCTCATCGATTTGCGCCAGAAGCAGCTTGACGCCGAGCGTGCGGTGCAGGAGTTCCGCGAACGATCGGTCGTCAACGAGGTCAATTCCGGCGGGTCGGTCTCGTCGCTTTCCTCGCTGGAGATCGTCAATCTCAGCCGGGACCTGACTGAAGCCGAGGCCGCTCGGGCCCATGCGGAATCCGAACTGCGCGAAGCGCGCTCGATCGGCGAGTCGGGCGGCGGCTCCGTCACCAGCACCTCATCGCCCTTGTCGCTGGCGACACAGAACCTGCGCAGCCAACTCCATTCGCTCGAGCAACGTCGGGCCGAGCTTTCAACCAGATACGGCGACAAATATCCGGCCGTTTTGGCGGTGGCCGCCGACATCGCGCAGACGCGCACCGCCCTCAGCAACGAAATCGGCCATGTGAACGCCGCACTATCGACGCAGGTCCGGATCGAGAAGAGCCGGGAGGACGCGATCCGCCATAGCATTCAGGCGCTGCAGACCGAATATCAGCATAACAATCGATCGACGATCGAGCTGCGCCAGTTGGAGAACGAGGCGACCGCGGCGCGCAACGTGCTGCAGACCTTCCTGACGGAATCCTTCAAGACATCGGCCCTGGTCGAAATCCAGCAAGCCGACGCGCGGGTTTTGGCGCCGGCGGAGCCGCCGCAATTTCCCTCCGCCCCCAACAAGCGCGTGCTGATCGGTATCGCGATCATCGGTGGCACCGTGCTGGCGCTCGTGGCGATCATCATCGCGGAATCGCTCGAAAGCGGTTTGCGCGACCCGGACGAGGTCGAGGCACAGTTCGGCTTGCCCGTGCTCGGCATGATCCCCAACCACAGGGCCAAACTCGGCAGGCGGCAGAGCCAGCGGGCACTGCTCGATCCGCGATCGGTCTTCGCCGAGTCGGTACGTGCGGTCGGTACGGTCATCAATGTCACCGAGAGCGCACCGCACGATAGCGCGCTCGTGATCCTCGTGACCTCCGCGTTGCCGCGCGAGGGCAAGACGACACTCGCGGCGAGCCTGGCCCGGATCATGACCCATGCCGGCGAGCGCGTGCTGATCATCGATTGCGACCTGCGGCGCCCGGCCCTTACGAACCACTTCGACGTGTTGGCGCGGCCCGGCCTGACCGAGATTCTGGATGGCACGCTCACGACCGACGAGGCGCTGCAGGTCGATGGGTTGAGCGGCGTGCATGTCCTCACCATGGGTGGGGGCTGCGAGGAGTTCCATACGGAGTTCTTTCGTCCCGGGACCTTCGATCGGCTCATGGCCAGCGTCCGCGACCGGTACAACGTCATCATCCTCGACTGCCCGCCCGTCGGCGTCGTCAATGATTCGCTCCTCCTGGCAAAAATGTCCGACGCTGTCGTGCTCGCGGTCCAATGGGGCGTCACGCCGCGCGCGATCGTGCGGGCGGCATTGCGCAAACTGAAGACGGCGAAGGTTCAACCGCTCGGAGTCGTGTTGACGAAGGTCGATTTCAGCCGGCAGGCGGGATATCGCTTCGCCGGCGATCCCAGCGGTTATTTTGGCGCCTACTTCAGCCACCGCCCGCGTCCGGCCTCTCGGATCAACTGAGAGGCTTCAGGGCCGGCATCCAGGCTGTGGCACGCCTTGCATTGCGTGAATACCGCCTGACCGGCTTTGGGATCCCCGGTCGCAACGGCGCGGGCCGTGCCGACGGCCGAAAGCAACACGATCGAGGCGGCGAATATCAGCCACTTCATGGGCAACTATTGAAGGCTTGCCCCGCCTAGTCGCGCGCTCCCGGTCGCGACCGACGTCCAGCGATGCCTGTCTGGCGAGGAAGGGCGCCCAGATGGCAGGTCGGCTAGGCGTCCGCCCATGGCGCGATCGATAGATGTTTTACCAGGAACTCGATCAAGGCGGTGACGCGCGGCGGCCGGAGATCCCCGGGCGGCGTCACGACATTGAGCGCAATCGGCGGCAGCGACCAATCCTCCATCACCACTTCGAGCCGTCCGGCCGCCAGGTCCTGCCAGATGATGAAATCCGGCTGGATCGCCAGGCCGAGGCCGGCCAGAACGGTCGCGGTCAGCGCATCGGCATTGTTCGCCTTCAGCGGTCCCTTCGGCGTCACGACCGCCTCCTCACCCGACGAGTGGAGGAAATGCCAGCGGCTCCGGGTCGGCAGATAGGCATAGCCCAGACAGACATGGCGCTCCAATTCGCTCGGATGACTCGGCCGGCCGTGACGGTCCAGATAGCTCTTGGCGCCGACCAGCCGACGCTGAACCTGACACAGCCGGCGCGCCTTGAGCGTCGAGTCCGCCAGCGCCGCGATGCGCAGCGCCAGATCGAAGCCGCCGTCAATCAGATCGACCATGGCGTCGCTGAGATGCAGGTCGATCGAGACGTCCGGATAGGCCTCGAAGAAGGCGGGCAGGATGGGGGCCACATGATCGATGCCAAAGGACATGGGGGCCGCGAACCGGACCAGCCCGCGCGGGGTGGCGGATTGTGCGACGGCATCCAGCTCAGCACTGACGCCGGCGTTCAGAATCCGCTCGGCATTGACGACGGCGCCGCGCCCCGCCTCGGTGAGCGACAGGCGCCTGGTGGTGCGATGAAACAGCGGCGCCCCGATCCGCTGCTCCAGCCGGGTGACGGCCTTCGACACCGTCGCCTTCGAGAAGCCGAGTTCCGCGGCGGCACGGCCGAAGGACTGTCGCTCCGCGACCTTCGCGAAAATGGCCCAGGCTTCAAAATCCGGCAAACTCGACATGATCGTTTTCCGAAACAAAGAGTTTATATTGTTTCTATTTTTGTTGATCCACTCAAGCTCTATTTTTGCCTGGTGAGATGATCCACGGGGCGAAAGCGAGCCCCAAGCGGAGTTCCATCATGACCAGCACCGGCCTTCACCACGTCACCGCGATCAGCGGACCGGCCCAGCGCAACCTCGATTTCTACACGCGCGTCCTGGGCCTGCGGCTCGTCAAGAAGACAGTCAATTTCGACGATCCGGGCACCTACCATCTCTATTACGGCGACGAGGCCGGCCAGCCCGGCACGGTCCTGACCTTCTTTCCGTGGGATGGGGCCGTGCCCGGCCGCGTCGGCGTCGGCGAGACCCAGCAGACCGCATTCCGCGTGCCCCGGTCGTCGATCGGCTACTGGACCCAGCGCCTGGTCGCCGCCAACGTCGCCCATGAGGCACCGCAGCCGCGCTTCGGCAACACCGTGCTGGCCTTCAAGGACCCGGACGGCCTGTCGTTGGCGCTCATCGGCATCGATGGCATCGAAAGCGAGGCCGGTTGGTCGGCCGGCGAGATTCCGGCCCGGCATGCGATCCGCGGTTTGCATGGCGTGACCCTGCTGCTGAAGGACGCCGGTCCGACCGCCGCGATCCTGCAGGACGTGTTCGGCTTCACCGAAGTGGCGCGCGAGGGCAACCTGATCCGGCTCGCCGCGTCCGGCGACGCGTCCCACGGCCGCTTCGTCGACCTTTGGGCCGTGGGCAATTTCATGCGCGGCCATCAGGGCGGCGGCAGCGTGCACCACATCGCCTTTCGCGCCAGCAATGATGCGGCTCAGGAAGCGATGGCGCGCAAGCTGCGGGATACCCACCGCCTGCCGACGACCGAGCAGAAGGATCGCAATTATTTCCGCTCCGTCTATTTCCGCGAGCCCGGCGGCGTGCTGTTCGAAATCGCGACCGACGATCCGGGCTTCGCCTATGACGAACCGGTCGCCTCGCTTGGCCAGGCGCTGAAACTGCCGCCCTTCCTCGAACGGGACCGGGCGCGGATCGAAGCTGTCCTGCCGCACCTCGCCTAACGAACCCGGGAGAGCCCGCCATGTCGTCGCCTGCCCTGTCGTTCGAGCATCGTTTCAAGCCGGCCACGCGGCCGGGTCTTCGCCCGCTGCTGCTGCTGCACGGCACGGGCGGTGACGAGACGGACCTTCTGCCTTTGGGCGCGCTCGTCTCGCCCGGTGCTGCGTTGCTGTCGCCGCGCGGGCAGGTGCTGGAGGGCGGTATGCCGCGCTTTTTCCGCCGTCTGGCCGAAGGCGTGTTCGACGAGGCGGACGTGCATCGCCGCGCCGACGACCTTGCGGGCTTCATCAAGCAGGCGCGCGAGGTCTATGGCATCGAGGCGCCGGTCGCGCTCGGTTTTTCCAACGGTGCCAACATTGCGGCGGCCTTGCTGATGCTGCATCCGGGCGTGCTTGCCGGGGCGGCTCTGCTGCGCCCCATGGTGCCGCTCACCGACCCGCCCGCCTTTCGCCTGGACGGCACACGGGTTCTGCTCCTGTCCGGTTCGCGCGATCCGATCGTACCGGCATCGAATGCGGCCCGGTTGGCGGCAATGCTGACCCAGGCCGGTGCCGATTTGCGGCACGAGACGCTGCAGACCGGGCATGGATTGACTCAGGACGATGTCCTGCGGTCCGGCCTCTGGCTGCGGGACTGAGGGAAATTTACGGGAATTTACGCCCATTGATTGGCGCGTGACGTCTCCGCGCCGGATCTATCGAGAACGGAGGTGCAGCATGAGACCCTCAGCCGTCGCCCCTGCCGACCACGCGCCCCAGCCCGGATCGACGCACCCGCGCGTTCCGATCTATCGGGGGGCCTGGGTCACCGCCTGTCACCAGCGGGAGTGGAACGGGGTCGCAGCCTCGTATCTCGATATCCGGTCGGATGCGGCGTTCGAGGCGGAAATACCGACGAAATTTCCCTGCCTGTTTTTCACCGTCGAGGCGGTCGGCGGACCGGTTCTGTTGAGGCCCGAGCGGCAGCGGATGTTCCTGCGGCCAGCTGGTCCCTTGAGCGTGGTTCCAAGCGGAACCTCGGTTTTGGTTCGGAGCACGGCCCGGCATTTCCGGCAGTTGGTGCTCCAGTTCGAGACCGCGAACCGGTCGATGCGCGATGACGGCATCGACTTGGCCACGGCGTTTCAGCCCCGGTTCATGTTCGCCAATGCACGCCTGGTGCGACTCTGCCTCCTGCTGGCGGACGAATGCATCAGCCCGGATCCGATGGACCGCTTGTTCGGCGATAGCTTGATCCTGTCGATGCTGATGGCCCTGTCGCGCGCCGCGACCCAGGACAACCATCCGGCCGGCGGGTTGGCGCCCTGGAAAATGCGACGGTTGGAATGCTTCGTCGAAGCGCATCTGGGCGACGACCTGTCGCTCGACAATCTGGCGCACCAGGTCGGCGTGTCCCGCTCCCACCTCGGGCGGGTGTTCAAGCAGACCATCGGGCAATCGCCCTTTGAGTGGGTTCGCTCGAAGCGGATCGAGCGGGCGAAGCAGCTGCTGTCCGAGGGCCGGCTGCCGGTCGCGGAAATCGCGATCGCCACCGGCTTCGCGGACCAGGCGCATCTGACCCGGGCGTTCGGCCGACTGGTCGGGATGCCGCCGGGCGCTTGGCGGCGGAGGCTGAGCGGGGCCGACATCGAGGGCGTATTGGGTGCGGAGGTTCAAAACGGAGAACCGGTGACAATCGAAGTTCTCCGCGTCGTCGCATGACTCCTCACGCGCATTTTCATCAACACTTGAGCCGAGGAGCAATAAGATGTCAGTCAAGGCGAGCCCCACACCCGGGCGTGGTTTGATCGATCCGAAGAACCACGCGCTCATCATGATCGATTTCCAGTCGCAGATGTCGTTCGCGACCAAGTCGATCGACGCGGTTACCTTGCGCAACAACGCGGCCCTGGTCTCGCGCGCCGCGGCCGGCTTCGGCGTGCCGACCATTCTGACGACCGTTGCCGAAAAGACCTTCTCGGGGCCGATGTACGAGGAAATCACCTCCGCGTTTCCGGGGCAGGCGCTGATCGACCGGACCTCGATGAACACCTGGGAAGATGCGAATGTCATCGCCAAGGTGAATGAGATCGGCAAGGGACGCGTCGTCCTGGCCGGGCTCTGGACCTCGGTCTGCATCGTGGGTCCGGCGCTTTCGGCGATCGAACAGGGCTTCGAGGTCTATGTCATCGCCGATACCTGCGGCGACGTGTCGGACGAGGCGCATGACCGCGCGCTCGACCGCATGGTGCAGGCGGGCGCCCGGCCGATGACCGCGCTGCAATACCTGCTCGAGCTGCAGCGCGATTGGGCGCGGACCGATACCTACGCGATGACCACCGGCATCGCGAAGCAGTTCGGCGGCGCCTATGGGCTGGGCATTCTCTACGCGACCGCCATGTTCCACGCCCACGAAGGCTGATCTCTTGCGCGGGAGCGGGGCGGGCCTTCCGGCACGGTCCCGCTCCCGACCGGCACGACCCTGGAGAATCCGATGAAACCCTACCTGCTTTCGCTCGGTGCGGGGCTGCTGGTCGGCGTGTTCTACAGCCTCGTCAATGTTCGCTCACCGGCACCGCCGGTGATCGCCCTCGTCGGGCTGCTCGGCATTCTGATTGGCGAGCAGTTTCCACCGGTCATCAAAAGCATCTGGTTGAAGGCGCCGGCGGCGCAGTCCTGGCTCGATCAGGTCAAGCCGCACATGTTCGGGCATCTGCCAAAGGGTCAGCCCCCGGCTGGATCGCCGCCGCCCGCCGCACAAGGCTGAACCCAACCCGCAGGAGACTTCCCATGACCGAAGCTCAGGTTCCCGATCTCATCCTTCATCGTGGCCTGTTCACGACGTTGGACCGGGCCAATCCGAATGCCAGCGCCGTCGCGATCACGAACGGCCGCTTCAGCCATGTCGGCCGGGACGAGGAGATCATGCCGCTGGCCGGACCCTCGACCCGGGTCGTCGACCTGAAGGGGCGCCGCGTGCTGCCCGGCCTGATCGACAATCACCTGCACATCATCCGCGGCGGCCTGAACTTCAACATGGAGCTGCGCTGGGACGGGGTGAAGAGCCTCGCGGTCGCGATGGACATGCTGAAGCGCCAGGTCGCGATCACGCCGCCGCCGCAATGGGTCCGCGTCGTCGGCGGCTTCACCGAGCATCAGTTCGCCGAAAAGCGCCTGCCGACGATCGAAGAGCTGAACGCGGTCGCCCCCGACACGCCGGTGTTCCTGCTGCATCTCTATGACCGCGCCTTGCTGAACGGCGCGGCTCTTCGCGCCGTGGGCTACGACAAGAACACGCCGGAGCCGCCGGGCGGCTCGATCCTGCGCGATGCCAACGGCAACCCGACCGGCCTGCTGCTGGCCAAGCCGAATGCCGGCATCCTCTATGCGACCCTCGCCAAGGGGCCGAAGCTGCCGTTCGACTATCAGGTCAATTCGACCCGCCATTTCATGCGCGAGCTGAACCGCCTCGGCGTCACGGGCGCGATCGACGCCGGCGGCGGCTTCCAGAATTATCCCGACGATTACGCCGTGATCCAGCAGCTGTCCGACGCGGGCCAGCTCACCATCCGGCTCGCCTACAATCTGTTCACCCAGAAGCCGAAGGGCGAGAAGGACGACTTCCTGAACTGGACCAAGACGTCCAGGTACAAGCAGGGCACCGACTATTTCCGCCATAACGGCGCCGGCGAGATGCTGGTGTTCTCCGCCGCCGATTTCGAGGATTTCCGCCAGCCGCGCCCCGACATGGCGCCGGAGATGGAGGGCGAGCTGGAAGAGGTCGTCCGGACCCTGGTCGAGAATCGCTGGCCCTGGCGCATGCATGCGACCTACGACGAGACGATATCCCGCGCGCTCGACGTGTTCGAGCGGGTCGACCAGGACATTCCGCTGCAGGGGCTGAACTGGTTCTTCGACCATGCCGAGACGATCTCGGACCGGTCGATCGACCGGATCGCGGCCTTGGGCGGCGGCATCGCCGTCCAGCATCGCATGGCCTACCAGGGCGAATATTTCGTCGAGCGCTACGGTCCGGGCGCGGCCGAGGCGACGCCGCCGGTGGCGCGCATGCTGGAGAAGGGCGTCAAGGTCTCGGCCGGCACCGATGCCACCCGCGTCGCCTCCTACAATCCCTGGGTCTCGCTCGCCTGGCTGATCACCGGCCGCACGGTCGGCGGCCTGCGCATCACGCCGCAGCGCAACTGCCTCGACCGCGAAACGGCGCTCCGGATGTGGACCGAGAACGTCACCTGGTTCTCGAACGAGGAGGGCAGGAAGGGCCGGATCGAGGTCGGTCAATTCGCCGATCTCACCGTGCCCGACCGCGATTTCTTCGCCTGTGCCGAGGACGAGATCGCCGATACCAGCGCGCTCTTGACCCTGGTCGGCGGCAAGATCGTCTGGGGTGCCGGCGACTTCGCCCCGCTCGACGAGAACCCGGTGCCGCCGGCCATGCCCGACTGGTCGCCGGTCCGCAGCTTCGGCGGCTATGCCGGCTGGGGCGAGGCGCCGCAGGCCAATCTGCAGCAGAAGGCGGCCCAGGCCTGCGGCTGCGCCCATAGCTGCGGCGTCCATGGTCATGACCATGCGAGCGCTTGGGGCGGCAAGCTGCCGATCTCGGACCTCAAGGGCTTTTGGGGCGCGCTCGGCTGCGCCTGCTGGGCGGTCTGACATGATCGATGTTGCATGCGGGCGCGCTCGAACCTTGCGCGCGATTACGGTTGCCGTCCTGCTGTCGCTTGCCGCGATCCCGACCGCCGAGGCCCAGACGACGGAGATCCATGTTCCCTACCAGGCCCAGCGCTACGATGACGATTTCAGCTATCTTGCCGATCCGGCGAAGCGCAGCGATTTCTGGGATCCGATCAAATACGTGCCCCTCGATGAGAGTGGCGACGTCTATGTGAGTTTCGGCGGGGAGGTTCGCGAGCGGCTCGATCACTTCGACAGCCCGTTGTTCGGCTTGCGCCACCGCAATTCGGAAGACGACCTGCTGCACCGGCTGTTGTTGAGTGCCGACATACATCTGGGCGCGCAGCTGCGGGCGTTTCTGCAGTTCGGCGATCACCTGGAGGCCGGCAAAGGCAATCTGAGATCGCCCACGGACCTCGATCGGCTCGATGTCCAGCAGGCGTTCTTCGATTACAGGTCGGTGGCAGGGTCCAAGGATGGCATGACCCTCCGCGTCGGGCGGCAGGAAATTTCCCTTGGGTCCCAGCGCCTGGTTTCCCAGCGCGAATCGCCGAACGTCCGCCGCAGCTTCGACGGGGTGCGCGCGTTCTACGTCGATGGCGACGCGAGGGTCGATGCCTTCATCACCAAGCCCGTCGTGGACAAGCCGGGGTTTTTCAACGATCAGCCGGACGAGACCCAGCTGTTCTGGGGGGTCTATGCCGTCCTGCCGGTTGCGTTCGTGCCCGGGCTCCATGCCGATCTCTATTATCTCGGGCTCGACCGGAAGAACGCCAGTTTCGACGAGGGCGTGGGACACGAGGAGCGCCATTCGCTCGGCACCCGCCTGTGGGGCACCGCACAGGCTTGGGACTACAATACCGAGTTCGTGCTCCAGGTCGGCAGCTTCGGCCGCCAAGACATCCTCGCCTGGACCGCCGCCTCGGATACCGGCTTTACGCTGCAAACCCTGCCGATGCGGCCCCGGATCGGGCTGAAGGCGGATATCATCAGCGGCAACGACAACCCGAAAGGCGGCACCCTCGGGACCTTCAATCCGCTGTTCCCGAAGAACGCCTATTTCACCGAGGCCGATCTCGTCACGCCGACCAATCTGATCGATCTCTATCCGACCGTGACGGCGCATCCGGCAGCGGGCGTCGATGTCAACACGGGGGTCGATGTCCTGTGGCGCGAAAGTACGCACGACGCGTTCTATCGCGTGCCGCTGATCCCGCTGGTCCGGAGCCAGCAGAGCAAGGCCCGCTACATCGGCAGCGAATTCGATCTGGACGCCGGTTGGCAGATCGATCAGCACCTGAAGGTCAGCGGCGCCTACGTCCATTTCTTCGCCGGGCCGACGCTCACCCAGGCCCATGGCCAAGACGTCGACTATGTCGGCGTCTGGTCCTCCTATAAATTCTGAGAGGCGCCATGACCGACCTTGGCCTGCTGATTGCTCGCGTGATGCTGAGCCTCGTCTTTCTCCTGAGCGGCATCGACAAACTGCTGCATTGGCCGGCCGGGCTCGCCGAGATCGAGGCGATGGGGCTGCCGTTTGCGCCCTGGATGCTCGCGGCCACGGTGATCACTCAAATCGCGGGCGGCCTATCGGTCGCGCTCGGCGCCTTCGCGCGGCTGGGTGCGCTCGCGCTTGCGGGCTTTACCGTGGCCGCGACGCTCCTCGCCCACGGCTTCTGGAATGCCACCGGCGCGGAGTGGCAGCATCAATTCACCACGACCATGGAGCATGTCGCGATCGTCGGCGGGTTTCTGGCCATCATCGTGACCGGCGCGGGCGCCTTCAGCTTCGATCGCCGCTCGTGATGAGGCTCACCTTGCCGCCGCTGCTCAGCCTCAACGCGGGCTATGTCGATACGGCCGGGTTCCTGGCGCTGCAGGGACTGTTCACGGCGCATGTGACCGGCAATTTCGTGACCATCGGCGCAGCACTCGTCTTCGGGACTTCCGGCGTGATCGCGAAGCTCGCGGCCCTGCCGGTATTCTGTCTCTTCGTCGCGCTGACCCGGCTGGCAAGCCGCGGTCTGTCCGGTCGGGAACTGCCCGCCCTGCGCACGCTGCTCGCGGTCAAACTGCTGCTGCTGATCCTGGGTGCGGCGCTCGCGGTCCATTTCGGTCCCTTCATCGACGGCGACGCCTGGGTGGCGCTCGCGACCGGGATGGTGCTGGTCTCGGCCATGGCGATCCAGAACGCGGTCCAACGGATCCACCTTGCCGGCGCGCCGCCGACCACCTTGATGACCGGCAGCACGACGCAGATCATGATCGATGGCGCCGACCTGCTGGCGGGCCTGCCGCCGGACAAGCGGCCGGCGGTCAAGGCGCGGCTGTTGCGGACTGCCACCAGCATCGGCGCCTTCGCGCTCGGCTGTGCCGCGGCGGCGCTCGCCTATGCCGCCGTGAATGTCTGGTGCTTCGTCGTGCCGCCGGTGCTGGCCTTGCTGGCGCTGACGCTCCGGATCGCCGAATACGAGAAGCCGGCGTAAGGCGGATCACAGGCCTTCGAGCAGGCGCGCCGCCGCGATCCCGCGCCCGGCTCCACAACCAGATCGAGCCCGCGCTCCGGTGGCGCTCAGCGGCACAGGACCGTCGCGTTCTCACGGACGGTACAATCCTCGCCGTCGCTCGCCGATGGGGACAGCGGCGATGCGAGTTCCCGCGCGTCCGCCGCGTTCACCAGCGACCATAGACGCTGCTGCAGCCGCTCATGCATATCGGGCTCATTCGTCGGCCGCTGGGTGGGGGGATCCGGGTGGTCGAGCCGCATCAGATCGGCGATCTGATCGTAGATCCCCTTCAAATCCGCGCTATAGGCCATGCCATTGCCCATGACGACGACGGGCCGGCCGACGCAGAAGGACAGCGGCTGGTCGGTCGTGTTGACCAGAGCGAGCTGATCCGGCGCGTCGGCGCCCTCGATGCGCAAGAGATGGCGGGCGAGCGCGGCCTTGAGCGCCATGGTCTTGTCGCCGACCGAAACGGTCGCGTCCCCCAAGGCCGGTGTCTCGCCCAGGATCGTCCCCCGGTGCGGCACCATCCCCGTTTGGTCCAGGCAATAAGCCGCAACCGCGCCGGTGGCGTGGGCCGCGATCCGATAGCAGCCGGCACCGATCAGCATCCGCTGCATCTGGGCCGCCTGTGCGAGGGCGGGGAGCAAGCCGGCGAGAACCAGGAGCGCCGTGCCGCAAGCCCGGACCATTCGAAGGGTTCGCATCAATGCCGTCCCGTCCTCAGACCCGACATATCGGCGCCGCGCCGATCCGGCAGCATGATCCATCACACCGGCCGGTTCTGACAATCGTTCGAAAGTCGCACCGGGCTGTGCGTCTCGTCGGCCTCTCGAATGGCAAGAAGAAAGCTAGAGCCTGATCCGATCAGACCGGCTCGGCTTGATCGGTGCGGGTTGTTCCGCTCGAATGGCCAGCATTATAGTGAAATTCCCTTCAATCGCGGCCCCTGCATGACGGAAATCTACAACTTCTGGTAAATTCCCGGGACAGGCGGCACGTAAAGATCAGCGGCGCCCCGCGCTTGACAATTCCGCTGTTCGTCCTCTTTAATTAAATCACGTTGAATTAAACGAGCCGCCAGAGCTTGTTCCGCAGCGGAGGGAGGAAGGTCGGGAATGACCGCCGGGCGTGCGGGCCAAGGGACGAATTCCGTCCAGATCCGCCAATATAACCAGCGTCTCGTGCTGCAGCGCCTGCGCAGGCTGGGGCGTGCTTCGAAGGCGGATCTCGCGCGGGCTGCCGGCCTCACCAACAGTGCCGTCGGCCAGATCGTCGCAGAGCTCGAAGCCTTCGGACTGGTCGAGACGGTCGGCAAGCGCCACGAGGGTCAGCGCGGCCAGCCCGCGACCTTGCTCCAGATCAATCCCGCCGGCGCGTTCGGGATCGGCGTCCGCATCGATCGCAGCCGGATCGAAACCGTGCTGGCCGATCTCGGCGGCCGGATCATCGCCGAACATACCCATGATCTCGACCTGCCGCCGCCCGACCGCGCGCTCGAAATCGTGCGCCAGGACATCGAGAGCCTGCTCGTCCTCTGCCCGCCCGAGACAAGGCGACGCGTTATGGGCATCGGGCTCGCCCGCCCGTTCAATCTCGGCAGCTGGCTCAGGCTGCTCGATCTGTCCAACGTCGAAAGCCTGAAGGCATGGGACCAGACGGATTTCGCCGCGGCGCTTGCCCGCGAAACCTCGTTGACCGTGTTCGACGAGAACGACGGCACGGCCGGCGCCATCGCCGAACTGTTCTACGGCGTCGGCCATCGGGCGGATGATTTCTTCTACCTCTTCGTCGGGCCCTGCATCGGCGGCGGTCTGGCGCTCGATGGCGAATGCCGGCGCGGCCTGACCGACAATGCCGGCGATGTCGCCGTCATTCCGGTCGGGCCCTCGGGACTGGCTTCGGCGCCGGCGCTCGCCGGCCGGACCGAAATCCTGCTGACCCGGGCCTCGATCAACGCCTTGATCCGCCACCTGCGCCATCATGGCCACGGGGTGAGCGGCCTCGGCGATCTGCCGGCGACGATGGCGCGGCACCGGGGCCTGGTGCTGGAATGGATCGAGGATTGCGCCGCGGCGCTGGTCGGCCCCATCCTCTCCATGCAGGCGTTGCTCGATGTGCCGCTCGTGGTGATCGACAGCGACCTGGATCGCAGCTGGATCGGTCTGCTGATCGAGCGGACCAATGCGCATCTGGCCCAGGCCGTGGCCGAGGCGCGACGGCCGCCGCGGCTCGTGGTCGGCAGCTTCGGCGCCTATGCCGGCGCGCTGGGTGCTGCCAGCCTGCCGCTTTTTGTTCATTTCGGACCGCGTGCCGGGCTTCTGACCGGTGACGTGAACGCTTTCCGCGGAGTCCGCGATCATGTCCCTCCTGCCTGAGCCGCGACCGATCCTGGAGATGCGCGGCATCTCCAAAAGCTTTCCGGGCGTCAAGGCGCTCCGCCACGTCGATCTTTCGGTCTATGCCGGCGAAGTGCATGCCCTGATGGGCGAGAACGGCGCCGGCAAATCGACCCTGATGAAGGTCCTGGCCGGCGCGTTCCGGGCCGATCCCGGCGGCGAGATCCGCATCGGCGGCAACCCCGTCCGCATCGACGATCCGCTCGCCGCCAAGCGGCACGGCATCGCCATCATCTATCAGGAACTGGCGCTGGCACCCAATCTGACGGTCGCGGAAAACATCTATCTCGGCCGGGAACTCAGCCGTTCCGGCGTGGCCGACCGGCGGGGCATGATCGACGGCGCGCGGAGCGTGCTGGACCGGCTGGGCGCCCCCTTCGCCCCGGATAGCCTGGTCGCAGGCCTGTCTATCGCCGAACGGCAGATGGTCGAGATCGCCCGCGCGCTTCACGCGGAGTCCAAGATCCTGGTGATGGACGAGCCGACGACGGCGCTGTCCTCGCGCGAGACCGATGCCCTGTTCGCGCTCATCCGTCGGCTGCGCGCCGACGGGCTCGCCATCGTCTATATCTCTCATCGCATGGCCGAGGTCTATGAGCTGGCCGACCGGGTCAGCGTGCTGCGCGACGGCGGGTGCGTCGGCAGCCTGACGCGCGACGAGATCCTGCCGGACGTGATCGTGCGCATGATGGTCGGTCGCGACCTCTCGTCCTTCTATAAGAAAGAGCATGGGTCCGGCGTCCATAACGAACCGATCCTCCGCGTGACCGGCCTCGGCGACGGCAGGCGGGTCCAGGCCTGTTCGTTCACGCTCCATGCCGGCGAGGTGCTGGGCCTTGCCGGCCTGGTCGGCGCCGGCCGGACCGAACTGGCCCGGCTGATCTATGGCGCGGACGTCAAAAGCAGCGGCACGATCGAACTGGCCGGCCGGACGGTCCGGATCGCATCGCCCGAACAGGCGATCGAGGCCGGCCTCGTCTATCTGACCGAGGATCGCAAGGGTCTGGGCCTGTTCCTCGACATGCCCGTCGCTGCCAACATCAATCTGGGCGTCATCGGCCGGGACGCTCGCTTCGGCGGCCTGCTCGACCGGGCCCGCGGCTGGCAGCGGGCGGTGGAAGCGATCCAGACGCTCGGCATCCGCGTCGCGAGCCCGGCGGTGGAGGTGGGATCGCTGTCGGGCGGCAACCAGCAGAAGGTCATGCTGTCGCGCCTGCTCGAGACGCGGCCCAAGGTCCTCATCCTCGATGAACCGACGCGCGGCGTCGATATCGGTGCCAAGTCCGAGATCTACCGCATCATCGACGAGCTGGCGAAGGCCGGTGTCGGCATTCTGGTGATTTCGTCGGAATTGCCCGAGATCGTCGGCATCGCCGACCGGGTCATCGTCATGCGCGAAGGGCGCCTGGTCGGGGAGGTGAGTGGCGGCGCCATTACCCAGGAAAGCGTCATCGCGCTCGCGGTCGGTGAAGGAGCCCGAGCATGACCGAGAAAGGCGCCCTCATGGCAAACACCGAGCCGACCGGCGTGGTGCCGCTCCGCCGAACCCGCCTCAAAGGCTGGATGCGCACCGTCGGCATGCTGCCGGTGCTCGTGATCCTGTGCATCCTCATCCAGGCCGGCACGCTCTATTTCAACGGCGAAGGCCGGTTCCTGAGCGCCCAGAATCTGTCGATCGTGCTGCAGCAGGCGGCGATCAATACGGTGCTGGGCGCGGGCATGACCTTCGTCATCCTGACCGGCGGCATCGACCTGTCGGTCGGCTCGATCCTTGCCGCCGCGGCCATGACCTCGGTGACGGCATCGCTCGACTACGGCTCGCTCGGCATTCCGGTGGCGCTCCTGACCGGGCTGCTGTTCGGCCTGCTGAACGGCGTGCTCATCGCCTTCGTGCGCTTGCCGCCCTTCATCGTGACGCTCGGCTCCATGACGGCCGTGCGCGGCATCGCGCGTCTGTGGGGCAACGACACGACCGTGTTCAATCCCGAACTGCCGTTCGCCGGCATCAGCAGCGGGTCCGTGCCGATCGTTCCGGGCTATGTCGAGCTGCCCGGCCTCGCCGCCATCGCGCTGGTGGTGATCGGGCTATCCTGGTTCATCCTGCGCCGCACCGTGCTGGGCGTGCGGATCTACGCCGTCGGCGGCAACCCGGACGCGGCGCGCCTGTCGGGCATCAAGGTCTGGGTCGTCCTGCTGTTCGTCTACGCCGCCTCCGGCCTGCTGGCAGGATTGGGCGGCGCCATGTCGGCGGCCCGGCTCTACGCGGCGAACGGCCTGCAACTGGGCCAGTCCTACGAACTCGATGCGATCGCCGCGGTCATTCTGGGCGGCACCAGCTTCGTCGGCGGCATCGGTTCCATCTGGGGCACGCTCATCGGCGCGCTCATCATCGCCGTGCTCTCGAACGGCCTCATCCTGCTCGGTGTCTCCGACATCTGGCAATTGATCGTCAAGGGCCTCGTCATCATCGGCGCCGTCGCCCTCGACCGCTATCGCCTGCGCGGCAGCGCGCGCACCTGACCGCCCGCACCTTTTAGACGACGGCGCCCGCCGCAATGGTCTCGGCCGGCGACCGCCCGCTGCTCCAACGAAGACCAGGGAGGATAAACCGTTGAAACATCTATTGCTCGCCGGTGCAGCGATGGCGCTCACCCTGAGTGCGGCCGAGGCCAAGGATCTGAAATCGGTCGGCATCACGCTGGGGTCGCTCGGCAATCCCTATTTCGTGACCCTCGCCAAGGGGGCCGACGCCAAGGCCAAGGAGATCAATCCCGCGGTCAAGGTGAACTCGGTCTCGGCCGACTACGATCTCAACAAGCAATATACCCAGGTCGATAATTTCATCGCGGCCGGGGTCGACCTGATCCTGATCAACGCGGTCGATCCCAAGGCGATCGAGCCGGCGATCAAGAAGGCCCATGCCGCCGGGATCACGGTCGTGGCCGTCGATGTCGCGGCCAACGGCGCCGACGCCACGGTGCAGACCAACAATGTCCAGGCCGGCGAGCTGTCCTGCCAATATCTGGCCGACAAGCTCGGTGGCAAGGGCGACGTGATCATCGAGAACGGTCCGCAGGTCTCGGCCGTGGTCGACCGGGTCAATGGCTGCAAGCAGGTCTTCGCCAAATATCCGGGGATCAAGCTGCTGTCGTCGGACCAGGATGCCAAGGGCTCGCGCGACGGCGGCCTGAATGTCATGCAGGGCTATCTGACGCGTTATCCGAAGCTCGACGGCCTGTTCGCCATCAACGATCCCCAGGCGATCGGCAGCGATCTTGCGGCCAAGCAGCTGAAGCGGTCCGGCATCGTCATCACCTCGGTCGATGGCGCGCCGGACATCGAGGCGGCCCTCAAGGCCGATACGCTGATCCAGGCCTCGTCCAGTCAGGATCCCTATGCGATGGCGCAGCAGGCGGTCGTCGTCGGCTACGACCTGATGAACGGCAAGAAGCCGGCGGAAGCCACCATCCTGCTGAAGCCGCAGCTGGTGACCCGCGCCAATGTGAAGGAATACAAGGGTTGGAGCTCGCCCCGCTGAACGTACTTTGGGGCTGCTCTTGAAGACCCTCTCCCGCTTTGCGGGAGAGGGAGGGCCCCGGCGCGAAGCGACGGGAGGGCGAGGGCTTTCGCCGCAGAACGACCCTCACCCTCCCAATCATGCCTTCGCGGCTGCCCTCAGAAGCCGAGTTCCCGCTCGGCACGTGCCAACGTCTTGGCCGCGCCGACCCCGTAGAGCGATTCCAGCCATTTGCCGACGGTCGCGACGAAGCGGTCGTTGCGGGACAACTTGCCGAACAGCCGATCGATCGCGAGCATCGGTCGGGGATCCGCCCCGCCCTCGATCGCCTTTTGGCGCAGCAGCTCGGCCAGCGGATGGCGGATCTGGATCGGCTGGCCGGCCTCGTCCTCGCCGCGCATCCGGCGCAGCCAGGCGGCCAGCGCCAGTGCCAGCAATTCGACGCTCGCGTCCTGCTTCAGCCGATCGCGGATCGGATCGACCAGAAGGTTCAGCGGCGCGTCGGTATTCACCCGCTCGACCGTGTCCTTGATGGCGGTGTTGGCGAAGCGCTCGATCAGGGTCGCCTTATAGGCGGCCAGGTCGATGCCGGGCACCGGCGGCAGGGTCGGACCGGTTTCGCGATCCATCAGCGCCTGCATGTAGCGGCGCAGGCGGGCATCGCGCATGGTCTCGTCGATGAAGCGGTAGCCCGCGAGCCGGCCCAGACCGGCGACGGCGAGATGGCTCGCGTTCAGCAGCCGCAATTTCATGAATTCATAGGGCGAGACGTCGGCGACGAACTGCGCGCCGACCGCTTCCCAGGCCGGGCGGCCCTGGGCGAAATCATCCTCAATGACCCACTGGGTGAAGGTCTCGGAGAAGACCGGCCAATTGTCGAGGATGCCGTGACGGGCGGCGAGATCGGCGGCATCTTCGGGTGCCGTCACCGGCGTGATCCGGTCGACCATGCTGTTCGGGAAACGGGCGTGCTGCGCGATCCAGGCGCCGAGGGCCGAATCGCGAAGCGCGGCGAATTCCAGCACCGCCTGGCGCAGGACATTGCCGTTGTGCTGGATATTGTCGCAGCTGAGCGCGGTGAAGGCGGCCCCGCCGGACGCCATCCGGCGCCGATAGGCTTCCACGATGATGCCGATGGCGCTGTGGGGGTGCTCCGGATCGGCCAGATCGCCCGCGATCAGCGGGTGGCCGGGGTCGAGCCGCTTGGTCGCGGGATTGAGGCAATAGCCGTTCTCGGTGACGGTCAGGCTGACGATGCGGATGGCAGGCCGGTCGATCGCGTCCAGCAGCATCGCCGACGTCTCGCCGGCATGGATCAGTTCGGGGATCGCGCCGATCACCGTGACCGTCTCCGCCGTGCCGCTGCGCTCGACCAGGGTGTAGAGCCCGTCCTGCGGGGCGAGCGCGTCATACATCCGGCGATCCGCCGGCAGCAGGCCGGCGCCGACGATGCCCCAGGCCAGCGCGTCGGCGCGGATGTCCATCAGGCTATGGGTGAAACGCGCCATATGCGCCCGGTGGAACCCGCCCAGCCCCAGATGCACGATGCCGGGCCTGACCGCGGCCAGATCATAGCGGGGCACATGGATGTCGGGCGCCAGGCGGCCGAGCGTGGCGCGGGACAGGGCAGTCGTTTCCATCGGCATCGGGTCCTGAGATTTCATGGGTAAGGTTAGGCAAGCGCGTCCCGGATCGCGGGACCGAGCTTGCGATAGCGCCCGATCTGCCGGGCATAGGCCGCGGCCAGTTCCGGATCGGGCGACAGGGTTTCGATCCGGGCCGGCGGCGTGCAGACCAGGGACGGTTCCTCGCCGGTCACCGCGATCCGGGCGAGCCGGGCGGCGCCGAAGGCCCCGCCATGTTCGCCGTCCGCCAGGCGATGCAGCGGAATATCGAGGACGGCGGCCAGGATCTGGATCCAGAGGCGCGAGCGGGATCCGCCGCCGATGACATCGGCCTCGCGGATCCGGGTGCCGGACCGGGCGAGCGCGTCCAGGCAATCGCGAAACGAATAGCCGACGCCTTCGAGCACGGCCTGGGTCAGGTCCGCGCGCGTGGTCTGGTGCGACAGGCCGGCGAAAGCGCCGCGGACCGTGCCGTCGTTGATGGGTGTGCGCTCGCCGAACAGATAGGGCAGGAACCAGGCCGGACTGGGCGCGCGCGGCGTCGCGATCTCGGCTAGCAAGACGGCCTCGGAACAAGCGCTCAGCTTCGACCACCAGGCGAGCGAGGCGGCGGCCGACAGGGTGACGCCCATCTGGTGCCAGGTGCCGGGTACCGCATGGCAGAAGGCATGGATCGCGGCGGCCGGATAAGGCGCGAACCGGTCGGTGGTCGCCCAGAGCACGCCCGATGTGCCCAGCGACAGGAAGGCGCTGCCCGGGCGGATCGCCGCAAGCCCGACCGCACCGGCCGCATTGTCGCCGGCGCCGCCGGCCAGCAGCGGCGGGCTTGTCATGCCCCAGCGGGCGGCGAGGTCGGGCGCGAGCCGGCCGGCCGGCGCGGTGCCCTCGACCAGGCGCGGCATGGCTTCGCGCGAGAGCCCGGTCGCGGCGAGCGCCGCGTCCGACCAGTCGCGGGCGCCGACATCGAGCCACAGCGTCCCCGACGCGTCGGACATGTCCTCGATCATCTCGCCGGTCAGGCGATAGCGGATCCAGGCCTTGGGCAGCAGCACCTTGGCCGTGCGGGCGAAGATCGCCGGCTCGTGCCGCCGGATCCACAGCAGCTTCGGCGCGGTGAAGCCGGGCATGGCGAGATTGCCGGTGACCGCCTCGAGCGCCGGGAACGCCGCCGTCAGCTCCCGGCATTCCGCGACCGCCCGCGTGTCGTTCCACAGGATGCACGGCCGCAGTACCTGACCGGCCGTATCGAGCAGCACCGCGCCGTGCATCTGGCCGCACAGACCGATGCCCAGGACCGCCGCCAGCTCGCGCGAGTGCGCGGCCTTCAGCACATCGACCGCGTCCAGCAGGGCCTGCCACCAGGCTTCCGGATCCTGCTCGCTCTGGCCGGGCGCGCCGCTCGACACGGTCAAGGGCATCGAGGCGCTGCCCAGGATGCGCTGGTCGCCATCCACCAGCAGCGCCTTGACCGAGGAGGTGCCGAAATCAAGCCCGAGGAACATCGGACACTCCTTTCAAGGCGTGCTCGACATCCGCGTGGCGCGGCAGATCGGCGCCGCGGCGGGTGCAGGTGATGCTGGCTGCGGCGATGGCGTATTGGACGAGGTCGGCCAGCGCCGCGCCGTCGAGGGCGGCGAGCGCCGCCCGCGTCAACAGGCCCCGCTGCGCCAGGCGGGCCAGCAGGGCGGCATGAAACGTGTCGCCGGCGCCGACCGTGTCCACGACCGCGACGGGGTGTGCCGGCCGATGCAGCCGATGATGGCGGTGATAGGCGGTGGCGCCGGCGGCGCCGTCGGTGATCACGACCAGCAGCGCGCCCTCGTCCAGCCGGCGCGTCGCCCAGACCGCCGGATCGGTATCCGGCCCATAGGCGGTCGCGAGGTCTTCCCGGCTCAGCTTGATGATCGCGGCCGCTCGGGCGAAGCGGGCGAAACGCTGCCGCCAGGCATCCGGATCGCCGACCAGGCTCGGCCGCAGATTGGGATCCAGACTGACCACCAGCCGGGAGGATTCGCGCTCCGCGAACGCCAGCAGGGTGGATCCGACCGGTTCGATCGCGAGCGTGTAGGAGCCGAGCGCGATCGCCGCGACCGCCGGGTCGGGCGGAGGCAGATCGGCGCCGACCAGGTCGCGCTCGGCGCAATCATGGGCATGGAAGCCATAGGCGGGTTGCCCCGCGGCGTCGGTCGACACGACGGCCAGCGGGGTCGGTCGCGCACTCCGCTTCAGCAGGGTGGTCCCGATGCCTTCCCGGGCCATGGCCTGGGCCAGAAACATGCCGAACCGGTCGGTCGAGACGCCGCCCAGGAACCCGACCGGCAGGCCGAGCCGGGCGAGGCCGACCGCGACATTGAACAGCGAGCCGCCGGCGAGCGCCCTCGCGGCGAGCGCCGTTCCGTCGGGTTCTCCCACGAACAGATCGATCAGGGCTTCGCCGCAGACGAGGATCATGACCGGTCTAGTGGGTCAGCGGGTGGCGGACGAGATGAGGCAGCGCCTTCCCCGTCCCGTCGAACACCTGACCGGCGGCCGGATCGACGCCGAGGCGCACCGATTGATGGGGCGCCGTGCCGTCGCTGCCCTCGATCTGCACGATGACCGGTCCGTCCCGGTCCAGATCGACATGGATGAGCGTCAGGCCGCCTAGGCGTTCCACCAGGCGCACGGTGCCCCCCAGCGGGCCTTGGGGATCGAGCCGGAGCGCTTCGGGACGCAGGCCGAGCGTGACCGCGTCTCCGGTACCGACCGTGGCGGTCTCGACGGGAAGGGCCACCCGCGCGCCGCTGGGCAGGTCGACCGAGAGACCGGTCCCGTCGAGCCCGGTGACACGGCCTTTGAGGAAATTCATGCGCGGCGAGCCGATGAAGCCCGCGACGAACAGGTTGGCCGGATGGTGGTAGAGCTGCAGCGGCGTGCCGACCTGCTCGATCACGCCGGCCTGCAGCACGACGATCTTGTCGGCCATCGTCATGGCTTCGACCTGGTCGTGGGTGACATAGATCATCGTCGCGTTCAGCTCTTCATGCAGCCGGGCCAGCTCGATCCGCATCTGGCCGCGCAGCGCCGCATCCAGGTTCGACAGCGGCTCGTCGAACAGGAAGATCTTGGGGTTGCGCACGATGGCCCGGCCGATCGCGACGCGCTGGCGCTGGCCGCCCGACATCTGTCCGGGCTTGCGGTCGAGATAGGGCTCCAGCTGCAGGATGCGCGCGGCCTCGGCCACCTTCTTTTCCCGCTCCGCCTTGGGCACGCGGGCGAGGCGCAGCGCGAAGCCCATGTTCTGGCGCACGGTCATGTGCGGATAGAGCGCATAGGACTGGAACACCATGGCGAGGCCGCGGTCGGCCGGGCCGATGTCGTTCATGCGCTGGCCGTCGATGATCAGGTCGCCGCCGCTGATCTCCTCCAGCCCGGCGATCATGCGCAGCAACGTGGACTTGCCGCAGCCGGACGGGCCGACGAACACGACGAACTCGCGGTCGGCCACTTCCAGGTCGATGTTCTTGATGACCGACAGGCTGCCGTAACTCTTTTGAATCTCGCGCAGGGTAAGCGTCGCCATGGCAGGTTTCCTATTTGACCGCGCCGAAGGTCAGGCCGCGCACCAATTGGCGCTGGCTGAGCCAGCCGAAGACGAGGATCGGGGCGACCGCCACCGTGGAGGCGGCCGACAGTTTGGCGAAGAACAGCCCCTCGGGACTGGAGAAGGAGGCGATGAAGGTGGTGAGCGGGGCCGCCGCCGACGAGGTCAGGTTCAGGCTCCAGAACGCCTCGTTCCAGCACAGGATCAGCGACAGGAGGCCGGTCGAGGCGACGCCCGGCAAGGTGAGCGGCAGCAGCAGATACCAGACCTCGCCCCAGGCCTTGGCGCCGTCCATCCGGCCCGCCTCCAGGATGTCGTTCGGCATTTCCTTGAAGAAGGTGAACAGCATCCAGACCACGATCGGCAGGTTCATCAGCCCGTAGATCAGGATCAAACCGATGCGGGTATCGAGCAGGCCGGCGCCGCGGAACAGAAGATAGATCGGCACCAGCACGCCGACCGGCGGCAGCATCTTGGTCGACAGCATCCACAGGAGCGTGCCGCGCGTGCGGGTCGAGGGATGGAACGCCATGGCATAGGCGCCCGGGATGGCGAAGGCGAGCGCCAGGACCGTGCCGCCGACCGAGACGGCGATGCTGTTGAACGCGAAGCTGAGATAGTCGGCGCGCGACTGCACCTCGGCGTAGCTTTCCAGCGTCGGGGCGAAGATGAGCTGCGGCGGCGTCGCGATCGCGGCCCCCTCGGTCTTGAAGCTGGTCAGCACCATCCAGAAGATCGGGAAGAACATCAGGAGCGCGATGCCCCAGCCCAGGACGGCGATCAGCAGTTGGGCGGTCAGGCTGCTGCGCATGTCACACCTCCAGCCGGCGCGCGATCGTCCGCACCAGGAAAAACGCGACGATATTGGCGAGCAGGATCGCGATCACGCCGCCGGCCGAGGCGCCGCCGACGTCGAACTGGATCAGCGCGCGGGCATAGATCAGGAACGCGAGATTGGTCGTGGCGTTGCCCGGCCCGCCCGAGGTCGTGACGAAGATCTCGGCGAAGACGGTCAACAGAAAGATCGTCTCGATCATCACGACCACGCTGATCGCCCGTCCCAGATGCGGCAGCGTGATATGGAAGAATTGCGCGATCGGGCCCGCCCCGTCCATCCGCGCCGCCTCGCGCTGCTCGTGATCCAGCGATTGCACGGCGGTCAGCAGGATCAGCAGCGCGAACGGCAGCCATTCCCACGACAGGATGAGGATGACCGATGCCATCGGGTATTCGGCGAACCAGTCGACCGGCTCCAGCCCGACCGAGCGGGCGAGGAACCCCAGCACGCCGTAGATCGGGTGCATCATCAGGTTCTTCCAAATGAGCGCGCTGACCGTCGGCATGACGAAGAACGGCGCCACGACCAGCAGGCGCGCGATGTTGCGTCCCGGGAACGGCTGGTCGTACAGCACCGCCAGCAAGGTCCCGAACACGACCGTGATAGCCAAGACCGACCCCAGCAGGATCAGCGTGTTGCCGAGCGACGCCCAGAAATCCGGGTCCGTGATCAGAAAGCGGTAATTATCGATGCCGGCGAAGCCGGCCCCGGCCGGGTTCAGCAGATTGTAGTACTGGAACGAGAACCACAGGGTCATGACCAGCGGCACGATCATCCACAGGAGGAGGACCGCGACGGAGGGGGCGACCAGGATCAGCGTGCCGGGCTTGCGCGCCTGACGCTTGGGCTTGGTGAATTCGACGACGACGGAAATGGCGGCAACCCTCCAGAAAAGGGCGCCATGACCCCGAAGGGTCATGGCGGCGACAACATGCCTATTTCTGGTAGCCGGCCTGCTTGACGGCGCGGTCGGTCGCCGATTGCGCCGCCTTCAAGGCGGCGTCGACGGCCATCTGTCCGGTCAGCGTCGCCGCCACCGTCTGGCCGACCTGGGTCCCGATGCCCTGGAATTCCGGGATCGCGACAAATTGCGCGCCCAGATAGGGGCGGGGTTCCTTGGTGCTGCCGGTCGGATTGGCCGAATTGATCGCGTTCACGACGAAGCCGGCAAACGGCGCCACCTTCTTGTATTCGGGCTGATCATAGGTCGATTGCCGGGTGCCGGGCGGCACCGCGACCCAGCCGTTCTTGTCCGCGACCAGCTTGATGTAGTCCTTGGACGTCGCCCAGGCGACGAAGCTTTCGGCCGCCGGCTTCTGCTTGGACGAGGCGGGGATGCCCAGGTTCCAGCTCCACAGCCAGGTCGGCCCTCCGGCATAGTCGCCGACCGGCATCGGCGCGAACCCGACCTTGTCCGAGACCTGGGACTGTTTCTTGTCGTAGAGCATGCCGCTCGCCACCGTGGCGTCGATCCACATGGCGCAATGGCCGCCGGCGAACAGCGCGAGATTCTCGTTGAAGCCGTTCGAGGTCGCGCCCGGCGGTCCATCCTGTTTCAGGATGTCGCTGTAATAGGTGATGGCCTTGTGCCATTCCGGCGTATCGAGCTTGGCATGCCAGCCCATGTCGAACCATTGGCCGCCGAAGGTGTCGACCAGCGAGGTGACATAGGCCATGTTCTCGCCCCAGCCCGGCTTGCCGCGCAGACACATGCCGTAGGTCTGGTGGGTCTTGTCGGTCAGCTTGTCGGCGAATTCCCGGATCTGGGTGTATGTGGGATGATCCGGCATCTTGAGCCCGGCCTTGTCGAACAGATCGGTTCGATAATAGGTCATGGCGCTCTCGGCATAGAACGGCAGGGCGTAGAGCTTGTCCTGATATGTGAGCGCATCGCGCACCGGCTTCAGCAGGTCGGCCGTGTCGTAGCTTGCCGGCAGATCCTCCATCGGCGCCAGCCAGCCCTGCTTCGCCCAGATCGGCACTTCGTAATTGCCGACCGTGACGATGTCGAACTGTCCGGCCTTGGTGGCGATATCGGTCGTGACGCGCTGACGCAGCACGTTTTCCTCGAGCACGACCCAGCGGAGATGAATGTCGGGATGCTGCTTCTCGAACTCGCTCGAAAGCTTTTGCATCACGACCATGTCGCCATTGTTGACGGTCGCCACCGTAAGGGTGGCATCGGCGCGGGCGGCACCTGCCGGGATCAACCCGGACATCAGGGCAAGGCTCGCAACGGTCAAGGCGCGTGGGCAATTTCTGGCCATGCACGGCTCCTCCCTATCGATATGCACTCTTTGGCGAATTTGAGCATTCGCTCGGTGCATGAGCAATTACTCTCAGCTTAGCGTGATGCCGTCAAGTGCCGTAGCCGGCGATCGGGCGCCGACGGCCTCGCGTCCGAGATGGCTGCCGTAGATCATCAACGCATAGTCGAGCGGGTCGATCCGCGGCAGCGCGACCATCGGACAGCTTCCGGCCGCGAGGAGGCTCCGGTCGATCGGTCGTCCCCGTTCGATCGCCCGGCCGATGGCGGCGAATTGGCGTTGATGCTCGGGCGACAGAAAATGGTCCGGCAGCAGCAGGTGGCTGACCGCGCGATAGGCCCGATTATCCTCCAGGATGGCGGCGATCAGCTCGCGCTCGGCATCCAGGATGCCATAATGTCTCTCATAGTCCAGGCCAGCCATGACGATCCTCGCGGCTGCTTGTTGTTTCCCGTCGCCCGCGTGGCGGGCGAGCCTGCGCGACCGTTCGATCAGGAACGGCAGAGGGCACCGGAGCGACGGATTGACGGAGAATGAGCCGGATCGGAGGCGGCGCTGAGACCGGTTGGGTGCGGCTGACCCCGACCGATCGACGCATGTGTGCGATACCACGCCATGCAGAACCCTCCCCGATGCCTCATACTCTGTTGCGAATTTGAGCATTCGCCCGGTACGTGAGCAATTACGTCCACCTTGCCGGTGGCGCGTCAAGCGTCGTCACAATCAGTCCGCGAGAATGGCGGCCGCCGTCGGTTCGTCGGTGATCAAGCCGGACAGCCAGCCGCCCCTGAGCGCGGCGCGCAGCGCCTCGACCTTGAGGGGACCGGCGGCGACGCCGATCCGCGTCGGATGGGCCGGATCGTCGAGTGGAATCGCCATGACGCGCGCATTGGTGCCGTGGGCGACGACGCGGCCGTCCCGATCGAGCGCCCGCCCGCAAATTTCGCCGACGGCGCCGAGGGCGACGAGTTCGTCCATCTCGGCGTCGCTGATGAAACCATCCTGATGCAGCGGCGCGCCGCGCGCGACGTCGCCGACACCGACGAATTGGGTATGGGCGTTGCGGACCAGATCGTGCAGCAGCCGATAGACGCGCTGCGCCTGCATCTGCGCCGCCTCCTCGATGCTGTCGGCGACCACGGGCATGGGCATCGGGTGGTATTCGGCACCGGTCAGATCCGACAGGCGCTGGACCACCTCATAGGGGCTGGCGCGACCGAGCCGCGTGATGTTGCCGACCAGCGAGACGATGCGGTGCTGGGGACAGGGGGACTGGAAGACCTGGGCCACGGCACTGCGGAGCGTGCGGCCGGAACCGATGGCGAGAATGACGGGGTTCGGCTGTGCCAGGACCGCCTCGATCTGTTCGGCAGCACTGACGGCGACATCGGTCGTTCCCTGGTCCGAATAGGGGACCACGTCGCAGAAGCTCAGCCCATAGCGCAGCAGCAGCTTCTCCGAAAGCTCGGCGCATTCGCTGGCCCGTCGCTCGATCCGAAACTGGACCAGGCCGGCCGAGCGCGCGGTTGCGATCAGGCGTTGCGCCATCTGGCGGGAAACGTTCAAGCGCGCGGCGATTTCATCCTGCGTCTTGTCGCCGACATAGTAGAGCCAGGCGGCGCGCGTCGCCTGGTCCAGCCGCCGTTTGGCCCGATCCGGCTCAAGGCTCGACGCCGGCGCGAGACCGGAGTGGATGGGCTTGCTCGCCCCAATGCGCGTTGTCTTCTTGCCTGACACGATCGTTCATCGCTGCTGGTGGGAGGCGCCGGAGCGGCGACCGCCTGAGACCTTGAGTGCGACGAAGCAGACGCGTCAACTCATCTTACGAGCGACGGGTAGCGGTGGCAGGCAAGCTCGGCTTCGCCGAGGCCGCGCCTCCTCGCCTCGAAAGATTTAACATATTGTGATATTTCACAGCAACGACTAGCCTGTCGGCTCGTGTGCGAGACGCGGACGCAATCCGCGCGCGCCGCCAAGGTGAAACGAGGGAGGGTGCCGGTGAAGATAGTCTCGATCGAGACGTTGCGAACCGCGGAGTTCGCCAATGTCATCTGGGTCCGTGTCCATACCGACAGCGGCCTGATCGGCCTGGGCGAAACCTTCTACGGCGCCGGCGCCGTCGAGGCCCACATCCACGATACGCTCGCCGGGCGCCTGCTCGGCCGCAACCCGCTGCACATCGAGGCGATCCATCGCGACATGCTGAACCTGCCGATGGCACAGTCCAGCACCGGGGTGGAATATCGCGCGGCCTCGGCGGTCGATATCGCGCTCTGGGATCTGTTCGGCAAGGTGTGCGGGCAGCCGGTGCATCAGATGCTGGGCGGGCTGTGCCGTCCCAAGCAGCGGATCTACAACACCTGCGCCGGCTACGGTTATGTGCGCTCGACCAACATCAAGCCGGTTTCCAACTGGAACCAGAGCGAGGTCGCGGGGCCGTACGAGGATCTGAACGGCTTCATGACCCGGGCGGACGCGGTCGCGGAAAGCCTGCTGGAATCCGGCATCACCGCCATGAAGATCTGGCCGTTCGACCCGGCGGCCATGGAAAACGACGGCATGTCGATCACGCCCACCCAGCTGAAGGCGGCGCTGGAGCCGTTCGAAAAGATCCGCAAGGCGGTCGGCGACAAGATGGAGATCATGGTCGAGTTCCACTCGCTGTGGAACCTGCCGATGGCGAAGAAGCTGGCGAAGATCCTCGAGCAATATAACCCGACCTGGTACGAAGATCCGATCCGGATGAATTCGCCGCAGGCGCTGGCGGAATATGCCCGCTCGACCAGCGTGTGGGTCTGCGCCAGCGAGACGCTGGGCAGCCGCTTTCCCTATAAGGACATGCTGGACCGCGACGCCATGCATGTGGTGATGGCCGACCTGTGCTGGACCGGCGGCCTGACCGAGGGCCGCAAGATCGCCGCCATGGCCGATACCTACCATCGGCCCTTCGCGCCGCACGATTGCATCGGCCCGGTTGGCTTCATCGCCGGGATCCACGCCTCGTTCAGCCAGCCGAACACGCTGATCCAGGAGAGCGTGCGGGCTTTCTACACCGGCTGGTACAAGGAACTCGTCACCATTCTGCCGGTGATCGAGAACGGCTATGTGCTGCCGATGGAAGCGCCGGGCCTGGGCACCGAGCTGTTGCCGGCCGTGTTCGAACGCTCCGACTTGACCGTCCGCCGGTCGGTGGTGTGAGCACCATGAAGGGGCAGCTGTTCGACCTGGCCGGCCGCACCGCGCTCGTGACCGGCGCGTCGCGCGGTCTCGGCCGCGCCATGGCCGAGGGGCTGGCCGAGGCCGGCGCCGCCGTGGTGCTGAACGGCGCCGACGGCGATCGCCTGGCCAAGGCGGCGTCCGAGATGCGCGCCGCCGGGTATCGCGTGCATGAGGCCCGGTTCGACGTGACGAACGAGGCGGAGATCCTTGCCGCCTTCGCGGCCCTCGATGCCGCCGGCATCGCCATCGATATCCTGGTCAACAATGCCGGCATCCAGTTCCGCCGTCCCATGGTGGATCTGGACACGGCGGATTGGCGCCGGGTGATCGAGACCAATCTGACCAGCGCCTTCGTGGTCGGGCGCGAGGCCGCCAAGCGGATGATCCCGCGCGGGGCGGGCAAGATCATCAATATCGGCTCCCTGACCAGCGATCTCGCGCGCGCGACTGTGGCGCCCTATACGGTGGCCAAGGGCGGCATCAAAATGCTGACCCGCGCCATGACCGCCGAATGGGCGGCGCACGGCATCCAGGCCAACGCGATCGGTCCCGGCTATATGCTGACGGATATGAACCAGGCCCTGGTGGACGATCCGGCCTTCAACGCCTGGGTCGTCGGACGCACGCCGTCCCGGCGCTGGGGCAAGCCGGGCGAACTGATCGGGACCGCCGTCTTCCTGGCCTCCGCGGCGTCCGATTACGTGAACGGCCAGATCATCTATGTTGATGGCGGCATGCTCGCCGTGCTCTGACGTGGTTGACAGCGCGCACGAAAAAAACGAAATGAAATAGTCAGAGGATTAGTCGCATCCAACCCGACCCGAGCATTCGACGCGCCGGAGCGGGAAATCAAGAACACGAAGGGGGAGACGTCGATGTCGATAACTGAGTCGCAGCAGGCGGCCATGAACGGTGCCGTCCGGCATCTCGTGAGCAAATACAATCCGAAGGGCAATCGCGTCGGGTGGCTCATGATGTCCTCCATCCTGGTGGAGGCCTGGGACCTTTATTCGATCGCCTTCGTCCTCGTCTTCATCAAGGACCAGTTCCATCCCGATCCGCTGCTGCTGGGCCTGGCCGCGGCGGGCACCCAGGGCGGTGCGCTGTTCGGCGCCCTGCTGGGCGGCTGGCTGTCCGACAAGATCGGGCGGCGCGTGATGTTCCTGGCGACGATGATCATGTTCATCGTGCTGGCCCTGGCTCAGGCATTCGTGACCAGCATCGAATGGCTGGTCGTGATCCGCTTCGCGCTCGGCGTCCCGCTCGGCAGCGACATCTCCAACGGCTACACCTACATCATGGAATCCATGCCCAAGGGCAAGCGCGAGGTCATGGGCAACCGCTGGCAGTTCATGTTCGCCATCGGCGAGGTGATGACGCTCGCCGTGATCGCCGTCTTCCTGGTGGCCAATCTCGACCATGAACTGGTCTGGCGCGTCACGCTCGGCCTGGGCGCCGTGCCGGCGCTCATCATCCTGCTGATGCGCCACGACCTGCCGGAAACGGCGGTTTGGCTGATCCGCCACGGCCGGTTCCGCGAGGCGAAGCAGGTTTCGATGCAGATGTTCGGCGACAATCTGGACATGCTGCCGAACGAGGACGCGATCGTGCCGAAGCCGCGTCCGACCGCCTTCCTGGCCGACATCCGCAAGGATCCGATCCGCTGGCGCGCCACGCTCTATGGCTGGATCGCCTGTTTCGCGCAGGGCAGCGAGTTCTCGACCTTCGCGTTCTACCTGCCCGTCCTGTTCGTCATGGTCGGCGTCTCGTCGATCCTCGGCATCGATCTCGTCACCATGGCGCTCTACTGCGTCGCCGCGGTTGCCGGCTGGGTCGGGCCGCTGCTGACGCCGAAGATCGGCCAGCGCGGCATCAGCATCGCCGGCTTCTCGATCGTGCTGGTTTCGCTGCTGGTCGCGGCCGGGGCGCTCTATACCGGTCAGACCGTGATCCTGCCTTTCGCCGCGGCCGCCATGCTGTGGGGCCATTATTGGGACGCGTCGAACTGCATGACGATCCCGACGGTGGTCGCCAAGCCGGAATATCGCGGCACGGCCAGCGGCTTTGCCTATATGTTCGTGAAGCTGCCGTCGTTCCTGGCGATCTTCCTGTTCCCGACGGTCTTCGCCGCGATCGGCCAGGCCAACGCCACTCTCCTGGTGGCCATCTTCCCGCTGATCGGGCTGCTGGCCGCGATCTTCATCCTGCCGGAAGTGTACGGGTTCGAGCACGACTGACCCGATCGGACCCCGCCCCAAGGCGGCCTTGCCTTGGGGCGTTTCGACCGTCAACAGCGGGAGGCGTCGTGACCGAAGGCAAGCGCGTCGGGCGCGGACTGACCAGCGTACCGGCCGCGGACGGGGGAAACCCCGAGACCGCGCCGGGGCGCCGGAACCGCATGAACCATTTCGAACTCGCCTACGACAGGATCGAACGCCTGATCGTCACCTGCGTGCTCAAGCCGGGGCAGGTGCTGTCCCTGCAGGATCTGCAGGATCTGGTCGGTCTGGGGCGCACGCCGGTGCATCAGGCCGTGGCGCGCTTCGCCGCCGACACGCTCATCCATATCCGCCCGCGCCATGGCCTGCAGATCGCGCCGATCGACCTGGCGCGCGAGCGGATTCTGCTGGCGCTGCGCGCCGATCTCGAACGGTTCGTGATCCGGCTGGCGGCGGAGCGATCCGGTTCGTCCCACCGCAATCAGATGCTGCATCTGCAGCGGACCTTGCGCGAACGCCGGGATGTCATGGACATCGACGAGTTCAACCTGTTCGACCGACGGCTCGACGGGCTGATCCTCGCGGTTGCCGGCGAACCGTTCCTGGAACACGCGCTTCGCCCCCTGCACACCCTGTCGCGGCGCATCGGCTGGATCCACCATACGCAGCTCAAGGTGGCCTTGAGCCTGCAGACTGCGATCGACTGCCATCTGGCCGTGCTCGAGGCGGTGGCGAACCGCCATATCGATCGGGCGATCGAGAGCTCGGACAAGCTGATCGCGTTCGTCGATAGCATGTTCGACGTCATGGAGCGCGACATCGACCCGTCGCTGCTGGATTGCAGCATCGAGCCCATCAGCGCGCTGACGGGCCCGCGCGGGTCGGTCCCGTTCCGCCGCTAGCCTGATCCGATCAAACCGGCTCGGTTTGACATGAGGCCGACCCGGCCTCATGTCATCGCACTTTAGAGAACGGTCGCCGCGGCCTCGTCCAGCGACTTGCTCAACTGCAGCAGGATCTCGTCGATCTGCGCGGCCGTGATGATGAGCGGCGGGCAGAAGGCGAGCGCGTCGCCCATCGCGCGGGTGATGATGCCGTTCTTCTGCATGATGCCGTTGACCATCGTGCCCAGCTTGCCGACCGGATCGAGGCCCTTGCGGGTCGCCTTGTCCGCGACCAGTTCGATCGCCGCGATCAGGCCGACGCCGCGGACCTCGCCGATCAGCGGATGGCCGGCCAGCGCGCGCAACCCGTTCTGCAGCCGGGCGCCCATCTCGGCGGCATGGGCGACCAGCCCGCGTTCCTCGATGATCTTTATGGTCTCCAGCGCCACGGCGGCGGCCACCGGATGGCCGCCGGCGGTGAAGCCATGGCCGAGCGTGCCGATGCGGCTGCTCTCGTCGGCGATCGGGCCGAACACCTTCTCGTTGATCAGCAGGGCCGAGATCGGCAGGTAGGACGACGAGATCTGCTTCGACAGCACGATCATGTCCGGCTGCATGTCGAAGGTCGTGCTGCCGAACATGTTTCCGGTCCGGCCGAAACCGCAGATGACCTCGTCGGCCACCAGGAGAATGTCGTATTTGCGCAGCACCGCCTGGATCTTCTGCCAATAGGTCCGGGGCGGCACGACGACGCCGCCGGCACCCATCACCGGCTCGCCGAAGAAGGCGGCGATCGTGTCCGGCCCCTCGGCCAGGATCAGCGCCTCCAGCTCTTCGGCGAGGCGGGTCGCGAAATCCTCCTCGCTCTCGCCGGGCTTGCCTTCCCTGTAGAAATGCGGCGAGCCGGTGTGGAGCACGTTGGCGATCGGCAGATCGAACGAACGGTGATTGTTCGGCAGGCCGGTCAGGCTGGCGGACGCGATGGTGACGCCGTGATAGCCGCGCATCCGGCTGATCAGCTTCTTGCGCTGCTGCTGGCCCAGCGAATTCGACCGGTACCAGATCAGCTTCATCGCCGTGTCGTTCGCTTCCGAGCCGGAGTTGGTGAAGAACACCTTCGACATCGGCACCGGCGCCATCGTCACCAGCTTCTCGGCCAGATCGATCACGGGCCCATGCGATTTATGGGTGAAGGAATGATAGTACGGCAGGGTGCTCATCTGCTTGGTGGCGGCGGCGACCAGGCGCTGCTCGCTGAAGCCGAGCGCCACGCTCCACAGGCCGGCCATCGCCTCGATATAGCGCTTGCCGTGGATGTCCTCGACATAGACGCCGTCACCTTTGGCGATGACGAGCGGGCCGGTCTGGTCGTGCTTGCGGGCATCGGTATAGCCATGCAGGTGGTAGGCGATATCCCGGGCTTCGGGCGAATTGGGCTGGGCGGTCACAGCTTGGAACTCCTCTGGGGCAGCAGGCTCAATAGCCGCGCTGCCGGTCGATGGCGCCGACGAGCGGCGTGCCGGCGTCGAGCCGGGCGAGATTGGCGAGCAACTGGGTGACGACGACGGTCGGCCCGGTCCGGGTGGCAATGTGCGGCGTCACGACGATGCGCCGGTCGCGCCAGAACGGATGATCACCCGGCAGCGGCTCCTCGGTAAAGGCATCAAGCGTGGCGGCGCCCAGTTGGCCACGATCCAGCGCCGCCAGCAAATCCCGATCGACCAGATGGCCGCCCCGGCCGACATTGATCAGATGTGCGCCGGCCGGCAGGCGGGCGAACAGGTCGGCATTGAGGAAGCCCTGGGTCTCGTCGGTCAAGGGCAGCAGGCAGACGAGACTGTCGGACCGGGCCAGGAAATCGCCCAATTGACCCGCGCCGTGATAACCCATGACCCCGGCCGGCAGATCGGGCTTGGGGCCGCGGCTCCAACCCGCGACGTCATAGCCGAGCATGGCCAGCGCGCTCGCCACGGCCAGGCCCAGCACGCCCATGCCGGCGATGCCGACGCGATGCAGGCGGGTCGGCACGATCGGGTTTTCCTGCCAGATGCCCTGGGTCTGGCGCGCCAGATACTGGTCGAAATGGCGGTGCCGGTGCGTCACCGCCCAGACGACATAGGCGACCATGCCGCTCGCCATGTTGGGATCGATGATCCGGCAGATCGGCACGTCGGGCGGCACCGTCGGGTCGGCGGTGATGTGATCGACGCCGGCCGCGATCGACTGGACCAGCCGCAGGCGCGGCAGGGCGCCGAACAGGCCGGCGGGCGCGTGCCAGCACAGCACCGTGTCGGCATGTTCCGGCGCCTCCTGGTGCATGCGGATATCCAGTTCCGGCGCCAGTTTGGCAAAGGTCGGCAGCAGATAGGACATGTCGATCTGCGTGCTGGCCAGCACGATGGTCCTGCTCATGATGCTGATCGCTCCAGCCGCGGCACCGCGGCCATCAATTCACGCGTATAGGCATGGCGCGGGTCGTGCAGCACTTGGCTCCCCTCGCCATACTCGACCAGCTCGCCCGCGCGCATGACCGCGACCCGGTCGCACATCTGGGCCGCCACGCGCAGGTCGTGGGTGATGAACAATAGTGCCAAATCGAACTTTTTGCGCACCTGATCGAACAGCTCCAGCACCTGCGCCTGCACCGACACGTCGAGGGCCGAAACGGGCTCGTCGGCGACCAGCAGTTCCGGCTCCATCGCCAGCGCGCGGGCGATGCCGATGCGCTGGCGCTGCCCGCCGGAGAATTCATGGGGATAGCGCTCGAGCGCCTCGGGGCCGAGCCCGACCAGCGACAGCAGCTCGACCGCCCGATCGCGGGCCTTTGTCTTGGGGATGCCTTGCATCAGCATGCCGGTCATGATGGCGGATCCGACCCGATGGCGCGGGTTGAGCGAGGCATAGGGGTCCTGGAACACCATCTGGATCCGGCCGCGATAGGGCTTCAGGCCCTTCGGCCCGAGCTTGGAGATGTCGGTGCCCTCGAACAGGATGCGGCCGGAACTGATCGGGGTCAGGCCGGTGACGCAGCGGCCGATGGTCGATTTGCCCGAGCCGCTTTCGCCGACGATGCCCAGGGTCTCGCCCTTGCGCAGGCTCAAGGACACGCCCTTCAGCGCCGCCACCTCGCGTCCGCCGGGCAGGCGATAGGTCTTGGTGACCTGGTCCAGTTCGAGGAGCGCCGTCGGCGCCATGGCGGGGGCGCGATCGCCGCTCTGGCCGTGCGGGATCGCCGCGATCAGCTTTTGCGTATAGGGATGCTGCGGCCGGTCCAGCACCGCGCGGGCCGGGCCGCTTTCGACCATCACGCCTTGGCTCATGACCGCGACCCGGTCGGCGATCTCGGCGACCACGCCGAAATCATGGGTGATGAACAGCAGCGCCATGCCGCGGCGCCGCTGCAGGTCGCGGATCAGCTTCAGGATCTGCGCCTGGGTCGTGACGTCGAGCGCGGTCGTCGGCTCGTCGGCGATCAGCAAGGCCGGTTCGAGCGCCAGCGCCGCCGCGATCATGACGCGCTGACGCTGGCCGCCAGACAGGCGGAACGGATAGCTGTCGGCCAGGCGCACCGGATCGGGCAAGCCCACATCGGCAAGCGCCGCCAGCACCTTTTCCCGACATTCCCTGCGCCCGATATCCGTGTGGCTGCGATAGACCTCGGCGATCTGGTCGCCGATGCGCATGATCGGGTTGAGCGCGGTCATCGGCTCCTGAAAGATCATGCCGATGCGCCGGCCGCGCAGCGTCTGCATCTGAAGGTCGCTGAGATCCAGCAGGTCCTGCCCGTCGAACCGGATGCGGCCGGCGGTCGGTCGCACTTGCGGGCCGGGCAGCAGGCCCATGACCGCATTGGCGATCATCGACTTGCCGGACCCGCTTTCGCCGACGATGCACAAGGCCTCGCCGGGGCCAAGCGTCAGGCTGACGCCCGAGACCGCGAGCGGCCGGTCGCCGCCCGGCGGCAGGCAGATATCCAGCCCGTCGATCAGCAGCACGGGATCAGAGGCCGGCATTGCCGCGTCCCCCGCCCAGTTTGGTGTTGAGCCCGTCGCTCAGGCCCTCGCCGACCAGATTGAGCGCCAGCACGGTCATGAGGATGGCGAGGCCGGGAAACACGCTCATCCACCAGGCCTGGCGCAGCACCGTGCGCGCGGCGCCGATCATGAAGCCCCAGCTCATCAAGTCGGGATCGCCCAGGCCCATGAAGCTGAGGCTCGATTCCAGCAGGATTGCGGTCGCGACCATCAGCGATGCCATGACCACGATCGAGGAGGCCGCATTGGGCAGCAGTTCGACGAAGATGATGCGTAGGTCCGACTGGCCGTCGAGCCGGGCGGCCTCGACGAAGTCGCGCTGGCGCAAGGTCAGGAACTCGCCCCGCACCAGGCGCGCGACCGGCGGCCAGGACACGATGGCGATCGCGGTCACGATCGAGCCGACCGAGGGCTGGAAGATCGCGACCAGCACGATCGCCAGCGCGAAGCTGGGCACGGTCTGGAACAGCTCGGTAAAGCGCATCAGTGCCGCATCGATCCAGCCGCCGTAGTAGCCGGAGACGGCACCGAGCGTGACGCCCAGAACCAAGGCGGCGACGGTCGAGACGAAGCCGATCATCAGCGAAACCCGGGCGCCATAGACCAGCCCGGTGCCGATGTCGCGGCCCAGGGTGTCGGTGCCGAACAGGGTGTGGGCCAGCTCGAACGGCGGCAGGAACGGCCGCTGCACCATGGCCCAGGGATCGCCGCCGTCGATCAGGGGCGCAAACAGCGCCAGGCAGAGCACGGCGGCCAGGACCGCGAGCCCGACCAGGGCGCCCTTGTTGCGGCGGAAGCGGCGCCAGAAATCGCGCATCAGCGGAGCTCGATCCGGGGATCGACGATCGTGTAGATCACGTCGGTCAGGACATTGAACAGCACCACCATCGCGGCCGTGAACAGGAACAGGCCCAACAGCAGATTGTAGTCGCGCTGGAGCAGCGCCTCGAACATCAGCCGGCCGATGCCGGGCCAGGCGAACACCGTTTCGGTCAGGATGGCGCCGCCGACCATCTGGCCGGCCTGGATGCCGGCCAATGTGATGATCGGCAGCAGCGCGTTGCGCAGGATATGGACGCGCCAGATCCGTCCGCGCGGCACGCCCTTGGCGCGGGCCGTCTTGACGAAATCCATGCGCGAGACCTCCAGCATGGATGTCCGGGTCATGCGGGCGTAGATCGCCATGTAGAACAGCGCCAGCGTGACCGCCGGCAGCACCAGATGCTGCGCCACGTCGATCGCATGGCCGAGCGGCGACAGGTTCTGTCCGACCGTCGCCATGCCGAAGCCGGGCAGCCAATCGAGCTTGATCGAAAGGATCAGCACGGCCATCAAGGCGACCCAGAACAACGGTGTCGCGTAGAAGATCAGCGCCACGGTCGTCACCAGGCTGTCGCTCCAGGTGCCGACCCGGCTCGACGACCAGGCGCCCAAGGTGATGCCCAGCAGCAGCGACAGCACGAAGGCACTGCCGGTCAAGAGCAGCGTCGCCGGGACCCGCTCGGCGATCAGGTCGGCGACCGGCCGCTGCTGGCGATAGGATTGGCCGAGGTCGAGCAGCGCCACATGGCCCAGATACAGGCCCAGCTGCTCGATCATGGGCTTGTCCAGGCCGAACTGCTGGCGCAGTTGCGCCACGAACTTGGCGTCGCCGGCCCCCGCCTCGCCGGCCATCACGGCCGCCGGATCGCCGGGAGCCGCCCGGATCAGGAAGAAATTGACCACGACTATCAGCAGCAGGGCCACCAGGCCCTGCGCCAGGCGTCGGGCGGCAAACCGCGTCCGGTTCACGAACGGGCGGCCTCTCGAACCCGACGCCTCATGCCTTGGTTACCTTGGCCCGCGCAAAGCCGTCGTTGAGGCCGATCGCCGAATTGACCAGATTCTGGATGTTGCTGCGGTAGATCGTCGGGAATTCCAGCTCGATCAGCCAAGCGACCGGCACCTCGTCGACCAGGATCTTCTGCGCTTCGGTATAGATCGCGCGCCGGCGGGTCGGGTTCGGTTCCTTGGCCCCGCGCTCGAACAGCTCGTCGACCTTGGGGTTCGAGTAGCCGGACACATTGTTCCAGGGCGAGCCCTTCTGGATATTCGACGTCGTGTAGTTGCGCTGCACGCCCAGCGCCGGGTCGCCATACTGGTACAGATAGGTGAAGGCCAGGTCGTAGTCCCAGTTGTTCAGCTTCTCGTTCCAGCCGGCGACGTCGGTCGCCTGCAGCTCGACCTTGATGCCGACCTCGGCCAGATTCTGCCGCGCCATCTCGGCGAAGCGCTGCCAGGTCTCGCCATAGGGCAGCGGCAGCAGGCGCAGCGTCTCGCCCTTGTAGCCGGCCTCGGCCAACAGGGCCTTCGCCTTGGCCTTGTCGTGCGGGTAGGGGGTGACGTCGTCGCTGTGGAAGCGGGTCGTGGTCGAGAACGGGCCGGTCGCGACCTTGCCGAAGCCGTACCAGGCGACGTTCTTCATCGCCTCGCGGTCGAGCGCGTACATGATCGCCTTGCGCACGCGCACGTCGGCCAGCGGACCGCTGCGGTTGTTCAGCCACATCCAGCAATGCGGCCCGAAAAATTCCCAGCCCTTGGTCGTGACGTCGGTCTTGGGCAGCGCCTTCAGGCGTTGAATATCGAAATACTCGATCGTGCCGCCCGGCATGACATCCATCTTGCCGGACTCGTAGGCCGCCGCGCGCGAGGCGGCGTCGGGAATGACGTGGAAATAGATCCCGTCGATCCCGGGAAATCCCGCCTCGTGATAGGCCTCGTGCCTGACGAGCTGGATATAGGAGCCCTTGACCCATTCCTTGAACTTGAACGGGCCGGTGCCGATCGGCGTGTTGTTGGCCGGGTTGGTGCGATAGTCGGTGCCGTCATAGAGATGCTTCGGCACGATCGGCATGGTGCCGACCTCGAACAGGCCGATGAACGGCCCGAACGGGTATTTCAGCTTGAAGATGACCGTGTCGGCGTCGGGTGCGGTGATGCTGTCGACCGCGACCAGCGAGGAGCGCAGGCGCGCATGGGTCTCGCGCAGCAGCTTGTCGACGCTGAACACCACATCGTCGGCGCTGAACGGCTTGCCGTCGTGCCAGGTCACGCCAGGCTTCAGCTTGAAGCTGTAGGTCAGCGCATCCTCGCTGATCGTCCAGGAGGCGGCCAGGCCGGGCATCGGATTGAGCTCGGCGTCGTAGCGCAGCAGCCCCTCGTAGATATTGCCGGCGACCAGCTGGGTCGGGCCGTTCTGGATGAGTGCCAGCATCAGGCCCGGCGGCTCGGGATTGATCGCGACATTGAGCACGCCGTTGGCGACACCCTGGGAAAAGGCGGTCCAAGGCTGGCCGGCCGCGATCAAACCGGTCGTGGCGGAGGCGATCTTGATGAAGTCACGACGAAGCATGGTACCCCCTGTTGAGATGGGCCGGTCTTATGTTGTGTTCTTGATGCCCGCGCGGCCTTGCTGGCCGCTTCGGTGATTTTTGTCGCCCGTCAGTCGCGATAGGACCCGGGAACCGGCGGCTCCAGATAGCGCAGCAGCGCCGACCATTCGCGCTGGATATGGCCGGTGCGCCGGTTGCTGTCGCCGCCCTCGTATTGGCGCGCGGTTAGTTGGGCGACCTCGGGCTCGACCGGGTTCACGGCCTGGCCGGTCGATTGGATCGCGACCTGGACGCGGCAGGCGCGCTCCAGATTGTGCATCAGGATGAACGCCTCGGCGACCGAGGCGCCGGCGGTCAAGAGACCGTGGTTGCGCAGGATCATCGCCTTGGCGGATCCCAGATCGGCGATCAGCCGCGAACGCTCGTCCAGATCGAGCGCGATGCCTTCGTAGCCATGGTAGGCGATGCGGTCGTGGAACTGCAGGCTCCACTGATTGCACGGCTGCAGGCCCTCTTTGAGCGACGAGACGGCGACGCCGGCATAGGTGTGGGTATGCAGCACGCAGGCGGCATCGTGCCGGGCGCTGTGGATCGCGCTGTGAATGGTGAAGCCGGCCGGATTGATATCGTAGGGCGTGTCGTCGACGATGCGGCCCTCCAGGTCGACCTTGACCAGCGACGAGGCCGTGATCTCCCGGAACAGCATGCCGTAGGGATTGATCAGAAAATGACCATCGCTGTCCGGCACGCGGGCAGAAATATGGGTGTAGATGACGTCGTCCATGCCGAAATGGGCGACCAGGCGATAGCAGGCGGCCAGATCCTGGCGGACCGTCCATTCGGCGTCGGGCATGCGGAACGGCTTCGGCATGGCGTCACTCTTCCCCGGATTGCCTCATTCGCACTCATACGATCATGGTGCTCAGGGTTCGTCAACTGTCGACAGTCGGCTGTCGACAGCTTATGGTGCCCTTAGACGGAAAGCGCCGCGCTGCCTAAGATGGTGCCGTCCGATGCATGAGGAATGCCAGGAGCCATGACCCTGTCCGCCACGCCGTTCGTTCCCGTCGAAGTGCCCGATTTGGTCGATGTGATCGAGGCGGAACTGACCCGCGCGATCGTCGAGGGCAGGCTCCGCCCCGGTGCCCGCGTGGTCGAAGCGGAGACGGCGCGGCAGATGGGCGTCAGCCGGGCCCCGGTGCGCGAGGCGGCCCGTCGCATGGAACGGCAGGGGCTGCTGGTGGCGAAGCCGCGCCACGGCTTTTTCGTGCGCGAGATCACGGTCAAGGAGATCGACGATCTCTACGGCGTCCGCCTGGCGCTGGAGGAATGCGCCGTCGCCGGCGCCTGCGCCAGGATCGACGCCGCCGGCATCGCCCGGCTGCAGGCGCAGATCGATCTGATGTGCGCCGAGACGCTCGGCCTCACGCCGCCGCAGCGCATCCAGCTCGACCTGCAATTCCACCTGATGCTGTGCGAGCTGTCGGACAACGAGCGCCTGTTGCGCCTGTTCGCGACGATCGAGACCGAGGTGCGCATGATCATCGCGCTGCTCGACAATCACTATCAGGACCCGCTGTTCGTGGCGAAGGCGCATCAACCGATCCTCGACGCGATCATCGCCCAGGACGAGGCCGCGGCCCGCGCGCAGATGCGCGAGCATATCACCTCGGCCTGGCATCATGTGCGCGACCTGTTCACCAGCCAGCATCCCCAGCCTTTCCGGGAGAATGAGCCGTCATGAAGATCGCCTATAGCGAACGCCATCAGCTGCACGACCCGCAATTCTTCCTGGTGCGCGGCCAGCCGCAGCGCAGTGCCGAGCAGCCGGAACGAGCCGTCCGACTGCTGGCGGCGCTCGACCGGCGCCGCGGCGATATTCACGCGCCGGCCAATTTCGGTCCCGGTCCGCGCGCGGCGATCCATACGCCGGCCTATCTCGACTTTCTGGAGGGTGCCCACGCGGCCTGGCAGGCCCTGGGCAATGCCTCCGCCGAGGTTCTGCCGAACATGCACCCCCTGCCGGGCCAGCCGGTGACATACCCGGAGGGCATCGTCGGCCGCGCCGGCTATCACATGGCCGATACCGCCTGCCCGATCGGTGCCGGCACCTGGGCGGCCGCGACGCAAGCCGCCCATACCGCGGTCCAGGCGGCACAATGGGTGATGGATGGCGAACGGGCGGCCTATGCGCTATGCCGGCCGCCGGGCCATCACGCCTATGCCGACCGCGCCGGCGGCTTCTGCTTCCTCAATAATTCGGCGATCGCCGCCGACTATCTCCGGGCGCGTCACAGCCGCGTGGCGATCCTCGATGTCGACGTGCACCACGGCAACGGCACCCAGGGCATCTTCTACCATCGCCGCGACGTCTTGACCGTCTCGCTCCATGCCGATCCGCGCGCGTTCTACCCGTTCTTCGTGGGCTATGGCCATGAGCGGGGCGAGGGCGACGGGCTCGGCTATAATCTGAACGTGCCGCTGCCCTATGGCACCGGCGACGCGGATTATCTGACCGCGCTCCGCGCGGCCCAGCGCCAGATCGCCGCCTTCGCGCCGGGCGCGCTGGTCGTCGCCCTGGGGCTCGACGCGTTCGAGGGCGATCCGCTCAAGGGCCTCGCCATCACCACCCCCGGCTTCGCCGCGATCGGTGCCGAGATCGCGCGGCTGGGCCTGCCGACCGTGTTCGTGCAGGAAGGCGGCTATCTGTCGGACGCGCTCGGCCGGAATCTGGTCAGCGCGCTCGATGGCTTCGAAGGGGCGGTCTGATGCCGGACCCGTCGGCCACCGGCCGTATTCTCGCGGCCGTCGATGCCGGCTTCGACGCGCAGGTGGCCTTCACCCAGGATCTCGTCCGCTTCCCGTCGATCCGCGGGGTCGAGCATCCGGCGCAGGACTTCATGCATGATTCCATGCGGGCGCGCGGCCTGGCGATGGATCGCTGGACCATCGACATCGACGCGATCAAGCATCATCCGGGCTTCTCGCCGGTCTGCGTCAGCTACGAAAACGCGGTCAATGTGGTCGGGACCTGGCGGCCGGACACGCAGACCGGCCGCTCGCTGATCCTGAACGGCCATATCGACGTGGTGCCGACCGGGCCGCTTGAACATTGGACGACGCCGCCGTTCGAACCGCGCATCGCCGATGGCTGGATGTATGGCCGGGGCTCGGCCGATATGAAGGCGGGCCTGGCTGCGAACCTGTTCGCGTTCGATGCCATTCGTGCCGCGGGCTTCCTGCCGGCGGCGCCGATCTATTTCCAGTCGGTCGTCGAAGAGGAATGTACCGGCAACGGCGCGCTCGCCTGCCTGGCGCGCGGCTATAGGGCCGATGCCGCGATCATTCCGGAACCGGAGGACGACAAGCTGGTCCGGGCCAACACCGGCGTGCTCTGGTTCAAGGTGACGGTCGAAGGGCGGCCGACCCATACGCGGGTCATGGGCGAGGGCGCCAATGCCATCGATGCCGCCTACCGGGTGATCGGGGCCCTGCGCCAGTTGGAGACCCGCTGGAATTCCGTGCGGGGCGCGCATCGCCATTTCGAGGATCTGGACCACCCGATCAATCTCAACATCGGTCGGATCGAGGGCGGCGACTGGGCCTCGAGCGTGCCGGCCTGGTGCAGCTTCGAAGCGCGCATCGCGATCTACCCGGGCACGACCGCCAAGGACGCGGCCGAGGAGATCGAGGCCTGCATCCGCCAGGCGGCCAACAGCGACGCTTTTCTGCGCAACCGGCCGCCGGCGGTGCTGTTCCACGGCTTCTTCGCCGAGGGCTACGTACTGCCGGAAGGGACGGAGGCCGAGGCCGTGCTCGCCCGCTCCTTCGCCGCGATCCACAACCGGCCGCTCGAAAGCTTCGTTACGCCCGGCTATCTCGACGCCCGCGTGTTCATGCTCTATGCCGATACGCCGTGCCTGGTCTATGGCCCCTTGTCCGAGGATATTCACGGCTATGACGAGCGGGTCAATCTGGACTCCGTCCGTCGCGTGACGAAGACGCTGGCCCTGTTCATCGCCGACTGGTGCGGACTCCATTCGACCTGATAAGCCATCGGGCGTGGCACGAGATCAGGAAGGATAGCCGATGCGCGACGTCGTCATCGTCGGGGGCGGTCACAACGGCCTGGTGTGCGCGACCTATCTGGCCCGGGCGGGGCTGACGGTGACGGTGCTGGAGCGCCGTTCCGTGGTCGGCGGCGCCGCCGTGACCGAGGAGTTCCATCCCGGTTTTCGCAATTCGGTCGCCGCCTACACGGTGTCGCTGCTCAATCCCAAAATCATCCGGGACCTGGATCTGGCCGGGCATGGCCTCCGGATCGTCGAGCGGGACCTGTCTAATTTCCTGCCGCTGGAAGACGGGCGCTACCTGAAGATCGGCAACGGCAGGACCTATGAGGAAGTCGCGAAATTCTCCCGCCGCGACGCCGATCGGCTGGCGGCCTATGCCGCCCATCTGGATGCGGTCGGCGACGTGCTGCGCGACCTGGTGCTGCAGACCCCGCCCAACCTGTCCGGCGGGGGCTGGCTCGCGGCCCTGCCGGAACTGCTCAAGGCCGGCACGCTCGCGCGCCGGATGGGCCGGCTCGATATCGAGCAGCAGCGCGAACTGCTGGATCTGTTCGCGAAATCGGCCGGTGACTATCTGGACGGTTGGTTCGAAAGCGATCCGATCAAGGCGGCCTATGGCTTCGACGGCATCGTCGGCAATTTCGCGAGCCCCTATCAGGCCGGTTCGGCCTATGTGCTGCTGCACCATACGTTCGGCGAGGTCAACGGCAAGAAGGGCGTCTGGGGCCATGCGATCGGCGGCATGGGCGCCATCAGCCAGGCGATTGCCCGCGCGGCCGAAGCCGCCGGCGTCGAGATCCGGACCGACAGCCCGGTTAGCGAGATCCTGGTCGAGCAGGGCCGCGCGGTCGGCGTCGCGACCACCAGGGGCGACATCGTCCGCGGCACGGCGATCGTCTCCAACCTCAATCCCAAGCTGCTCTATCGCGACCTGATCGATCCCGCGGTGCTGCCGCCGGATTTCCTGCGCCGGATCGGCAATTGGCGCTGCGGCTCCGGCACGTTCCGCATGAACGTCGCCCTGTCGGAACTGCCGGATTTCACAGCCCTGCCCGGACGCGAGCGGGCCGAGCATCATGCCTCCGGCATCATCATGGCGCCCAGCCTCGCCTATATGGAGGAGGCCTTTGTCGACGCGCGCCGCGGCGGCTGGTCCAAGAAACCAATCGTCGAACTGCTGATCCCCTCGACGCTCGACGACAGCCTGGCGCCGCCGGGCGCCCATGTCGCCAGCCTGTTCTGCCAGCATGTGGCGCCGGAGCTGCCCGACGGCGCGTCCTGGGACGATCATCGCGACACGGTCGCCGATCTGATGATCGAGACGGTCAACGGCTTCGCTCCCAATTTCAAGGCATCCGTCATCGCCCGGCAGATCAACAGCCCGCTCGACCTGGAGCGGACCTTCGGGCTGATCGGCGGCGACATCTTCCATGGCGCGCTCGATCTCAATCAGATCTTCTCGGCCCGGCCGATGCTGGGCCATGCCGACTATCGCGGGCCGCTGCCCGGGCTCTACATGTGCGGCGCCGGGACCCACCCGGGTGGCGGCGTCACCGGCGCGCCCGGCCATAACGCGGCGCGGGAGATCCTGATCGACTTCCGCAAGCGGCGGCTGCGCCGGGCGCCGTAGAGCCTGATCCGATCAAACGGGTCGGTTTGATCGGTGAATCAGTCTCCAAATATTTGGTCTCTATTTGCAGTGCCGGGCGATTCCATGGCCTATGGGCAGCCTCAATCCCGATCGAGCAGGAGACGATATGTTCAAGGTTCGCGCCGCCCGCAGCGGCATCGAGCGCGATGTGCCGGCCGACAGGAGCATCGCCGCCGTGCTGCTGGAAGCGGGCGTGGCGCTCGAACTCTCCTGCGAACAGGGCGTCTGCGGCACCTGCCTGACCGATGTGATCGAAGGCACGCCCGAGCACCGGGACATGTATCTGAGCGACGAGGAGAAGCTGGCCAACAAGCAGATGCTGGTCTGCTGCTCCCGCTCGCGCTCCGCCTTGCTCGTGCTGGATCTCTAGCGCGATGATATGAGGCCTGCTCGGCTCATATCTGAATCGCACTTTAGATCAAATATTTAGAGACTGATTCACCGATCAAGCCGAGCCGACATGATCGCATCCGGGCTCTAGTTCAGCTGCCGCCCGGTTTGCGCACCAGGTTCTGGTCCGCCGCCGAGGATTTCGCCGGGGCGGTCGATTTGAAGTCCTGCCGGCGGATCTCGTCGGTCACCGACCAGAGCTTGCCGCCCGGCGTCAGATACATCTTCTGCATTTCGGGCAAGGTGAAGGGGCGCGAGCCCAAGCGGCCGAACACGGCGATCTGGCCGCCGGTCTCATCGACCGCGCGGTCGCGATCCAGGCCCTTGGACAGCGCCAGCGCCGGGGCATCGGTCTTGCGCCAGGCGATCAGCTCGGGCTTCGGATCCGGGCTGAAGCCGTAGAAGTTCGGCTGGCTCGAGGGCGAGGTCAGCTGGATCACCTTCAGACCGGCCGCGCCATCGGCGACATAGGCGAACAGCGAGGCGTTCGTCGTGCCCACCACCACGTCATGGGCATCCTTGATCTGGCCGTCGGCGTTGAACAGCTGATACAGCTTCGGCTGCTGCGGCCGCTCGACATCGATGATGGCGATGCCGTCGGCGCCGTCGGCGACATAGGCGAAGGTCCGGGCGACATAGACGCGGGCGGCATGGGCCAGCGGCACCCGCGCCGCCGTCAGCTTCGGATGGGCCGGATCGGTCACATCGACGACGCGCAGGCCGCCGGCGTCGGTCACGAACAGATAGCGGAACTGCAGCGCCGTCGCCTGGGCGGTCGGCAGGTCGATCACGTTCAGCAGCTTCGGCTGCAGCGGATCATGCATGTCGAGCACGACCACGCCCTTGTCGGCCGCGATATAGAAGATCGAGCCGGCGATGGTGATGTGCCGGGCACCGTTCAGGACGCCGTTCTCGTTCCAGGTCACGGCGCGCTTCAGGAAATTGTTGCGCGGCTCGCCGTCGGCGAGCGTATCGACATCGACCGCGATCAGGCCTTCGACCGAATCGGTGACGAAGGCATAGTGATAGATCTCGTCGAAGGCCTGTTCCTGATTGTCCTTGCGCATCAGGTCGCCGACATTGCGGGAGGGCGCGATCGACTGGTTGGTCGGCAGCGCCATGCAGGTGGCGTTGGTCGTCGATAGATGGGTGTCGTGACCCAGTGCCGAGAACGGCGCGGTGATGATGCGCTCCGACACGCCCTTGTTGGCGATGGCCGCGATATCGAACACGCGGAAGCCGTCGCTGCCGGCAGCGGTATAGAGATATTCACCGCGCATCTGGATGCAGCGGGTGTCGCCGCCCGAATGGCTGTGCGATTCCGGCAGCTCCCGGCCGCGATCCTGGTGGGCCTTGAAATAATCCGGATAGGCGTAGCGCTGCAGGTAGCTGCCGATGACCGCCTGGGGCTCGTCCCACTCGGTGACCTTGACGCCCTCGACGCCGTCGCCGGTGCCGACCCAGGCGTTGTAGCCGACGAAATTCGGGAAATTCGTCCCGTACATCAGCAGCTGCGCCATGATCGCGTTGTTGTCGTCCTTGTCGGAGACATGGCAATCGGTGCAGGTCTTGGTCTCGGTCGTGCGCTCCGTGTGCGGATAGTGCGGCGCGAAGGCCTGGGACGAGAAGCCGCTGGCCGCGATCGGCGGCTGCTGCACGTAGATCCGCTCACGGTTGATGTTGGTCGATGACAGGATCAGCGCCGAGGACGAGCGCACCGGCGCGATGATGTTGCCCTTGACCGTGGAATTGCGGCCCAGGAAGAACATGTCGTCGCGCGCGACCTGGGGATTGTAGGTCGCGTAATTGCGCGTCTCGCCGCCTTCGTAATGCTGCCGCGTGGTCTTCCAGTTCGCTTCGATCGGCAGATGGCAACCGGAACAGCTGGTGGTCCAGGATGTGTGACAGGTGATGCACATCATCTCGCTGTCTTTATGCGCCAGATCCGCCGAAGCGACGCCGGGACCCCATTGCATCGTGGTGCCCATGCTCATCAGCTTGGCCCGGGCCGCCTTGGCATTGTAGCGCGGGTTGGCGGGATCGACCGTGTCCTTGACCAGGCTGACCGCCCATTCCAGGCCGGGATTGACCGCGGAACGCTGGATCAGCTGGTTGCCGCGCCATTCGAACCGCAGCGAGCCGTCCTGGTTGCGGAGCGTGGTCAGATCGCGCCCGCCCGGCGGTGCGGCGGGGCCGCTGGTGTGCAGCGAGGGATAGGCGCGCGAGGTGCCGTGGCAATCGACGCATTGGATTTCGATCGCCGCCGAAGCCTCGCCATAGATCAGCCCGTTGCCATGGCCGTCCTGGGAGAAATGGCAATCGACGCAATGCATGCCCTTGTCCATATGGATCGAGGACAGATGCACCGCCTTGTCGAATTTCTTCGGATCGTCCTGCGGCACGACCTTGCCGGCCGCATCGAGCAGATTGCCCTTGCGATCCTGCTTGAAAATCGCGCGGAAGTTCCAGCCATGGCCGTGATAGTCGGCGAACTGGGTGTTCTTGAGCGTCGGGTTCAGCTCCGAGACATGCTCGAGGAACTCGACATTGGCCCATTTGCCGCGCGGTGCCGCACCCTCGGGATTGCGATCGTTCACTTCCCGGGTCGTGGCGGCATCGGGATATTGCTGCTTCTCCGGCCACATGCTGGGCGCGTCGGACTCATAGTCCCACATCGTGTAGCCCATGAAGCTGTTCACGAAGATGTTCGGCTGATGCATGTGGCAGACCATGCATTGGCTGGTCGGCATCGAGCGGGTGAACTGGTGCTGCAGCGGATGGCCGGACTCGCCCTTGGCGATGGTCGGGTCGACCGTGATCGTCTGGCCCAGGTTGCCGAATTTCGCGTAGGGGCCGGAATGGGCCGGATCGCGATCGTTGGCATAGATCACGTGACAGCCGGCGCAGCCGGAGCTGCGATAGTCGCCGGGCTGATCGTTCGTGCCCAGAAACCACATCATCGGATCGTTGAGGCGGGTCTTGGTGATGTTGATGACCGGCACCGCGATGCGCAGGCCGGTGCCGGGACCGCGGTTGGACTGGTGGAAATCCGGCCGGCCATCCTCTTCGACGCGCTGGCTGTCGCCGCTGCTGTTCGGATTGCCGATCTCGGGGAATTCGGTGCTGATGTTGCGTCCGCCGCGCTCGAACACGCGGAAGACGTCGCCGGGCGGGATCACTTCCCAGCGCGGCAGCGGCAGCAGCGCCGGCAGCACGCCGCGCTTCAGCATCGCCGCGTCCGGCACGACGGGGCTATGGATGCTGCCCGCCAGGCCCTCGTGCGTGTAGGCCTCGCCCAGCACGTAATTCTTCAGCGGCACGATGCCGTTGTTGTAGGACGCCCCGCCCCACAGCATGGCGCCGGTCGCCATCAGCGACCGCTCCGCCGCCTGGATGATGGGCAGATGGCAGGCGCCGCAGGCGTCGCGGTCGACCCGATAGTCGCTGGGATTGAGGAAGCGGACGAATTCCGGGCTTTCCTCGTTCAAGAGCGTATAGCTGCGCTCCGGCTTCTGGCTCGACGGCCAGCGCCAGGCCTCCTTGTGCTTCGGCACGACATGCGCCGTTTCCATCGCCTTGCGATAGGCGGCGTCCGGATTATGCGCGATCGCCGGCGCATGGCCGGTGCCGTCGTCGGCCGGAGGCACCAGCGCGCCGACATTGGCGAGGCTGCCCGCGGGCCGGAACACCGCGGCATTGCCGCCATGGCAATCGGCGCAGCCGAGGATGACCGCCGGATTGACGTGCATGGACGGCGCGTCGGACTTGGTGTGGCAGCTCTCGCAACCGGCGCTCTTGTCGTGGGCCGCCTCGACAGTCTGGACGCGCGGCGCCGGCGGCGCCTCCTCGGCAAATGCCGGGGCCGCTAGCAGCAGGAACGAGAGCGTCAGCCAAGCGCGCATGGGCGGGGTCAGTACTTCAAGATGATGTTGGTCAGGACGGAATAGTAGACCCGGGTCGTCGGTTCGCTGATGTACAGATCCTTGAAGCCCTGCCCCGGCACCAGCATCGCGCCGGACAGGCGCAGCACGACATTCTGGGTATCGAACGGACGGTAGGTCACGGCGCTCGACAGGTCCCAGCCGATATCGTCATGGACGCCGGGTTGCTGGCGCAGCACGTTCAGCACGGTGGTATCGTTGAACCAGAGATGGTTGGCGTTAAAGCTGACGCGCAGCTCCGGCAGGATGTCGAGGTCGGTGCCGACGCCGAACAGCGTCAGGCCCGGATTGATGAAGTTCGACTGGCCCTCGTCACCGGACGAGCGCAGCGACGGCAGCACGCCGTTCCGGCTCGACAGGTTGACGCCGCCGCCGCCGATCAGCGGGATCGCCTGCCGGATCCAATAGCTGGTGTCGGCGCCGGCGATCTGCGGGTTCTCCTGGATCGCGTCGAACCCGGTCTCGGTCTTGCCGTAGGGATCATGGTCGCCCGACGCGTAGAGCGCCGAGGCGCGCACCCGGATCCAGTCGAAATCGATCGACGGTTCCGCGGCGGCGAAATAGGCCCGGATGTTGGCCTTGCCCTGGCTGAAGGTGTTGTGGCTGTCGTTGCCGATCACGTAATAGGCCGAGGACGACAGGTTCACCCGGCCGAAATGGCCGTCGTTGTTCAGGCCGAAATAGGTGACGTTGTACTTGTGCGGCCGCTCGTCGCCGATGGCGGCGGGACGCACCAGAAACCCGTTCTTGTCGTAATAGAACGCCTGCTCGCGGTTCCAGTTATGCACCACGCTGAATTCAGTCGTCATGCCCTCGACCGGCAGATCCTGCACGAACAGATTGGCCGCCGCCGTATAGTCCCGGCGCAGCGGCTGGCTGAGGTCGTTCAGCCCGCTGTTGGTGTCCTTCTCGACCCGCTGGATGAATTCGAGATTGTACTGGAAGCGGTTGTTGGCGCGATTGCCGAACAGGCGGGCCGCCAGCTGGTCGTCCTGGAACAGAAAGCCGCGGAAATCCAGATTGATCGGCTGGATGCCGACCCGGATGGAGTCGAAATCGAAGCGATCGGAGACGTTGCGCAGGTGATAGTCGAGGAAGGCTTCCTGAATGCCGATGAACGTATCGTTCCGGTTTGTCCCCTTCGACGGATCGGCCCGCAGCAGGCCCAGCTCCTCGACATGGGCGTAGTTATAGTTGATCGCCGGGGTAAAGCGGAATTCGAACTCCGGCGGCATGAAGGTCGTGTCGCCCTTGGTGATGGACAGGCTGGGCAGCAGCGTCTCGTTCACCACCAGCTGATCGGGCTTGCCGAACTTGTCGTTCTCGCCGGGGCGCGCCGTGGTCACCGCACCGGACGGCACCGGAAAGGACCGCGGCTCGACCAGCGTGTCCGACAGCACCTCCAACGTAACGAACCAGTCGTCGAACACCGGGCGATCGCCCTTGAGCGTGCTCTGGGCGTAGGGGTTGAGCGGATTGTCCTTCACGCCCAGTGTTTCGATGATCCGGTTTCGATCGGGCAGCGGCAGGATTTCGTAAGTCAGCGACGGCGAGGGCGCCGCGATGGCGCCATTGTCGACCGGAGCAGGCTCGGGTGCCGCCGGCGTGGTCCCGGGGCGTTGGAATTCCTCCTGCGCCGACGCGACCGTGGGCGCAAGCAGGACGCCAAGCGTCAGCAGGGCGGAACGCAGCCTCAAGCTCATTTCCCCGTGCACAGGTTTTGCACGCTGCTGTTGAGCAACGGCGTGGTCGGGCAGTTGACGTAGATCGGCCGGGCGCCATGGGTGGCGAAAAAGCTGACGCGCGCTTCGGGCCTGACGTGGCCGAGGCCGTTGCCGAGGTCGATGCCCGCGTTGTAGAGGCCGAGGAAGGCCGTCATGTCGTCCTGGTCGACGCCGTCGCCGGAGACGCCGACCCCACCGATCAAGGCATTGCCGCGGTAGACCCCGAAGCCGCCGGGGAAGATCTGCAAGCCGTCGGCCAGGATCGGCTGGCCGGACGCCGAATTCGGGCCTGCGGGCACGATGCCGCGGGTGCAGGCGGCGCCGACGTCGGGTGTGCCGGTCGACAGGAACTGGGCATGCCGGACCAAGTCGCCTTGGATGAGGGCTTCCTGCAGGCCGTCGGAGAAGGGCGTGTTGGTCGACACCGGCGCGCCGAACGGGCCGTATGGCGTGTTGCCGATGCCGTCGGGATAAGTGTCCCGGGCCAGGTTGCCGATCGCGCGCGCGCTGAAGCCCAGCGTCCCGTTCATGATGTTCGCGCCGTAGAAGCTTTGGGCCTGCGTCAGATAGCTCGTGAAGCTCGGCAGCGACAGCACGTCGTGGATATACGGGCCCGACATGAGCAAAGCACTGCGCGCCTTCTGCACAGAGACGTCGATGCCGAAGACCGGTGCGTCCGGATTGGTGACGGAACCCAGGATCTCGCCATTGGCATCCACGACCGAGATGGTCACGGCGACCTGGCTGCCCAGCGGATTGCGGATCGCGGCGCGCGCCTTCAGCGTGAGCTGATAGGCCTCGCGCAGGATCGTGGCGACCTCAAGGGCGGACAGCCCGCCGGGGATGCGGCCCGCGCGGGCCGGATAGCGCACCGAGCCGTCGGCGTTCACCATCAGTAGCGGGGGTGTCACGGTGCTGTAGGCGCCGGACTGATCGGGCGTCAGGCCCGAGGCCACGGTGCCATGTTCCTGTCCGCCGAGAAAACCCTGCGATGCGCTGTAGTAGCCGTTGACGCTGACGAGCACGCCCTGGCTCAGCGCCGCCGTCAATGTCGCCTGGGCCGGGTTGCTCAGGATATCCGACGTCACCGCATCGGAATAGCGCAGCGTCAGACCGCCGGCCGAGATGCGGTCGGCCCGGATCGACGCCGGCGCGCTGAAGCCGCTCGTGGCTGCGAGCGCGATGATTTCATCCGTGCTCTTGTCGACATTGAAGATATTTTCGTCGTCGCCGTAGATGCCGTCGGCGATCACGCCGACGCCGCCGACGTTCTGGCCGTTCTTGTACAGTGGGAACCCGCCCGGATCGGCGGAAAGGCCGAAGGGCGAGCGCTTCGGCCCGAGGCTGAGCGCGGTCGGGTCGACGACGACGCTGCGCCGGTTGACGTCGGAACAGGGCAATTGGCTGAACTGCACGCCATAGAGCGGACCGGACGGAGCGTTCAGCTGACCGGGGTTGAAATGGTCCTGAACGATCTGGCTGGCGGTCCGGGTCGAAAAGGCGTTGCCGCTCGATGACAGATAGGCGCCGGTGATGGCCTTGGTGATCACGGCGCCGGTATCGATGATCGGCACGCCGTTCAGGCCCGTGTTCGGGCCGTGGCTGTTCGGCGCGACGAAAACCACGCGCAGGTTCGGAAAGAAGAACGGCAGGTTGGCCCCGTTCATGCGGTAGACCGCGAGCACGTTGCCGTCACGGTCGACCACGGCGATCGTGGCGGGGGCATTGCGCCGGCTTGCTTCCAGGGCGGCCTGGGCGATGATCTGCTGCACGTCGGTCGGCAGCAGATGCTCGGCCCGGGCCGCCGGACCGATCAGCGCGGCGCCGAGGCCGATCATGCCGCAGAACCACGTTGCCCGCGAATGGGTGCGCGTTCGCGAATCAATGCACCTGGGCATCGGCTTCCTTCCAGAGGTTTGCGGCGGTCTGGCCCTTCTTCGGGAGCATCGGCATCTCATGTTGATGGAAATCGTGACAGGAGACGCAGGTCGACGCGACCTTGCCCGTGACAGGCGCTTCGCCGACATGGCAGTTGCGGCAGCTCTCGATGCCGGGCAGCACGACCTGGTCCAGTTGAGCGGTCCGGATATCGGCGTGGCAGCCGGCACATTCCATCGTGTCGTGTTTGGCGTGCGTGAAGCGCGCCTTGGGCAGGAAGGTCGGGTTGACGACGACCTGCCGGATCTTCCAGGCCAGCGGATCGGCGCCGGGGGCCGGCATCTCGAAGGTATGGCAGGTGCCGCAGGCCGCCTTGGCGACCGACGAGGCCATGGCGGCGGCGGCCTGGCTGCGCGCCATGGCGGCCGGCAGTTCGGCGGGCATCGGCTCCTGGCCGGGCTTCGCGAACAAGGGATCGACCTCGCGGCTGAAACTCTCGCCCGACAGGACGGCCTGGGAATAGAAACCCAGAATACGGCTGGCGAGCTCGTCGGGCGCGCCATGCGGCAGTCGCCATTCCGGATGCTTCGGCTCGAACTTCAACGCGTGGCATCCGGCGCAGTTTTCGGCAAACGTCGGCATCGTCATCCTGCCGCCGCCCCCCGGTTGGGGCTTGTGACATTCGGCACAACCCAACACCTCGGTCTTGCCCTCGGTATTCTTGATGCCCTCGGGGATCAGATGCTTGCCATGGGTGAAACGCAGGTTGGTCTGGCTGAGGATCGAGACGCCCGCGCCCATGCGCACGCGCTTGGTCATGCCGGTCGACGCATCGCTGATCACCGTCGGCGCGAATTCGGGATGGGCCGATCCGAAATCGCGGACGTCGGCCAGCGTGGAATTCTGGGCCGTGCCCTTGATGTTCGCGTGGCAGCCGGCGCAATCGGCCTCGGCGTTGCTGGTCGCCTGGGTGGCGCCCTTGTGCTCGCGATGGCAATTCTCGCAGGACTGCTTGGCCAGGTCGACCGCGGGAAAGGCATGGGCGTCGGCATGCTGTCCCGTCGTCTGATGGCAGGACAGACAGGCCTCGTTGCGGACCGAGACGAACGGCTTCTCATGGCAGAGTGCACAATCCTGGCCGAAGGCGGCATGGGCGTTCGACATATGGCCGACGATCCACAGGCGATCCGGTCGGAAATTCGACGGGGCCGACCGCGCCGGCGCCATCGACGCCGCCTGGGTCGAAACCGGCTCGGCCGACCGCGGCATGACCGGCGACAGGAGCGGCGCCAGCAGCATGGTCAGCAGGACCACGAGCGCGATCGCCCAGGACCAGCGCCGAAGCGGCGGCAACTGATAGCTGAGCGCCTGATCGTAGGCCTTGTAGACTTCGGCTTCCCCCAGCCCATCCGCCGGGCCGGCCTCGATCAGCAGGATGGGGCCGGTCTCGCCCGGCGCCAGCAGCGTCAGCGCATGGGCGCCGATGGTCACCTGGTCGCCCGCATGGGCGAGCGTCGCCGTCTGAACCGTTTGGCCGTTCTGGACCAGGGACGCGCCCTCGATCGCCTCGACCGTGAAGCCGCTTTCCATCGGCCAGACCAGCGCGTGGCGATAGCGGACCCGGCGATCTGTCAGCCGCACCACGGAGGAGGGCGCGCGGCCGATGGAAAACTCGCCATCGATCGCCAGATCCAGGGAGGGGTCGGCGGGGGCGCCCTTGCGTGGGCTGAAGCGGATCAACGTCGCCATCGGGCTACCAGAAATAGAAGACGGCGAGGACATGGATGCCGAGAGCGACCAGCAATCCGACGGTGAGCGGCAGATGGATGACCCGCCAGATCTGCATCAGGACCCGGTAGCGCTGGTCGCGGCGCAGCCGCGCCACGGCAAGCGCCCGGTTGGTCAGCGCCTGGACCAGCGGCATCACATTGGCCTGGTCTGCGGAATAGGTCTTTCCGACCAGGGCGCGCAACCGGGCGATGGCCGCGCGGGCAGGCGCCTCCAGGGTCGGGCTCACCCGTTCGCGACTGCTCAGGTCGCGGAACCGAAACGCCGGCAGCGTGCAGGTCGCCTGATAGACCAGCGCCGCCGTCTCGTCATCGAAGCTCATCGCCAACTCGCGGCATTCGAAATCGAGCGCCACGATCGCCTCGATCAAGGACTTATACGGCGTGCCGTTTCGATTCTTCGTCATCGCCGCGGGGTAGCGGCGAAACGCGTAGAGCCCGAAGGCGCCGCTCAGGATGACGACGACCATCAGGCCGTAGGCCAGAGTGTGGACGTTCCAGCCGAACCGAAAGGCGGTATGCAGCGTCGCCGTCACCACCAGCGCCAGCCCCAGGTAGACATGGGCCGACAACCATTCCTCCAGGAGGAACATCTTCGGTCCATATTGCCGGCGGCGAATACCGAACCAGCCGAGCCAGACGATCAGCGCCAGGCCGATCGTTCCCAGCAGATAGCCGACCCAGGTGCCGCCGTTGGCGATGCCGCCCGCCGGCGCATGCAGCGCGTAGAGCAGGATCGAGACCGCCACCAGCAGCAGCGCGATCTTGCCATAGAGTCCGCGCCGATAGGTCAGGACGGACCGATGGATCTCCGGGGGCGGGGGGACCGCGGCCATCACGAGCCGAGCTTGTTGGGCAACTGACCCTCACGGATCAGCGCCATATAGATGTCCGGCGCGGTGCGCGTTGCGGCCCCGGTCGGACAGGCGCGCACGCAGGCCGGGCCGCCGCCGACGTCCTTGCACAGGTCGCATTTGAGCGCGAGCTTGCGATGGGGTTCATGGGCCGCTTCGGGCTTGCCCAGACCCAGCATCGCCGCCAGCCAGCCGACCAGGCCGGTGCTATGGCCCGTGTGATCTTCAAGATAATCCATCTTGATCACGCCATAGGGGCAGTTGTTGGCGCAGTTCGAACAGCCGATGCAGGTGTCGTTGATGAACACTTCGCCGCTCGAAGACCGGGTGATCGCGTCGACCGGACAGTCGCTCATGCAATGCGGCTGCTCGCAATGGCGGCAGGCGGTCGGAATATGGATCGACGCGAAAGTGGGGCCGGCCTCGCGGTTGAGACGGGCGACCCCGCCATGGGTGCTGGCGCAGGCCGTCTCGCAATTGTTGCAACGGGTGCAGAGCGACTCGTCGATCACCAGCGCGTTGGTCGACTCGCCGATGCCCTGGGACACCAGGAACGAGATGGCGCTGCTTGCGGCCGCCACGTCGGCCGTCTTCTCGGCGCCGATCAGGTCCTGTTTGATCTTGGCGTCGAACTGCGTCTGCATCTGAGCGCGGAAGAGCTCGCGCAGTTCCGGATGGCGGACCATGAAGGCCGTCATGGCCTCGGCGCTGATGCGCACGACTTCGCTCAGGATGGCGGCGCGGACGGTCGCGGCGCGGCGCGCGTCGGGATCCAGCAATCCGCGCTCGCCGACCAGGCCGCCGGCCGGGATGTAGTTCAGCGCCTGATGCTTGCCGTCGACGTCGCGGCCGACGGTCGCCGAGCCGGAGCGGATGATGTAGAGCGCATCGCAATGCTCGCCCTCGGTGATGATCGCTTCGTTCGCCTTGTAGCGCTTCAGCTCCGCGGCGGCGACCAGCTCGGCCACTTCCTCGACCGGCAATCCGCGGCCGAGTGCCGTATGGATCAGGCGGCGAACGGTGGTCTCGTCGATGACTTCCTTGACCGCCTCGACCGAGCTGCGCAGACGCAGGATGGAGCGCCGGGGCGATTCAACCAGCAGGGTCTCGCCGACAGCCACGACCGTGGCGCTGCGCCGGCGGCCCGAGACCAGACCCAGTTCGCCGAAGAATTCGCCGGCACCGATATGGACCATCTTGGCCGGGTTCTTGTCGTCGAGCACGACGCCGACCTGGCCCTCGACGATGTTGAACAGCGAACTCGTATAGTCGCCACGGCGGAAGATGGTGGCGCCGGCTGCGACGCGATGGACCGAGCTGTCCAGCATCATTTCGCGCAACTGCAGCGTGGTGAGGCCGCTCAGCATCGGCACGGCGGTGCGCAGCGTCTCCAGCGCGCGGCCGACCGGCCAGCCCGGGAAGGCCTGGGAGAAGCGCTGGGTCAGCAGCGGCTCGTCGGCCGGGGCGACATCGATGCCGCCCAGGCGCAGCGCCACTTCATGGCCCTGGTTGATCGCCTGCTTGATCAGCGTGTAGCCGGCGAGCGCGCCGATGATATAGAGGCCCTTGACGTTGGATTCGTAGGTTTCCGACAGCTCCGGCACCGCGGCCGGATCGGCACTCGGAAACACGATGCCGCAGCTTTCGATGAATTTGCGCGGCGGGATGGCGCCGACGCGGGCGATGACCCGGTCGACCAGCACTTTCACGTCGCCGCTCGGCGTCTGCAGCACGACCCCGTCGTCATCGACCCCGATCGGCATGGAATCGTGGAACACCTGGGTCAGGCCCGAGCGGCAGGCGCGCTCGATATCGGCCAGGTTGCCGGGCTTCGCGCGCATGAATTCCGGCGCGCGGTTGATGATGGTGACTTCGTTATGATCCGCCAGCGCCAGGGCGTTTTCGATACCGGCATCGCCGGCGCCGACGACCATGATCCGTTCGTTATGGTATTCGTCGGGATCGTCGAGTTGGTATTGCACCCAGGGCCGGTCCTGGCCCGGGACGCCGAGCTGGCGCAGGTTGCCCTGCATGCCGATCGCCAGAATGATCTTCTTGGCGGTGACGATCTCGCCGCCCTTGACCTCGATTTTGAAGCCGCCGTCCTGGCCGCCCACGCCGACGACTTCGGCACTATAGCGGACATTGATGCCGACCTCGGCCGCGCGGTCGTTCCAGATACCGAGGATGCCTTCGCGCACGCCGGCGTCGAAGGCGAGCTCGCTCTGCAGCGGCAGGCGCAGCGGATGCGCCATCACGACCTTGCCCTTCTGATACTTGAAGATCGTATCGGACAGGTGGGCCGAGCGCTCCAGCAAGATATGCGACAGGCCGTTCCTGGCGCAGGTCACCGCGGCGGAAAGTCCGCCGGGTCCCGAACCCAGAATGGCGATGTCAAATGCGTCGGTCATGGCAGCGACCGGCCGACCGCGCCGGCGGCGGCAACGAATTTGGCCGGCTGGTAGGCCTCTTCCTTCTGGGTCGCGGCATAGCATTGGTCGAGCGCGCTCTTCAGCGCCCCGGCCTGCTTGGCATCGATCAGATTATCGGTCTTAAGCGTGTAGATGATCGAGGCGAAAGCCATGGTCGCCTGTTCGGCCGCGGCATAGTCGACGTAGTCGCCGGCGGTGCCGCGGGCGACCAGGGCCGCGACCATCGCCTTCATGTCGTCGCGGGTGAAGTCGTGGGCCGCGAAGGCCTCGGCCAGCTTATGGGCAATCTGGCCGACCGCCGCGGCGTCGGTCCGGGGCACGCCCTTGCCTTCCGACAGCGCGCCGTGCAGTGCCAGCACCGCCTTCTCCAGTTCGGCGCCCGCGGCGGGATCGATGCGCGCGGCGATGGCGCGCAGCATGACCGCGTTGGCGTCGTTCAGATGCGGCAGGCCCGGCCCGAGCCCGCTGCTGGCCCGCTTTTCCCAGCGGAGCGAGCTGGTCGGATGATGGCAGGCGTCGCAATCGAAGAACACCAGCTCCGGAAACAGGCCGTCGCCCTTGTGCGCCGGATCCTGCAGCGAGGTCGTCAGGGTTTCGAGCGCCACCGCCTGGCCGACCGCCCAGAACTGGACGCCGGCGGCGACGGTCTTGCGCTTCTTATAGGTCGCATCGATCTGGTAGTGCGCCGGCTCGATCTGGGTGAAGGTCTCCAGCTCGAACGGCATGCGCGGATGTCCGGCGCCCATGATGCGATGGGTGACGAAGCGCGAGCCCGAGCCGACATGGCACCCGACGCAGAGTTTGGCGCGCGCCAGCGGATCGTCCGTCGGATACAACCCGAACTCGCCGACCAGCTGGGCGTGGGGAATCTTGCCGCTCGCGTGTGCGCCCAGCCATTTCTGGCCGGCGCCATGGCAGGCCTCGCAGCCGACGCCATCGGAAATCTGGAACTGGACGCCCCGCTGTTCGGCCGGAACATTGTCGGCATGGCAATCGAGGCAGACCTGGGCCTTTTCCGCCGCGGGGATGCCGAGATTGCGCGCGATGCGCTTGCCAAGCTCGCCTTGCAGCGCCGTGAAGGCCTTGGCGTGCTTGTCCAGGCGCTGCCAGGTCAGATATTCGTTTTGCAGAACGCCGGTGTTCTTGACCCCGGCCGTATTGCCGTGGCACGGGCCGCCGGCGCAGGAGGCGACGCCCAGATGCACGTCGGTGGACGGGGGCGTCTGCGCGATCGCCGGCACCGTCGCCAGCAACAGTGCTGCGACCAGCATCCCCAGAAACGTGCTTGGTCTCTTCATCGGCCCCTACCTGTGAAGCGGCGCTCAAGGGAATTACACCGGTCCGCGCCGCGCCGATCTCTGTCCGTCTTCCCCCAGAAGACGATCAGCAATCGGGTCCAGAGGGCTGGCGCCGGTCGGACGCTGCCAACTGATTTGCTGCGCGAACTCATTACCATAACCGGAGCGCGCGATCACTATCTATTGCGTTGATATGCGTCGTAATTTTTATGTATTCGGGCAACGGTGTCCGGCACCGGCTCGCCTTTAAGTTATTCTCGATCCGTTTGAACGATATATTCGCCGTCAAGGCCGCGCTCTGCGTGGGTGTCTGCGGTAAGGGCGTCCGTTCGCCGCGGGCTTCGGTTGCATCGAGAAAATTCCATCCAACCGTGCCGGGGGCTTGCCGCCGGTGAGGAGAGGCGAAATTCTCAAGCTTTTATCTCGCCATAATCGTAGAACGAACCATTCGGCTCTTGACGTGCGGATGCCGGTTCGCGCCAATATCGGCGATTGGCCGCCTGGTACGCGCGATGGAAAATCGGCCGCGATTTTCAGGCACCTTGGGATGGTTTGCCAAAACGGAACTCATGCGGCGGATGATACCGGTCCGGCAAAAAGCCAGGGCCTAAATCTTCCTAAACCGATGCCTAAATCTTCCTAATTAATGAGGTCCGCTCCGATGCCGGGCCTACTAAAGAGCAACGATCTATGGCACACGATACGCAAGATATCCGCCAGAGCTCCCGCTCGGTCATAGCGCCTCGCCGGGGGCGCCCTGAGCGCCGAGTTGGGATCGATGATTTCGGTGTTCCGGCGTAACGACGACCGGAACCGCGCTAACGATGGATGGCGGCTGTACTGCACATTGACCGGTCGGGTACGCCGCCACGCCGCCCAGGTCCTAGAGGATTGTCGACATGCAAGGAAACATCGCCGAAACGTCTAAGGGCCGGCAGAAGAAAAGTGACTCTGCCGTGAAGACCATCAATCTCGCCCTCCAGGGTGGCGGCTCCCACGGCTCCTTTACCTGGGGCGTGCTGGACCGTTTGCTCGAGGAAGATCGGCTCGCGATCGAAGGCATCACCGCCACCTCGGCGGGCGCCATGAATGCCGCGGTTTACGCCTATGGATTTGCGATCGGCGGCCGCGAGGGCGCCCGCACGAAACTCGCCGAGTTCTGGAAGCGCGTCAGCGACGCCGCCGCCAAGGGACCGCTGCAGCCGAGCTGGTGGGACAAGAAGACCAAGAACTGGGCGTTGGAAAATTCGCCCGCCTTCATGATGATGGACATCGTCTCGCGCCTGATGTCGCCCTATGAATTCAATCCGACCAACGCCAATCCGCTGCGCGATTTGCTCCTGCAGTCCGTCGATTTCGAGGTGCTTCGAAACACGGACTCCCCGCTGAAGCTCTACCTGTCGGCCACCAATGTGCGGACCGGCAAGGTCAAGGTGTTCGACAAGAAGGAAATGACGGTCGATGCCGTGCTGGCGTCCGCCTGCCTGCCTTTCATGTTCCATGCGGTCGAGATCGATGGCGAGGCTTACTGGGATGGCGGCTACATGGGCAATCCCGCCCTGTTCCCGCTGATCTATCATTGCGACAGTCCCGATGTCGCGATCGTCCACATCAATCCGCTGGAACGTCCCGAACTGCCGAAGACGGCACGGGATATTCTGAACCGGATCAATGAGATCAGCTTCAATTCTTCGCTGATGCGCGAAATGCGGGCGATCAGCTTCGTGACCTCGCTCATCGACAGCGGCAAGCTCGACGGGGCCGGGATGAAGAACGTCTATGTTCATTCGATTTCCGGCGAAGCGGAACTGCTGAAGGTGGGGGCGACCTCCAAGCTCAATGCCGACTGGGAATTCCTGACCCATCTGTTCCAAGCTGGCCGCTCCTATGCCGACACGTGGCTCGAGACGAATTGGGAGCATCTCAACGTTCGCTCCAGCGTCGATATCCACGATCAGTATCTGTAAACACTGCGGTCGATCGAGACGAAAGAAAGCGGGCTTGAGCGTCGTGACTGCCCAAGCCCGCTTATGATCAGACGGTATTTCCAATAAAAGACGGTTTCGTGAAGCCGCGATTGACGGAATGACTGAGTTCGCACCGGTCAAATCGGTACCGGTTCATTTCGTGTACAATATTCCGCCTGCGAGATCGCCGAATTGCGGTATGGAGTGTGAAAATCACTTCGGCAAACGCGACCAACGCGCTAATTTGACTGTGCCTGATACGGCCTCTCGCGCATCCGTGGCAAATGACCAAGAACATTGTCGATCCGGCCTGAGTTCCGACGGCAGGAGATGGGCAGACCAAGATTCTCGATGTTAGCCGCTCGACCCTGGCGGCGGGGTTGGGCCAGTGTCTGTCGGATCATGAGACAGCGCTGGCGACTCGCGTCGACGCCGCCAAAAACTAGGGGCCCGCACTTTCCACGTGCTGCGCCATCGTCGATCCCACTTAGCAGGAGGCAAAACGATGAAAGCGGAAGATGTCAGACGAACAGCCTTCTCCATGCCGCGGCACTCTCCCTCTTATCCACCGGGCCCTTACCGTTACGTCGATCGCGAATATTTGACGATCACCTATCGGACCAGTGCCGAAGCGCTGCGGCGCGTCGTGCCGGAACCGCTCGAGATCGTGGATTCGCTGGTGAAGGTCGAATTCGTCAAGATGCCGGATTCGACCGGCTTCGGCGCCTATAATGGCGCGGCCCAGATCATTCCCGTGAAGTTCAAGGGCGAGGTCGGCGGCTATACGAGGCTGATGTTCCTCGACACCCACCCGCCGATCTCCGGTGGTCGCGAAATCTGGGGCTTTCCGCAGAAGCTCGCCAACCCGTCTCTGCGCACTGAAACCGACACGTTGGTCGGCAAGCTCGATTTCGGTCCGGTTCGCGTGGCGAGCGGCACCATGGGCTACAAGCATAAGCGGCTCGACGAGAAGGCTTCGCACGCGACCCTGGACGGGCCGGGCTTCAACTTGAAGATCCTGCCCCATGTCGACGGCCGCCCGCGGATCTGCGAACTGGTCCGGCACACCAAGGAAAACCTCGTGGTGAAGGGGGCATGGAGCGGGCCTGTCTCGCTCACGCTGCATCCTCATGCGCTCGCCCCCCTCTCCGATCTTCCGGTCCTGGAGATCGTGGGTGGCATCCATGTCGTCGCCGACTACACGCTCGCGCTGGGCACGGTCGTCTATGATTATCTCGGTTAAGGAGAGTCGTCATGCTAGAGGATGATGTCCGCAAGAACGCCTACTCCATGCCGCTGGAGAATCCGAGCTATCCGCCGGGCCCCTATCGCTTCGTCAATCGCGAATTCCTGATCGTGACCTATCGGACCACGCGGGAAGCGCTCGAGGCGGTGGTACCGGAACCGCTCGAGATCGGCGATCCGATCGTCAAGTATGAATTCATCAAGATGCCGGACTCGACCGGCTTCGGCGATTATACGGAATCGGGTCAGGTGATCCCGGTGCTCTACAAGGGCAAGCCCGGCGGCTTCGTCCATTCCATGTTTCTGGACGACGATCCGCCGATCGCCGGTGGTCGCGAGCTGTGGGGCTTTCCCAAGAAGCTGGCGAAGCCGGTCATGAAGGTCGAGGGCGATACGCTGGTCGGTACGCTCGATTTCGGCCCGGCACGGGTTGCGACCGCCACGATGGGCTACAAGCACAGGGTCATCCCGGCGGAAAAGGCGCTGCACGCACTGGGCGAGCCGGGCTTTCTCCTGAAGATCCTGCCCCATGTCGACGGTACGCCGCGTGTCTGCGAACTGGTCCGCTATAACCTGAAAGACATCAATCTCAAGGGTGCGTGGAGCGGGCCCGCGGCGTTGGAGCTGTTCCACCACGCGTTGGCGCCGGTCGCCGATCTGCCGATCGTGGAGGTGCTGGGGGGCACTCACATCGTCGCCGATCTCACGCTCGATCTGGGCGAGGTCGTGTACGACTATCTGGCGTAGCGAACGCGGGCCGAGGACCTGAGGGCAGGCCGCAAGGTCTGCCCTCAGGCCCGGCGTCACAAGAGACGATCGAAGCCGCCGCACTCAACAGCGCGTAAGAAAACGCGTGACGGCGGCAGGCGCGGTGTTACAAAAAAACACCGACCAGGCCCGACAGGGACTGCGGGCGCCCAGGATCGGCAAAACATCCGCTTACAAATTGCTGAGGACTGCTACGGTGGACGCGGGAGCGCGCGTGCCGCGTGGCATCTCGTCTTGTGATATCTCGCCTTGGCAGAATTGAAAAGACCCATAACGGTCTGAACTGCGTAAAGCCCTAGGAACATTGAGGGGAAAGTTAAATGAACGCTGTCGATCTCGGTAATTTTATAGAATTTCTCGTTTTCGGCATCGGCATTATTTCCGGCATCATCGCTTTATTCTGCGTCTTCCTGCGGCTACAAACGAAGAAAATGCCGACGATCCTGTTCGGATCGAGCAGTTCCGTTTGGTTTCTGTCGGCGGGATTTCTTTCCAATCAATTGTTTACGACACTGCTGTTCCCGGATTCGATCGGGCGGTTGTCGCCTGGGCTTCAGGTCGGGGTCGGCGACATCTTCGTGTCGCTCGCCTGCCTGTTCCTCGCCTTCACGCTGAACGCGATCCTGAAGCGCTTCGTCTGGTACGGCAGCCTCAGTGAGGGAACCCAATCCCGCGTTCCCAACATCCTGATCGCGCTGATCCGGCTCGCCATCTATGCCGGCGCGCTGATGGTGATCTTCTCGCTGGTGTTCCATCGCGACGTCACGGCGATCGCCGCGACGTCGGGCGTGGTCGCGATCGTGCTGGGCTATTCCCTGCAGCCGACCTTGTCCGAGATCTTCGCCGGCCTGGCCTTGAACCTGTCCCATGCGTTCAGGATCGGCGACAGCGTCCAGCATGACGGCGTCTGGGGCATTATCCAGGAGGCCAATTGGCGCTCGGTCAGCATGCGCACATACGAAGGCACGCTCGTCGTCGTTCCGAACACCAAGATGGCCACGACCAGGCTGACCAATCTGGATCTGCCGAACCACAATATGCGGCACCATATCCGTTTCATCGTCGATATCGATGTTCCGCCCGGCCGCGTGCAATCCGTGGCGCTCGCCGCGATGAATGCCTTGCCGCATGTCCTGAAGTCGCCGCCGGCGATGCTGCTGTTCAAGGACATGACGGATCAGGGCGTCGCTTATGAAGCGATCTTTTGGCATTTCAATCCGAACGTCTACATTCTGCGCCGCGATGAAGTCGGCGTGGCGCTCTGGTACGCCTTTCGCCGGGCCGGCATTCCCTTCTCCGTGCTGCGCCACAATCTGGCGACCCATGCCGACGCGCGCCCGAACGTACCGCCGTTCGACGTGAACCAATATCGCCGGCGGCTCAGCGAAGTCCTGCACCAGTCGCCGCTGTTCCAGTGCTTCCAGGACGATGCCATCGAACAGCTGGTCGAGCACCATCGGCAGCTGGTCTATGGCCCGATGGAGATGGTCGTCCGCCAGGACGATGCCGGCACCTCGATGTTCGTCATCCTGGACGGCGCCGTGACGGTGCTGCACGAGACCGCGGACGGGAGCGAGCGTGAGGTCGCGACGCTCGGGACCGGCGAGAGCTTCGGCCATATGTCGCTGATGACGGGTGCCACGCGCAGCGCCACCGTCCGCGCGGTCGGACATCTCGTGCTGGCCGAGATCGAAAAGGATGCGATCGGCGCATTGCTGGGGGCCAATCCCGCCGCGGTGGAAATCATCGCTCAGGAAATCATGCGCCTCGATGCCGCCAATATGCGGCTGAGGGAACTCGAGCAGGCCGCCTCGACCGAGGGCGGGCAGCCGGGACCGCTCGGCAGCATCGCCAAACTGATGCGCGGCTTCTTCCTGTTGGGCGGTTAGGGCCGCCGACCGTCGACCGCGGTTACCGGAGTTTCGCCAATCTCTGCCGGATCGATTTCCGCTCGTCGCCGTCCGGCAGACGAGCGGCCAGACGGGTCCAATAGGTCCGCGCCCGGTGGGCGTCGCCGCGCTGCTCGGCGGCCAGACCCAGATACCAGAGCGCATCCGGCTGATCGGCGTCGATCGCGTTGATCTGGGTCATGATCTCGACGAATTCGGGCGGCAGCTTCTCGTTCTGAATCGCCTTGGACAAGCCGTCGGAATAGGCGACCAACAGCGCCTCGGTGCCCGGCAGCTTCTGGTTGGCCCGCTTCAGCGTCGCCATCGCGTCCGGCTCGCGACCGAGACCGCGATAGGTCCGCGCCAGATCGAGCCAGCCTTGGACATCGCTGGGCTGGGTCTCAAGGCGTGCCGCGAGGGTCCGGGCCTTGGCTTCGAGCGGGTTGCCGGTCGGCGCTGCCGGGGCTGCGGCGAGCGGAGCGGCCGCGACGGGTCCGCTGCCGGCGGCATGGGCGCGGGCGTCGGCTGCCTTGTCTTTTTCCCCCAACACGTCGTAGGCGGTCGCGAGGCGCGCCCAGCCGGCCGTGTCCGACGAATCGGCCTCCAGCCGGGCGGCCAGGCCGGCGACCATGCCCCGGATCATGGTCTCGCGGTCGCCGGGCGCCATCTGCGCCGCGGCCGCCATCTGATCGGCCGAGGGTCCGCGCGGGGCGGCGGCTGGGGGCGGGACCGGCAGGGCCGGTGCCGTCGCCGTCTGGACGGGCGCGGTGCCGGCATCATGGATGCCCAATTCGTCGAGCGCATCGACGACCATGGACCGCCAGTTGGCATCGGCCGGCGCGTCGGCCAGCAGCTTTTGCAGCCGATCGATGGCCTCGTCGTTCCGACCGGCCTGGGCCGACTGGGCGGCGAGATAGAAACGCGCCCGCGGATCGTCGCCGGCCTGTTTGAATTCCGCCGCGGCGGCCTCGGTCACCATGCCTTCGGCGCCGAGCGCCAGCGTCTCGCCTCGCTGGGCGTGCAGGCTCGGCTCGTTCGGTACGAGCGCGATCGCCTTGGCGAAGGCGTCGGCCGCGTCGCCATAGCGATCGAGCGCCGCATAGGTCCGGCCGAGCAGGACCCAGCCGTTGGCGTCCTGGGGATCGCGGGCCAGCCGTTCGGCCAGTTGGGTGGCGGAAACCGCCAGTTGGGCGCTGGTATGCGGCGATGCCGGCTCACCGCCGGCCGCCATTGCCGGCTGCGGTGCGAGCGCGGTCGGCTGGCCCAGCGTCAAATAGAGCGACAGGGTTGCGACCGGCACGACCAGCGCCAGACCGGCGATGGCGGCGCGGCGCCCGCGCCGGGTCGTCTCGACCGGGGTTGTCGCCGCCGCCTGGGCCTCGAACCGCAGGGCGCGCCGCGCGATCTCCGCCCGCGCGTCCTCGGCCGCGGCCTCATCCAGCAGGCCGGCGGCCAGATCCGCCGCGATTTCCGACTGCTGGCGCTGATAGACGGCAAGATCGGGCGAGGGGCCCTGCAGGGCGACCGAGCGTCGAAGGAACGGCCGCATCAGGCCGGCGAGCGAGCCGATCAGCAGCACGGCGAGCAAGCACCAGAAAACGGCGGTCATCATTGTCCTTCGAGCAACTGCTGGGCCCGGAGCCGCTCGTCGGCGGACAGCGGCATGGCCTGCGGCCGGATGCGCCGGTGCCTCAACCGCCAACCGACCATGCCGGCCGCGAGGATCAGCAGGCCCGGCGGCGTGAACCACAGCAGATAGGTGAGCGGTTCCACCCGCGGCTTCAGCAAAATGAACTCGCCGTAGCGCGCCGTCATATAGGCGAGCGCCTGGGCGTCCGTATCGCCGGCCGACAGGCGTTCGCGCAGGATGACCCGCAGATCATGGGCCAGGCTGGCGGTCGATTCGTCGATCGAGGTGTTGAGGCAGACCATGCAGCGCAACTCCGCGCCCAGCGTGCGGGCGCGGGCCTCCAACGCCGGATCGGCCAGGCGTTCCTGCGGCTCGACCGCATGGGCCGGCAGCGCGGACATCAGCGCCAGCATCAGGCCGAGGATCCAGGGGCGGGCAGTGCTGCTCATGGCTTCACCGTCGCAGGATCGGTCGCCGGGACCGTCCGGCGCGCGACCCTGCGCTCGACGAGCGCGATCATGCCGCCCAGTGCCGCCAGGATCGCGCCGAACCAGATCCAGGGCACCAGCGGATTGAAATAGAGCCGCACGACCCAGCCGCCCTTGGTATCGGGATCGCCGAGCGCGGCATAGAAATCGGCGAAGCCATTGGTCGAAATGGCGGTGTTCGTCGTCTGGCTGCCGGCAACCGGGTAGAACCGGCGCTCGGGCGCCATGCTCCGGATCGTGCCGTCGGGCCCGGTCAGCTGCAGGCGCGCCCGCTGCCATTGGAAATTGTCGGTCTGGCCCTCGGTCACCTCCATGAGCGTGACCGTGCGGCCGGCGAAGGCGAGCGACTGGCCCGGCACCATGACCTCGAGCGATTCCTCGCGCCAGGCGGTCGAGACCGCGATGCCGGCGACCAGGATGCCGACGCCGAAATGGGCGAGCGAGCCGCCGATCAGCCGGCGCGGCAGCTGCCGCAGCCGGCGCAGGCCGGCGATCATGCCGCCGTCGCGGAACCGGCAGCGCCAGGCGACGTCGGTCAGCACGCCGACGACGGCCCAGGCGGCGAGCGCCAGCCCCCCATAGGCGAAGATCGGCGCCAGGGGGGCGACGGCAAGGGCCGCCAGCGGAACGATCACCGCGGCGACGGCCGCCGGGATCAGCCGGCGCAGCGTGGCACCGAGGTCGCCCCGCCGCCAGGACATCATCGGTGCCAGGACCATCATCGCCACGGCGGGCGCCATGATCGGCAGGAAGGTCGCATTGAAGAATTGCGGGCCGACGGAGAGCCGGGCACCGGTCGCGATTTCGGCGAACAGCGGATAGAAGGTGCCGAGGAAGACGGTCGCCATGCCGATCGAGAACAGCAGGTTGTTCACCACCAGCGCGCCCTCGCGGCTGACCGGATCGAACCCGGTCCCCGGCAGCAGCCGGGGCACGCGCCAGGCATAGAGCGCGAGCGCCGCGCCGATGATCAGCACCAGCAGCAGCAGCACGAACTCGCCGCGCGCCGGATCGAGCGCGAAGGCATGGACCGAGGTCAAGACGCCGGAGCGCACCAGGAACGTGCCGACCAGGCTCATGCCGAAGGTCAGGATGGCGAGCAGGATGGTCCAGCGCGTCATGCCCTCGCGCTTTTCCAGCACGGCGACCGAATGCAGCAGCGCCGTGCCGAGCAGCCAGGGCATGAAGGACGCGTTCTCGACCGGATCCCAAACCCACCAGCCGCCCCAACCCAGCACGTAATAGGCCCACCAGCTGCCCATCGCGATGCCGATGGTCAGGCCACACCAGGCGAGCAGGGCCCAGCGCCGGACCCAGCGCGCCCAGGCGGCGTCGATCCGGCCCTCCAGCAGGACCGCGATCGCGAAGGAATAGGTGATGGAGAATCCGACATAGCCGAAATAGAGGAACGGCGGGTGGAACGCCAGACCCGGATCCTGCAGCAGCGGATTGAGATCGTTGCCGTCGGCCGGCGGCGGAAAGATCCGCAGGAACGGGTTGGAGGTCAGCACGACGAACAGCAGCAGACCGAAGCCCAGCAGGCCCTGTACCGCCAGCACCCGCGCCCGCAAGCTCGCCGGCAATTCGCGGCCGAGGGCGGCCACCAGCGCGCCATAGAGGCCGAGCATGAAGACCCAGAGCAGCATCGAGCCTTCGTGGCTGCCCCAGACGCCGCTGATCTTGTAGAGCATCGGCTTGGCCGTATGGGAATTCTGCACCACGTTCAGGACCGAGAAGTCGGACGTGACATGCAGATACATGAAGCTGCCGAAGGCGGCGGCCAGCGCCGCGAACTGGACCAGGGCCGCATGGCGCGCGAAATCGATCGCGGCCGCGTCGCGCCGGGCGGTCCCGATCAGCGGCACGACGCCCTGCAACGCCGAGACCACCAGCGCCAGGATCAGCGAGAAATGACCGAATTCAGCGATCATGGGACATGCCTCTCCCGCCACGTCCGAGAAGGAGAGCCGGCGATGTTTTGAGCGGATGGGTCGTCATTTTTTATGAAAATACTCGCGCAAGACGGAGCCGTGACGATCGAAATCCGCTATGGCCGCCGAGCGGCCGGAAATCGCATGTCCCGCCTTGAGATTTACCGCGAATACATCAGGCGAGGAAAGGCCCTTTGCGGTTTCCCCAACCGAATACAAAGTCCCCGTGGCGGCAAACAGGCGTTCGACAAAAATGTCAATTGCGAGCCTTTGGCAATGCCCGTGATCGGGTGCGATCTTGTGCGCGTTGACATGCGCATGATGCATCCCATATTCTTCGTGCACAAGTATGGAGATCCAGGATGCCGACCAATCGATATCAACTTGATGGTCCTAAGAAGGCAGCCAATCTCTCGCTTAACGAAGAGTTGCTCGTCGAAGCGAAGGCGCGTGGGATCAACCTGTCCAAAGCTGCGGAACGGGGGCTATCCGAGGTAATTGCCGAGCATCAGGCCGCCGAGTGGCTCGCCGAGAATAAGGCAGCCCTCGAAAGCTCAAATGAGTACGTAGAGAAACATGGTCTGCCGCTCGCCCGTTACAGGCAGTTCTGAATGGCGCGGTTTGACGTCTATCGCAATCCAGATGGTGCCGGATATCTTTTGAACATCCAGGCCGATCTGCTGAGCCACTTGAATACGCGGGCCGTAGTGCCGCTTCTCCCGCCAGACAGAGCGCCAAAACCGGCGAGACGGCTCAATCCCGAGTTCGAAATCGGCGGCGAAAACATCGTCATGGTTACGCAGTTTATCGCAGCGGTTCCGACATCGGATTTACCGGTCACGATTACAAATCTCGCACATCGAAGCAATGAGATCGTCAATGCATTGGATATGTTGATTTCGGGCTTCTAGAGACAACCTCTGGACATCGGGGCCGGGTAAGTCGAGTTTCAGGATCGAACCTCTTCGGCCACGCCAACATGTTTTTGCAACGCCGAGGCCGTTTCTAACGCGCGGAGCAGCGGCTCAGCCGGTTCCTGCATCCAGCGCCAAAGCGGTGGCCAAGTCGGCGGGCTCGATCGCCACGGCGGCCCGGTGCGGCAGCAGGATCACGGTCGCGACACGCTGCCAGACCGGAAACGAGACGCTTTGCAGCAACTCCTCCTCCGCCTCGACGACATAAGTGCCGGGCGGCTGCAGGTCCTCGACGCCGGGCAGCCGAAAGGCCCGGGTGAAGGTGACCCGCGTGCTGGTGGTTCGGTTCATGACGGCTCCTGGTGCCGGACGGGGCGCGCGCCCCGTCCGGGTCGGATAGGAGGGCTCTAGTAGTCGTCGCCCATGCCGCCGCCGCTGGCTGCGGCCGGGCGCTTGTCGGCCCGCTCGGCGACCATCGCTTCGGTCGTCAGCAGCAGGCCCGCGACCGAGGCCGCATTCTGCAGCGCCACCCGGACCACCTTGGTCGGATCGACGATGCCGGCCGCGATCAGGTCCATGTAGGTGCCGGTCTGGGCGTCGAAGCCAAAGCCGTACTCGGTGCTCTCCAGCACCTTGCCGCCGATGACCGCGCCGTCCTCGCCCGCGTTGGCGGCGATCTGGCGCAGCGGTGTCTGCACCGCCTTGCGCACGATCTCGATGCCGACCTTCTGGTCGTCGTTCTCGGGCTTCAGATCGGCCAGGATCAGGCTGGCGCGGGCGAGCGCCACGCCACCGCCCGGCACGATGCCCTCGGCGACGGCGGCACGCGTCGCGTGCAGCGCGTCGTCGACCCGGTCCTTGCGTTCCTTCACCTCGATCTCCGACGCACCGCCGACCTTGATGATCGCGACGCCGCCGGCGAGCTTGGCCAGACGCTCCTGCAGCTTCTCGCGATCATAGTCGCTGGTGGTTTCTTCGATCTGCGCGCGGATCTGGCCGCAGCGGTCCTTGATCACGCCCGGCTCGCCGGCGCCCTCGACGATGGTCGTGGTCTCCTTGTCGATCAGCACGCGCTTGGCCTGGCCCAGCATTTCCAGCGTGACGTTCTCCAGCTTGATGCCGAGGTCTTCGCTGATGGTCTGTCCGCCGGTGAGCGTGGCCAGATCCTCCAGCATCGCCTTGCGACGATCGCCGAAGCCGGGCGCCTTAACGGCCGCGACCTTCAGCCCGCCGCGCAGCTTGTTGACCACGAGTGTGGCCAGCGCCTCGCCCTCGATATCCTCTGCGACGATCAGCAGCGGGCGGCCCGACTGCACGACCGCTTCGAGCAGCGGCAGCAGCGCCTGCAGGCCGGACAGCTTCTTTTCGTGGATCAGGATGTAGGGATTGTCGAGATCGACCGTCATCTTCTCGGCATTGGTCACGAAATAGGGGCTGAGATAGCCGCGGTCGAACTGCATGCCGTCGACCACGACCAGCTCGGTCTCGACGCCCTTGGCTTCCTCGACGGTGATGACACCCTCGTTGCCGACCTTCTGCATCGCCTCGGCGATCATCTTGCCGATCGCCGCCTCGCCGTTGGCCGAGATGGTGCCGACCTGGGCGGTCTCCGCCTCGGTCGTGATCTTCTTGGTCCGCCTGGCCAACTCGGCGACGAGCGCCGCCACGGCCTTGTCGATGCCGCGCTTCAGGTCCATCGGGGGCAGACCGGCGGCGACGGCCTTGCCGCCCTCGCGCACGATCGCCTGGGCCAGCACGATGGCGGACGTGGTGCCGTCGCCGGCGATGTCGTTGGTCTTGCTCGCCACTTCGCGCACCATCTGCGCGCCCATGTTCTCGAACTTGTCGGCAAGCTCGATTTCCTTGGCGACGGTAACGCCGTCCTTGGTAATGCGCGGCGCGCCATAGCTCTTGTCGATCACGACATTGCGGCCCTTGGGCCCCAGCGTCACCTTGACGGCATCGGCCAGAATATCGACGCCGCGCAGCATGCGGCTGCGGGCGTCTTCGCCGAAGCGAACGTCTTTTGCGGCCATGAGCCTAGTTCCTCATAGAGCGCGATGACATCAGGCCGACCGGCCTGCCGTCGGAATCGCCCTCCAAATTTTAAGATCAGAGACTGATTCACCGATCAAACCCGAACGGGTTTGCTCGGATCAGGCTCTATGCGTTCAAGCGGCTTTGACGAGGGGCGGGGCGCCCTCGATCACGCCCAGCAGGTCGGCCTCTTTCATGATCAGCAGCTCTTCGCCGTCGATCTTGATTTCGGTGCCGGACCATTTGCCGAACAGCACGCGGTCGCCGGCCTCGACGGCCAGGGCGACGATGATGCCCTGTTCATTGCGGGCACCGGCGCCGACGGCGATGATCTCGCCCTCCATCGGCTTTTCCTGGACCGTGTCCGGGATGATGATGCCGCCGGCGGATTTCTCGAGCGGCGTGATGCGGCGAACCACGACGCGATCGTGGAGAGGACGGAATTTCATAAGGCTGGGCTCCAACGGGAGCCGGCGTGAGCGGCCGGTATCGGGCCGCTTCGGAAGTCGGTCTGTTTCACGCTCGGCCCCGAGCAGCATCATAGAGCCGTGGCGTCGTGGCGGGGTAGGTTCGGAAACTACTTAGAGCGCCTGTCGTTCGAATGGATCGTTCGAACGACAGGAAATCGCTCCAGATCAATGGCCGGTGGCTAGAGCCTGATCCGATCAAACCAACTCGGTTTGATCGGTGAATCAGTCTCTAAATATTTGATTTAGAGCGCGATGATATGAGGCCGAGCAGGCCTCATATCATCGCGCTCTAGTCGCGGCCGCGCGCCATCGCCTGCACCGAATAGGCCCCGGGCCCGAACGCGGCGATCAGCGCGAAGCCGCCGATGATGCCCAGGTTCTTCAGGAAATTGAGCGTCTGCGGCACGACGGCCGCCTCGGACGCCGCCCAGAATTGATGGAACATCAGCGTCGCGGCGATGACATAGAGGATCATCACGACCGCCGTCAGCCGCGGCCAGAGCCCGATCAGGAACAGCGTGACGACGCCCAATTCGACCGCGACCGCGCCCGACAGCAGCACGGTCCCCAGCATCCCGTCGCCACCCGGCAGCTTTGTCGCGGTCGCCGCGAAATTCGTGACCTTGAGGATTCCGCTGTAATAAAACAGCGGCACGAGCAGGATGCGTGCCAGCAGCAGGGCCTTGTTCTGGAACGAGACGGCGTCGCTGTCCTTGGACATGTGAAATTTCCCCTGTCGCCCGGATTTGTTTTTCGGTGCGTTTTTGCCCGATGGCTTCTCGCCGGGTCTGTCGATTTTTCTACACTGAAGACGGCGCCGGAATCCAGCTGTCCCTCAGCCGAGCTTGAACAGCGACCAGGCGTTGGCGCGGCCGATCTTGTAGCGGTCGTTCTCGGCGATCGCGGTCGTGTCGAACCAGGTGGACGCGTGATCGATATTCTCGAACGGCCAGTCGGCCGAGAACAGGATGCGGTCGGCGCCGATCTCCAGCATCGCGTCGATCAGGGTCTGGGTACGGAAATTGCCGGACGCGGTGATGTAGAAATTTTCCCGGAAATATTCCGCGATCTTGCGCTTGGCCGGATAGCGGTTCTGGACCGCCATCCATTTGTTGTGATTATCGACCCGCCACATCGAATAGGGCAGGCCTTCGCCCATATGGCCGATGATGATCTGCAGCTTCGGGTGGGCATCGAACAGACCGGATCCCATCAGCCGCAGCGCATGCACCGCGGTTTCCTGGCCGAAGGCCCAGGTCGGGCCCATCAGCCAGCGGTGGGTTTCGTAGATCGCGGCATCCTTGGCCAGCGGGTTGCGCGGATGCAGATAGAACGGCACGCCCAGCCGCTCGACCTCGGCCCAGAATGGCCGGAACGCCGGCACGTCGTAATAGACCGCATGGTCATGGTCGGCGACCTGGGTGAAGCCGTTGACGAGCGCGCCCTTGAAGCCCAGCTCCTCGACGCAGCGGTTCAACTCCCTGGCCGCGGCGTCCGGGTCCTGCATCGGCAGGGCCGCCAGACCCTGGAACCGGTCCGGACGTCGCCGCACCTGTTCGGCCAGGAAGTCGTTGGCGCGCTGGCTGAGGCCGATGGCACTGTCATGCTGGCGCAGCGCCTGGACGGCCGGGGCATTCAGCGACAGCAGCATCATCTCGATGCCGTGCGCATCCATCTCGCGCAGGCGCCGATCCTGGATGTCGAGCAGGCGAGCCTTCAGTTCCGGCCAATCGCTCTCCGGCGAAAAGCCGGCACTGTCCTGAACGGTTTCATCGAGCGCGAAATGCTCCTCGAGCGCGACCTTGCCCTGCATCTTCGACGTCCTTCCACAGAGCCTGATCCGATCGAACCGGCTCGGGTTTGATGGGTGAATCAGTCTCTAAACATATGAATTAGAATGCGATTCAGACATGAGACCGGTTGGCCACATGTCACCGCGCTCTAACGCGGATTGTTGCGCGATTCAGGCTCCAGGGGAGGATTGTTGTCAATGAGAACGTTGCATTGACAACAATCCGACTAGAGCCTGATCCGATCAAGCCTGCTTGGCTTGATCGGTGAAGCAGTCTCTAAATATTTGATTTAAGGGCGATTCAGATATGAGGCCGAGCAGGCTTGATCGGATCAGGCTCTAGGGCGATGCCGCCGGCCGTCGGACGGCCCTGGGACGTCGCCGGGGCGTCACGGTCGCGGCGTCCCGCGCATCCAGTTCGTCCTCCAACCGGTCGACATTGCGATAGATCCGGTTCAGCACCGTCTTCAGCGCCTCGATCTCGGTCGCGGAGAAATCGCCGGCGGCGACCTGCTCGTAATGGGCGGCGCGCGGGGCCAAGCGGGCGACCAGGGCCTTGCCGGCGTCGGTCAGGCCGACGTGCAGGCTGCGCTGGTCGCTCTCGGGCCGGACGCGTGTCACCAGCCCATCGCGCTGCATGGCGGCGACCAGACGCGACAGGGTCGACATCTCCATCACCGTCAGGACCGCCAGATCGCCCAGGCGCCGGACCCCGTTCTCCTCCGCCAGGAACGCCAGCACCCGGTACATCGGCAGGGTCAGTTCGTCGCGCTTGAGCTCGCGGGCGAACAGCTCGCCCATGCGCACGCCCAAGCGGGCCAGCAGATAGGGCAGCGAATGGGATGGACGATACAAGGTGGAAGCGCTCCGGGTTCGACGAACCGACCCGAGGATACTTCCACCCTGCAACAATTGTATCGACAAATGTTCCCGCGGCTCAGGCGGCGAAGCCCTCGTCCGTCAGGGCTTTCCTGACGCTCGGTCGTGCCCGCATCGCGGCATAGTGCCGGGTGCAATTCGCCGGCAGCTCCAGCTTCAGCCGCTCCCGCGCCCAGAACTCGGTATAGAACAGGGCGGCATCCGCGATCGAAAAGCCGCCCAGCAGAAAGTCTTTGCCCTCGAGCGCCTTGTCCATCAGGCGGAAGGCGGCGGTGACGATCTCCCGGCCACGCGCCTTGACCGCGTCCTGATCGGCCGGGTTCGCGCTGAAATTCTCCGGGCGAAACAGCCGGGCGAAGCCCTGCATATGCTGGGTGGCGACGACATAATCCATCGCTTCGAGCGCCCGAACCTGTCCTTCGATATCCGCCGGCAGCAGCTTCGCGTCCGGGTTGGTCCGGGCGAGCCAGGTGGCGATCGCCGGAAACTCGGTCAGGACCGAACCGTCGTCGCGCTCCAGCGTCGGGACCTTGGATTTGGGATTGATCGCCTTATAGGCGTCGGAATATTGCTCCTTGCTCGCGAAATCGATCTTGTGCAGATCGTAGGGCTTGCCGATCTCCTCCAGGATCACGTGAATGCCGATCGCGCAGGTGCCGGGGCCGTAGAAGAGCTTCATCGTTGTTGCCTCGATGTTTGTGGGGGCGCCGACGGAGATTAGCGCCGATCGGAGGGCGCGGCCAAGCCGGTGCGGGTGCGTCACACCGGCGGGTAATACTGCGGCGCCTCGCGGCGATCGGCCATGCCATAGTCCCGAATGACGCGGACCTGGCGGTGCCGCAGCCTGTCGCCCGGCGGTGCCGGGACTGCGTCCCGCCAGGCGGCGAGCAGCAGGCGCTTGCCCGGGCTGGAGAGACTCTCGAACAGTTCCTGATCGATCAGCCCCGGTCCGGCCGGCGGCGTCCCGTCGATCGAACCTTCGCTGATGGTCACGCGCTTGGCCGCGCCGACCTCGGTCTCATCGAGCCGCTGGTCCTGTAGTTGCTGGCCCTCGGGGATATGCGTGTCGGCGACGATTTCGCCGACGCGCAGGTGATAATCCTCGAACAGCTCGAACCGGCCTTTTTCCTGAACCTGATGGTGCAGGGCGAGCGTGCGCCAGCGGATCACCGCCTTCTCGTCGCGCCAGGTCGAGAGCGACAGCAGGCGACCCTCGGTGCGCCGACTGGCGAAGCGTTCATTGTCGATGAACCCGTCGACCCGCTCGAGCTCCGGCTTCAGCAGCTTGGCGAGGTCGAGATATTCATTCCAGCGCTCGGCCCTGGGTTGGACCTCGAAAATGACGGCGAACATGGGCTGTCTCCAATCTGTCCCGGGCTTTCAGGCGGCGGCCGACACCGTGTCGCGCATCGAGAGGAACGCCTCCGTCTCGCGGTCGCGCGTCCTGGTCGGTGCAGAGACTGTCCCACTCGCCCCGGATGGGTGGCTGTTGCGGCAGCATGGAAAAGCTCCTTTTTACCTGTTTAGTTTCCCCTTTGCATCGTGCCGCCGGCACGCCTGTCGAACCGGATCGCTTCGCCCGCGGCCGAAGCATTCGCCTGGAACGCGGATCTCCGACGTCACGGCACAGCGGTCTCGCCGATGGCGGCGACGCAATCGATCTCGATGTCGAACGGTCCGAACCATGCGGGCACGGTGATGAAGATGCGTGCCGGCGGATCGATCGGAAAATAGCGGGCATAGATCGCGTTGATCCGGGCGAAATGCTCGACGCTGGTACAATAGACGGTGCATTTCAGCACGTTGCGCAGGCTGGTGCCCGCCGTCTCCAGGCACAGCCGCATCTGATCCAGCACGATCTCGGTCTGGCGCTCGATCGGCATCGGCCGGATCTCGCCGGTCTCCGGGTCGAACGGCGGCAGGCCCGAGACATAGACGGTCTCGCCGGCGCGGGTCACGGGCGAGACCGGCGCCTGCCGCTGTTCCAGATATGTGGAGAAGGGTTCGACGCGGATGGCTTGGCGCTGGGCGCGCATGGGGAGATTCCTTTCAGTGAGGCTCCCCGTTCAATCGGCCGTTCGGCGGCGGCTGTCGAACCCGATCGCTTCGCCCGCCGCCGAACTATGCTCGGACCGATCAGAACTTCGCCCGGGTGTCGAAGCGGGCGATGCGCGACAGCAGGTAGTCCACCTCGGTCTTGGCCTTGGCGCTCAAGGCCGGGCCGGGCTTGCGCTGGGCGTCGGACGCGATGGCGCCGCGCTTCTGCAGCACGTATTTGCGCACGGCGAGGCCGACGCCCTGCTGCTGCTCGTAGCGAACGAGCGGCAGATGGGCGTCGAACAGATCATGGGCGGCGTCGCGCCGACCGTCCTTTTGCAGCCGCACGACATCGACCAGCATGTCGGGAAAGGCATAGCCGGTCATGGCGCCGTCGGCGCCGCGCTCCAACTCGAAATCCAGGAACAGGCCGCCGTTGCCGCACAGGATCGAGATCGGCTTCAGCGAGCCGTCCTTCTGGAAGCCGCGCAAGGTCGAGATCTTTTCCAGTCCCGGCCAATCCTCATGCTTCAGCATCACGCAGGAAGCATGGTCCTGCACGATCTGGCGGATGACCTTGGGCGTCATGATCACGGTGAGCGTCAGCGGATAATCCTGGATCACGAACGGAATATCGCTGCCGATCGCTTCGACCGCCTGGGCGTAGTAGGTCACGATCTGGTCGTCGGTCCGGAGCGACGGCGGCGGCGCGATCATCACGCCCGCGGCTCCCAGATCCATGGCGCCGCGGGCGAGCTGGCGCATGGCGGCGAAGCCCGGCGCCGACACGCCGACGATCACCGGCACTTTCGTCCGGTTCACCACCTGGCGGGTGATGCCCAGCGCCTCTTCCATATCCAGCTTGGGCGCTTCGCCCATGATGCCGAGGATGGTCAGGCCCGTGGCGCCGCATTCGATATAGAAATCGGTCATGCGATCGACCGAGGCGGTGTCGACCCTGCCATCCGGATGGAACGGCGTTACCGCGATGGGGTAGACGCCCTGGGCGGTCTCGTCGAGGCGCATGGGAATTCTCCTGTTCAATTCGTTCGGTCGGGACGCTCGAGCGGCGTGATGCGGGCGAGATAGTCGGTCTTGCTGATCTGCATATGTTCGACACAAAGCTGGGCCAGTGCCCAGCTGTCACGACCGCGCAGCAGCTCAATCATCATGTCATGCTGCCGGCGCGAGATCTTGAGCCCGGCCGGGTCCGCCAGGTTCTTGGCGCGCATCGGCAGGGTCAGGCCCATGTAGTCCTGAAGTGCCTGCACCAGATAGGGGTTCCGGCAGGCCTGGAACAGCGCGATGTGAAAGGCGTCGTTCGTCTCGTGGATGCCGCGCAGGTCGCCGTCGTCGGCATGGCGGCAATAGCACGCCTGGATCGCGCTCAGCCGCTCGATCAGCGCCGCCGACGCCGGCAGCGGGATCATCAGCGCCGCCTGCCGGGTCAGCAGCTCGCGCACCTCGTAGATCTGTCGCACTTGCTCGGCCGAATAGGAGGTGACGGTGGCCCCGATGTTCTTTTCGCGGCGGACGACGCCGGTCCGTTCCAGCTGCACCAGCGCCTGGCGAATGAAATGCCGGGTGGCGCCGTAGCGCGCCATCAGCGCATCCTCGACCAGCCGGGAGCCGGGGGCGAACCGGCCGAAGATGATGTCTTCCTCGAGCTGCTTCAGAATCTCTTCCTGCTCGTCGCGGCGGCTTCGCGGCGGTCCGTCGGCAGTGGCGGGACATGCGGTCATCCGGTCGAACCTTGCGGCCCCATGTTGCCCTCGCCGATTTCCTGACGGGCGGAATCACCGCATGGCCCACCTGGATTGTCAATAATCTATCGGATTTCGACGCGAGATTCGGCGGGAATGCCGCGTATAATTGACAATGAAGCGGGTGAACCTATGGTGAATGGTGTCGGTGGGACGAGGGAGGCCAAGGATGGCAAAGGGACTGCGCAAGGGATTGACGAGCTACGGCGATGCGGGCTTCTCGCTGTTCCTGCGCAAGGCGTTCATCAAGGCCATGGGCTATTCCGACGACGCGCTGGAGCGCCCGATCGTCGGCATCACCAATACCTACAGCGACTACAACCCCTGCCACGGCAACGTACCGGTGCTGATCGAGGCGGTGAAGCGCGGCGTCATGCTGGCCGGCGGCATGCCGATGGTGTTTCCGACCATCTCGATCCACGAAAGCTTCGCGCACCCGACATCGATGTATCTGCGCAATCTGATGGCGATGGATACCGAGGAGATGCTGCGCGCCCAGCCGATGGACGCGATCGTGGTCATCGGCGGCTGCGACAAGACCTTGCCGGCCCAGATCATGGGCGCGGTCAGCGTCGATCTGCCGACCATCGTCGTGCCGGTCGGCCCGATGGTGGTCGGCCATCACAAGGGCGAGGTGCTGGGCGCCTGCACCGATTGCCGGCGGCTGTGGAGCGCGCACCGCGCCGGTGAGATCGATGAGGCCGAGATCGAAGTGGTGAACGAGCGGCTCGCCCCCTCGGTCGGCACCTGCATGGTCATGGGCACGGCCAGCACCATGGCCTGCGTGTCGGAGGCGCTGGGCCTGTCGCTGCCGATGAGCGCCACCATTCCCGCCCCCCATGCCGAACGCGTGCGCCTGGCCGAGGCGAGCGGCAAGCGCGCCGCCGAGATGGCAATCGCCGGCAGCCCGCGGCCGAGCGAGATCCTGACCCCGGCGGCCTTCCGCAACGCTGCGATCGTGATGCAGGCGATCGGCGGCTCGACCAATGGCTTGATCCATCTGACCGCGATCGCGAACCGGACCGAGCATGCGCTCGACCTGGCCGAATTCGACCAGATCGGCCGCGACGTGCCGGTGCTGGTCGATCTGAAGCCGTCGGGCGAGCATTACATGGAGCATTTCCATCATGCCGGCGGGCTGCCGCGCCTGCTGATGCAGCTGGGCGATCTGATCGATCGGACCGCGCTCACCGTCGGCGGCAGCACGCTCGGCGAGATCGCGGCCAGGGCCGAGATCGTGCCGGGCCAGGACGTGATCCGATCGGTCGAAGATCCGATCAAGCCCGAAGGCTCCATGGCCGTGCTCTACGGCAACCTCGCGCCCCGCGGCGCGCTGATCAAGCATGCCGCCGCCTCGTCCCGCCTGTTGCAGCACACCGGCCGCGCCGTGGTTTTCGAGTCCGTCGAGGATATGGCCGCGCGCATCGACGCGCCCGATCTGGATGTCGGGCCCGACGATGTGCTGGTGCTGCGCAACACCGGCCCGCGGGGTGCGCCCGGCATGCCGGAGGCGGGCTATCTGCCCATCCCGAAAAAGCTCGGCCGCCAGGGCGTCAAGGACATGGTGCGCATCTCCGACGCGCGCATGAGCGGAACGGCATTCGGCACGATCGTGCTGCATATCACGCCGGAATCCGCCGTCGGCGGGCCGCTGGCGCTGGTCCGGAACGGCGACATGATCCGCCTCGACACCACCGCCCGGCGCATCGATCTGCTGGTCGACGACGCCGAACTGGAGCGGCGCCGCGCGGCCCTGCCCGTGGTGCCGCCGCCGGCCTGGACCCGGCGCGGCTATGCCCGGTTGTTCTATAAAAGCATCCTGCAGGCGGACGAGGGCTGCGACTTCGACTTCCTGGTCGGCTCGGACGAGCTTTAGGGTCGCATGCGAGAGGGCAAGATCGACACGGCCTTGAAAATCCGCCCAGCCACTCGCAACGACGCAATGGAGATCATGCTCGCACGCCGGAGGCCATTTTCTCGAAGGCCGTGAGGCACTAAGTCGCCTTGGCCGCGTGGTCGGAACGGACACGACATATCGTCACGCGCGGATCGAGCGAGAAATTTCCGATACCGGCTTTGTCGTTCTTGTTGCCGAGGCCGGAGGCGAGATTGTCGGCTTCGCGATGGCGGTCCCGGCCCGGCATGATTTGCGGGTGCTCTACGTCAAGCCCAACCCGATCGGTCGTGTCGGACAGACCCTTCTTGCCGAACTCGAGACTCTCGTCTTCGAAACGACCGAATTTCTAGTCTGCGATGCCTCGCTTAACGCTGCAGGCTTTTATGCTGCGAACGGCTATGTGGAGGAATGCTGGAAAGACCATGTGTCGATTCCCGACGGCGTGGTTTCCCGCGTGGTCCAGATGAAGAAGCATCGTCCACGAGCCCAAGCAGATTTTGCTTGGCCATGCTCCGCGGCAAAACCCCACCCAACCCTCCCCCGCCTTGCGGGAGAGGGCTCGTTTTCTCCCTCTCACTCGTGGGAGAGGGCCCAGGGTGAGGGTGCATCCGTGGCACGATCAACGAATATCTGCCCAGTCCTTCGCTACCCCGGCGCCCCGTCGATCGTCAGGATCGTGCCCGTCGTATAGCCCGACCGGTCCGACGCCAGGAACGCGACCGCGTTGGCGATCTCTTCCGGGTGGGCCGGGCGACCGAAGGCCATGGGTTTGTAGAACTCCTGCCAGCGCGTCTCGTCGCCGAACTCGCGCACCGCGCGGGCGCGCAGCAGCATCTCGATGCGGCCGGTCGCGACCGGACCCGGGTTGATGCCGACGACGCGCATGCCGTCGGCCTTGGCCTGCTTGCCCAGCGCCTTGGTGAAGGCCATCAGCGCCGCATTGCCGGCGACGCCGGCGATATAATTCGGATCGAAGCTTTCACCGGCCGACCCGATGACATTGACCACGATGCCCCGGCGTTGTTTCAGGATCGCATAGAGCGCGCGGGTCAGGCTGATGAAGCCGAAGATCTTCAGATCCCAGGCGGCGCGCCAGGTGTCGTTGTCGACGCTCAGCAGATTGCCGGGCGGGATCGCGCCGGCATTGTTGACCAGGATGTCGAGCGCGCCGGCCTCGGCCGCGACCCGTTCCACCTCGGCCTGGGACGCGAGGTCGGCCGCGATGGTCTGGACCGAGACCTGCCGGCGAGTGCGGACGGCATCGGCGGCGGCGGCCAGATTGGCCGGATCGCGCGCGACCAGGACCAGATCGCAGCCTTCCTCGGCCAAGAGCAGGGCCGTGGCCCGGCCGATGCCCTTGGACGCGCCGGTGATCAACACGCGCTTGCCGGATAGATGCAGGTCCATGATGGTCTCCGATCGCCGGGGCTCGCCCGTGCCCGCGGCTGCTGCCTGGACGGCAGCGCCGAAGCGCGCCGCAGCCCAGGCTACCCGCAAGCGTCGCTAGACCGGAAGCTTCTTCATGGCCGCGACCGCGGTCATAACGCCGCGGATTTCGGCCAGGCCTTTCAGGCGGCCGACCAGCGGATAGCCCGGATGGGTTTTGCGGCCGTCGTCGTCCAGCAGCTCATGGCCGTGGTCCGGGCGGAACGGAATGCGCCAATGGGTATTCTTGCCGTCCTGACGGCGCTTCTGTTCCTCCAGCAGCAGGGTCACGACCGCGACCATGTCGACGTCGCCGCCCAGATGGTCCGCCTCCATGAACGATCCGTCCGGCTCCTTCGCCACATTGCGCAGATGGGCGAAATGGATGCGGTCGGCGAAGCGGCGGGCAATCTTGGGCAGATCGTTCGAGGGACCGGCGCCCAGCGAGCCGGTGCAGAGCGTCAGGCCATTGGCGATGGAGGGGACCGCGGCCAGAATGAAACCGATATCCTCCTCGGTCGAGACGATGCGCGGCAGGCCGAAGATCGGCCGCGGCGGATCGTCCGGATGGACGCCCATGCGGACGCCGACTTCCTCGGCCGTCGGGATCACTTCCTTGAGGAACCGGGCGAAGTTGGCCCGCAGGTCGGCGACGGTGACGTCGCCATAGGTCTCCAGCACGCGCTTCAGGCCGGGTACGTCATAGCGATCATAGGCGCCGGGCAGGCCCGACATGATGCAGGCGAGCAGCTTGTCCTTGTCGGCTTCGGACGCCGCCTCGAACCAGGCGCGCGCCTTGGCGAGCACGTCCGGCGAATGCTCGGCCTCAGCACCCGGCCGCTCCAGCATGTAGCAGTCGAACGCCGCATATTCGAACGCGTTGAAGCGCAAGGCCGTGCCGCCGGTCGCCAGCGGATAGGCCAGCTGCGTGCGGGTCCAATCCAGGATCGGCATGAAATTATAGCAGACCGTCCGCACGTCGCAGGCGGCGAGGTTGCGCAGCGTCTGGCGGTAATTCTCGAACAGCGGGGCGAGATCGCCCGCGCCCAGCTTGATCGGTTCGGCGACCGGCACGCTTTCGACCACGCTCCAGCGCAGGCCCGCGGCCTCGATCATGTCCTTGCGCTTTTGGATCTCGTCCAGGCTCCACACCACGCCATAGGGGATGTGGTGCAGCGCCGTCACGATGCCCGTGGCCCCGGTCTGGCGGATCTGGGAGAGGGTGATCGCGTCCTCGGGACCGAACCACCGCCATGTCTGTTCCAAGCCTAAAACTCCTTAAGATGGGTCTGGCGCCGGTGCTCGGATCATCGGCGCCTCGGAAATGCTGTCCAGCCGCAACAGGCTGATCGTGGAAAAGACCTCGCGCAGATGGCCGCGCATCGCGGACTCGGCACCGTCGGCGTCCTGGTCGGTCACCGCGGCCAGAATGGCGCGATGCTGCTCGATCAGATGCGGCATATGGCCGTCGAGCGGCAGGCTCAGCCGGCGAACCCGGTCCATATGGACCTTGCTGCGGTGGATCAGGCGCCAGACGTCGGGCCAGCCGGCGATGGCGCAGAAATTCTCGTGCAGCGCTTCGTCCAGCATATGGAACTGCTCCGCGTCATCCTCGGCCGCCGCCTGCTCCTGGCGCTGCAGCAGCGAGCGCAGGCCCGACAGGGCGCGTTTGTCGGCGCGGGCCGCGACCCGGCGGATGATGCCGCATTCCAGGCGCTCGCGCACGAACTGCGCCTCTTCCAGCTGGGTCAGGCTGATCTGGGTGACGAAGCTGCCGGACTGCGGATATATGGCGACCAGACCATCCTGGGCCAGGCGCAGCAACGCCTCGCGCAGCGGCGTGCGCCCGACGACCAGACGCAGGGTCAGCTCCGGTTCCGACAGGCGCGTGCCGGGCGGCATCTCGCCACGCACGATCATCGCGCGCAGCGTGTCATACGCCTGCTCGGACAAGGTCGTGCGGGATCGGGAGAGGGCGGCCATGGCGAGAGACATACTAATATATCAGTCGCCACGGAGGAAGGGCTAAGACAACAAATATCGTCATCCGCCTGTCCGGGCGTGACGGAGAGTTGGGGTCCTACTGCCCCAGCTCGTCCTGCTGGTAGATCCGGATGATCTCCTCGAAGCTCGCATCGGCCTTGAAGCCCAGGGCCAGCGCCCGCTTCGGATCGAAGTTGCGCGACCAGCCGTCGACGATCGCGCG
>JAQGIC010000034.1 GCA_028288725.1 Rhodospirillales bacterium
AAACGGAGACGTCCGAGCGTGATATTCGGCCGCGCGTCACCTCTGCTTGAGATCGTCTTGCGAAAGACCGTCCGCTCTTGTTGCCATGACGGCCAGCGCCGATCCGATCCGGTCCGATTCAAAGAAAACGGCATCTCCAGCCGGGTTTTCAAAGTTAATCCCATCGAATGCTATCCATTCACTCGATCTTAACTTCACCACCCTAATCTCTGCGTGTCCTCTCTCGAAACCCTAAGAGATGACATGCCAACGAGTATATTGATATTTCCACATTACCTTTGGTGGTGGATCTCAGATCAACACGAACATTTGGGCGGCGAGCAAGAACCTTAACCATGCCTATCTTCACGTTGGTATATTTCGACCGTTTCGGAAAAGTCGCCGCGACGGAAGAGTTCGACGCATCCAGCGATGGCGCCGCACGCAAGCTGGCCGAGGGGCGCGACTGGTCGGGTTCCTATGAAATCAGATCCGGTCCCAGAACTGTGTATGCCCACGTCGGGCCGCGTCAGATCGCGGGCCGATAAGAGGCTGGAAATGGTGGCCAGAACGTCTACCGGGTTTCCCTGAGCGGCGGCAGTGTCAGCAAATAGGCGGCGATCGCATCCCGATCGGCGTCGCTGAGATATTTCAAGCCATCCTCGACCGCTTCGCGCATAGCGCCTTTCACTTTACTTTCCTCCGGCGTCATTCCGGTCTTCAGCAATGTCGCGATGTCGCCTCGGTCCCATTTGCCGATGCCCGTCGCCTCGTCCGGGGTGATGTTGGGCACCGGCTTGCCGTCCGGGCCATCCTTGGTGCCCGAGAGCGCGAGGCTGGATCTGAGGCCCCCCAGCCGGTTGCGCGGCGTATGGCATTCGCCGCAATGCGCGAGCGACGTCACCAGATAGGCACCGCGCTGGACCGTCCCGTCCTGCGCCGGCTCCGGCCGGAACGGGCCCTGGGAAAAGAACAGCAATTTCCAGCCGGCCTGAAGGAACCGCCACGAAAATGGAAACGCGACATCATGCGGCCGGTTCGGCCGATGCACCGGCGGGCGCGAAAAAAGATAGGCTTTGATCGCCAGCGCGTCCGCGTCGGTGACGCCGGTGAAGCTGGTGTAGGGGAAGACCGGGAAGTAGTTGGCGCCGTCCGGGCGGATGCCCTGGCGGAGCGCGCGCAGGAATTGGGCATCCGTCCAGGCGCCGATGCCGGTTTCCCGATCGGGCGTGATATTGGGCGTGTAGAACGTGCCGAACGGGGTGGCGAGCGCACGACCGCCGGCCATCTCCGCGTTGCCGGGGACGGTATGACAGGAGAAGCAGCCGCCGGCGCGGGTGAGATATTCGCCACGCGCCACCAAGTCCGATTGGGCGGCCGCCGGGGTAGCCCCCAGCGCTCCCACCAGCAAGAACAGCGATAAGCGCAATTTCATTCTTCCTGGCGGAACTGGGAATGGCAGGCCTCGCAGGAGTCGCTCAAGCTCTTGTAGGACGCGGCGATAGCCGCCTTGTCGCCGCCGCGCACAACCGGCAACAGTGCCGTCGCGTCGGCGCGGACGGCAGCGGCGAGAGCCGCGGATTTGGCGGGGTCGGCGAGCAGTTGCCGCTTCATCTTGCTGTCCGGAACGTCCGACCCCGGCGGGAACAGCGTGTCGAGCGCGGCCGTCAGGTCGACCAGCGCCTCGGCGGCGGTGACCGTGTCGGGGCCGTAGGCGGCGCGGCCCTTCACCACGCGGCCGACGCCAAGATAGAAATTGGCGCCCAGCTGCTTCATGACGTCGCGACGATGTTCAAACGCGGTCTGGCCGGGTGAGGCCGCGGCGACCAGAGCCGCCGTCGTCAGAATGCCGGCGATGCTCCACGCCAGACGGTGTTTGATCGGATGCCGCATGAACTCTCCCTCGGGGCACGGCCGCGTTGCGGTTCGGTGCCGGGAATTATCGAGGGGGATAGGGGTTTATTCCGTCGCTCTCCGATATTTGTCCTCCTTGGCGGTGCTCAGGCCTTGCGGAACAGATTGATCCGCGTCGGCTGATAGAAGCGGTAGCCGTCGGCGGTCGCTTCGGCCGAGGTTTCGAAGGCCTGGCGCAACGAGGCGCGATGCTGGGCGACGATCGCAGACCGGGCCGGATCGACCGCGATCATGCGGGCTTCGAACGTCTCGAAATCCTTGAAGGCGAGGGGATTGCGATAGGTTTCCTCGGCCGTCGCGATCAACCCCTGGGCGCCGGCGCGGACCAGCGCCTCATAGGCTTTCGCCCGGACATGGGTTTCGTCCTCGATCAGACGGGTCAGTTCGAAATAACGGCCGGCGGCGATCGGCTCCAGCACGAACAGAATCCCGTCCTGGACCAGGACCCGGGCCGCTTCGCCCAAAGCCGCCTCCAGCCAGGCGCTCGGCACATGGTGCAGGCTGTTGAAGAACAGCACCATGTCGACCGAGCCGTCGTCCAGCGGCAGCGCTTCGGCGCGGCCCTCCAGATAGCGCTCGCCGGCAACGCTCGGGATTGCCAGGGCGGGGGCCAGCGCCCGGGCGTCGATCTCGACGCCGGTGACGATCGCGCCGCGCCGGGCAAGCGCGCGCGCCAGGGCGCCGTCGCCGCAGCCGACATCGACGATCCGCCGGCCTTCGACCGGGACGAGGGCGCCGAGCCGGTCGAGATGCTTGGCGATGGGGAGCTGCTCGGACATCTACATTCCCAGGCGATGAGGAAGCCAGACCGAGATGGTCGGCACGTAGCTGATGAGGGCCAGGAACATCAGCATGACGACGAGCCAGGGCAGGACCGCCACGGTCAGTTCCGAGATGCCCATGCGGGCGATGCCGGAGGCCACATAGAGGTTGAGGCCGACCGGGGGATGGCACAATCCCACCTCCATATTGACCGCCATCAGGATGCCGAAATGGATCGGATCGACGCCGAGGCTGGTGGCGATCGGAAACAGGATCGGCGCCATGATCAGCAGGATCGAGGTCGGCTCCATGACGTTGCCGGCAGCGAGCAGCACGATATTGACCACGAATAGGAAGGTCCAGACGTTGAAATGCTGCGCCACGATCCAGGCGGCCATGGATTGCGGAATATGCTCGTTGGTCATCATGAACGAGAACAGCACCGCGTTGGTGATGATGTAGAGCAGCATGGCGCTGGTGTTCGCAGCGCTCAGCAGCACCTTTGGGACGTCCCTCAGCGGCAGATCGCGATAGACGAAGACCGCGATGACGAAGGCATAGACCGCGGCGACCGCGGCCGCCTCGGTCGGCGTGAAGAGGCCGCCATAGATGCCGCCCATGACGATGACGATCAGAAACAGCCCCCAGACGGACTCGCGGAAGGCGCGCCAGCGCTGGGCCCAGGTCGATCGCGCCATGCGTGGGTAGCCGCGCCGCCAGGCGATCACCAGGGTCAGGCAGATCATGAGGGATGCCAGCAACAGGCCGGGCATGACGCCGGCCATGAACAGCGCGCCGATCGAGGTGTTGGTCGAAACGCCGAACAGCACCAGGATGACCGAGGGCGGCAACAGGATGCCGAGCGCGCCCGACGTGGTGATGACGCCGGCGCCGAAGCGTTTCGGATAGCCCTGCTCGACCATGGCCGGCAGGATGATGGAGCCGATCGCCACCACGGTCGCGACGCTCGATCCCGACACGGCGGCGAACAGGGCGGAGGCCGCGACGCCGGCCAGCCCCAGCCCGCCCGGCCAATGGCCGATCAGCGACGAGGTGAACGCGATCATGCGGCGCGCCACCCCGCCGCGGGTCAGGAAGGTCCCGGCCAGGATGAAGAACGGGATCGCCATGATCGAGAAATTGTCGAGGCCGGTGAACAGCTTTAGCCCGACGCTCTCGATCGGCACCGTGGTCATGGTGAACATGAAGGAGAGCACGGTCAGGCCGAGCGCGATCGAGATCGGCATGCCGGTCAGCATCAGCGCCGCCAGGATGCCGAAGATCAGGGCGGCGCTCATGACGGCGACCCCATTTCGAGCTTCTGTCCCTCCAGCCCCTCGACATGGCCGGCGTCATGATGCGGCACCTCGCCGGTGCGCCAGAAATGGACCGCGACCTGCACGAAACGGAAGCACATCAGATAGGAGCCGAGCGGGATGCACAGATAGACGATCCAGCTGGGCCACTCCAGGTCCGGCGTGGTCTGATCGGTGCCCATCAGGCCATAGACGAACTTGGCGCCCATGGTGCCGATCACCGCGGTGAACAGCACGCCGCACATCAGGCCGAACAGGATGACGGCCTTTTGCCGGCCGGGCCGCAGCCGCTTCACCAGCACGTCGACCCCGACATGGATGCCGGTACGCACGCCATAGGCGGCGCCGAACTTGGCCATCCAGATGAACATGAAGATGCAGAGTTCCTGCGCCCAGCCCATGTCGAACCGGCTGGCGATCGGATAGAGCAGCGGAAAGCCCGCCGCATAGCGCAGAACCACGGACAGGAAGATGATCAGCGTGGCCCCGCCGATCAGGGTGGCAATCAAGGTTTCTTCGAGCCGATCGAGAATCCGAAGCAGCATCTGGCTTCCTCTCCGTCTTAAGCCGAAAGCACGAACGTCCCGAGGCCGCCGAGCGGCCTCGGGAAGGAGAGGGGGTATCAGTTGCCGCCGGCGGTCGCCTGCCGGAACGCGTCGATCGTTTCCTTGCCGATGCGCGCGGTCATCTCGGTCGCCACCGGCTCGAGCGCCTTGCGCCAGGCGGCCGTCTGCTCGGGCGTGAGCTCGATGAAGGTGATCTTGCCCGATGCCTTCATCGCGGCCAGCGCGTCGTCGTTTTCCTTCTGCGACAGATCATTGGCATAGGCCGTCGCCTCCACCATCGCCTTATCGAGCTGGCTCCGGATATCGGCCGGCAGCCCGTCCCAGAACTTCTTGTTCACGATGACCGCATAGCCGATATAGCCGTGATTGCTGAGCGTGGCGTATTTCTGCACTTCGAAATGCTTCTGCGACCACATGTTCGACGGCGTATTTTCCGACCCGTCGACCACGCCGGTCTGCATGGCCTGATAGACGTCGGAGAAGGCCATGACCTGGGGCTGCGCGCCCAACGCCTTGAACTGGGCCTCCAGCACCTTGGAGGACTGGATGCGCATCTTCAGGCCCTGGAAATCGGCCGGCAGGCGCAGCGGCTTGTTGGCGCTCATGATCTTGAAGCCGTTGTCCCAGTAGGCCAGGCCGGTAATGCCCTTGGATTCCAGCTTCTGGAACAGACTCTTGCCCAGCGCGCCATCGGTCACGCGCCGGAGGGCGGCCTTGTCGGGCACGATATAGGGCAGGTCGAACACCTCGAACTCCTTGGCACCCAAGGGGCCGAACTTGGCGAGCGACGGCGCCAGCATCTGCACGGCACCCAGTTGCAACGCCTCGACCTCTTCCTTGTCCTTGTAGAGCTGGGAGTTCGGATAGACCTCGATCCTGACCTTGCCGTTGGTATATTTCTCGGCCAGTTCCTTGAACTTGTCGGCGCCCTTGCCCTTGGGCGTGTCGGGCGCCACGACATGGCTGAACTTGATCACGATCGGATCGTCGGCCCGGGCCGGACCGGCGACCAGTGCCGCCACTGCGACGAACATGCTTGCTGCCAGAAAAAGCTTCATGGGTTCCTCCCTCAAGTTTTGACGATAAATTATTGTTTTCGTTAAATATTTTTCAGTTAGAGGGCTTCCGCCTCCATACAGATCTGGCCCGTCGCACTCTCCGTCCAACAGCGAATGCCGCCTTCCGCCCCGCGCACCGCCCGAACCGAGAAGCGCTGGCCGGAAATCAGCGGCGACAGGCCACGATAGCGGAACGAGGCGGGCACCGCACCGCCCAGTTCGGCCGCGAGATTGAACATCAGGCTCGCCTGCATCGGCCCGTGAACGACCAGTCCCGGATAGCCCTCGACGCCGGTGACATAGGGCTGATCATAGTGGATCCGGTGCCCGTTGAAGGTCATCGCCGAGTAGCGGAACAGCAGGGTCGGCGTCGCCTGGACCTGCCAGCTCAGATCGGCCCGACGCGGTTCCATCGCCGCTGGCGGCTTGGCCGCGGCGTCGGTGGCGCCGCGATAGACGATATCGTGCCGCTCGGTCAGCGCCACGCCGCGGGAGGTCGAATATTCATGATCGACCGACACGAAGCACAGGGTGCCGGTGCGGCCTTGCTTGACCACGATGTCGGCGATAACGGAGCGCCGTGTGACCGTGTCCCCGACCCGCAGGGCGGCCCTGGTGGTCACGCTGCCGCCGGCCCACATCCGGCGCGGCAGCGGCACCGGCGGCAGGAATTCGCCCTTGGCGGGATGGCCGTCGGCGCCGAGCTCGCCCATCGGCGATATCGACGGCGACAGGCACCAATGCAGGGCCAGCGGCGCGTCGCCCGGAGGCACGGGTGCCAGCGTCGGACCCAGGGTCGCGTCATATTCGGCGACCAAGCGCGGCGTCACGATATCCTGGGATTCGGCCGAGCGTCCGATCCAGGCTTTGAGGCCCGGCAGATCGAGTTCCATGCGCGGCCTCCCTCAATAGGACCGGGGCAGGCCAAGCACATGCTCGGCCAGATAGGACAGGATGAGGTTGGTCGAGATCGGCGCCACCTGATAGAGCCGGGTCTCGCGAAATTTGCGCTCGACGTCATATTCCTCGGCAAAGCCGAAACCGCCGTGGGTCTGGACGCAGGCGTTCGCCGCCTCGAACGACGCGTCGGCCGCCAGCATCTTGGCCATGTTGGCCTCCGCCCCCGGATTGGCGCCGGCCTCGTAGAGCCGAAGCGCCTCGCGCACCATCAGTTCGGCGGCGCGCATGTTGGCGTAGGCCTTGGCGATCGGGAACTGGATGCCCTGGTTGCGGCCGATCGGCCGGTCGAACACGACCCGCTCCTTGGCATAGGCCGACGCCTTGTCGATGAACCATTTGGCATCGCCGACGCATTCGGACGCGATCAGGATCCGCTCGGCATTCATGCCCGACAGGATATAGCGGAAGCCCTGGCCTTCCTCGCCGATCAGGCTCGCCGCCGGGATCGTCATATTGTCGAAGAACACTTCGCAGGAATTGTGATTCATCATGGTGCGGATCGGCCGGATGGTCAGGCCGTGACCGAGCGCCGAGCGCATGTCGACGATGAAGGTCGACAGGCCCTCGGTCTTCTTCGCGACCTGGTCGCGCGGAGTGGTTCGGGCGAGCAGCAGCATCAGGTCGGAATATTCGGCCCGGCTGGTCCAGATCTTTTGGCCGTTCACGACATAATTGTCGCCCTCGCGCCGCGCCGTGGTCCTGAGCGACGTCGTGTCGGTCCCGCTGGTCGGCTCGGTCACGCCGAACGCCTGCAGGCGCAGTTCGCCACGGGCAATCGCGGGCAGGTAGGCCGCCTTCTGCGCGTCGCTGCCGTGCCGGAGCACCGTGCCCATGGTGTACATCTGGGCATGGCAGGCGGCGCCATTGCCGCCGCTGTGCTGGATCGTCTCCAGGATCGCCGCCGCAGCCGAGAGCGGCAGGCCGGCGCCGCCATATTCCTCGGGGATCAGGACCGAAAGATAGCCGGCCTCGGTCAAGGCTTGGACGAATTCGGCCGGGTACGCCATGGCGCGGTCGAGCTTGCGCCAATAATCGCCGGAGAAGCGCGCGCATAGCTTGGCGACGGCGTCGCGGATATCGGCATAGGTTTCGGTCATGACACGCCCTCCGCCTGCGGCGTGCGCCAGCGGGCGGGACCCTGGCGGTGGATCGAGGCGCCCTGGGCGTCGACCGCGACCGTCACCGGCATGTCCGCCACGATGAATTCATGGATCGCCTCCATGCCCAGATCCTCGAACGCCAGCACGCGGGCCGACTTGATCGCCTTGGACACCAGATAGGCCGCGCCGCCGACTGCGATCAGGTAGGCGGCACCATGGGCGCGGATGGCCAGGGTCGCGGCGGGTCCGCGCTCCGCCTTGCCGATCATGACCAGAAGGCCGGTCCGCTCCAGCATCGCCTCGGTAAAGCGATCCATCCGGGTCGCGGTCGTCGGGCCGGCGGGACCGACCACCTCGTCGCCGACCGCATCGACCGGGCCGACGTAATAGATCGCCCGGTCGCGGAAATCGACCGGCAGCGGTTCGCCCGCTGCCAGCATCCTGGTCATGCGCAGATGGGCGGCATCGCGCCCGGTCAGCAGCCGACCGGACAGCAGCAGCGTCTCGCCGGCACGCCAGGTCGCGATCTCGGCCCGGGTGAGATTGTCGAGATCGACCCGCCTGGCGCCTTTGCTCAAGCCCTCGGTCGGAATGTCCGGCCACAGATCGAGGCTGGGCGGCGTCAGTTGGGCCGGGCCGGAACCGTCGAGCGTGAAATGCGCGTGCCGGTCGGCGGCGCATTGCGGGATCAGCCCGACCGGCAGCGAGGCGGCATGGACCGGGAAGGTCTTGATCTTGACGTCGAGCACGGTGGTCAGGCCGCCCAGACCCTGGGCGCCGATGCCCAGCGCGTTGATCTTCTCGTAGAGCTCGATCCGCATTTCCTCCAGCTTGGACGACGGCCCCCGCGCCAGCAGCTCGGTCATGTCGAGCGGTTCCAGCAGCGATTGCTTGGCCATCAGCATCGCCTTCTCGGCGCTGCCGCCGACGCCGATGCCGATCAGACCGGGCGGACACCAGCCGGCACCCAGGGTCTCGACCGTGCGCACCACCCAGTCGACCACGGAATCGCTCGGTTCCAGCACGGTAAAGCGCGACTTGTTCTCCGAGCCGCCGCCCTTGGCCGCGACATGGATTTCGACGCTGTCGCCGGCGACCATCTCGACCTGCAGGTTCGCCGGCGTGTTGTCGCCGGTATTGCGCCGATCGAACAAGGGCTCGCGCACCATCGAGGCGCGCAGCGGGTTCGTGTCGCTTTTCCAGGCGCGCCGGACGCCCTCGTCGACCAGCTCGTCCAAGGGACGCGCGGTAGCGAAGCGTGCGCCCATGCCGATCTTCATGAAGACATTGACCACGCCGGTATCCTGGCAGATCGGCCGATGGCCCATCGCCGCCATGCGCGAATTCACCAGGATCTGCGCCATGGCGTTCTTCGCCGCCGGGCTCTGCTCCAGGTCGTAGCTCCGGCTCAGCGCCCGGATGTAATCCTCCGGATGATAATACGAGATGAACTGCAGCGCGTCGGCCAGGCTGCCGATCAGGTCTTCCTCGGTGATAGGCTGGCTCATGGGGCGAACTCCCGGCGAATCGCATGATCATGCTCGCCGATATCGGGCACCTTGCCCAGCCTGGGCGCGGCGCCGTTGCGGATGGCCGGCGGCGCCACGATCGAGGCCATGCCGGCCGAGGTCTCGACGGCGACCCGGCGCAGCGCCGGATGGGACGCCAGATCTTCCAGACCGTTGACGAAGCCGTAGGCGGTGCGCGCCGCGCCCAGCCGGTCGGCCGCCGCATCGCGCGTCAGGCCGCGGAAGACCCCGGCCACCCGCGCATCGACCTCGGGCCGATTGGCGACGCGGGCGTTGTTGCTCTCGTACCCGGCCTGTTTCGGCAGGTCCGGCTCGCCCATGAAACCCGCACAGAAGCTCGCCCATTCGCGCTCGTTCTGGATCGAGATCAGCACCAGCTTGCCGTCGGACGTCTCAAAGGCGCCATAGGGGCAGATCGACGGATGCGCCAGGCCGACGCGCTGGACCGCCTTGCCGGTGCCCTCGAAATACAGCAGCGGGACATTCATCCAATCGGCCATACCGTCGAACAGGCTGACCTCGAGCCGGCTGCCCTCGCCGGTGATCCCGCGCGCGATCAAGGCTTCCAGCACGGCCGCATGCGCCGCCATGCCGCAGGCGATATCGCAGACCGAGACGCCGACCCGACCGGGGCCGGCGGGATGACCCGTGATGGAGGCGAGGCCGCTTTCGGCCTGCACCAGCAGATCGTAGGCCTTCATCTCGGTATAGGCATGGCCGGCGCCGTAGCCGGAGACATCGACCGTGATCAGCCGCGGATAGCGCCGACGCAACGCCTCGGAGCCGAAGCCGGCACGCTCCGCGGCACCGGGCGCCAGATTCTGGATGAAGACATCGGCTTGTGCCAGCAGGCGGTGGAGGAGGGCGGCATCGTCGGGCTGCTTGATATCGGCGACCAGGCTCTGCTTGCCGCGATTGAGCCAGACGAAATAGCTGGAAAGCCCGCCGACCGAAGCGTCGTAGCCGCGGGCGAAATCGCCCTCCGCGCGCTCGATCTTAATCACCCGCGCACCGGCATCGGCCAGGCGCGAGCTGCAATAGGGGGCTGCCACCGCCTGTTCGAGCGCCACCACCAATAAGCCTTCGAGCGGTCCCGACCGATCAGCCAAACCATTTCCTCCGTCATTCAAGGCCGGTTGTCTCGGCTCTCGTTAGAGTGTCGCGTCTCGGATATCATCCGTCCAATATATAAATCCGCGACTCGTGAGACGAAAAACATATGGAGCTGCGCCATTTCCGCTATTTTCTGGCTGTGGCGGAGGAGCTGAATTTCACCCGGGCGGCACAGCGGCTCGGCATCAGCCAGCCGCCGCTCAGCCAGCAGATCAAGCAGTTCGAGGCCGAAGTGGGCGTCCCCCTGTTCGATCGGCTGTCCCATGGCGTCAGCCTGACCGAGGCCGGTGCGCGTCTGCTGCCGGATGCGCGTACCCTTCTGCGGCTGGCCGACGACGCGCTGGGCAGCGCGCGCCGTGCGGCGCAAGGCGAAACCGGCGTCATCCGCATCGGCTTCACCTCGTCCGCCTCGTTCCATCCCTTCGTCACCGGGGCGATCCGCGACTATCGGCTGGCCTATCCGGACGTGCAGCTGGAGTTGATCGAAGGCAACACGGTCCGCCTGGTCGAGCTGTTCCAGGCCGAACAGCTCAATGCCGCCTTCATCCGGCCGGTACCGGGCGAGACCGGCGGCCTCGTCTCGCATCTGCTGTTTCGCGAGGAGATGCTGGTCGCCCTGCCCACCGATCACGTGCTCGCGACCCGAGAGCGCGTGGCGCTCTGCGATCTGGCGCGGGAAACCTTCATCCTCTACCCGCGCCGCAACGGCCGCGCGCTCTATGACGATATCGTGGGCGCCTGCCAGGCGGCGGGGTTCAGCCCCCGGGTCGGCCAGGAGGCGCCGCAGATGGGATCGACCGTGACCCTGGTCGCGGCCGGCCTGGGCATCTCGATCGTGCCGGCCTCGATGATGCACCTGGCGGCACCGGGCGTGACCTATCGCCCGATCGACGGCGACGCGCCGCGCGCGGCCATGAGCCTGGTCCATGTGGACGCCGTCTCGCCGGCCGTCACGCGCGCCTTCGTCGCGGTCGTGCTGGCGCGGCGGGGGCGGGAGGGCTAAGGCGCGGCGCTGGCGCTCTTTTCCAGGTCCTTGAGCGACGGCAGGGTGCCGGCGTCCCAGCCGCCGCCGAGCGCCTTGATCAGCAGCACGCTCGCTTCCATGCGCCGGCGCAGGAGCTCGGTCTGATTGCGTTCGTTGCCGAGCGCGATGGTCTGCGCGGTGATGACCTGCAGATAGGTGTCGCGGCCGCCGACATAGCGGTTGGTGAACAGCCGCAGCGAGTTCTGGGCGGAGGCGACGGCCTCGTCCTGCTGCTGCGCCTCCTGCTGCAGGATGCGCAGGATCGCCAGGTCGTCCTCGACCTGCTGGAAGGCATCGAGCGTCACCTGCCGGTAATTGGCGACATAGGCGTCATAGGACGCGCGCGCCGTGTCGGACAGGGCATCGCGCCGTCCACCGTCGAAAATCGTCTCGCTCATGCTGAAGCCGACCGACCAGAGCAGGCTCGGCCAATTGAACCAGTCGGCGGCGCTATGGCCTTCAAACCCGACGACCGGGCTTAGCAAAAGCGACGGATAATAGGCGGCGGCGGCGATGCCGATCTGCTCGTTCGCCTCGGCCACGCGCCGCTCGGCGGCCGCGATATCGGGCCGGCGCTGCAGCAGGTCCGACGGCAGGCCGACCGGAATGCTGGGCTGCCGCAAGGCAAGCGGTGCCGGGGCCAGGCTGAAGCTGGAAGGCGACTGGCCGGTCAGCACGGCGATCGCATGTTCGTACTGCGCGCGCTGCACCGTGATGTCGGTCGCCTGCACCCGCGTCGTGTCGAGCTGGGTCTTGGCCTGGGCCACGTCGGAATCGGGTGCCGCCCCGCCATTGGCCCGGTTCACCGTCAGCTGCAGCGCGTCGGCGAAGGCCGCGACCGAATCGTCGAGCAGCTTTTTCTGGGAATCGGCGCTGCGCAGATCGAAGTAATCGATCGCCAGTTCGGCATGCAGGCTGAGGTCGGCGGTCTGCAGATCGGCGGCGGTCGCCTGGGCCTCGTCGCCGGCGGCGTTGACGTTGCGCCCGATGCGGCCCCAGAGATCGACCTCGTAGCTCGCATCGAACGGCAGGATGAAATCGCCGGTCGTGTGCGTCCTCGAGAAATACGGCTTGTTGTTCGAACTGCGAACCGAGGCGATGCCGGGCAGGGCGGTCAGCGACGGGAACTCGGCCGACCGGCTGACGCCGATCAGGGCGCGCGCCTGCCGGAAGCGGGCCTCGGCGATCTTCAGGTTCTGGTTCGCGATGCCGACCTGCTCCTCGAGCGCGTTCAGCGTCGGATCCTTGTAGGCCTCCCACCATTTGCCGCGCGGCACCTGGTCGGCCGGGGCGGCCGGATTCCAGATGCCGGCATCCGCAGGAGCCACCGGCGGCGCTTCCTTATAGGCATCGGCGGTGGCGGTGGTCGGCTTCACATAGTCGGGACCGACGGTGCAGGCGGCGAGAGCGAGGGGGAGGGCGGCGGCAAAGACTCGCATCCGCCTCATTTCGGCGCGCCGTTTGCCGTCACGGCCGGGGGCTGGACGATTTGCACTTCCACGCCGGCGACCAGCGAATCGGACGGGTCGACAATCACGTCGTCCGTCGGCTGCAGGCCGGACACCACTTCGACCCTGTCGCCGTAGTCGCGGCCAATCGTGATCGGCAGCAGGGCGGCCTTGCCGTCGCGGACCACAGCGACGCGGATGCCCTCCTTGCGGAAGATCAGCACGTTCGAGGGGATGGTCACGGATTGAATTGGCTTGGCCAGGCTCAGATGAACGAACGCGTAGGAGCCGGGCAGCAGCCGGCCGTCGGCATTGTCGACGTCGATCTCGACCAGTAGCGAGCGCGAGGCCGGGTCGATGGCGTTGGCCGTGCGCACCAGCGTGCCGGCGAAGCCCTCGCCCGGGAACTCATCCAGCGTCACCTTGGCCTTGTCGCCGGTATGGATTGCGCGGGAATAGGCCTCGGGCACCGACACGAAGACGCGGATCTTGTCGATCGCCGACAGATGGAACAGCTCGCGCGCTGCCGAATTGGCCCCGGCGTCGATCAGCGCGCCGATATCCGTGTTGCGCGCCGTGATGATGCCGTCGAACGGGGCATAGACCTTTTCGTAGGATTGCATCCGTTCCAGCCGCGCCACGTCGGCCTGCTTGGAGGCGACGTTCGCCTTGGCCGCGGCGAGCGCGCCCGCGGCATTGTCGCGTTCCTGGGTCGCGATCGAGCGGGTCTTCAGCAAGTCCTCGTTCCGCCTGGCGGTCAGGTCGGCCAGTTTCAGATTGGCCTGGACCGTATCCAGATCGGCGCGCGTCTGGCGCAGCTGCTCGTCCACCTCCGGCGTGTCGATCTCGGCCAGCAGGTCGCCCTTTTTGACATGCTGGCCGATGTCCGAGGTCCAGCGCTTCAGATAGCCGCTGGTGCGCGCATAGATCGGCGTGTCGGTGATCGCCTGGGTGCCGCCGGGCAGCACCAGTTCCTCGTTGGGGGCCCCCACGTCGGGATGGACCACGTTGACCGACGAGACCGCCGAGGCCTCGGTCGTCTGCGCCAGCCCCTGCGCGGCCTCGATCCGGCCGCGGATGCCGTTGCCGATGGCGGCGGCCACCAGCACGACGGCCAGCACGAGGATGATCAGGCCGCGCCGGGACTTGCGGGACGGCGGCCGACGGCCGCCGGGCACGGCGTCGTCATAGACCGCATCCAACTTACCATTGCCGTGGGGCGTCATATTGCTGCTCCGGTATCGGCGCATCCGGAAAGGCGGATGGCGATCATTCGACGGGTTGAAGCTTGGGCCGGCTGCTGCGGTGCAGCAAGCTGAAGACCGCAGGCACGAAGATCAGGGTCGCGACGGTCGCGACGATCAGGCCGCCGATCACGGCACGGCCGAGCGGGGCGTTTTCCTCGCCGCCTTCGCCCAGGCCCAGCGCCATCGGCACCATGCCCATGATCATGGCGAGCGCGGTCATGACCACCGGCCGAAGCCGGGTGTAGCCGGCCTCGATCGCGGCCTTGACCGCATCGCCGTGCACGGCCAGCCGATCGCGGGCGAAGGACACGACCAGGATGCTGTTCGCGGTCGCCACGCCCATGCACATGATCGCGCCCATCAGCGCCGGCACGCTCAAGGTCGTATGGGTGAAGAACAGGAACAGCACGATGCCGGCGAGAGCCGCGGGCAGGGCGGTGATGATGATGAACGGGTCGAGCCAGGACTGGAAATTCACCACGATCAGCAGATAGACCAGCACGATCGAGAAGGCGAGGCCGCCGATCAGGCTGACATAGGAATGCTGCATCGTGTCGATCTGGCCGCGAATGGATAGGAAGCTGCCGCGCGGCAGCGACGCCCGATGGGCATCGACGATCTTGGCGATATCGGCCCCGACGCCGCCCAGATCGCGATCCTGGACCGAGGCGTAGATATCGACCGTCCGCCGGATGTTGTAGTGGGTCAGCACCTGGATTTCGCTCGACCGCTTGATCGTCGCCAGATCGCCCAGGATGCGGTCCGATTTGCCGCCGACCGCGCTGACCGGGATGTTCTGAATATCCTGCAGCGACTGGATGTTGTACTGCGGCGACAGCGCCGTCATGTTGTAGTTCACGCCGTTCTGCCAGTTCAGGAAGAACATCGGCGTGACCTGCGAACTGCCGCTCAGGATGTTCAGCATGCTGTTGGCGACATCACGCTCGGTCAGGCCGGTCTGGGCCGCCTTGGTCCGATCGACCGCGACCTCGAAGCTCGGATAATCGAAGGTCTGCTGCACCCGGGCGTCGGCGATGCCCGGCACGTGGCGCAATTCGTCCAGGATCTGGTTGGCGACCTGGCGATTGCCCTCGACGTCCGCGCCGTCGATCTGGATATCGACCGGCGCCGGAATGCCGAAGTTCAGGATCTGCGTCACGATATCGGCCGGCAGAAAGTAGAACACGATGCCGGGAAAGGCCCGCGGCAGGTCGGTGCGCAGCTTGCGCACATAGTCGGCGGTCGGCGCATGCTCCGGCTTCAGCGAGACCATGATGTCCGCGTCGCCGGCGCCGATCAGGCCCGAGGTCGAATGCATCAGATTGATCGAGCTGTAGGGCAGGCCGATATTGTCGAGGATGCCGCTCAGCTCGTTGCCCGGGATCTCGCGCCGGACGAAGCTTTCGACCCGGTCGGCCAACTGGGCCGCCTCCTCGATCCGGGTCCCCGACTTGGCGCGCAGATGCAGGATCATCTGGCCATTGTCGGTATTGGGAAAGAAGTCCTGTCCCAGCCACGGCAGCAGGATGAAGCAGGACAGGCAGGCGACGAAAAAGCCGGGGATGAAGAGGGCGCGGCGCGCGACCAGCAGGGTCAGCACCCGGCCGAACCCGTCGCGGAAAGCGTTGAAGCCGCGCTCGAAAGACTGCTGGAACAGGACCAGCGGGTTGCGGGACTTCGCCGCCGCCGGCGCGTCGTGATGCGCCTTCAGCAGATACATCGCCAAGGTCGCGACCAGGGTGCGCGACAGGATGTAGGACCAGAGCATGGCGAAGACGACGGACTCGGCCAGCGGCACGAACAGATAGCGCGCGACGCCGCTCAGAAAGAACATCGGCAGGAACACGACGCAGATGCACAGCGTCGCGACCAGGGACGGCGCGCCGATCTCGGCGGCACCTTCCAGGATCGCCGTCTGCAGCGACTCGCCATCCTCCAGATGCCGCTCCATGTTCTCGATCGTCACCGTCGCATTGTCGACCAGCACGCCGACCGCGAGCGCCAGGCCGCCCAAGGTCATGATGTTGATGGTTTCGCCGAGCGCGCCCAGCACGATCACCGCGCCCAGGATCGACAGCGGGATCGAGATGGCGATGATGATTGTGCTGCGCCAGCTGCCGAGGAAAATCAGGATCATCGAGGCGGTCAGCGCCGTTGCGATCAGCGCCTCGCGGATCACGCCGACCACGGCGGATTTGACGAAGATCGACTGATCGGCCAGCGGTGCGATCTTCAGGTCCGGCGGCACGGTCTGGCCGACCCGCTCGAGCGAGGCGCGGATGCCGGCGACGACGTCGATGGTGGAGGCCGTGCCGGCCTTGAGGATGCTGAGCAGCACGCCGCGCTGGCCATCCTGGCGCACGATATTGGTCTGCGGGCTGAAACCGTCGCTGACCGTGGCGACGTCGCGCAGATAGATCGTCGAATTGCCGACGGTCTTCAGCGGCAGGTCGTTCAGCTCGGCGATCGTGCGCGGCGCGCCGTTCAGGCGCGCGTCATACTCCATCTCGCCGATCTTTGCCGTGCCCGACGGCAGCACCAGGTTCTGCGCCGCGACCGCGTTCAGGATGTCGGTCGGCGTCAGGCCTTTCGACAGCAGCAGGCGCGGGTTGGAATTGATCATCACCTGGCGCTGCTTGCCGCCGAACGGGTAGGGGATGACCGCCCCCGGTACGGTGACGAGCTGCGGGCGGACGAAATTGACCGTCAGGTCATTGAGCCGCTGTTCGGACATGCCCTTGCCCGAGAAGCCCAGCTGCAGGATCGGCACGCTCGACGGGCTGTAGTTGATGATCAGCGGCGGCTGAGTGCCGGTCGGCATGTTGCGCAGCTGGGTCTGCGACACGGCGGTGATCTGCGCGTTCGCCGTATCCAGGCTGGAGCCCGGCTGCAGGAAGATCTTGACGATCGCCTGGCCGTTGATCGTGGTCGATTCGATATGCTCGATATTGTCGACCGTCGTGGTCAAGGTACGCTCGAAGCCCGAGGTCACCCGGCCTTCCATCTCCTCGGCGTTCAGGCCGGTGTAGGACCAGGAGACGGCGATGACGGGAATATTGATGTTCGGAAAGATGTCCGTGGGCGTGCGCAGGATGACGATCGGGCTGATGATCAGAATCACCAGGGCCAGCACGATGAAGGTATAGGGCCGGCTGAGCGCGATGCGGACAAGCCACACGGTGGAGGACTCCAAATGGCGACCCGGGCGCCGGGCATAGAACGAGGCCGGCCGCAGGGGCAATCCATCAAGCGCCGTCACATCTGCCCTATGGCATCGCGACCCCTCAACAACCGGTCCGGCAGACCCTAAGCGGAACCGGGTGTCGCGTGCAATCGCCCAGGCGATCATTTGCAGCTGCAAGGGATGCGACATGTTGTGCTGCGGTCTCCGCCCCGGCCAATGCCTGTGGTGGGGCAGGGCGGAAACGTGATTTCCCCGCGGCGCCATGGTGCTAACCTGGCATGACGGCGACGTGCCCGTCCGATAATTAATGTAGTAGATTAATAATGGTAGATAATATATTGAAATTATTCATTATTGGTATCGGTGTCGGCAATCCTGAGCATCTGACGGTTCAGGCGATCAAGGCGCTCAACCGGGCGACCGTGTTCTTCATACCCGACAAGGGCACCGAGAAAGCCGCCTTGCGGCATCTGCGTACCGAGATCTGCGCGCGCTTCATCGAAGGCGATGCCTATCGGTTCGTCGACGTGCCGATGCCGGCGCGGGCCCGGAACCCCGAGGACTATCGGTCGACCGTCGCGGCCTGGCATGACGCGATCGCGGCGACCTATCAGCGGCTGCTGACGGCGGAACTGGCGGACGGCGAATGCGGGGCGTTGCTCGTGTGGGGCGATCCGTCGCTCTATGACAGCATGATCCGGATCGTCGACCGGATCCGGGCCAATGGCGTTGCCCTGGAATACGAGGTCATCCCGGGCATCGGCAGCGTTCAGGCCCTGGCGGCACAGCACCGCATTCCGCTGAACCGGATCGGCGAGCCGGTGCTGATCACGACCGGCCGAAAGCTCGGCGACACGCTGCCGGACGACATCGGCAGCGCCGTGGTGATGCTGGATGGCGACCAGAGCTTCAGGCGCGTCGACCAGGATCTCGAAATCTTCTGGGGCGCATATCTCGGCACGGAGGACGAGATCCTGATTTCCGGACGGCTCGCCGATGTGCGCGACGAAATCGAGACGCGGCGGGAGCAGGCGCGGCAACGTCACGGCTGGATCATGGACAGCTATCTGCTGCGTCGGCGGGAATCCTAGCGCATCGCCATGCGCAGCGATAAGACCGACTAGAGATTCGCCGCCATGATCCTTCTCGCCGCCACCGGTAGCGCGCGGGGTCAGTTACGCAATGGAGGGCCTTGGTGCTATTGTCGCAGGCAACGGTGCGGCGGCCAGGACTTCCCCATGAGCTTATCCGGCGAGACCGATGCTCTCTTCACCGCCTTGCGGCAGTCTGCGGACGCCGAAGTCGTGAGAGCCATTGAGCAGCGGGTGGAGGCGGCGCCCGATCGGGAGCTCTGCCGGATCAATGCGCTCGATTTTGCCGCCAAGAGCCGCTTCGACGAAGAGGACACGATCGCCGCTTTTCTGCATGCCACGCGGCTCGGCATCTTCGAGCTTTCATGGAACGTGCTCTGTCCCGGCTGCGGCGGCGTCTTCGACGCCGGATCGACTCTGAAGACGGTCGACCGGTCCGTGTACCAGTGCGCGCTTTGTGCCGCCGATTACGAACCGACGCTCGACGAGATGGTCGAGGTGACCTTTACGGTCAGCCCCCGGGTCCGCCGGATCCAGGCGCACGAGCCTCATACGCTGCCGTTTCCCGAATATTATCGCCAGGTATTCTGGAGCTCGGGCGTCGATCTGCCCGATGATGCGACATTCGAGCGGCTCCTCCAGGAAATCGTGCTCGATTTCTTCGAATTGCCGAGCAACGGAAAGGCCGTGCTGTCCCTGCAATTGCCAGCCGGCTTCTTCATCGTCTTCGACCCGGTGACGCACGCCGCCCATTTCATCGACGCACAGGGCGAGCCGACGCGCGAGCGGCGGAACCTCTCCATGGTCCTGGACAATGTTCATGCTCCGACCGGGACCTTGCGGATCGCGCCCGGGCCGCTGCGCATCGCCATCGAGAACCGTGCCGACGTGCGGGCTCTTCCCGGTGTCTGGGCCGCGGGAGACGAGCTCCACGACCTGCTCGGAAAGCGCAAGCCGTTCGTCACGGCCAACCGTCTTCTGACCAACCAGACCTTCCGCGACATCTACCGGACCGAGACGCTCGACATCAACCAGCGCCTCAAGATCACCAGCCTCACCTTCCTCTTCACCGATCTCAGGGGCTCGACCGAGCTCTACGAGCGTGTCGGCGATCTCGTCGCCTTCGATCTCGTGCGCGCGCATTTCGATATTCTCCACGAGATCGTCGCCGCCGAGGCGGGCGCCGTCGTCAAGACGATCGGCGACGCCGTGATGGCGACATTTCCGACGCCGGATCGGGCGGTCGCCGCGGCGCTGCGCATGCGCGACGCCATCCGCGATCTCAATCCGGACCTGCTGGTCAAGATCGGCATCCATGAAGGTCCGTGCCTCGCCGTGATGCTGAACGAGCGCCAGGATTATTTCGGCCAGACGGTCAACATCGCCGCCCGAGTGCAAGGCCTCGCCGTTTCGCGCTCGATCTTCGCCAGCGGACAGGTCATCGACAATGCCGGGGCGTCGCAGCTGCTGAAGGCGAGCGGGCTGAGCGCGGTCCCACAGGAATGCAAGCTTCGTGGCGTCGCACACGATATCGCGATCTATATGATCCCGTGATCGGCTGCGGCCGATCCTTCGCAGCCTCAGGCTATAGGCTCTTGGGAAGGCGGTGCTAAATTGCAACGAAACGACTTGCACAACGCCTTGGCGTAATCCAGTCGACGGCGAGTCGTTTCGAAACAGCTGAGGTTAGCAGCACCCGCCACCTGAGAGATATTTTTCATAATATATATTATGCGACTTAGATGTGTCGCTGTTCGAACCGTCCCTTCCACCACCGGAGCTGGGAAACCACGCATAAATTGGACAAACAAGGCCATAACCTTCTCCAATCCACACGTTAGACGTCCCCAGGAGCATTCTCCTGGCCGAATCGCCCCTGACTCAAGCACAGCCGGTCGATCTCCGACAGGCTGTCAACGTCGATGTCGTCACGACACTCACCGCTGCGTTAGCTGCGATAGATCGGCCGAGTCGACCTCATGAAATCGCTCACCGTTGTCATAGTATGTGGCGCCCTCCCGACGCAGACATGTCAGCTGCCACGGCTCACTAGAAAAGTACTGTGAAATCTCGCCTCGTATAAAATCCGGCAGCAACGTCAATATCGTCTCGTCTGTCCAATCTGTACGCCTTTGAACAATCGAGATGGCGGCGGAAGCGCTGACCGGCGCTGGAAGATTTGTTGCGCTCACCTGGATATTAACGTTCGCTGAAGCAGGTAGCGATCCATTCAAAACAACGAATATTTCATCGCCGTGCTGACGCGTAGCTCTGAAGTCCTCGCATTGCAATGAGCTTAGTTTTGATCCAATCTCGGGACGGTTAAACCAATAAAACTCTACGGGATCCCTCGGCTGACTGTGATCGTGAAGCGATGACACGTTCAAAAACGAGCCATGGCTTCCGCCAATCATTTCCATAAGAGACCTCGGTGGTTTTGGGGGTATTGGGAGAACCGTCGCATCATCTGCCATGTCGGCCTCTCTCGACTCACTTATAAGGGAGATTTCTCCCTCTACGTCCACATCGATCCGAAGGCCCTTTGCCGATACACCACTGTTATTACCGACAGAATATTGGATTTTCATAGCTCGCGCCGAATGCGCAACAATTATATGAAGATTGTTAAAATATTGAGGAACGAGTTTCTCAAATCTGTCGTATTCTTTATTATATCGCTCAACTTCCGCTGTTGGAAGAAAGCCCCCTCTGCCCATCGGGTCGGTAGATCCAACCTGTGATCCTCTTCGGTGCGCATACAGGTACTTCGTTGCGAGGTTATTCGCATCAGATGGATCAAGCGCTTGAACGATAGGTATCTCAAAAACCAAACTACCGCCTGGTGCGATCAGCCCATTTATCGCCACAACGATAGACGGCGATGTACTCAGCGCTTTTTCAAGTTGACGCTCAAGTTGTGAAATCTTCTTCTGATCGTCCGAGGTCTCGTCCGGCAGGAGCCAGTTATCCGGTGGTTTGTGGGCCGCAATCCTCGCAATGCGCGCCCGAATGCGCGGACCCGAATCATGTGAAAAAATCGCCGCGTTAGCGCCGAAGGCTATCGCCTCCGCGACTAGGTGATCATCCGGTTTTGATTGGTCGAGATTTGGATATCTAGACCAGTCGAAAGCTGGATTTTGAGCGATAACGACCCTAACTTCTGGTGAGCTAGTTCGTACCGTAAGAGCCATGTCATCGTTCTGCGAAGCAGAGTCAATGATCTTAAGTGCCGCGCGAGAGCGATCTCGTTTTCTCTTGTTCGTGTTTACTTTGAATTTGTCGAGTTCCTCGATGACACGCGGTGAAATCATCAAATCTATACGCGCCGCATCTTTAAATATTTCATTCCAAGGCAGGTCTTTGGCATCTCGCATCTGGATGAAGCCATTGGTATCGATGAAAAGCGATATCGTCTTTTCAGTCATGCCGCATTTTCTGCCGAATGAGTTAAGGGAAAACATGTCTCGTCATCAAGACCGCACCAAACAACCGTGGGCACGATCACACCGATCACATTCGGTACCGCTGGCAGCATTGTCATCGCCTATCTCTCGCGGTGTCGACAATTAACCGAAACAATCTGACTGAAAATTGGAAGCTGCTCGTCATTGATTCTAATCTATTGCGCCAGCCGTCGGCCATACGCCTCGATGTCGATCATCGGCACCGTGCCGTGGGGAATTTGAATTAAATATTCAGCTATTTCAACGACTTGTGGTATTTTAAAGCCCAATTTATGCCCAGTTTCCCGCCACCGGAGCCTCGTGAACATGGCCGCCTTCACCGACAAGATCATCGTCATTACCGGCGCCTCCGACGGCATCGGCGCGGAACTGGCGCGCCAACTTGCGGCACAGCGCGCGCGATTGGTGCTGGCGGCACGCCGCACGGCAGCGCTCGATGCGGTTGCCGATGAATGCCGCGCCGCCGGCGCCGATTGCCTGACGGTGCCGACCGACGTGGCCGACCAGGCGCAATGCGTGGCGTTGATCGAGGCCGCGGTCCAGCACTTCGGCGCCATCGACGTGCTGGTCGCCAATGCCGGCGTTTCCGGTCATGCGCGGCTCGACGAAGTGACGGATCTGGGCTGGTACGAGCGGATGATGCGGATCAACCTGTTCGGCACCTTATGGTGCTGTCACGCCGCCCTGCCCCATCTGAAGGCCCGTCGCGGTTTGATCGTCGGGGTCTCCAGCCTCGCCGGCAAGATCGGCGTGCCGGGCCGCACCGCCTATTCCGCCAGCAAGTTCGCCATGGCCGGGCTGCTCGAAGCGCTGCGCAGCGAGCTGGTCGATGACGGTGTCGGCGTCACCATCGTCTATCCCGGCATGGTGGCGACCCGGATCCGCTATCACGGCTTCGGCGCGGACGGCGCGCCGGCCGGACGCAGCGGCCTCGACGAGCGCGGCATGATGCCGGTCGAGACCTGCGCGCGTGAGATGATCCGGGCCATGGCGGGCCGCCGCCGCGAACTGGTCATGACCGCCAAGGGCAAGCTCGGCCTCTGGCTGAAACTGCTGGCGCCCGGACTGGTCGACCGCATGGCCCGCGCGGCGCTCGCCCGGGACCAGTGACGCGGGCGAACGCCGGCTTCGCTCGGGTCAGGCCCGGTTCTTGAGGCCGAGCACCTCGATCGTCTCGATGGTCGGCGGAACGGCGAGCAGGTCCGCGGCCTTGGCCATCAGCGCCTGGGCGATCGGACCTTGAAGATGGGCCTGCCGTCCGGCTTCATTTTCGAAGGCATCGAAGATGCCGAAAATCGTCGGCGACAGCTTGAGCGCAAACCAGATCGGCGTGGTGGTTTCCTGGTTCGCCAGTTCCAGCCCGGCTGCCAGGAAGTCCGCGACCTCTTGCTCCTTTCCCGGCTTGGCTTCGAGACGGGCGAAGAGTGCGAGCGTGATCATGATGGGTCCCCGGTGTGAGAAAGATCGCTCGGTGCAGCGACGGGACGGACTTTACGCAGGACCGCGCGGGCGGCATATTGGCGCGATTGACATCTTTGATAGTGATCGAGCCATGAAAATTGCCGTGCTGGTCCTGGACGGCGTGTTCGACACCGGCCTCGCGACCGTGCTGGATACGCTCACCACGGCCAACGACCTAGCCGGCCTGCTGGGCCATCCCGGTCCCCGGTTCGACATTTCGATCGTAGGCGTGCGGCCCGCCGTACGGAGCGCCCAATTGCTGGGCGTGCCGGTCGGCACGGTCGAGGAGTGTCCCGCACCGGATTGGGTCATCGTTCCGGCGATCGGCATCAAGATGCCGGAGCCGCTGCAACGGGCGCTCGGCCGGGACGATGTCGCCGAAGCGGCCGCGGCACTGCGCGCTTGGGCCGCGCGTGGGACGCGGATCGCCGCGGCGTGCGTCGGTACGTTTCTGCTGGCCGAAAGTGGGTTGCTGGATCAGCACGAGGCGACGACGACCTGGTGGCTGACGCCGCTGTTCCGACAGCGCTACCCTTCGGTCCGCCTCGATTCCAGCCGGATGCTCGTCACGTCCGGACCCTTCGTGACGGCCGGCGCGGCCCTGGGCCATATCGATATGGCGCTGTGGCTGATCCGACAGGTCAGCCCCGAACTGGCGGCACTGGTCGCCCGATACCTGGTGGTGGATGCGCGGCCATCGCAATCGGCCTACGCCATTTCAGACCATCTGGCCCATGCCGACCCGCTGGTCGAACGTTTCGACCGCTGGGCCCGGCAGCGCCTGGATCGGGGTTTCAAGCTGGACGAGGCCGCGCAGGAACTGGCGACCAGCAAGCGCACGCTGGCCCGGCGCATCCGGGATGTGCTGGGCAAGACGCCGGTGTCCTATGTGCAGGATCTGCGGATCGAGCAGGCGGTGCATCTCTTGAAGACCAGCAGCACCAGCGTCGAGGCGATCGCCGGCATGGTGGGATATGCCGACGGCGTCACGTTGCGCGCGCTGCTGCGCCGACGGCTGGGCAAGGGCATCCGCGAGATCAGAAGCGCTTAAAAGCCCGCGAACCGGATCGAGGCCGCGTGCAGCACGCCGACCTGGCGCGCCAGTCGCGCGAGCTCATGATCGAGCAACTGTTCCTCGGCCGCGGCTTCGGGGATGGTCGGCGGAAGGTCGGGCACCGGCGGCAGCTCCGGTGGGGCGACGCCCTGCTCGATAGCATCGCCGATGGCGCTCAGGCTGCTGCCCATCCAGTCTTTCAACTGATCCAGCCGGTTGCGCGCCGCGGTCTCGATCCGGTGGGCCGGCAGATGCGACAGGGTCAGGGCCACGCCAGCCAGGCGCCGAACACAGGTCAGGACCGTCATCGCCGGCTCCTCTTCGCGACGCGCCTTCGTGTGCGGCTCGTCGATCAGGCGCTGCAGCGAGGCCTCGGCATTGTTGCTGGCCATGCCGGCAGCCCGGAGCAGGGCCGGCTGCCCCTGCCCGGCTTCACCCTGATACAGCTGGCCGAGCGCGCTCATGGCGAGGTCGCGGTTGGCGCGGATGGCCCGGGCCAGCTGCTTCGGCAATTCGCGGTTCTCGCGGGCCGGCCACAGCAGGTAGGCCGCCGCCAGACCCAAGGCGCCGCCCAGGACGCTATGCACGGCGCGAAGCACCGCCAGCATCAGATCGCCACTGCCGCCGGTCTGGAACAGCTCCGCGACGAGCACGAACTGCGGCGTCAGCAGGAAGACGAACAGCGTGTAGTTGACGGGCCGGAACGCCATGGTCGCGATCGCCAGCGGAAAGATCACGACGGTGATGGCGATCGGATCGGGCAGCATCCAGCCCAGCAGGGCCGCGAGCAGGCCGCCGGCCACGCTGCCGGCCACGCGCTCGAGCGTGCGCTGGAAGGTCGTCGCCAGATAGGGCTGCAGCACGACCGTCGCCGTGATGGTCAGCCAATAGCCGCGCGTCAGCCCCATCGAGCGCGTAAGCGCCACCGCGACGGCGGCCGTGAGCGCCAGGCGCAGGGCATGGCGGAACGTGATCGAGCTGAAATTGACATTGGCGCGCAGCGTGGCAGCGATATCGATCAAGCGGGTCCGCGGCGCGGGCGGCTCGATCGCTTTCAACGTCTCGGCTTCGAGGTTCGGCTGCGCATCCGGCGTCACGCCGCGAATCGCCGAGGCGGCATGCGAGGCATAGCCGCCGATGGTCTCGATCAGGCGAACCGCCTGGCGATAGGCGGCAAGGTCGGCGGTCCCGCGCGGCTCCGCCGCCTCGACCGCGCGACGCAAGCCGCGGGCGGCGACGGTCAGATCGGTCGCGGCCGGCAACGCGCCGCCGGTCATGGCCTCGGCCAACTGGCGCGCGATGGTGCCGAGGCGCATCAAGGCCGCTTCGACCTGGAAATGGATATCGGGATGACGATCGATCGCGCTCGCCAGCTCCAGCACCTCGCTGAGCGCGATCAGGGCCGCGAAGATCTGGTCGATCTCGGCCGCCAGAACGACCAGGCTGGCGCCCCGCTCGCTTTCGCCGGGCGTGCGCCGCCGCGTGTCGGCCAGCGTCGACCGGGCGGTCTCGATCGCTGCGCGCACGGCATTGCGCCGCTCGCGCACCAGCCGGCCCCATTCGGTCTCGGACGATTCCTGCTGGGCATGCACCTGACCCAGCGCCGTCGCATAGTCCGCCAGACTGAGCCAGCAGGCGCCGATCGCCCGGCGGGAGGCGGCGTTCGGATGGACCGGCCACAGGATCAGCGCCAGCGCCATGGCCCAAAGGCCGCCGCCGACCGTGAGCGCGGCACGCATCGCCGCCGCCCGCAGATCCGCGTCGGGGATGCCGATCGAGACCAGCACATCGGTGGTCAGGAGTACGCCGACCGTGGTGGCCGCATTGCCGAACAGGCGAACCATGCTGGCGCCGAAGCTCCAGACCAGCACCAGCAGCATGGCCAGAATGGTGCTGTCCTGCGCGAAGAACGACAGCAGGGCGCCGATGGCGGCGAACAGCGTGAAGCTGCCCATCGACAGGGTACGCATCCGATTGGACCCGCCGACGTCGGCCAGGCAGGTCCAGAAGCCGATGATCGCGACCCAGTTCAGATCCGGCCGGTGCAGCAGTTCGCCGGCCAACACGGGCAGCGCGCTGGCCGTGGCCGCGCGGGCGCCGGCCGCCAGGCTGATTTCCCGGAAATCGAGCGGCAAGGCCCGTTCGAGCCGGCTGCGCCAATCCCGAGGGGCCCTCCCCTTGACCAGTGCATCCACGCCGCTCATCCCGCTCCATTCACCCGATGGCGATGATGGCATGGAACCAAGTGCGTGCGCGACCGGGTTTCTTCCGGTTCATGGCGTCTTAACCAACGGGGCGCACAATGGCGTCGATTCGAGGAGACGAACATGGCGTCGCTGCTTGCCCAATTGGCCTCTCTGCTGGTCGGTCCGACGAAGCCGGCGACCACCGCCGTTGCCAAACCCCCGGCGGCGAAGCCGAAGAGTGCCGAACGCCTGGCCAACGAACAATCGATTCTGGCCAATCGCCGCAAGATCCTCGCCAATATGGCAGCGATGCAGAAGGAACGGGAATCGAAGCACGACATTGCCGGCCTTTCCGACAAGGATACATTGTCGGCCGCCGAATTTGCCCGGAGAATTCTGCTCGATCAGGGCAGTCACTGAGGCCCCAATATTTGCTGCAATGCAGCAACAGCTAAGCATTCCGTTTGACCGATGAATTCTGTACGGTCGCGCACCGTTTCCCAGACGGGCCGTCCACTTCATCGTCAGCGGAGCAACTTCAGTGTCGACAGACGCCGCCCCCTTAGCGCCCAAGAGCCGTCCGTTTTATAAGAACCTCACCTTCCAGGTCCTGGTGGCGATCGTCATCGGCGTGCTCCTGGGGATCTACGACCCGGATCTGGCCAAGCAGCTTCAGCCGCTGGGGACCACTTTCATCAAGCTGATCAAGCTGGTGATCGCGCCGGTGATCTTTCTGACCGTGGTGACCGGCATCTCCCATATGGGCGACATGCGCAAGGTCGGCCGCGTCGGCGGCAAGGCGCTTTTGTATTTCGAGATCGTCTCGACCATCGCGCTGGCCTTCGGCATGATCATCGTCAATCTGATCGGGCCCGGCCACGGCGCGTCGACCGCCGGCGCCAAGATCGAGACGGTCAAACAGTTCGCCGACCAGGGCAAGTCGTTCGACATGACGACATTCCTGCTCAATCTGGTGCCGGAGAATTTCATCGGCGCCTTCGCCAGGGGCGATCTGATCCCGATCCTGATCATTGCCATCCTGTTCGGCGCCGCCCTCACCCGCATGGGCGAGCATGGCAAGCCGGTCGAAGAACTGTTGGAAAAGGTCAGCCACGTCTTCTTCGGCATCATCGGCATCGTCATGTATGTGGCGCCGCTGGGTGCGCTGGGCGCCATGGCTTATACGATCGGCGTCAACGGCGTCGGCGTGCTGGTCAATCTCGGCGAACTGATGGCCTGCGTCTATCTGACCATGGCCGCCTTCGTGATCGTCTGCCTGGGCGTGATCGCGAGATGTTCCGGCTTCAGCATCTTCAAATTCCTGCGTTACATCACCGAGGAACTGCTGATCGTGCTCGGCACTTCGTCGTCGGAGACGGCGCTGCCGCGGTTGATCGACAAGATGGAGCGGTTCGGCGTGGCGCGGCCCGTCGTGGGCCTGGTCGTGCCGACCGGCTATTCCTTCAACCTCGACGGCACCTCGATCTATATGTCGATGGCGACGATCTTCATCGCCCAGGCCTATAACATCGACCTGTCGTGGGGTCAGCAGATCGGCATTCTGGCCGTGCTGATGGTGACCTCGAAGGGGGCCGCCGGCGTGACCGGCTCGGGCTTCATTACGCTGGCCGCCACGCTCGAAGCGACCAAGATCGTGCCGATCGAGGGCCTGGCCCTGCTGCTGGGCGTCGATCGCTTCATGTCCGAAGCGCGCGCCATCACCAACATCATCGGCAACGCGGTCGCCGCCGTGGTCATCGGCAAGAGCGAGAATGCTTTCGACGAGGACGTGGCCCTGGCAGAATACCGGCGCTTCTTCAACGATCCGACGCTCGATCGGATCTAGCGCCAGCTCAAAGCCGTCAGGGGATCGATGCCGATACCACCGCCGTCCGGAAAGGGCATCGACCGCCTGATCGCCATCATGGCGCAGCTCCGCTCGAACGAGGGGGGCTGCCCCTGGGATCTCGAACAGAATTTCGCGACCATCGCGCCCTACACGATCGAGGAGGCCTATGAAGTGGCCGACGCGATCGAAAAGCGCGACATGGCGGGCTTGAAGGACGAGTTGGGCGACCTGCTGTTCCAGGTCGTGTTCCACGGCCGCATGGCCGAGGAACAGGGTCTGTTCGGCTTCGCGGACATCGCCGACGCTTCGTCGGAAAAGATGATCCGCCGCCATCCCCACGTCTTCGAGACCGCGGCGTTCGGGCACACGGCGCCGGTCGCCAATGCCGCCGATCAGGTGGTCAATTGGGAGACGATGAAGGCGGCCGAACGGGACGCCCGGGGCAACGGCACCCGTGCCAGCGCGCTCGACGGCGTTACCGCCGGCCTGCCCGCCCTCACCCGCGCCGTCAAGATCCAGAACCGTGCCGCCCGCGTCGGCTTCGACTGGGTCGAACCGGCGCCGATCCTCGACAAGATCGAGGAGGAGATCGGCGAGCTGCGCGCCGAGCTCGAGAGCGGCGCCGCCATCGACCGGGTCGAGGACGAGCTGGGCGATCTGTTCTTCGCGCTGGCCAACCTCGCCCGCCGCCTCGATCTCGATGCCGAAGCCGCGCTTCGACGGGCCACCGCGAAATTCGAGCGCCGGTTCCGCGGCATGGAAGCGCTCGCGGCCTCAGTGGGCGAAACCCTCGACGGCCAGCCGCTCGACGCGCTTGACGCGCTCTGGGACCGCGTCAAGGCGGACGAGCGTTAAGCGGACTCGCCACAGGTTCCGCCGCCTCCACCGCGGCCCGGTCCGCCCGGTCCAGCCAAGCGAGCATGAAGAGGCGCCAGGGCCGGTCGGGATTGGCGGCGATGGTCTTGTCGATCTTTTCGATGAAGCGCTGGCCCGCGGCATTCTTCGTGCAGCCGATATGATTCGCGACGAACGGCGGCTCGCCCACGATCGGGTAGGCCCGATAGGGTCTGTCCTCCGCGTCGGCGTCGCCGCCGCCGGCCCGCCACGCCCATTCCAATTCGCGCGGATAGGCGATGATCCAGTCCGTGCGGCCGGCAAGCAACAGCTTGGGCGGCGTCTCGATCGAACTTTGCCGGTCGAGCTCAGGCACCGCCGCGAGCGCGCGGTCGATCGCCGCGGAATAGGCCCGCCCGCTCGCAATCGAACCGCCGATCCTGAGATCGCGCAGCAGCGCCGACAGATCGACCGCCCCCGTCGTATCGAGATAGGGCGACAGCAGGGTCGAGCGGTCGGTCTGGACGACGATGCGGTTGCTTGGCTGCAGATAGAGCGTCGCGGAAAAAGTCATGAACGCCGCCCGCGCCTGGGTCTGGTTGGTCGTCGCCAGGCAATAAAGCCGGTCACCGGCCTGCATCAGCGTCATGATGCGCGAGATCGACGCTTCGAGCGTTTCGCTTTCGTAACCGGGAATGTGCTTGATGAACCAGGCCTGCATCTGTTGGGCAAACCCACCGCCGCGCCAACGCGAACCCGCCTCGCCGAGATCGAGGATGAAGGCCGGCGGATAGGCCGGCATCAGCCAAACGACCGCCTCGGCGCGCACGGGCGAGGCGAACGCGAATGCCGCGAGGATGATCGCCGCCCAGACCCGCATGCGTTGGCCTCCAAAGCTCACGCCCGGAGCTTAGTGCAAGAGTTGATCCGGTTCAAAACGCTCAGCTCCGGGCGGTCTCAGCTTCCGGCCGACGCCGCCATGGCATAGCGCCGGCAATGATCGAGATAGGCGGCTTCGTGGCCGGCGACCAGCGCCACCACGCTGGTCCAGAGCCAGGACGGGGCGTCCAGGCTCCGGGTCCGATTGCGCGCCAGTTCGCTTCGCCAGCGTCGGCGCTGTTCGGGATCCATCTGGCGGGCATGGGCCCGGGCGACGATCGTCGCCAGGAAGCGCGCGACGCGCATCGCCTCGCCGCGGCTGAGCTGATCGATCTCGATCTTCAAATCTTGCGGCAACAGTTCGCGCAGAAACACGGACCGGTCGAGCAGACGCGCCGACAGCATGCGCTTGCCCAACGCCGGGGACAGATGCCTGGCACCCTCGACCACCCGGTCGCCGTTATTCCGGGGCATCTCGCCGCTGGGCGCACGGGGCGCGGCCGCCTGGACCGCCTCCTTGACGTCCATCAACGACAGGCCGTCGCCGCCGACGCGCAACAGCACGGCCAGTCGCAGCCGGCCGAGCGAGCTGCAGCCCTTCATCCAGTAGGCGGCATCGATCAGTTCCACCTCGGCCTCGTCGTCGCGCCAGCGCAGGGCCGTCGCCAGCCCGCGCACCGCCTTGCTCTCGAACAGCGCCGCCACTTCCCGGTGCTCGTGCCGGCTCAGCGGCCAGAACCGCTTGCCCAGCGGGATGGTCGGCCGGGTGTCCTCGATGCGTTCCTTCGCCAGATGCTTCCAGGTACGGCTCATCGCCTGTTTCATCACCACTCGGACGGCGTCCGGCTTGCGTGCGGCATCGGCGTCAGGCTCGTCGGCGAGACCGGCCTCGTAGCCTTCGATCAGTTGTTCGATCATGCGCGCGGTGGTGATCCCCGGCAGGTCGGAACTTCGTACCGCGGTCGCGAGCGACAGTCCCAGCCGGATCAGATCATGGGCCGGATTGCCGATCACGGTCTGGTCCAGATCGCGAATCTGGACATCGACCCGCCCCTCGCGGTCCGCGATCGGTCCCAGATTGCCGACGTGGCAATCGCCGCAGATCCAGACCGGCGGGCCGTCCGGCAGCGAACGGCTGTCGACGCCGTCGAGCCATTCGTAGAATTTCAGCGTATTGCCGCGGACATAGGCATGGGCGGAGCGCGCCATCTTGAGATTCCGGCGCTCGATCAGCACTGCCGATCGTTCGTCCGTCGCGATGGTTTTCCGGTTCCTCATCCCCATGCAAGGGCTAACGCGAAAAGATCACCGCCCGATCCAATAGCGGCGGAACAGCCCGTCTTCCTGCGGACCCGGCAGGACCGCGTCGAGCCGGCCGCCATTGCGTTCGATCACCTTGACCGAGGCGAGATTGGTGTCGCCGCAGGTCAGCAGGGCGCGGTCGATACCGGCGGCGCGCGCATGGTCCAGCATCAGCTTGAGCCCGGCCGTCGCCAATCCCCGTCCGCGCCGGCCGGGCGGGATGGCATAGCCGATATGGCCGCCGCGGAACCGCAGGGCCGGCGACAGGCGGTAGCGGATGTTGAACGCGCCGAGAAAATTCGCGCCGTCGGTCAGCCACAGATGGCTATGGGGCATCCGCTCGACCTCGAGACCGCTCGGCAGGGCCACCGTGCCGCCCTGCAGGTTGAGCAGCGCCAGATAGGGGACCAGTCCCGCCTCGATTGCCGCGATTTCGAGCGCGCTCTTGAGCTTGCCATCGCCGAACTGGAAGCCATCTTCCAGCGCGGCGATGAAGCTCGCGCCCAGATCGGGGCGCGGCAGCGTCAGGTACATCAGGGACGCTGAAGCAGATCGATCAGGCTGGACGTGTCCCAGCGATTGCCGCCGCGCGCCTGGACGCGCCCATAGAATTGATCGACCAGCGAGGTGACCGGCAGCGCCGCCTTGTTGCGCTTGGCCTCCTCCAGGCAGATCGCCAGATCCTTGCGCATCCAATCGACGGCGAAGCCAAACTCGAATTTGCCCTCGGCCATGGTGGAGGCGCGGTTTTCCATCTGCCAGGACTGGGCGGCACCCTTGGAGATCACGTCGACGACCTTGTTCGGGTCGAGCCCGGCATGCTTGGCGAAATTGAGGCCTTCCGACAGCGCCTGGACCAGGCCGGCGATGCAGATCTGATTGACCATCTTGGTCAACTGACCGGCGCCGACCGGGCCCATCAGCGTGACCGCGCGGCCATAATGCGCCATGACCGGCTCGGCCTTGGCGAACGCCGCGGCATCGCCGCCGACCATGATGGTCAGCTTGCCGTTGACCGCACCGGCCTGGCCACCGGAGACCGGCGCGTCAAGAAAGCCCAGCCCCTTCCCGGCCGCGAGCGCACCCAGCTCGCGGGCGATGTCGGCGGAAGCCGTGGTGTGGTCAGCGAGGATGGCCCCCCGGGCCATGCCGGCGAAGGCGCCGTCGGGCCCGGCCACGACCTGGCGCAGATCATCGTCATTGCCGACGCAGACGAACACGATATCGGCACCCTTGGCGGCCTCGGCCGGCGTCGTACCGGCGACGCCGCCATATTCCGCGACCCAGGCGGCCGCCTTGGCGCCGGTCCTGTTATAGACGGTCACGTCATGGCCGGCGCGCTGCAGATGGCCGGCCATCGGATAGCCCATGACACCCAGGCCCAGAAATGCGGTCTTCATCGTTTTGGTCTCCCCAATTGCCTGTTTCTATTCCTCGCCGCCGAGCAGCACTTCGTGCAGGGCGTTCCAGCTCGCCTCGTCGGGCGTCAGCAGCAGCCCGCCGTCATGGGTGCGCGGCGTATAGCTCGAACCGTCGAGCCGGCGCGCATAGCCGCCGGCTTCGCGATGCAGCAGCCAGCCGGCGGCATGATCCCAAGGCAGCAGCCGGTGATAGAGCGCGAAATGCGCGCGTCCGCTGGCCAGCGCCAGATATTCCTGGCCGGCGCAGCGGAAGCTGAAGACCGAGCCGATCAGGTTCGACCGGCCGGCGATCTTGCGGACCAATTGCCGATTGCCGAAGCGCAGCGCCAGCGATCCGCTCATATGATCCGGCGTGGCCGGCGGCGCCACATGCAGGCGCTGTCCGTCGAGCCAGGCGCCCTCCCCGCGGCCGGCAACCGCCATCTGATCCTTGACCGGATCGAGGATCCAGGACTGCAGGACCTCGCCGGCCCGAATGAACGAAACCATGACCGCGAACAGCGCGATACCGGCTGCGAAATTGGCCGTGCCGTCGACCGGGTCGATGACCCAGACGGCCTTCTCGCCCGCCAGCTGGTCCATGACCGAAGCATCTTTCGACGCCGCCTCCTCGCCGACGACCAGCGAGCCCGGCACCAGGTCCCGCAGCAGCGGCGTCAGCCGCTGCTCGGTCTCGATATCGGCGATGGTGACCAGATCGCCGGGCGATTTCGCATGGATGTCGCCGGCCTCCAGATGCTGGAACCGGGGCAGGATCAGGTCGGCCGCGGCCTCGCGCAGCAAGGTCGAGACCTGGGTCGTATCGGGCAGCATGCGTCCGAACCTTTCGGCGGGGGAATGGTAGAAGGATGGCTAGAGCCTGATCCGATCAAACCGATCCTGTTTGATCGGTGAATCAGTCTCTAAATATTTGGTCTGATGGACCGATTCACCTAACGCTTGGAACCAAGCGTTAGGATCGGGCCACTAGCGTTCGCGAGCGGCAAACCGGTCGAGGTCGGCCTGGTTCATGTTGACGACCAGATGGGCGACCCCCTCGTCGTCATGCCGTTCCAGCACCTCGCCATGGCGATAAAGCCAGGCAATTCCGGCGCCGTCCATCAAATCGACTTCGAGCGGTACCGGGCGGATTCCATCGACCAGCCGCTCGTCGAGCAGGCGCAGCAACGCTTCGCAGCCCTCGCCGGTCACGGCCGAAATCGGCACGGTCTCATGGTCGCGGCTCGCCTGGTTGATGACGGCGCCGCGGGATTCTTCGTCCAGCAGGTCGATCTTGTTCAGCGCTTCGACCAGGCCGTGCTCGACCGCCTCCCCCAGGCCCAGATCCTTCAGCACGGTATGGACATCCTCGCGCTGGGCTTTGGTGTCCGGGTGCGCCACATCGCGGACATGCACGACCACGTCGGCCTCCTGCACCTCTTCCAACGTGGCGCGGAAGGCGGCGACCAGATGGGTCGGCAGTTCGGAAATGAACCCGACCGTGTCCGACAGGATCGCCTTGCGGCCCGACGGCAGCTTCAGGGTCCGGAGCGTCGGATCGAGCGTGGCGAACAGCAGATCCTTGGCGAAGACCTCGGCCTTGGTCAGGCGGTTGAACAAGGTCGATTTGCCGGCGTTGGTATAGCCGACCAGCGCCACGATCGGGTACGGCACGCGCCGGCGCGCCTGGCGATGGAGCGTGCGGGTCCGCTTCACGTCCTCCAGCTCGCGCTTCAGCTTGATGATGCGGTCGCCGATCAACCGGCGATCGAGCTCGAGCTGGCTCTCGCCCGGACCGCCCAGGAATCCGAAGCCGCCGCGCTGGCGCTCCAGATGGGTCCAGGACCGGACCAGGCGCGAACGCTGATAGGTCAGTGCCGCCAGCTCTACCTGCAGGCGGCCCTCATGGGTGCGCGCGCGGGCGCCGAAAATCTCCAGGATCAGGCCGGTCCGGTCGATGACCTTGCATTGCCAGGCCTGTTCCAGATTGCGCTGCTGCACCGGGCTGACCGCGGCATCGACGATGACGACGCCGATTTCCAGCTCTTCGATCAGGTCGGCGAGCTTTTCCACGCCGCCCTTGCCGATCAGCGTTGCCGGGCGCGGCTGGTTCAGCTTGATGACTTCGGCATGGACGACATCGAGCTGGATCGCCTCGGCCAGACCGACGGCCTCGGCCAGACGCCCCTCCGGCGCCCGGATGGCCCGTTCCGACTGCGGCAGCTTCAGTAGCGGATAGACGACGAGGGCGCGGCCGGTGGACGTGCCACCGGCCTCGATTTCATGCCCCATGGCAGCGGCGCCGCTCAGGCCTCGCCATCCTTGTCGCCATCAAACAGCTGGACCGGTGCCGCCGGCATCACGGTCGAGATCGCATGCTTGTAGACGAGCTGGGAATGGGCGTCGCGGCGGAGCAGGACGCAGAAATTGTCGAACCAGGTGATGATGCCCTGGAGCTTCACGCCATTCACCAGGAACACGGTGACCGGCGTCTTGTTCTTCCTGACGAAATTGAGGAAGACGTCCTGCACATTCTGTGACTTCTCGGACATGGGGTGATCCCTTCTTACAAGTTGTTGGAGCCCCCCGAGGGGAACTCAGGCCTTACGAGGCCCCACCGATGGGGCCCCACCAAAAAGTTCCTGCACGATCCGGGCCCTTCTGGGTTCCGTGACCGACAGAGTCCGTCAGGATAGGAAATTGTATATCAGACCCGTCCGTTGCAAGTTCGCTACTGCGAAATCTCACGCGCAAGCGCCATGCAATCTCTGAAATGGCGTGCCGGTTTGGCCTCGGCGAACTCGTCGTCGCGCAGAATTCCGTCCTCGGGACCATGCACCAGCACGGGCACACAGCCGGCATTCACGGCGCATGCCATGTCGATCCCGGTGTCGCCGACGAACCAAACCCGAGGCCCCGCCTCGATCCCGCTGCCGCCCAGCGCCAGATCGACCGGCGCGCGATCGGGTTTGTCGCGAAGCGCGTCGCCGGCACCGATCACCTTGCCGAAATACGGCTCCCAGCCCAACGCCGCGACCTCGCGCCGCAGGAAGCGGCCCGTCTTGTTCGAGACCAGAGCGAGGTAGTGGCCCCTGGCCGCGATCGCCTGGAGCAGCGCCTCGGCGCCCGGCAGCGGCGACAGGCGCTCGATATGCAGCGTCTCGAACGCCTGGAGATAGAGATCCCGCGCTTCCTCCCAGCGGTCGCCGAACAGGACGGGGAAGGAATCGCGCAGCGACTTGCGGACCTTGAGCTGGGTCTCCGCCAGGGTCCAGGGCGCATGGCCCATCTGGCCGAACATGATGTTGAGCGCCGCGTGGATCGTGCCCCAGCTGTCGACCAGCGTATTGTCCCAGTCGAAGATCAGCGCCTGGGGCTTGGCGGGGCTCATGTCCGCCGCCCGGCGATTTCGGCCATATGGCCCTGGTATTTCTCGCGCAGTTGCAACGCGAAGGAGCCGGGCTTGCCATTGCCGATCGTGGCATCGTCGATCTGGGTGATCGGCATCACGAACGAGGTCGTGCTGGTGACGAACGCTTCCCGAGCCGCGTGGGCTTCCTCGACCGTGAAAGCCCGCTCGACGAAGCGCAGGCCGGCCTGCTTGGCGATCTCGATTACCACCAGGCGGGTGATGCCGTTCAGGATAGCATGGGTCGGCGGGCGGGTCACCAGCTCGCCGTCGCGCGTCACGATCCAGGCATTGCTCGAGGTGCCTTCGGTGACGAAGCCGTCGCGGTCATATTGCCAGGCCTCGTAGGCACCGGCCTCTCGGGCCGCCTGCTTGCCCATCGCCGCCGGCAGCAATGCCACCGATTTGATGTCGCATCGCGCCCAGCGCAGATCCGGAATGGTGATCGCCTTGACGCCGTCGGTCAGCGCCTTGGGATCGACCGGCCGGGCCCGTCGCGCGGTCGCCACCAGCTGCGGCACCGCGTCCGGCGGGAACGGAAAGTCGCGCGGCGCCACGCCGCGCGTGATCTGCAGATAGACGCTGCCGTCGCGAATGCCGTTCCGCTTGGCCAGATTGGCCAGCACCATGGTCAAGGCCCGGTCGCTCATCGGCCGGCCGATGCGCAATTCGCCCAGCGAGCGGTCGAGCCGGACGAGATGCAGATCGAGATCGACGAAGTGGCCGCCGGCCAGCGCGATGACCTCGTAGACGCCATCGGCGAATTGATAGCCGCGATCCTCGATATGGACGCTCGCGACCGCATGGCGGACGAAGCGGCCATTCACATAGGCGAAACGTGACATGCTGGGTCTCCGCGCGAATTTCCGACTGCAGTATGGAGAGCGCGTCGGACGCCGTGAAGCGCTTGCTCTGCAACGGCAATCTCTTGAAACGCCGGGCGTTCGAAGAAAGCGTCCTCCAATCGTCTTCCCAGGGCTTGACCCTCCGGGGATCCACGTCGTCGGGCAACGGGCCTATGTCTGCAGGAAAACGCCAAGCGGCAGCGCGTGGACACCCGGATCAAGCCCACGGCTGTCCGGTTTAATTCTTCCGTCATTCCCGTTCGAACGTTCGCTCGCCAACAGAAGGCGGCAAAATCTAAACCGGACGGCCATGGATCACGCCCGGGCATGACGACGAATTAAGAGATCACGGCGTGACCTTCATCGCCCTGTCGCCGTTCAGCACGCCCAGCGATTTCAGCTTGCGATGCAGCGCCGAGCGCTCCATGCCGATGAAGGCCGCGGTGCGCGAGATATTGCCGCCGAAGCGGGTGACCTGGGCCAGGAGATATTCGCGCTCGAACACCTCGCGCGCGTCGCGCAGCGGCAGGCTCATGATCTCGCCGCCCTTCTCCCACTTCAGCACGGTCGGCACGATCGAGCCGATCTCGGCCGGCAGCATGTCGGCGCGGATCGGGTCCTTGGCATCGCCCGGCGCCATGATCAGCAGCCAGTCGACCACGTTCTTCAGCTGGCGCACGTTGCCGGGCCATTCATAGGCCTGGAGCGCCGCCATCGCGTCCTCGCCCAGCTCGCGCTGACCGACGCCGGCGCTCTGGGCCGAGCGGCCCATGAAATAGCGGGTCAGTTGCGGGATATCGTCGCGCCGGTCGCGCAGCGACGGCACTTTGATCGGCACGACCGACAGGCGATAGAACAGATCCTCGCGGAACCGGCCGGCGACGATCTCGGCCGCCAGATCCCGGTTCGACGAGGCGACGACGCGCACGTCGACCTCGACCCGGTTGTTGCCGCCGACGCGCTCGAACACCTGGTCCTGCAGCACGCGCACGATCTTGCCCTGGGTTTCGAGCGGCATGTCGGCCACTTCGTCCAGCACCAGCGTGCCGCCGTGGGCCTGCTCGAACGTCCCGATCTTGCGCGGGCTGTCCGGCCCCTCGGCGCCCGGCTCGGTGCCGAACAGCTCGACCTCCAGCCGCTCCGGCCGCATGGTGGCGCAGTTCAGCACCACGAACGGCCCCTTGCTGCGGCGCGAGCTGGCATGGAGCAGGCGCGCGGCCACTTCCTTGCCGGAACCGGCCGGACCGCTGATCAGCACGCGGCTGCCGGTCGGCGCCACCTTCTCGATCGCCTGGCGCAGATGGTTCATGGCACTCGAGGCCCCGACCAGCTCGACATCGGCGCCCGAGCGCAGCTTCAGTTCCTCATAGTCGCGCTTCAGGCGCGCTGCCTCGATCGCGCGGTCCACCAACAAGAGCAGGCGATCCGACTTGAACGGCTTCTCGATGAAATCATAGGCGCCGATCTTGATCGCGGCGACCGCGGTCTCGATCGTGCCGTGGCCCGAGATCATCAGCACCGGCAGCTGCGGCGCCTCGCGTCGGATGATCTTCAGGATCTCGATGCCGTCGAGCTCGCTGCCCTGCAGCCAGATGTCGAGGATGACCAGGCTTGGTTGCCGCGCCCGGATCCGTGCCAGCGCTTCCTTGGAGTCGGCGGCCTCGCGGGTCTGGTAGCCTTCATCCTGCAGGATGCCGGCCAGCAGCATCCGGATGTCGGCCTCATCGTCGACGATCAGGATGTCATGCGCCATGAACGACCACTTCCGTCTGGTTTACCACGTCATTGCCGGTGCCGGGGCGTAGCGGTGAACTATCGCCGGGTTTCGCCGGCATCCGATCGTCGGCTTTTGCCGACGAATTATCGTCGGCCTTCACCGGCGTCCGATCCATCGTCCCGCCCGGGAACGCCAGGCTTACCCCGGCGCCGCCGATCCCGCCATCGTCTAGTATCAATTCGCCTGCGTGGTCTTCCATGATCTTCTTCACAATGGCAAGCCCCAGCCCGGTGCCCTTGGCGCGGGTCGTGACATAGGGCTCGGTCAAATTCTCCCGACCGTCCTTCGGCAGGCCCTTGCCATTGTCCTCGACCGACAGGACGGTGCGGACGGCTTCGACCAGCAGACGGACGCGGATGCGGCCCGGTATCGCGGTCTTGCCCGCGGCCGCCTCGGCGACCTGGCGGGCCTGGATCGAGTCGACCGAGTTCTGCAGCAGGTTGGTAAGCGCCTGGCTGATCTGGCGCGAATCGCAGCTGACCTCGACCGGCGAAACCGGCAGATCGGTCTCGAACTGAATTTCCGGATGGGCGGTTCGCTGCAGGAACACGCCCTGACGGGTCAGCTCCAGCAGATTTTCGCGCCGCATCATCGGTGTCGGCATGCGGGCGAAGGACGAGAATTCGTCCACCATGCGCCCGATATCGCCGACCTGCCGGATGATCGTGTCGGTACACAGCACGAAAGTGTCCGGATCGCTCTTGATCTCGGCCAGATATTTCTTCTTCAGCCGCTCGGCCGAAAGCTGGATCGGCGTCAGCGGGTTCTTCATCTCGTGCGCGATGCGGCGCGCGACATCGGCCCAGGCGGCCTTGCGCTGGGCCGACAGCAGCTCGGTGATGTCGTCGAAGGTCACGACATAGCCGGGTGTCGAGCCCTGCCCCTGCTCGCTCGCGATGCGCACCAGCAGCACCATGGCGCGCGCGCCGACCAACAAACGGATCTGGCCCTCGACCAGACGGTCCGGCCGCAGGGCCGCGTCCTGGATCAGCGGCGCCATTTCCGGCACGATCTCGGCCAGCGGCCGGCCGTGCAGCGCTTCCAGATCGCTGCCCAGCAGTTGGGATGCGGATTTGTTGGGCAGATTGACCAGGCCGCGCTCGTCCAGCCCGATCACGCCGGCCGACACCCCCGAAAGCACCGTCTCGGTGAAACGCCGGCGCAGGTCGAGCTGCAGGTTCGCCTCGACCAGATCGGTCTGCTGGGTCTCGAGCTGCTGGGTCATCAGGTTGAAGGCGCGGCTCAGGCTGCCGAACTCGTCGTTCTCGTCCAGTTCGGCGGTCCGCGCCGACAGGTCGCCGCCGCCGACCTTCTCCGCCGCGACCACCAGGCCGCTGATGCGGCGCGAGATCTGGCTGGCCGAATTGACGCCGAACCAGACCGCGGCCAGCAACAGCAGCAGCGCCGCCGCACCGAAGATGATGATGAACTTGATCTGATAGCTCGATCGCTCGCCCTCCAGCCGCTCGTACTGGGTCGCGGCGGCGTTGGTCGCGGTCAGGTGATTGAGCACGCGGGCATCGACCGGCCGGCCGACATAGAGCATGGCGTTCGGAATTGCCTCCAGTTCGACGATGGCGCGCACCCGGTCGCCCGCCTCGCTGGTCACGATCGCGACCTCGCCGGTCGCCGCCTTCTTCAGCGCCCAGGGCGGGATCGGCTCCATGGCGAGCGTCGCGCTGAACGCCGACTGGCCCAGCACGTCGTTCGTCCGTTCCGAAAAGACCAGCGCCTCGGTCAGGCCGCGCTGGCGCACCTCATCCTCGATAAAGCCGCTCAAGCCGCCCGGCGCGCGGGCGAAGCGATAGGCATTGCGGTTGATGTCGGCGGCGACCTCCAGCACGTCCGCGCGGAGGTTCTGCTGATGCTCCTCCAGATAGGCTTGCGCCACGACCCGGGATTCCTCGATCGCGGTGCGGACCTTGTCGCTGAACCAGGATTCCATGCCGAAGCTGAGAAACAGGTAGGAGAACACCGCGACGATGATGGTCGGCGTAACCGCGACCGCGCTGAACAGCACGACCAGGCGGATGTGCAGGCGCGAGCCGGCCAACCCGCGCCGGCGCTGGGTATAGACCTCGACCAGCCGCTTCGCGACGATCGCGCCGAACACCAGCAGCAGCACGATATTGAGCGTGAGCAGCAGCAGCACGCTGCCGCGGTCGGGCCCGAACGGCGGGGCGCCGGTGAACAGGATATAAGTCGCCAGCACCGAGCCGATCGCAAGCACGCCCAGGACGACCGCCGCCTTGCGACCAAGCCCGGCGCGGGTTGCCCATAGGGCGAGACGGTGTCGAAGCGAAGACCGGTCTATCGGGTTATCCGTATTCATCTGGCCTATTTTAGGCCGCGGATGACCTGGATGTCCAACTCGCGGATTTTCTTGCGCAAGGTGTTGCGGTTCAGGCCCAGCAATTGCGCCGCCTTGATCTGGTTGCCGCGGGTGGCGGCCAGCGTCAGCAGGATGAGCGGCCGTTCGACTTCGCGCAGCACGCGGTCGTAGAGCCCGCCGGCCGGCAGCGCATCCTTATGGGCGGCGAAATATTCGCGCAGGTGCCGTTCGACCGCCTGCCCCATGCCTTCGTTCGCGGGAATCTCGCTCGTGGCGGCCGCCGGTGCCGTCTCGGACAGCTCCTGCTCGATCACATTGAGATCGATGACTTCCTGGGCATAGAGCGCCGAGATGCGGCGCACCAGATTCTCCAGCTCGCGGATATTGCCCGGCCAGCGGTATTCCTTGAGCCGTTCCATCGCCTCGTTGGTCAGGCTCTTGAGCTGCAGCCCCTCGCTCGACGCGAGCCCGAAGAAATGCCGGGCCAGCGCCGGGATATCCTCGCTGCGCTCGCGCAGCGGCGGCAGGCGGATCGGCACGACGTTCAGGCGATAGAACAGATCCTCGCGGAACAGGCCCTGGCGGATCAGCTGCTTCAGGTCGCGATGGGTCGCGGCCACGATGCGGACATTGGTCCTGATCGCCGTCCGGCCGCCAACGGCGGTATATTCGCCCTCCTGCAGCACGCGCAGCAGGCGCGTCTGCGCCTCGATCGGCATGTCGCCGATCTCGTCCAGGAACAGCGTGCCACCCTGGGCCTGCTCGAAGCGGCCCTGGCTGCGCGAGACGGCACCGGTGAAAGCGCCCTTCTCATGGCCGAACAGCTCCGACTCGATCAGCTCGCGCGGGATCGCCGCCATGTTGACCGCGACGAAGTTGCCGTTGCGCCGCTTGCCGTAATCATGGAGCGCGCGGGCGACCAGCTCTTTGCCGGTGCCGCTTTCGCCATTGATCATGACCGTGAGGTCGGTCCCCATCAGCCGGGCCAACACCCGGTAGATTTCCTGCATCGCCTGGGAACGGCCGATCAGCGGCAATTGCTCCTCAGGATCGTGGCCGTCGGGATTGTGCGGCATCGCGGTGCTGGGCGCCGACAGCGCGCGCTCGACCACGTTCATCAATTCGCGCAGGTCGAACGGTTTCGGCAGATATTCGAAGGCGCCGCGCTCGGTCGCCTTGACCGCCGTCATCAGCGTGTTCTGCGCGCTCATCACGATGACGCGGAGGTCGGGCCGCATCTTCTTGATGCGCGGCAGCAGATCGAGACCGTTTTCGTCCGGCATCACCACATCGGTAATGACCAGATCGCCCTCGCCGTCGGCGACCCAGCGCCAAAGCTGGGCGGCATTCCCCGTCGTCCGGACGTCGTGCCCCAGGCGTCCCAGTGCCTGGTTCAATACCGTGCGGATCGCACGGTCGTCGTCGGCGACGAGGATGGTTGAACTCGTCATGCGGCGCTCCGTCCTAGAACGATCGTCGATCCCTGCTGATCGAAGATCGCTCGGAAGTTATCGATCTGGAGAGATTTTTATCGCTCGGATGCTTCCATCCGAGCGGAAAGCGCTCCGGTGACCATCGGCAGCAGCGCGCGAAACACCGTCCGCCGCGGCTGACTGTCGAATTCGATGACCCCTCCATGGTCGCCGATGATTTTGGCGACAAGTGCGAGGCCCAGCCCCGTGCCGTTGCGCTTCGTGGTCACGAACGGATCGAACAGATGCTGCTGGAGATCCTCGGGGATGCCGGCGCCATTGTCCTGAACCGAGACCACCAACGGCAGATGCACGCGGCTGTCGCTACCCGGCACCGCAAGCCTGATGCCATGTTGATATGCCGTGGTCAGCGTGATCTCGCCGCCCTCTTCCGGCACTGCTTCTGCCGCATTCTTGATCAGATTGAGGAACACCTGCACCAGACGGTCGCGGTTGCCGCGCACCGAGGGCAAGGACGGGTCGTATTCCTCGAAGAACCGGACATGCCGGCCGAAGCCGTTCTGGGCGATCTTGCGGACGCGCTCCAGCACCTCGTGGATATTGACCGCATCCTGTTCGAACGGGTGCGGATCGGAGAACACGTCCATCCGGTCGACCAGCGCCACGATCCGGTCGGCCTCGTCGCAGATGAGGCGCGTCAGCTCCTGGTCGGCCTCGTTCGCCGTCTGCTCCAGCAACTGAGCGGCGCCGCGAATCCCGGACAAGGGATTTTTGACCTCGTGCGCCAGGATCGCGGCCATGCCGGTCACCGAGCGCGCCGCATGGCGATGGGTCAATTGCCGGTCGATCTTCTGGGCCAGCGACAGCTCGTGGAACGACAGCACGACATGGCCCGGCCGCTCGACTACCGGTCCGACCGAGATCGACACCAGGCGCTGGCCGAGCCGCGGCGTCTCCAGATGCATGCCGAATTCCGAGACCGTGCCGTGGGACAGGCGCGCCTGATCGACCAGGGCGAATATCGGGCTGTCCGATGGCACCAGTTCCGACAACGATACGCCCGCCAGGACCGAGGCGCCGGCGTCGAAGAACTGCTCGGCGGCGGGATTGACCAGACGGATCCGATCCGCGTCATCGACCACGATCACCGGCGTGGCGAGCGCAGCCAGCACCGCCTCCGGGTCGATCGGGATGCGCGCCGCCTCCAGGGGCCTGACGCCGGATGATGTCGGCATCATGCCGCCTGGCGCTCCAGCAGCGGATCATAGAACCGCAGGATCTGCTCGCGCACGGCCGCGGCGTCGCCCATCTGATTGATCCCGGCGCGGAACTCGGCCGAGGCCGGCAGACCCTTGGAGTACCAGGCGACATGCTTGCGGGCCATGCGCACGCCGGTCTCGGTGCCGTAGTGGCTCATCATGTCGTCGTAATGGGTCAGCAGGGCCGTGAGCTGGTCGGCCAGCGTCGGATCGGTGATCCGGCGACCTGTACGCAGGAACTCGGCGATCTGATTGATGAACCAGGGCCGGCCATAGCAGCCGCGGCCGACCATGACGCCGTCGGCGCCGGACTGATCGAGTGCCGACCGCGCATCGTCGAGCGTCACGATATCGCCATTGGCGATGACCGGGATCGAGACCGCGTCCTTGACCTGGCGGATGAAACCCCAATCGGCCGTGCCGGTGTAGAATTGCTGGCGGGTGCGGCCATGGACCGTCACCATCTTGATGCCGCATTCCTCGGCGATCTTGGCCAAGCGCGGCGCGTTGAGATTGGCGTGGTCCCAGCCCATGCGCATCTTGAGCGTGACCGGCAGCGAGACCGCCTTGACGGTCGCTTCCAGGATGCGCGCCGCGCCGATTTCATCGCGCATCAGCGACGAGCCGGCATGGCCGTTGGTGACCTTCTTCACCGGGCAACCGAAATTGATGTCGATGAGCTGCGCGCCCAGATCCTCGTTGAGCCGCGCCGCCTCGGCCATCACGTCCGGCTCGCAGCCGGCGATCTGCACCGACATCGGGAATTCCTCGGGCGATTTCTCGACCATCCGCATGGTCTGCCGCGTGTTCCGGATCATGGCCTGGCTGGCGATCATCTCAGACACGACCAAGCCGGCGCCGTGGCGCTTGACCAGGCGACGGAACGGCATGTCGGTGACGCCCGACATGGGAGCCAGGATCACTGGATCCTGCAGCGTAACGGGGCCGATTGTGATGCTCATTTGCTGCGCATGCCGATCGAATTGCTCAAAGCCTGGGCAAGATACTCAGGTTTTCTCGCAACTGCAACATACCAACAACAGTTTGCTCGAAAAACAGGCGGCGATGACCGGGCAGGATGCCGGAAAATAGTGCGTTTGCAGGCAAATGAACAGCGCCGGCCTCAAATACCAGTCCCGCGTACCCGTCCGGCGGACCGGATCCCACACCCGCGCCCGAACGGCTTGTCCCGTCCGGCGCGGACGGGCTAGTGTCCCCCGCCATGAGCGATCCTTCCCTCCCCGTCCCCGCCCCGACCATTCCTGCCCCGACCGTCCATGTCCTGATCGTGGCGGCCGGGCGCGGCGCCCGTTTCGGCGGCCCGCTGCCCAAGCAATATTGCGCGCTGGCCGGCCAGCCGGTGCTGCGCCGGACCGTCGGCGCCTTTCTGGCCCATCCCGCCGTCTCGGGCATCCGGGTGATGATCCATCCCGACGACCGCGCGCTCTATGACGCGGCGGTCGGCGATCTGGGTCTGCCGGAACCGGTCCATGGCGGCGCCACGCGCCAGGCGTCGGTGCTGAACGGGCTCGAGGCGCTCGCGCCGGCCCAGCCCGATCTGGTGCTGATCCATGACGCGGCGCGACCGCTGATTTCGACGGGGGCCATCGACCGGCTGATCGCGAGCCTGGAACGCCATGTGGCCGCGATCGCCGCCGTGCCAGTGCGCGATACGGTAAAGCGCGCAGAAGGCACGACGATCGCCGATACGGTCGACCGCACCCATCTCTGGCGTGCGCAGACGCCGCAGGCGTTTCGTTACGCCGATATTCTGGCCGCCCACCGCGCGGCGGCCGGGCAGGATCTGACAGACGATGCCGCCGTCGCGGAACGGGCAGGCCATCAAGTGGAGCTGGTGATGGGCGACGAAGACAATTTCAAGATCACCACGGCCGAGGACCTGGCCCGGGCCGAGCAGTCGGTGCTGGCACGGCTGGGCGACGTGCGCGTGGGCCAGGGCTTCGACGTGCATGCCCTGGTGCCGGGCGACCATTGCTGGATCAATGGCATCAGGATCCCCCATGACAAGACCCTGCTGGGGCATTCCGATGCGGATGTCGGCCTGCACGCGCTGACCGACGCCATCCTGGGCGCGATCGGCGCCGGCGACATCGGCCAGCATTTTCCGCCGACCGACGAACGCTGGCGCGGTGCCGCGTCGGACAAGTTCCTGGCCCATGCGGCCAGCCTGGTGCGGGCCAAGGGCGGCATGATCGCCCATTGCGACGTGACGGTGATCTGCGAGCGGCCGAAGATCGGCCCGCATCGCCCGGCCATGACGAAGCGCATCGCCGAGATCCTGGGCATGTCCGAGGACCGGGTCAGCGTCAAAGCCACGACGACGGAGCAGCTGGGTTTCACCGGGCGTGGCGAGGGCATCGCGGCGCAGGCGATCGCGACCGTCCGCCTGCCCTTTTGAAATCCGTCAGGATGTCGCCGGCGAAAACGATCGCGACCTGGTTCGGCGCCGGCCTGGCGCCAAAGGCGCCGGGCACCTGGGGTTCGGTCGCGGCCCTGCCCTTCGCCTGGGCGATCCAATACTGGACCGGATCGGCCGGATTGGTTCTGGCGGCGGCGGTGTTGTTCCTGATCGGTTGGGCCGCGTCCAATCGGCTGGTCGAGACCATGGGCATCCAGGACCCGCAGATCATCGTCGTGGACGAGGTCGTCGGCCAATGGCTGACGCTTGCCTGCGGACCGCTCAGCATTCCGGCCTACCTGATCGGTCTGGTCCTATTCCGGGTGGCCGATATCACCAAGCCGTTCCCGGCCGGTTGGGCCGATCGCCGGGTCGAAGGCGGGTTGGGCGTCATGCTGGACGACGTGCTGGCGGCGCTCTATTCCGGCTTCGGCTTATGGCTCATCGACTGGATAGTGGGGCTCTAGATGATCGATTCCGAGCTTTTGACCGCCGCCGAAGCGCTGCTGATCCGCGCGCGCGCCCATGGCCTGAAGCTCGGCACCGCCGAATCCTGCACCGGCGGCCTCATCGCCGGCGCGCTGACTTCGGTCGCGGGGTCGTCCGACGTGGTCGAGGGCGGGTTCGTCACCTATTCGAACGAGGCCAAGATGGCCATGCTCGCCGTGCCGTCCGACCTGTTCCCCAGCGTCGGCGCGGTCAGCGACGAGGTCGCGGCGGCGATGGCGTCGGGCGTGCTGGACCGCCTGCCCCGGGTCGATCTGGCCGTTTCGGTCACCGGCATCGCCGGTCCCGGCGGCGGTAGTGCCGCAAAGCCGGTCGGATTGGTCCATTTCGCCATTGCCCGGCGCGGTCGGGCACCCGAGACCCGTCACGAAGTCTTCCCGGGCGATCGGGCCGGCATCCGGCGCGCCACCGTGCTGAAGGCAATGGCCCTGTTGGCCGCAGCGATCGATTGAAGTTGAGTGCAATGACGCCAAATCCCCATGAAGACCTGGATCTCGGCCGACGCCTGATTATCCGGGACATCGAAATTACCGGCTCCGGCGTGATCATCCTCACCGGGCCGTCCAGCTGCGGCAAGGGCGAGATCGCCAAGGCCTTGTGCGCGTTGCTGTCGATCGAGCGGGATCGCTGGCTGTCGATGGGCGATATCCTGCGCCGCACCTATGAGCGGGCGCGCCAGCCCGACTTCATGACGCTGCTGCGGGACCGCTATTCGATCAGCGATCAGGTGCCGATCCTCGATTGCATCGACAGCACGCCGGAACTCGCCCGCAAGGTCGAGGAACAGGCGGCACCGCTGGCAGCCATCCTGTCGGAAAAGCGCGGCGCCCCGGCCGACTGGCGCAGCGCCACCCAGCTCGATTGGCTGGAATATTGTACGACCCGCGGATTGCTGGTGCCCAATCGCTGGACCCAGGCCCTGATCGCCGCCGATATCCAGCAACTGCCGGATCTCGACCGGAAGATCTTCCTGCTGGACGGCTATCCCCGCACCCGGGTTGCGGCGCAACGCCTGCTCGAGGACCTGGCGGCGCTCAATCTGCCGGTGCTGAAGGTCCTGCACCTCAGCATCAGCAAGCAGGAGATGCTGCACCGCGCCGGACTGCGCGGGCGCATAGACGACGACAGGGACGCGCTGATGAAGCGTTTCGATTTCTATGTCGAAAGCGTGCAGCCGAGCGTCGATTACCTCAAGGAACAGCTCGGTTCCGACCGGATCGCCCTGATCGACGCCCATCAGCCGCATTACGAGACGCGCGATGGCGTAAGCCAGCTCGATCTGCAGCGCTCGATCGAGAATGTCGTCCGCTCGGCGCTACGCGGCCTCGGCCTGCCGCGTTTCGCGATCGGCCGGATGCTCGCATCCCGTCGCTAGAGAGCGCGATGATATGAAGCCGACCCGGCCTCATATCTGAATCGCCCTCTAAGCCAAAGAGCCTGATCCGATCAAACCGAGCCGGTTTGATCGGATCAGGCTCTAGGATTTCGCGCAGTAGGCCGCGGTATCGATCTCCTGCACGTCCTTCACGACCGCGCCATGGCGGACGACATATTCGGACAGGCCGACATGGTGCGTCTCGGAATCCGGCTTCCAGTCGTATGTGTAGCCCAGCGCCGTGAACGGATAGCCGGGGCGATCGAAGCCGATGCGGTAGGAGCTCAGCATCTGCTCCAGCATGAAACGCAGATGGGCCGCGGCCGTGGCATCCGTCACGCCGCCGCGACGCGCGTCCGGCAGATCGAGCGCGCAGGCGGTCGTGGCGATGCGCGGGTCGGCGCAGGGGCGGAACAGGTCGGCGCTGCGCGCGGTGAAGGTGAAGATCTTGCGATCGGTCGCGTCGCCAGGCGGCAGACCCAGAAGCTGCTGCAGCCGCAGGGACAGCGCCGCCCCGGCCAGCCCTTCGCAATGTCGTTTCAGGTCTGGAACGAGCGTGATCCAGATATCCTCGCCCAGGGTGCGCACGCCCTTTCCGGTCGAATGGCTGCTGAGATCGAACGACCAGGTCGCGACGACCACGGTCTTGTCCGTGATCGGCTCGAGGCGCGCTTCCAGATCGGCCGGCTGTTTGACCGCGGCCTCGCGGATGGCGGCCTCGTAGAGCGCCATTGGCGATGGCGGCGGCGGCGGCGCTGGCGGTTCCGGCGGGGCGGCACAGGAAACGAGCAAACTCGCCGTGCCGATCGACGCCAACCTCATGTAGCGCATGCCAAATCCCCTGCCTATCCCCGTCCGCTCCCGATCGTGCGGGGATTCGCGGCGAATGGGAACGGTCAAATCGGACGCGGCAGGATTCTCGCGGTGACGCCCGTCTCGCCCTCGCCATAGAGCTTGCGCGCCCGGCTCTCGAAAGCGGCGACCATGCGCCGGACCGCCTCGTTGAACAGCACCTCGATCACCTTCTGCAGCATGCGCGAGGAGAATTCGAAATCGACGTAGAAGTCGACGACGCAGCCGCCATGGGGGCCGGGCTCGAACTTCCACTCGTTTTCCAGATAGCGGAACGGCCCTTCGGAATAGGTCACGTGAATCCGGTCGGGCTTGGTCAGCACGACGCGCGAGGTGAAGCGCTCGCGATAGACCTTGAAGCCGATGATCAGGTCGGCGGTGACCTGGTTCTCCTTGCGCGTGCGAATGCGCGCGCCCAGGCACCAGGGCAGGAACTCGGGATATTTCTCGATATCCGCCACGAGATCGAAAAGCTGGTCGGGTCGATAGGGCAGCAGACGCCGCTCGGCGAACTTCGCCATCGGGGTGGGATCAGCTCGCCGCGGCGGCGAGCTTGGCCTCGCGCGCGGCGCGCATGCGGGCGAAATCGGCATCGGCGTGATGGGACGAGCGGGTCAGCGGGCTCGCGGCCATCATCAGGAAGCCCTTGCCATAGCCCATCGTGCGATAGGAGGCGAACTCGTCCGGCGTCACGTATTTCTCGATCGGATGATGCTTCGGCGTCGGCTGGAGATACTGGCCGATGGTCATGAAATCGACGTCGGCCGCGCGCAGATCGTCCATCACCTGCAGTACTTCCGACCGCTCCTCGCCCAGGCCCACCATGATGCCGGACTTGGTGAAGATGCTGGGGTCGATCTGCTTGACCATGTCCAGAAGGCGCAGCGAATGGAAATAGCGCGCGCCCGGCCGCACCGTCGCATAAAGCCGCGGCACGGTTTCCAGATTATGGTTGAACACGTCCGGCCGTGCTTCGGCGACCGTCTCGATCGCCCCCGGCTTGCGCAGGAAGTCCGGTGTCAGGATCTCGATCGTCGTGCCCGGCGAGCGCTCCCGGATCGCCCGGATCGTGCGCACGAAATGATCGGCGCCGCCGTCGGCCAGATCGTCGCGGTCGACCGAGGTCACCACGACGTGCTGCAGGCCCAGACCCGCGACCGCTTCGCCGACATGGTCGGGTTCATGGGGGTCGAGCTTGTCCGGCTGGCCGGTCGCGACATTGCAGAACGCGCAGGCCCGCGTGCAGACGCTGCCGAGAATCATCACCGTCGCGTGCTTCTGCTGCCAGCACTCGCCGATGTTCGGGCAGGCGGCCTCTTCGCACACGGTGTTGAGCTTGAGCTCGCGCATCAGACGGCGCGTCTCGTGATATTCTTTGCTGACCGGCGCCTTGACGCGCAGCCAATCGGGTTTGCGCGGCGACGGACGGTCGGGGTTCGCGGCCTTTTCGGGATGGCGCAGCACCGCCGCGGCGGGCTCCGTCGTCAGGGCCTGGTCTTTCACGATATCGTCCGGCATGGGTCCGCTGATCTCATCGGTCGAGGGCCGTCGTCGGTTTCATGACCGACGACGGCCCTCATCGAAGCTTTAGAAGTGGATGGCGCGGCCGTAAGCGTCAAGCACCGACTCGTGCATCATCTCCGAGAGGGTGGGATGCGCGAAAATCGTTTCCATCAGCTCGGCCTCGGTCGTCTCCAGGTTTTTGGCGACGACATAGCCCTGGATCAGCTCGGTCACTTCGGCGCCGATCATGTGCGCGCCCAGCAATTCGCCGGTCTTGGCGTCGAACACGGTCTTGATCAGGCCCTCGGTCTCGCCCATCGCGATGGCCTTGCCGTTGCCGATATAGGGAAAGCGGCCGACCTTGACCTCGTGCCCTGCCGCCTTGGCCTTCGCTTCCGTCAGGCCGACCGAGGCGACCTGCGGCATGCAGTAGGTGCAGCCGGGGATGTTGGTCACGTCCATGGCATGGGTCTTCATGCCGGCGATGGTCTCGACCGCGATGATGCCCTCGTGGCTGGCCTTGTGGGCGAGCCAGGGCGGCCCGACCATGTCGCCGATGGCATAGACGCCGGGCTCGCCGGTGAACAGATGCGCGTCGACGACGACATGGGTCTTCTCGACTTTGATCTTGGTGCCTTCGAGCCCGATGTTCTCGACATTGCCGACGATGCCGATCGCGACGATGACGCGATCGACCGTGATGCTCTCGGTCTTGCCCTGGGTCTCGATCGTCGCCGTCACCGCACTGGCCGCCTTCTTGACGTCCTTGACCGTGGCGCTGGTCCGGATCTTCAGGCCCTGCTTCTCGAAGCTCTTGCGGGCGAAGGCCGAGATTTCCTCGTCTTCGACCGGCAGCACCCGGTCCATCATCTCGACCACGGTCACGTCGACGCCGAGATTATGATAGAAACTGGCAAATTCGATGCCGATGGCGCCGGAGCCGACGACGAGCAGCGACTTCGGCAGCTCCTTCGGCACCATGGCGTCCTTGTAGGTCCAGATCAGCTTGCCGTCGCCTTCCATGCCCGGCGCCTGGCGCGCACGCGCGCCGGTCGCCAGGATGACGTTCCTGGCCGTCAGGTCGGCGACGGGCTTGCCGTCCTTCTCGACCTTGATCTTGCGGTTGCCGCCGGCGACGCCGTCGAGCTTGGCCGACCCGTCGAACACGGTGACCTTGTTCTTCTTCAACAGATGCTTCACGCCGCCGGACAATTGCGCCGCGACCTTGCGCGAGCGATCGACGATCTTGGCGATGTCGAAGCTGACGTTCTCGGCCTTGAAGCCATAGGCGTCGAGATGATGCAGCAGATGGTTGATTTCCGAGGTGCGCAGCAGCGCCTTGGTCGGAATGCAACCCCAGTTGAGGCAGATGCCGCCCAGGTGCTCGCGCTCGACCAGCGCCACGTTCATCTTCAGCTGCGCCGCCCGGATGGCGGCGACATAGCCGCCCGGACCGCCGCCGACGACGATGAGATCGAAATTCTGTTCGGCCATGGTTCGGCCTCCCTTACAGCAGCATCGACAGCGGATCTTCGATCAGGCCCTTGAAGGCCTTCAGGAAGGCCGCCCCGACCGCGCCATCGACCACGCGATGATCGACCGAGAGCGTGCAGGACATGACCGTCGCGATCGCGAGCGCGCCATTCTTGACGACCGGCCGCTGCTCGCCGGCACCGACCGCCAGGATGGCGCCGTGCGGCGGGTTGATCACGGCGGAGAATTCCTTGATGCCGAACATGCCCAGGTTCGAGATCGAGAAGGTACCGCCCTGGAATTCCTCGAGCTTCAGCTTGCCGGCCTTGGCGCGCGCGCCAAGGTCGCGCATCTCGGACGAGATGGTGGCAAGCCCCTTGGCTTCGGCCTGCTTGATGATCGGCGTGATCAGCCCCCCGTCGATCGCGACCGCGACCGCGATGTCGGCCTGGCTCCATTGCAGGATGACATCGTCCGACCAGGAGGCGTTCGCCGCGGGCACCTTCTTCAAAGCGAGCGCCGAGGCGCGGATGACGAAGTCGTTGACCGAGATCTTCAAGCCCTCGCCGCGGCTGTTCAGCTCGGCCCGGATCTTCAACAGCTGGTCGATCTCGCAATCCACCGTCAGGTAGAAATGCGGCACCGTCTGTTTCGCTTCGGTCAGGCGCTTGGCGATGACCTTGCGCATGCTGGTGTTCGGGATCTCGGTATAGGGCACGTTGCCGGCGAGTGCCACGACGCGGTCCTTGGTCAGCGCGGCCGCTGCCGGGGCCGCGGCGACGGTCGGGGCTGCCTTCGGGGCTTCGGCCACGGCCGGTGCTGCCGCCTGCTTCGGCTTGCCGGCGGCTGCCTCGATATCGGACTTCACGATCCGGCCGTTCGGGCCCGAACCCTTGACGCCGGCCAGATCGACGCCGGCCTGCTCCGCCATGCGGCGGGCCAGCGGCGTCGCGAACACACGGTCGCCATGGTCCGCCGGCGCCCCCTTGGCGTCCGGGGCGGCAGCGGGTTTCGGCGCCGGTGCCGCTTCAGCCTTCGGCGCCTCGGCCTTGGCCGGCTCGGTCTTCGGGTTCTCCGGTGCCGGCGCGGATTTGGGTGCGGGCGCCTTGCCCAGCGCGTCGGCGCTCTCGCCCTCTTCCAGCAGCAGGGCGATCACTTCATTGACCTTCACGCCCTGGGTGCCCTCGGCCACGATGATCTTGGCCAAAGTGCCTTCGTCGACCGCCTCGACCTCCATGGTCGCCTTGTCGGTCTCGATCTCGCAGATCACGTCGCCCGCTTTGACGGCGTCGCCTTCCTGCTTCACCCATTTGGCGAGGTTGCCCTCGGTCATGGTCGGCGACAGCGCCGGCATCAGGATATCAATCGGCATCCTCATCCCCCTGGAAGGGAACCGGCGACCGGGCGGATGCGCCCGGGCCGGTTTCGTTCAATCATGGAAAGGGTCCGAGCGGCGCTCCGCACGGACCTATTCAGCGGTAGCAGACTTCCTTGGCGCCCGAGACGATGTCGGCGACCTGCGGCAAAGCCAGCTTTTCGAGGTTCGCGGCATAGGGCAGCGGCACGTCGGCGCCATGGACGCGCTTGACCGGCGCGTCGAGGTAGTCGAACGCCTGCTCCATGGTGATCGCCGCGATCTCGGCGCCGATCCCCGCGAAATGCCAGCCTTCCTCGCACGAGACGACCCGGTTGGTCTTCTTGATCGAATTGACGATGGTCTCGATATCGAGCGGACGGATCGTGCGCAGATCGATCACCTCGGCATCGATGCCCTCGTCTGCCAGCTTGGCCGCGGCCTCGATCGCATATTGCACCATGCGCGAGAAGGCGATGATGGTGACGTCCTTGCCCGGCTTGACGATGCGCGCCTTGCCGATCGGCACGATCCAGTCCGGATCGTCCGGCACGTCATGGGTCTGGCCATAGACCAGCTCATGCTCGAGGAAGATGACCGGGTTCGGATCGCGGATTGCGGCTTTCAACAGGCCCTTGGCGTCGGACGCGAAATAGGGCGCCACCACTTTCAGGCCGGGACAATGGGCGTACCAGCTGGCGTAGCATTGCGAATGCTGGGCGCCGACGCGCGAGGCCACGCCATTGGGCCCGCGAAACACGATCGGGCAGCCCATCTGGCCACCGGACATGTAGAGCGTCTTGGCCGCCGAATTGATGATCTGGTCGATCGCCTGCATGGCGAAATTGAAGGTCATGAATTCGACGATGGGCTTCAACCCGGTCAAGGCGGCGCCGACCGCGAGGCCGGCGAACCCCATCTCGGTGATCGGCGTATCGATCACGCGCTGGGCGCCGAACTCGTCGAGCAGGCCCTGGCTGACCTTATAGGCGCCCTGATACTCGGCGACTTCCTCGCCCAGCAGGAACACGTCCTTATCGCGGCGCATTTCCTCGGCCATGGCATCGCGCAGTGCGTCGCGCACGGTCGTCGGGACATGCTTGCCCTTGAATTCAGGCTCGGCCTCGATGATTGCGGCCTTGGGTGCCACGGCCGGGGATTTCGATTCCGGCGCCGGTGTCGCCGACTTTTCCGGTGCGGGCGCGGGGGGTGCCTTGGCTTCGGGCGCCGGGGCGGCGCTGGCATCCTCGCCTTCGGCGGTCAGGCTGGCGATCGGTGTGTTGACCGCGACGTTTTCGGTACCTTCCGGCACCAGGATCTTGGCGAGCGTGCCTTCATCGACCGCCTCGACCTCCATGGTCGCCTTGTCGGTCTCGATCTCGGCGATGACGTCGCCGGCCTTGACGGCGTCGCCTTCCTGTTTCAGCCACTTCGATAGTTTGCCCTCGGTCATGGTGGGCGACAGCGCGGGCATCAGGATCTGGATCGGCACGGTGGCTCTTCCTCATTCAATCGTTCGGACGCGATATCGGGCGGCGCTCGGGAGCCCCGCGCCGACGTCGCCGGGGATCAGGCTTCGAGCAGGACGTCGGTCCAGACCTCGGACGGATCCGGCTCAGGGCTTTCCTGGGCGAATTCGGCCGCGGCGGTGACCAGGTCCTTGACCTCCTTGTCGATCGCCTTCAGCGCGTCCTCGTTGGCGAGACCGCCGTCGATCAGCCGCTTGCGGACCAGATCGATCGGGTCATGCTCGGTCCGCATCTTGGCCACCTCTTCCTTGGTCCGGTACTTGGCCGGATCGGACATGGAATGGCCGCGATAGCGGTAGGTCATCATTTCCAGGATGACCGGCCCCTTGCCGGCACGGGCGTGGGCCACGGCCTCTTCCGCCGCCGCATGGGTCGCCAGCACGTCCATGCCGTCGATCTGGCTGCCCGGAATGCCGTAGGCGGCGCCGCGCTCGAACAGATCGGTCGAGGCCGAGGCGCGCTGGACCGAGGTGCCCATGCCGTACTTGTTGTTCTCGATCACATAGATGACCGGCAGCTTCCACAGCGCCGCCATGTTGAAGCTCTCGTAGACCTGGCCCTGATTGATGGCGCCGTCGCCGCAATAGGTGACCGAGACCCGATCGGTCCCCCGGTAGCGATTGGCGAAGGCGAGCCCGGTGCCGAGCGGCATCTGCGCGCCGACGATGCCGTGGCCGCCGTAGAAATGCTCCGCCTTGGAGAACATATGCATCGAGCCGCCCTTGCCGCGGGAATAGCCCCCGCTGCGGCCGGTCAGTTCGGCCATGACGCCCTTCGGGTCCATGCCGCAGGCCAACATATGGCCATGGTCGCGATAGCTCGTGATCACGCTGTCGCCCAGCGACAGCGCGTTCTGCATGCCGACCACGACCGCTTCCTGGCCGATATAGAGGTGGCAGAAACCGCCGATCAGGCCCATGCCGTACATCTGGCCGGCCTTCTCTTCGAAACGCCGGATCTGCAGCATTTCGCGGTAATATTTCAGGAGCTGTTCGACCGATGGGGTCTTGGCCGCGCCGGTGGCGGGCTTCGTTCTACGCTTCAGGGCCATCTACTGCTCCACGCGCAACAACAGAAATGACGCCGAAACCGCCCGAAGGCCGCGTTTCGATGTTCGCGGCGACCTTAGTGCGATGCGGCGGGATTGCCAACCGACTTCCGCTTAATTATTTGTTTTGCAACGCAAAATAAGTCTTAACCGACTTTTGGTTAAGTTGCTGGAATGCCGTCAAAAGACCTGCGGTATCGCAACGATGCGCGCGCATCGGCCACACGAAATTGTCATGCGAAACGCCCGCAGCAAGGCCGGATTTTCCCGCGAAAGACGCTATGCGGCGTGAAAGATGCTAGCGTCCTTCGCCGGAGCGGGCCGATGGAGACAACTGGTGCATCTTGCTTAAGTGGTTCGCGATCATCGGCGCCGCCCTCTATTTGCTGGCTCTCGCGGCCCTCGCCATCGGACAGCGACATTTCCTGTATTTCCCGAGCGGCGGCGCGAAGACACCGGCCGATGTCGGGTTGGCGCAAGGCCGGGACATCACGATCGCGACGGAGGATGGCGAGAGGCTGCACGCCTGGTACGTGGCGCCCCGGAACGGCCGTCCGCTCCTGCTGTATTTTCACGGCAATGGCGGATCGCTCGCCGGCCGGGCAGAGCGGTTCGGCATCCTGACCTCGACCGGCGACGGGCTGCTGGCGGTCGAGTACCGCGGCTATCCCGGATCGACCGGAGTTGCCAGCGAAGCCGGGCTGCATCGCGATGCCGAGGCCACCTATCGCTACGCGCGGACGTTGGACCTTCCGACAAGCAAGCTGGTGTTCGTCGGCGAGTCGCTCGGTACCGGCGTCGCCGTCGCGCTCGCGGTTGCCCATCCGCCGGCCGCCCTGGTGCTGGATTCGCCCTATTCCTCGATCGCGGACGTGGCGGCGGCGCAGTTCTGGATGTTTCCGGTGCGGCTGGTGCTGTGGGACCAGTTTCGCTCGGATCTGCTGATCGCCAAGGTGCAGGCGCCGGTGCTGATGGTCCACGGCAGCGTCGACCGGATCATTTCCCTGCCCTTCGCCGAAAAGCTCTACGGTCTGGCGCGCGAGCCGAAACAGTTCGTCCGCGTCGAGGGCGCGGGCCATCTCGCCATGGGCTTCGTGCTGCCGCAGGTATTGGATTGGATCGATCGAACGGTAGGCTGAAGTCTACTTCGTCCGGCCGTCGCTGTTGAGGATGACGACCTCGCCCGGGCCGATCAGATTGAGCGCTGCGCGGGCCTGCTCGTCGAGCAGGTCGGGGTCGAGATGCTCGGGTCTGAGCAGCGACACCCGGTGGGCGGCCTCGGCCCGTTCCTCGTGGATCTGGGCGGCGGTGATCTTAGCGGCGCGGATCTGCTGGGTCAGGCGGACCCAGGCGATCAGCCCGCGATCGCCCTCGACCAGATGGTAGGCGAAATAGCAGCCGAGCGTCAGACCGATCAGCGGACCGACGATGCCATGCGCCTGGCGGCGGATATGACGGGCTATTTCCATGACGACTAGAGAATCACGGCACCATAGGGCCGTCAACCGCAACAACGCCCAATGAAGCCGAAATCACGCCAAAGAGATGGTTCAATACTCATTTCGGGCGATCTGTCGCGCGATTAGCGGTTTTGCCCTTCCGAATCGGGCACTCCGGAACCCGCAACGCGAGGGATTCCGGAGCGCGACTCGGGTTCAACCCCGCAGGACGGAACGACCCGCATAACGTGCCGAATCGCCGAGAAGTTCTTCGATGCGAATGAGCTGATTGTACTTGGCGAGACGGTCCGAACGGGACAGGGAACCGGTCTTGATCTGTCCGCAATTGGTCGCGACCGCCAGATCGGCGATCGTCGCGTCCTCGGTCTCGCCGGAGCGGTGCGACATGACCGCGGTATAGCCCGCGCGCTGGGCCATTTGGACCGCTTCGAGCGTCTCGGACAGCGTGCCGATCTGGTTGACCTTGACCAGGATCGAGTTGGCCGTACCGCGGCCGATGCCGTCGGCCAGGCGCTTCGGGTTGGTCACGAACAGGTCGTCGCCGACCAACTGGGTCTTCTTGCCGATGGCGCTGGTGAGGGCCGCCCAGCCTTCCCAGTCGTCCTCGGCCATGCCGTCTTCGATCGAGACGATCGGATAGCGCTGGGCCAGATCTTCCAGGTACCGCACCATGCCGGCGCTATCGAGCTTCTTGCCCTCGCCTTCCAGATGATAGACGCCGTTCTTGAAGAACTCGGTCGACGCGACGTCGAGCGCCAGCACGACGTCATCGCCGGGCGTATAGCCGGCGCTCTCGATCGCCTTCATCAGGAAGCCCAGCGCCGCGTCGGCCGATGCCAGGTTCGGGGCGAAGCCGCCCTCGTCGCCGACGTTGGTGTTGTGGCCGGCCGATTTCAGCTGCTTCTTCAGCGCGTGGAAAATCTCGGCGCCGACGCGGATCGCATCCGACATGGTCGGAGCACCCACCGGCATGATCATGAATTCTTGGATGTCGATCGGGTTGTCGGCATGGGCGCCGCCGTTGATGACATTCATCAGCGGCACCGGGAGCGTGCGGGCATAGACGCCGCCGACGTAGCGGAACAGTGGCATCGACACTTCGTCGGCCGACGCCTTGGCGCAGGCCAGGCTGACGCCCAGGATGGCGTTGGCGCCGAGGCGCGACTTGTTCGGCGTACCGTCCAGGTCGATCAGCAGTTGGTCGATGCCGATCTGGTCGTCGGCGTCGATGCCGCCCAGCGCGTCGAAGATCTCGCCATTGACCGCGTCGATCGCGTTCTGCACGCCCTTGCCCAGGTAGCGGTCACTGTCGCCGTCGCGCAGCTCGACCGCCTCGTGGGCGCCGGTGGAGGCACCCGACGGCACGGCGGCGCGGCCGATGCTGCCGCTCTCCAGCGTCACGTCGACTTCGACTGTCGGGTTGCCGCGGCTGTCGAGGATCTCGCGGGCGTGGATGTCGATGATGGCGGACATCGGTCGGGCTCCTTCGGGCGTTTTTATGGGATCGGCAAGACCGTCGAGCGGCCGTCAGTCGAAAATGGGGATCGGATTGGCCTTGGCCAGCCGGTCGAACGCCAGCATCGTTTCCAACAGCGCCGGCATGGCGCCCATCGGCACCATGTTCGGGCCGTCGGACGGTGCGGCGTCCGGGTCGGGATGGGTCTCCATGAACACGCCGGCGACGCCGACGGCCAGTGCGGCCCGCGCCAGCACCGGCACGAAGCGCCGCTCGCCGCCGCTCGTCGTGCCCTGGCCGCCCGGCTGCTGCACCGAATGGGTCGCGTCGAAGATCACCGGATAGCCGGTCTCGGCCATGATCGGCAGCGAGCGCATGTCCGAGACCAGCGTGTTATAGCCGAAGCTCGCCCCGCGCTCGCACAGCAGGATCCGATGATTGCCGGTGCTCGCCGCCTTCTTGGCGACATTGGCCATGTCCCAGGGCGCCAGGAACTGGCCCTTCTTGATATTGAGCGCGGCCCCGGTCTCGGCCGCCGCCAGGATCAGGTCGGTCTGGCGCGACAGGAAGGCCGGGATCTGCAGCACGTCGACCGCCGCGGCCGTGGGCGCGCAATGGTCGGGCAGATGCACGTCGGTAATGACGGCGCAGCCCAGGCTCTCGCGGATCTCGGCCAGGATCGGCAGGCCCTTTTCCAGGCCGATGCCGCGCGCGGAATTGAGCGAGGTTCGGTTCGCCTTGTCGAACGACGTCTTGTAAATCAGGCCGATGCCGAGCTTGGCCGTCATCTCGACCAGGGCCTGGGCGGTCTCCAGCGCGTGCTCGCGCGATTCCAGCTGGCACGGGCCGGCGATCAGGACGAAGGGACGGTCGTTGGCGAGTGTGAGCTTGCCGATCGCGACCTGACGCGGCGTGACGGACGACATCGGTCGTCTCCCCCTGTTATTAGACGAGCCGCGACTGCTCGAGCGCTGCGCGAATGAACGCCGTGAACAGCGGATGCGGTTCGAACGGCTTCGACTTCAGCTCCGGATGGAACTGCACGCCGATGAACCAGGGGTGGTTCGGGAACTCGACGATCTCGGGCAGCACGCCGTCGGGCGACATGCCGGAGAACTTGAGACCCGCCGCCTCCAGCCGCTCCTTGTAGCGAATGTTCACTTCATAACGATGACGGTGGCGCTCCGAGATCTCGCTGGTGCCATAGGCTTCCGCGACCCGGCTGCCCGGTGCCAGCACGGCGTCATAGGCGCCCAAGCGCATGGTGCCGCCCATATCGCCGTCGGCCGAGCGCTGTTCCAGCTCGTTGCCGCGCGTCCATTCGGTCATCAATCCCACGACCGGCTCGTCCGACGGGCCGAACTCGGTCGAGCTTGCCTTGGGCAATCCGGCCAGATTGCGTGCCGCCTCGATCACGGCCATCTGCATGCCGAAGCAGATGCCGAAGAACGGCACGTTGCGTTCGCGGGCGAAGCGCACGGCCTGAACCTTGCCCTCGGTGCCGCGCTCGCCGAAGCCGCCCGGCACCAGGATGCCGTTGACGCCGGTCAGGTGATGGACCGCGTCTTCGGACTCGAAGATCTCCGAATCGATCCAGCGCAGCTTGACCTGGACCCGGTTGGCGATGCCGCCGTGGGTCAGCGCCTCGGCCAGCGACTTGTAGGCGTCGAGCAGGTTGATGTATTTGCCGACGACGGCGATCGAGACCTCGCCTTCCGGCTTGCGCACGGTGCTGACGATCGACTGCCAGCGCTCGAGCTTCACCGGCGGCGTCTCGATGCCGAAATACTTGCAGACCGCGGCGTCGAAGCCCTCTTCATGGTACGCGATCGGCACCTGATAGATCGTGTCGACGTCGAGCGCCTGGATCACCCGTTCTTCCCGGATGTTGCAGAACAGCGCGATCTTCTTGCGCTGGCCGATCGGGATCTCGCGATCGCAGCGGCACAGCAGCACGTCGGGCTGAATGCCCAGGCCCAGCAGTTCCTTGACCGAATGCTGGGTCGGCTTGGTCTTGAGCTCGCCTGCGGCCGGGATGTAGGGCACCAGGGTCAGATGCACGAACATCGTGTGGTCTTTGCCGAGATCGTTCGCCAATTGGCGAATCGCCTCCAGGAACGGCAGACTCTCGATGTCGCCGACCGTGCCGCCGATCTCGCACAGGACGAAATCCTCGTCCGTGATGTCGGCCTGGATGAATTCCTTGATGCTGTCGGTGATGTGCGGAATGACCTGGACGGTGGCACCCAGATATTCGCCGCGCCGCTCGCGTCCGATCACGGTGGAATAGACCCGGCCGGTGGTGACGCTGTCACTGCGCCGGGCCGACACGCCCGTGTAGCGCTCGTAATGCCCCAGATCCAGGTCGGTCTCCGCCCCATCGTCGGTGACGAAGACTTCGCCATGCTGATAGGGACTCATCGTGCCCGGGTCGACATTGATGTAGGGATCGAGCTTGCGTAGGCGGACCTTGAACCCGCGCGCCTGGAGCAAGGCTCCGAGGGCGGCAGAGGATAGCCCCTTACCGAGAGAGGAGACCACGCCGCCGGTAATGAAAATGAACCGCGTCATGGAGCATCACCCTACAACAACCAAACCAGCACACCAGAGAAAACACACCGCCGAGGCGGTTTAATCATTTCGCCAGCGGAACGCTCGGCTGTTGCGGCTGCGCCGGGGTCGCCGGAGCCGGGGCGGCAGGCGCCGTCTGCAGCGGGGCCGGGGCGGTCGAAGTCGGAATCTGGTCGAGAATCGAACCACCGCCCGCATGCTGATGCGCCGCCAGGATGGCGAGCAGAATGCTTGTCACCATGAAGCAGCCGGCCAGGATCGCCGTGGTCCGGGTCAACAGGTTGGCGGTCGATCGTCCGGTCATGAAACCGGACATGCCGCCACCGCCGCCGCCGCCCAGGCCAAGGCCGCCGCCTTCGCTCTTCTGGATCAGAACGACCCCGATCAGCGACACAGCCAAAAGCACGTGGACGACGAGAATGACGATCATCATGGCGGAAGACTTCGATCCTGTGCGCCGAACCCGGATGCCCGAGCCCAACCCGAAAAAGCCGAGCGGGCGGCGCCCCCGCCATTGGCTGAGGACGTCGCCCGTTGATGAGGGTTATCTAATCGGTTCGAGGCACGATAGCTAGTGCCCTTGGCCCGCGCGAGAAATGTCCCTGGCGCATGCCTCCGGCACCCAGCCCCGTTAGACAAGAAATCGCTCCGGATAGAGAACGTCTGAGCGGCATCCGATTCGAAGAAATCGGATGCCGCTAGCGTGTCGGAGCGACCTCGACGATCCCCCAGAACTCGTCGGCCTTCAGGCTGGCGCCGCCGACCAGCGCGCCGTCGACATCGGCGATCGCCAGGATCTCCCGAGCATTCGACGCCTTGACCGAACCGCCGTAGAGAATCCGCACGTCGGCACCGTCGGACAGCTTATCGGCCAGCAGCGTCCGGATATGGCGGTGCATCGCCTCGATCTCTGCCAGCGTCGGGACGCGACCGGTACCGATCGCCCAGACCGGTTCATAGGCCACGACCAGGCTCGCAGCCTTCGCCTCGTCGGGCACCGAATGCAGCAACCGGGCGCCGACGACGTCGAGCGCCTGGCCGGCATCCCGCTCCGCCGCGGTCTCGCCAACGCAGACGATCGCGACCAGGCCCTGGGCGAGCGCGGCCGACGTTTTTGCACGCACCTGCCCATTGGTTTCCCTGTGACCGGCGCGGCGCTCGGAATGGCCCGTGATCACCGCCCGGCAGCCGAGATCCCGCAGCATCGCCGCGGCAATATCGCCGGTGAAGGCGCCGCTGGTCTCCGGGCTGCAATCCTGGCCGCCCAGCCAGACAGGGCTGCCGGCCAGCACATCGCCGACCGGGGCTATGAGAGTTGCCGGCGGGCAGATCAGGATGTCGGCGGCGAGTGCGGTCCCCGCCGCCTTCGCCCGCTCCGCCACGGCACCGGCCAGCGCCGTACCGTCGGCCTTCAGGCCATTCATCTTCCAATTGGCCGCGATCAGCGGCCGGCGTCCCGATTTCATTGCTTCTCCACTTAGTTCTGGCCGTTTCTGGTTCTTCCTGGGCGGCGGCTCGCTCCCCGCCTCATTTTCCGAGTTGCAGGGCCCGCTCGCGGCGCTTTATGGTCCGGCAACTTCCATCAGGTGCACGTAGCACCCTGAGCGCACCATAACGGTTCAGTCTCCAATGCTTCAATTCATCCGCTCAAAAGCCGGGACTTTCGTCGTCAAGGTCCTGTTCGTGCTTCTTATCCTGAGCTTCGGCATCTGGGGCATTGGCGATTTCCTGCGTTCCTCGCCGCAGGACGCGACCGTGGCGACCGTCGGCGACCACAAGATCACCGGCGACGTCGTGCAAAGGGCCGTGCGTCAGCAGGTCGACCGGTTGCGCCAGCAGTTCGGCGGCAATTTCGACATGGAGCAGGCCAAGGCGTTCGGCGTGGTCGATCAGGCGGTCGACGGCCTGGTGACACAGACGGTGCTGGACCAGGAAGCCGAGCGGCTGCACCTGGCGGTCGGCGACAAGGAAGTGGCGCTGCTGGTGCAGCAGGAACCGGCCTTCAAGAACGCCCAGGGCCAGTTCGATCCCGGCCAGTTCAAAATTCGCCTGGGACAGGCCGGCTATACCGAGGCGTCCTATGTCGCCCTGCTGCGGTCAGAGCAGCCGCGGATCGATCTCGCCAGCGTCGCCGGCGGCACGGTCGCGGCCCCCCAGGCGCTGGCCGACCTGCTCTATCGCCTGCGCAACGAAAAGCGCGTGGCCGACTGGGTCTTCCTGCCGTCCGCCGCCGTGAAGGATATCCCCGCGCCGGACGATGCCGCGCTGAAGGCCTATTACGACAAGCATCCCGATATCTTCACGGCCCCCGAATATCGCGGCTTCACGGCGCTGGCACTGACGGCCAAGGACGTCGCGGCCGACGTGAAGATCGACGAGGCTCAGTTGAAGGACGCCTACAACCAGCGCCAGGATGAGTTCGTGAAGCCCGAGCAGCGCCATCTGCTGCAGATGATCCTCAAGGATCAGAAATCGGCCGTCGATGCCGAGGCCCAGCTGGCCCAGGGCAAGGATTTCGTCAAACTGGCCCAGGACCTGACCAAGGCCGATGCGGCGACGGTCGATCTGGGCGATGTCGCCAAGAAGGACCTGCCGACCGAACTGGCCGACCCGGTCTTCGCCGCCAAGGAGGGCGAGGTCGTGAAGCCGATCCAGACCGCCTTCGGCTGGCATGTCGTCAAGGTCACCAAGGTCGATGCCTCCTCGGGCAAAAGCTTCGAGGAGGCGAAGCCGCAGCTCGAGGCCGACGCGCGCAAGGATGCCGAGTCCGACGCGCTCTATGCGTTCTCGAACAAGGTCGAGGACGCGGTTTCCGCCGGCGCCGACCTGGCGACGATCGCTCAGCAGTTCAAGCTGACGCCCTATACGGTCAAGGCGGCCGACGAGCGTGGCCTGGACCCGGACGGCAAGCCGATCCCCGATTTCGCCATCGCGTCGGACGCCCTGACGAAGACCGCCTTCGCCACCGCGCAAGGGGCGACCAGCGGGCTTGAGCAGGTGCCGAACGGCTCGTTCTATCTGGTGCGGACCGACAGCGTCACGGCACCGGCACTGAAGCCGCTCGACGCGGTCAAGGACCAGGCGAAGACGGCCTGGACCAACGAGCAGCGCACCCAGAAGGTCGCTGATCAGGCGAAGGCGCTGGCCGATCAGATCAAGCCGGATCAGCCGCTGGCCAAGCTGGCCGCCGCCCAGAAGCTGCAGCTCTCGACGACCAAGCCGTTCATCCGGAACAATCCGGCCAACCAGGCCGGCATTCCCGGCCCGGTGGTCGCCAAGCTGTTCGACTTGGCCCCGGGCGGCGTCGCGACGGCGGCAACGCCCGATGGCGAGGTCGTGGCGCAGCTGAAGGACATCCAGGCGGCCGACCCCGTTGCCGACAAGGACAAGGTCGCGGCCCTTACGGGCCAGCTCGGCCAGCAGATCGGCGACGATGTGCTGAACCAGTTCGACCGCGCGCTGCGCACCCTGCACCCGGTCTCGGTCGAGCGCGACAGGATCGCGAACCTGTTCTAGCAAGGAGCCAGCGATATGCAGACGCTGCCCGACTTTCCGGGTTTCGCCCTGGCCCATGGCCGCGGCGAGCCGGTCCTGGTCTGGACCACGCTGGTCGCCGATCTGGAAACCCCGGTCTCGGCGCTGATGAAGCTGGCCGACGGCCGTCCGAACAGTTTTCTGTTCGAATCGGTCGAAGGCGGCGCCGTGCGCGGCCGCTATTCCTTCATCGGCCTGAAGCCGGATCTGATCTGGCGCTGCCGGGGCGAGCAGGTCGAGATCAACCGCCAGGCCAGGATCGACGCCGAGGCGTTCGAGCCGTCGGGCGATCATCCGATCGCGTCGCTGCGCAAGCTGATTGCCGAAAGCCGGGTCGAGATCCCGGCCCCGCTGCCGCCGATGGCGAGCGGTCTGTTCGGCTATCTGGGCTATGCCATGATCGGCCGGGTCGAGCGGCTGCCCGACACCAACCCGGATACGCTGGGCGTGCCCGACGGGCTGCTGATCCGCCCGACCGTCATGGCGATCTTCGACAATATCGCCGACCGGGTGACGGTCGTGACGCCGGTCTGGCCCGGCGAAGGCATCGACGCGAAGGCCGCCTATGCCCATGCCCGCGAACGCCTGGCCGACGTCGTCGCCGACTTCGGCCGGTCGCTGCCCTATCGGGCCGAGCGCGAGGCCGATGTCGAGCCGATCGAGCCCACGACCAACATCACGCGGCCGCAGTATCACGACATGGTGGAGCGGGCGAAGGAATACATCCGCGCCGGCGACATCTTCCAGGTCGTGCCGTCCCAGCGCTTCACCGTGCCGTTCCGCCTGCCGCCGCTCGCGTTCTATCGCGCGCTCAGGCGTCTCAACCCCTCGCCCTTCCTGTTCTTCCTCGATTTCGGCGATTTCAGCGTCGTGGGCTCGAGCCCGGAAATCCTGGTCCGGCTGCGCGACGACAAGATCACCATCCGGCCCATCGCCGGCACGCGCCGCCGCGGCGTCGATGCGGCCGAGGATGCGGCCCTCGCCGCCGATCTCCTGGCCGATCCCAAGGAACTGGCCGAGCATCTGATGCTGCTCGACCTCGCCCGCAACGACGTCGGCCGCGTCGCCAGGATCGGCACGGTCAAGGTCGTCGAACAGATGATCGTCGAGCGCTACAGCCACGTCATGCATATCTGCTCGACCGTCGAGGGCCAGCTCGACCCGGCGCGCGGCGACATGCTCGACGCGCTGATGGCGGGCTTCCCGGCCGGCACGGTGTCGGGTGCCCCCAAGGTGCGCGCGATGGAGATCATCGACGAGCTGGAGTCGGAACGGCGCAACATCTATGGCGGCGCCATCGGCTATTTCGGCGGCTCGGGCGCCATGGATACCTGCATCGCGCTCAGGACCGCGGTGCTGAAGGACGGCAAGCTCGTCATCCAGGCCGGCGGGGGCGTGGTGGCCGACAGCGACCCGGAATCCGAGTATCAGGAATCGGTCAACAAATCGAAGGCCCTGGTCCGCGCCGCGGAAGAAGCCAAGCGGTTCGCGGCAGGCCGCTAGAGCCTGATCCGATCAAGCCTGCTCGGCTTGATCGGTGAATCAGTCTCTAAATATTTGATTTAGAGGGCGATTCAGATATGAGGCCGAGCAGGCCTCATATCATCGCGCTCTAGAGGATCTTCCGGTACTGCACGAAGCCCGACCGGTCGGCGATCCGGTCGTAGAGCTTCATGGCATCCTGGTTGGTCTCGTGCGTCAGCCAATGCACGCGGGCGCAGCCGACCGACCGGGCATGGGCATAGACGAACTCGATCAGCGCGCGGCCCGCGCCGGTGCCGCGCAGGGCCGCGTCGACGTAGAGATCCTGCAGATAGACATAGTCGCCGACGGTCCAGCATGACCGGTGCCGGATGTGATGGACCAGGCCGATCGCGATGCCGTCGCGGATCGCCAGCGCCCCGTTCATCGGCTCGGCCGGATCGAGCAGCCGCGCCCAGGTGACGGCGCGGACCTCATCGGCGATCACGGTCTTGTAGAAGGTCAGATAGCCCTGCCACAGCGCGTCCCAGCGATCGTGATCGTCGGCGTGCAGCGGGCGGACGGTGACTTCGCTCATCAGGAGGATCTCCAAAGGAAAACGTCCCCCCATCCTTAGGGCAGACGGTCGGGCCGGAGCAGCACCAGTGCGCCTCAGTCGGCCGGGCCACTTGCCGCCGCGAGCGTCCGATCGACCGCTTCGATCACACGGGCACGGTCGGCCGCGTCGTTGACCGGCCACCGATCCCACCGGTCGCCGGGCCGGATATCGGCGAACAGGCCCGACGGGTCCTCATGGAAATGCAGGAAGGCCCGGCCCCGCCGATAGAACACGCCGGGCCGCCGCTCGACCAGCGCCGGGCGCCGGCGCAGCAGCGCGAGCAGGTCGTCGAGACGCGCCAGCGCGGCCGGACCGGCGTGCTTCATCAGCCGCCGGTCTTGGCGACATGGGCCAGCTGGGCCTGCTCGCGCGCGACGATCGCGCTGACCGGCACCAGGCGGAAGCCCTTGGCCGCCGCCGTCGGCAGCCATTGGCGCAGTTCCGCGATGGTCGCGTCATGGGGATGGCCGATGGCGATGGCGACGCCGTTCTTGCGCGCGACCGCCTCGGTCTGGGCCAGTTCGCGCGCGACCTCGGGATTGGTCATGAAATTATCGAGGAAGATGTCGCGGCCGACGCTGGCCACGCCCATCTGGCGCGCCGTGGCGAGACCGACCGAGTGGGGCGTCGTGCGCGAGTCCAGGAAGAACAGCCCCCGGGCGCGCAACTGGTCCAGCACGATGGCCATACCCGGCTGCGATTCGGTGAATTTGCTGCCCATATGGTTGTTGACGCCGACGAACCCGTCGATCCGCCCCAGGCCCCAGATCACGCGTCGGCGCAGCTCGGTGTCGTCCAGCCCGGTGACGAGCGCATTCGGGCCCGGATCGACGTGGCGCGCCTGCGGCTCCATCGGCATATGCAGCATGATCTCGTCGCCGTGGGCCCGGCCGGTCGCCGTCTGCTTCGCCAGATCCTCGGCATAGGTCATGAACGACAGCGTCAACGGTCCGGGCAGGGTCATGACCTCGGCCGAACGCTTGCGGTCGAGTCCCATGTCGTCGATCACGATCGCTATCATCGGCTGACCGTTGAGCGGCGCCGTCGGCAGAGCATTGCGGCGCCAGGCCGGCTCGCCATGCGGGGCCGGCAGCAGCGGCGCCACGGCGTTCGGTTCCGACCTCGCGGGCGCCGCCGGCGGCTCGGCGGGCGGCAGCGAAGCAATCTCCGTCTGCGGCGCCATCGCCTCGGGGTCGTTCTCGGCCGGCTTGCCGGCGGGCGGCATCTCGCTCGTCGCCTGCTCGATCAGCGGCGCCAGCGCGTCCTCGCCGCGATGCTGATCGGCCTGATGGGGCGCCGGTTGCGGCGGGCGGGGCAGCGAAACGCTCTTCGTCTCCGGCCGTGATGGGGTCGCGGGCATCAGGATGACCGCCAGGAGGCAGGCCCCGACCGCCAAAGCCGCGGCCGATGCCCAGAGCTGCCACCGTCGTTTGCCTTTGCCCGCCATGCCTTGTCCGCCCCGTTAACCTTGTTTCACCGTTGTAGCGGGTTCGCCCGGGGCCGTCAGCCGCTTACTGGCCCGCCTTGCCGCGCGCCAGCCGGCGGTTGCACCCGGGAGCCCCGACGCTACCATGTGCCGCAGACGGCGGGCGAGCGCGCTCGCCGTCGCAGGCCCGCTCCGTGGCAACGACCGGGTTTCTTCCGCACCCCCGACCTTTCGACCGCCCCCGCTAGCTGCTATATGGGGGTTTCCGCCGGCCGACTCGGGCGCCGGCCGGCAGCCACGGACAAGCGCACACCGATGTTCCTGCTCATCGATAACTACGACAGCTTCACCTACAATCTCTGGCATTACCTGTCGGAGCTCGGGGCCGAGATCACGGTCGTGCGCAACGACGCGCTGACGGTGGCCGAGGCCCTGGCGCTGAAGCCGCAAGGGCTGATCCTGTCTCCGGGCCCCGGCACGCCGGCCCAGTCCGGCATCACCGTGCCGATCGTCGCGGCGGCGGGATCCCTGCCCGTCCTGGGCGTCTGCCTGGGCCATCAGGCGATCGGCGAGGCGTTCGGCGGCAAGGTCGTCCGCGCGCCGGCGCCGATGCATGGCAAGCTGAGCCCAGTCAGACATTGGAACGGCGGTCTGTTCCAGGGCCTGCCCGACCCGGTCAATGTCACCCGCTATCATTCGCTGATCGTGGAGCGCGCCAGCCTGCCGGCCTCGCTCAAGATCACGGCCGAAACCGCGGACGGCATCATCATGGGCCTGGAACATGTCGAGCGGCCGATCCATGGCGTGCAGTTCCACCCCGAAAGCATCGCGTCGGAGGCCGGCAAGCCGCTGCTCGCCAATTTCCTGACGCTCGCGACCGGCCGGAAAATCGCGGCATGACCCAGCCGAACTTCAAGCTCTGGCTGGCCGAGCTCGCCAACGGCAAGCTGCTGGACGAGCAGGAGGCCGAGGCCGCGTTCGACATGATGATGTCGGGCGATGCGACCCCGTCTCAGATGGGCGCGTTCCTGATGGCGCTGCGCCTGCGCGGCGAGACGGTCGAGGAAATCACCGGTGCTGCCCGCAGCATGCGCGCACGCGTGCTGTCGATCGACGCGCCGGCCGGCGCCATCGACACCTGCGGCACCGGCGGCGACGGCAGCGGCACGTTCAACATCTCGACCGCGGCGTCCTTCGTCATCGCCGCCTGCGGTGTCCCGGTCGCGAAGCACGGCAACCGCGCGCTCTCGTCCAAGTCCGGTGCGGCCGACGTGCTGACCGCGCTGGGCGTCAATATCGACGCCCCGATGCCGCTCGTCCGCAAGGCGATCTGGGAAAACAAAGTCGGCTTTCTGATGGCGCCGCGCCATCACGGCGCCATGCGGCATGTCGGTCCGACCCGGGTCGAGCTCGGCACCCGCACCATCTTCAATCTGCTGGGCCCGCTGACCAACCCGGCCGGGGTGAAGCGCCAGGTCATGGGCGTGTTCGCCGCCAAATGGGTCGCCCCCCTGGCCGAGGTGCTGCACCGCCTGGGCAGCGAAGCCTGCTGGGTCGTCCATGGCGAGGGGCTCGACGAGCTGACCACCGCCGGCACCAGCCATGTCGCCTCGCTGAAGCACGGCCGGATCGAGAGCTTCACGCTGACCGCCGCCGATGCCGGCCTGCCCGAGGCGCGCCGGGAGGATCTGCTGGGCGGCACGCCCGACGAAAATGCGGTGATGATGCGGGCATTGCTCGGCGGCGCCAAAGGACCGATCCGCGATATCGTGGCCCTGAACAGCGCCGCGGCGCTGATCGTCGGCGGCAAGGCCGCGGACCTGCGCGCCGGGGTGAGGCTCGCCCTGGAAGCGCTCGAAAGCGGTGCCGCCAGAGGCGTGCTCGATCGGTTGATCGAGATTACCAATTCGACGGAAACAGCATGAGCGACATCCTCGCCGAAATCGTCGCGCGTAAACGGGCCGATCTGAAGGCCGTCAAGGCCGAGCATCCGTTTGCCGAAATCGATCACGCGGCCCGGGCGAGCGCCGCCCCGCGCGGTTTCGCCGCCGCGATCGACGCCAAGCTGGCGGCCGGCCGCTACGCGCTGATCACCGAGATCAAGCAGGCCTCGCCGTCCGGCGGGCTGATCCGGCCGGAATTCCATCCGGCCGCCCTCGCCCGCGCCTATGAGGATGCCGGTGCCGCCTGCCTGTCGGTGCTGACCGACGGCCCGTATTTCCAGGGCACCATCGCCCATCTGCAGGCCGCCCGCGGCGCCGTCGCCCTGCCGGTGCTGCGCAAGGACTTCACGGTCGACCCGTACCAGATCGCCGAGTCGCGCGCGATCGGGGCCGATTGCATCCTGATCATCATGGCGGCGCTGGGCGAGGGGCGCGCGGCCGAACTGGCGGCCGCCGCGCGCGATTATGGTCTGGATGTGCTGGTCGAGGTGCATGACCGGGCCGAGCTGGACCGGGCGCTGAAGCTCGATATCCGGCTGTTCGGCATCAACAACCGCAACCTCAAGACCTTGAAGACCGATCTGGCGACGACCGAGGAACTGGCCGCGGCCGTCCCGAAGGATCGGGTGCTGGTCAGCGAGAGCGGGCTCAAGACTGCGGCCGATCTCGAGCGCATGGCCCAGGTCGGCGCCCGGACCTTCCTGGTCGGCGAATCCCTGCTGCGGCAGGAGGACGTCACGCAGGCGACCCTGCGCCTGCAGGGGCTGGCGGCATGAGCGGTCTCACCCATTTCGATGCCGAGGGCCGTGCCGTCATGGTCGATGTCTCGGACAAGGCCGAGACCGATCGGATCGCCGTCGCGCGCGGCTCGGTCACCATGGCGCCGGAAACGCTGGAGCGGATCCGCCTGGGCACGATCGCCAAGGGCGACGTGCTGTCGGTCGCGCGCCTCGCCGGCATCATGGGCGCCAAGCGGACGCCCGACCTGATCCCGCTGTGCCATCCGCTGGCGCTGAGCTCGGTCAAGCTCGACCTGACGCTGGTACCGGAGCGCAACGCGGTCGAGATCGAAGCGACCTGTAAATTGCGCGGCCGCACCGGGGTCGAGATGGAGGCGCTGACCGCCGTCTCGGTCGCGGCGCTGACCATCTACGACATGGTCAAGGCGATCGACCGCGCCATGGTGATCGGCGAAATCCGCCTGATCCACAAATCCGGCGGCAAGTCGGGCACCTGGGAAGCCACGCCATGATCTCCGTCGAAGACGCGCTCGCCCAGATCTGCGGCAGCCTGACGCCGCTGGGCGCGGAACAGGTTTCGCTCAGCGACGCCCATGGCCGCGTGCTGGCCGAGGATCTGGCCGCGCGCCGGACCCAGCCGCCCTTCGCCGTCTCGGCCATGGACGGCTATGCCGTGCGCGCCGTCGATATCGCGGGCCTGCCGAAGCGGCTGAAGCTGGTCGGCTATATCCCGGCCGGCGGGAGCCACGACGGTGTGGTCGGCATCGGCGAGGCGGTGCGCATCTTCACCGGCGCGAGGTTGCCCGACGGCGCCGACGCGGTCGTGATCCAGGAGGATACCGAAGCCGGCGACGGCACCGTTTTGGTCAAGGACACGGTCGGACCGTTCGAGCCCGGCCGCCATGTCCGCCAGGCCGGCATCGATTTCGTCGAGGGCCAGATCGGGCTCAAGGGCGGGCGCCGCCTGACCGCGCGCGACGTGGGCTTGGCCGCGGCGATGAACCGGCCCTGGCTGCTGGTGCATCGGCGGCCCCGCGTCGCCATTCTGCCGACCGGCGACGAGGTGGCGCTGCCCGGCGATCCGATCGGCCCGAACCAGATCGTCAGCTCCAACGGCTCGGCGCTGGGCGCGCTCGTCGTGGCCTGCGGCGGCGTGCCGATCCAACTGGGCATCGCGCGCGACGACAGCGATACGCTCAAGACCATGGCCCAAGGCGCTGCCGGCGCGGATTTGCTGGTGACGATCGGCGGCGCCTCGGTCGGCGAGCATGATCTGGTCAAGAAGGCGCTTGGTGAGATCGGCCTGTCGGTCGATTTCTGGAAGATCGCCATGCGGCCGGGCAAGCCGCTGATGTTTGGGCGGCTGGGCACGACCGCGGTACTGGGCCTGCCCGGCAACCCGGTCTCCGCCCTCGTGTGCGGCATGCTGTTCCTCAAGCCCGCAATCGAGCGGCTGCAAGGGTTGCCGGGATCCGGACCGGCCCTAGAACCGGCACGCGCCGGCGCCGATCTAAAGGCGAATGACGGGCGGCAGGATTATATGCGGGCGCGGCTGTCGCGCGATGCCGACGGCGCGCTGGTCGCGCTGCCCTTCACCAAGCAGGATTCCTCGATGATGTCGGCGCTCGCCGGCGCCGACTGCCTGGTGGTGCGACCGCCGCTCGCCCCGGCCGTGCCGGCCGGCGGTCGGCTCAACATCATCCGGCTGTCGGACAGTCACGCCATCCTCTGACAAAGTCCGCGTTGCCACCGCTTCGACACTTGACCGACGCCGAGAACTAAACTAGAACATCTAACGGTGTTTAGGTTTTGTTCCCTTGTTGCCCCTCAAGACTTTCGGTCGCGGGCAACGATCAAGATGAGGTGCGGTGCGATGTTGACGAAGAAGCAGCATGAACTCCTGGTCTTCATCAACGAGCGTCTGGCCGAAAGCGGCGTCTCTCCCTCCTTCGAGGAGATGAAGGAGGCGCTGAACCTGAAATCCAAGTCCGGCATCCATCGCCTGATCAGCGGTCTGGAGGAGCGCGGCTTCATCAAGCGGCTCGCCCACCGCGCGCGCGCGCTGGAGGTCGTCAAGCTGCCCGACGCCTTCGCCGCGGCGGCACCGGCCCAGGCGAAGCCGGCGGAGCGCAGCGGCAAGTTCTCGCCGACCGTGATCCGGGGCGATTTCAAGTCGGCCTTCCCCGGGGCTCCCTCGGGCGGTGAGACATCCGGCAGCGAGACGGAGGCGGTGCAGTTGCCGCTCTATGGCCGGATCGCCGCCGGCACGCCGATCGCGGCATTGCGCGATACCAGCAACACGATCGGCATTCCGGCCTCCATGCTGACCGGCAGTGCCGAGCATTACGCGCTGGAAGTGGCCGGCGACAGCATGATCGAGGCCGGCGTGTTCGACGGCGACACGGTGATCATCCAGCGCTGCGACACCGCCGACAACGGCACGATCGTCGTGGCCCTGGTCGATGATGAGGAAGTCACGCTGAAGCGCATCCGCCGCAAGGGCGCCTCGATCGCGCTCGAACCGGCCAACAAGACCTATGAGACGCGCATCTTCGGGCCGGACCGGGTCAAGGTGCAGGGTCGTCTGGTCGGCCTGATGCGGCGCTATTAGGCACGCGCACCGGAAAGCTCGGTACCCACGGCCGCTCGCCGCGCCGGGCGTTGGCGCTTTCGATCCGCAGCGGATCGTCGAGCCACAGCGCGGTCGCCCCGTTGCGACGCAAATCCACCAGATCGATCAATCGGGTCCTGCCGCGACAGGCGCGCGGCGCCCGGACGAGCGACAGCACGAGATCGGACGAGCGGCATTCCTCGTCGAGCGCCCGCGTCTCGCGCACCAACGCGATACGCCGGCCGTTGCGCAGGAGAATGCAGGCGTCGGCATCGCAGCGTAGGGCGCCTTGCTCGACCGTTTCTCCTGCCGACGGCAGCACTCCTGACGACATCCCGCCGGCCGTCCTGAGCCAGCTTTCCGCGGCGAGGCGATCCGCGCGCTCGGACGACAGAAGATAGCCCGGGCCGGAGCGCACCGCGATCAGCCCGCCATCACCGGCCAGCAGCAGGTCCGGCGGGTGCGCCGTGGTCAGGCTGGCGATGCCGACGATGATCGGCAGCGCGCCCCAGCGACGCCAGGATGTGCGCCAGAGCGCCAGCCACAGGCCGCCGCCTGCGATCAGCAGCAGCCCCCAATCCGGCATCGACGGCAGATCGAGCGCGGCAGCGGGCAGGCCGGCGGTCCAATGGGCAACCTGCTCGATCAGTTGGATGCCCCAGCCCATCGGCACGAGCCCGATGCTTTCCAGGCCGAACGGCATCAACAGGCAGGATACCAGCGCCCAAGGCATCACCCAGATACCGGCGAGCGGCACCGCGATCAGGTTCGCCGGAACGGAGAACAAAGCGAACCGGTTGAAATGGTAGATCGCGAATGCCGCCGTGCCCAAGGTCGCGATCACGGTGGTGAGCGCGATGCCCAGCAGATGCAGCAGGCCGAGGCCGATCGGTCCGGCGCCCTGCCGCAGCCCGCCGAGACGGGCGCCCCAGGCTTCGTAGAACGCGATCAGGCCCAGCACGGCGGCGAAGGACATCTGGAAGCTGACGCCGACGATCGCGACCGGATCGATCGCCATGACCAGAAAGGCGGCCCAGGCGAGGCTGCGCATGCTGATCGGTTGCCGGTCGATCAGGATCGCCAGCAGCGCCAGCGCGCACATGACGAAGGCGCGCTGGGTCGGCACCGCCGCACCCGAGATCGCCAGATAGAGGGCCGCCAGCACCAGGGCCGCGAATGCCGCCCATTTCTTGATCGGCCGCCGGAGCGCCACGCGCGGCACCAGCGCCAAGGCCGCGCGGACCGCGAAGAAACCGACGCCGGTGGCGAGCGTCATGTGCAGCCCGGCGATGACCAGCAGATGGGCCAGGCCCGAATCCCGGAAATCCTGATTGATCGCCTCGGGAATGGCGCCGCGCTCGCCGGTGATGATCGCGGCGGCGATGGCGCCTTCCGGCCCGGGCAGGGCTGCATGGATCCGCGCGGTCATCGCGCTGCGCACCGCTCGGAGCGCCGTCGTGAGGCCGCTCTCGGGCGCCGGCAGAATGAGGACGGGACCGACGGCGAACCCGACCGCGCCCAGCCGCTGATAGAAGGCCTGGCGCTGGAAATCGAAGCCGCCGGGCAAGGCCGGCGCCGGCGGCGGCATGAGGATGGCGGCGGTTTGCAGGCGGTCGCCGACCACCGGCACGGCACTGCCGGGTTTCAACCGCACCCGGACCCGCGCCGGCGTGCGGTCCGGTTCCAACCGATCGATATGCGGTGCGGCCAGCGTGATGCGCAGGCCCTCGGTCAGGGTTTCGACATCGACGATCCGACCATCGAGCGCCACCGGCCCTATCCGCCGCTCCAGCACCGGCGCCGCGACCCGCCAGGTCTCGAACTGGGCGGCCGCGAAACCGCTCGCCGCCAGGCAGAGCGGCAGCGACATCAGCAGAATGCCGGGCGCCGACGGATGGCTGCTGCGCCGGGCCCAAAGGCTGATCCCCGCGAGCGGGAGCGCCGCGGCGAGGCCCAGCCAAGGCCAGGGCTCGCCGCGCAGGATGAAATAGCCGCCGATCCCGTGCGCGAAGGCGACGGGCAGCCAGAGGATCCAGCGCTCGCGCTCGGCAATCAGCCGCCGGAGCAGGCCGCGCGCGACCGCCACAGGATCGATCGGCCGCAGCGGGCGCGAGAATGGGTGCAAGGCGGCACCGGCCGATCCGCTTCCCACCACCTCATCGACCATTGCCCAGCCTCGCCCGAGGACGCAAAACCGACCGGGACTATAGCCTCAAGGTTGTATCGACGACCAGCGGCATGGCATAGCCCGCCAAATACGTGACGCTGCTCGGCGACGCTCCGGGTGCACGACGCTCTGGCGATTATGCGTCGCGATGCTATGGTCGCGGCCGCTTGGCATTCAGCCATTTCCTACGTCCCCGAGTGACCGATGACCGTTACCGTCCGCTTCGCCCCCTCGCCGACCGGCTACCTCCATATCGGCGGCGCCCGCACCGCACTGTTCAACTGGCTGTTCGCGCGCCATCACGGCGGCCAATGCCTGCTGCGCATCGAAGATACCGACAAGGCGCGCTCGACCGAACCGGCGATCGAGGCGATCATCGACGGCCTCGCCTGGCTGGGCCTGCCGTTCGACGGCGAGATCGTGATGCAGTCGGAGCGCGCACCGCGCCATGCCGAGGTCGCCCATGCCATGCTCGCGGCCGGCACCGCCTATCGGTGCTATTGCTCGCCCGAAGAGTTGGAGGCGATGCGCGAGAAGGCGCGCGCGGCCGGCAAGCCGATCCGCTACGACGGCACCTGGCGCGACCGCGACCCGGCGGAGGCGCCGGAAGGCGTGAAGCCGGTCATCCGGCTCCGGGCGCCGCAGACCGGCTCGACCGTGATCCAGGATGGCGTCCAGGGCGAGGTGACGGTCGCGAACGAGCAGATGGACGATCTGGTCCTGCTGCGTGCCGACGGCTCGCCGACCTATATGCTGTCGGTCGTGGTCGATGATTTCGACATGGGCATCACCCATGTCATCCGCGGCGACGATCACCTGACCAATGCCTTCCGCCAGACCCAGATCTATCTGGCCAACGGCTGGGCCGTGCCGCAGTTCAGCCATATCCCGCTGATCCATGGACCCGACGGCGCCAAGCTGTCGAAGCGGCACGGCGCGCTCGGCATCGAGGCCTATCGCGAGATGGGCTACTTGCCGGAGGCGCTGCGCAACTATCTGCTCCGGCTCGGCTGGGGCCATGGCGACGACGAGATCATCAGCGGCGAACAGGCGATCGAATGGTTCGATCTGCCCGGCATCGGCCGCGCGCCGGCGCGGCTCGATTTCGCCAAGCTCGACAATCTTAACGGCCATTACATCCGCCAGGCCGAGGACGCCCGCCTGGTCGATCTCCTGGCCGAACGGATCGGGCCGTTCAACCAGGCGCAGCGGGCCATCCTGCTCGCCGCGATGGCGGGGCTGAAGGCGCGGGCGAAGACCTTGGTCGAACTGGCCGACAATGCGCGCTTCTATGTGGCGCTCCGGCCGATCCCATTGGACGACAAGGCCATGGCGCAGGGCACGCCGGAGGCGCGCGCGCTGCTGACGCGGCTGGCGATGGCCCTCGGGAACCAGGCCGACTGGCAGGAAGCGCCGCTCGAAACGGCCGTTCGCGCCTTCATCGAATCCGAGGGCGTCAAGCTCGGCGCGGTGGCACAGCCGCTGCGCGCAGCGCTCGCCGGCGCCGTGACCTCGCCGGGTATTTTCGAGGTCATGGCGGTGCTCGGCCGGGATGAGGCGCTTGGCCGCATCCGCGATTTTTCGGGCCTCACCTCTGTTTAATCAACGCCTTAAGAACGATATTTGCTAAGATGTGCAGAGCAGCATATGGTGCTTTTCGCCGCCGCCGCCGCATCCCTTTGCCTCCCATAGGGGACATTCCGAATGGACAGCAAAACCTCAGCATCCGGCTCGGGCGCCACTTCCGAGACGGTCACGCTGATCGATAATTCTACCGGTAAGCAGGTCACCCTGCCCCTGATCTCCGGCTCGGTCGGCCCCAAGGTCATCGACATCCGCAAGCTCTACGCGGAGACCGGCCATTTCACGTTCGATCCCGGCTATACCTCGACCGGCTCCTGCGAGTCGAAGATCACCTATATCGACGGTGACAACGGCGTGCTGCTGTATCGCGGCATCCCGATCGAGGAATTGGCCGAGCACAGCGATTTCCCCGAGACCTGCTACCTGCTGCTGAACGGCGAACTGCCGACGGCGCAGGAGAAGAGCAAGTTCGAGCGCGACATCACCATGCACACGATGGTGCATGAACAGCTGTCGACCTTCTATCGCGGGTTCCGTCGCGACGCCCATCCGATGGCTGTCATGTGCGGCGTCGTGGGCGCGCTGTCGGCGTTCTACCATGACTCGACCGACATCCATGACCCGGCCCAGCGCAAGATCGCCTCGTACCGGTTGATCGCCAAGATGCCGACGATCGCGGCCATGGCGTATAAATACTCGGCCGGCCAGCCGTTCATATATCCGAAGAACTCGCTGAATTTCGCCGAGAACTTCCTGCACATGTGCTTCGCCGTGCCGTGCGAGGAATATGTCGTCAGCCCGACGCTGGCCAAGGCCATGGACCGGATTTTCGTGCTCCATGCCGATCACGAGCAGAACGCCTCGACCTCAACCGTCCGCCTCGCCGGCTCGTCGGGCGCCAATCCGTTCGCCTGTATCGCCGCCGGCATCGCCTCGCTCTGGGGCCCCGCCCACGGCGGCGCCAACGAGGCCGTGCTGAAGATGCTCGACGAGATCGGGCATAAGAGCAAGATCCCCGAATTCGTGAAGCGCGCCAAGGACAAGAACGATTCGTTCCGTCTGATGGGCTTCGGTCACCGGGTCTATAAGAACTTCGATCCGCGCGCCAAGGTGATGCGCCAGACCTGCTACGACGTGCTGAACGAACTGGGCGTCCATGACGACCGTCTCGAGCTGGCGATGGAGCTGGAGAAGCTGGCGCTCGAGGATGATTACTTCGTCGAGCGGAAGCTGTATCCGAACGTCGATTTCTATTCCGGCATCATCCTGAAGGCGATGGGCTTCCCGGTTTCGATGTTCACCGTGCTGTTCGCGGTGGCTCGGACCGTGGGCTGGGTCGCCCAGTGGAACGAGATGATCGAGGACGATGGCCAGAAGATCGGCCGTCCGCGTCAGCTCTACACCGGTACCGATCAGCGGGCCTATGTCGCTCTGACGGCGCGTGGATAACGGTTTCCATAAAGTAACCAACCAACCGAAGGCCGGCGAGGCCCTGGATCGCGCCTTCGATCCAACCTCGTCCGTCCTTCGGGGGGTTCGTCTTGTCGCGTCCAACGACAACCGTGCGCCCCTGAACCTGCGCCTGAAGCGCGCCGTGCTGCTGCTGATCGCCGGCGGCGCCGCGATCTGGCTGTTCTGGACCGGGCTGCGCTAGAGCCTAATCCGATCAAACCGGCTCGGTTCGATCGGTGGATCAGCCTCTAAATATTTGATCTAGACTTCTCTCACCGTTCCGACTGTTCGACCGTCACGGCGTAAAACTGCGATTAGCGGGCGGCGACCAGCGCCAGGATCGTGTCGGCGGCCTTCAGGCTGGGGGCCTCGCCACCGAGACCGATCTGCAGCAACGCCGCCTGAGAGCCTTCGATCTGCTCGCGCGCAGCGCCAGGATCGGTCAGCAGCCGCTCGACCTCGGCGGTCAACCGCTCTGGCGTGCAATCATGCTGGAGCAGTTCTGGAATGAGCGGCCGATCGAGCAGCAGATTGACCAAGGTCGCGTACTTGATCTTGACCGTCCGGCTGACGACGAAATGGGTCGGCCCCCAGATGCGATAGGCGATCACCATCGGCACGCGCGCCATCGCCAGTTCCAGCGCCACTGTGCCCGACGCCGCGAGCGCCGCGGTGCTCGCGGCGAAACTGTCGAACTTCTCCGCCGCCCCGCGCACCAGCACGACCCGGACCGCCCAGTCGGCGACCGCGGCTGCGACATGATCGGCCACGGTTTCGACCGTCGGCACCACGACCACCAGATCCGGGAAGCGTTGCCGCAGCCGCTCGACGGTCTGGCGGAACACCGGCAGGAGCCGCTTGATCTCGCCGCGCCGGCTGCCGGGCAGCACACACAGCACCGTGGCGTCGGGCGCGATATCATGGCGGGCGCGGAAGGCCGGCCCGTCGCCCCGATCGGCGCCGCCTTCGATGACCGGATGTCCGACATAGGTGGCCGGCAGCTTCACATGCTCGAAATAGGGCGGCTCGAACGGCAGGAGGGTCAGGAGATGGTCGGCCGCCTTCGCCGCCGAATAGGCCCGGTGCGCCCGCCAGGCCCAGACCATCGGCGCCACGTAATGCACCAGCAGCGGGCGCGGCAGCTTGAGCTTGATCTTCTCCGTCACGCGGAAGCAGAAGCCGGAGCTGTCGATGGTGACGACCGCGACCGGCGCCTTCGCCTCGATGTCGGCGATGGTCTCGCGGATCCGGCGGATCAGATTGATCAGCTGCGGCGCGATCTCGACCATACCCATGATGGCGAGTTCGCGGATCGGCAGCAGGGTGACGAGCCCCTCCTCCGCCATGCGTTCGCCGCCGATGCCGGCAAAGCGCACCTTGCCGCCCAGCCGCTGGCGCAGCGCCCGCATCAGACGGGCGCCGATCACGTCGCCCGACGGCTCTCCGGCGATGAGGTAGTACAGCGGAGAGGTTTCGCTCACGACGGCTTCCTGCATCCGATCACGAACAGGCCGAGCTTGTCGGCCAGTGCCGTGACCGTCTCGCGGTCGATGACCAGGCTGCCGCCGGCCTCGATCGCGATGCCGCGCAGGCCCGCCTGATGGGCCAGTTCGATGGTCTGCGGCCCGATGGTCGGCAGATCGGCGCGGCGTTCCTGTTCGGGCTTCTTGGCCTTGACCAGCACGCCGCCGGGTCCCTCGCGCCGCCACTCGCCGCACCGGCGGATGAGCGCGTCGGTGCCCTCGATCGCCTCGACGCCCAGCACGACACCCTGCTGCACGATCGCGGCCTGGCCGATGTCGAGCACGCCCAGGGTCTCGACCACGCGGAAGCCATGGGCGATATCGACCTCGGCCTGCGCATCAGGCCGGTGCCGCCCGTACAGTCCCTCGAACGCGACCGCGTCGGTCAGGACCGTATCGACGCCGACCAGGGTGAAGCCCTCGGACTCGAGCTCCTTGATCACGGCGGTCAGCAAGCCGTCGTCGCCCAAGGCCCGCAGGCCGACCTTGGCATAGAGCTTGGCGGCGCGCCAATCCGGTCTGAGGCTGGAGAGCGAGGGTCGCTTCAGCGCCCCGGCCATCACCAGCTCGACCACGCCCTGTTCCTTCAAGAGCTTGATGCCGGCACCGGCAGCACCCAGCCGGATCCAGGCATGGGGCGCACCGGCAACCGTCGCCGCCTCGGCCTCGCCCTCGATCGCGAGCACGAAATAGGGCCGTCCGATCTCGCGGCATTTCTGGGCCAGCTTCGCCGGCAGCGCGCCGCCGCCGGCGACGATGCCCAGTTTAGGCGCCATGGTCCGTGTCAGGCTGCACCAATCCGCGGCTCGAATTCGACCGGATAAAGTCGATGATCTCGCTTACCGCGGCATAGTCGGCATAGCGCGCGCTCACCGCCGTCAGCCGGTCGGCGAAAGTCCCGGCGTCGCCGAACAGCTCGCCATAGGCCTGCCGAATGGCCCGGATCTCGTCCGTCGAAAAGCCGTTGCGCTGCAAACCGCGCAGATTGAGCCCGCCCAGGCGTGCCCGATCGCCCACGACCATGCCGTAGGGGATGACGTCGCGCTCGACGCCGGTCAGGCCGCCGACCATGGCATAGGGTCCGATGCGGCAGAACTGGTGAACGGCGGAGAGACCGCCCAGGACGACGAAATCACCGATGATGACATGCCCGGCCAGCGTGCCATTGTTCGCGAACACCACGTCGTTGCCGACCTGGCAGTCGTGACCGATATGGACACCGGTCATGAACAGCCCGCGATCGCCGACCTTGGTCAGCATGCCGCCGCCCTCGGTCCCGATGTTCATCGTGACGCCTTCGCGGATCACGTTGTCCGCACCAATCTCGAGGCGGGCCGGCTCGCCCTTGTATTTCTTGTCCTGGGGCACCTGCCCCAGCGACGAGAACGGAAAGGCGCGGGTCCGCTGCCCAATCCGGGTCTTGCCGGTCACGACGACATGGGATTGCAGCACCACGCCGGCCTCGAGCGTGACCTCGGGCCCAACGCAGCAATAGGGGCCGATCGTGACGTCGTCGGCAAGCTCGGCGCCCGCCTCGACGATGGCTGTCGCGTGAATCTGGGACATGGACCCGTTTGCCGATCAGCCGTTGTCGACGATCATCGCGGTGTAGGTCGCCTCGGCCATCAGCTGGCCGTCGACCCGCGCCTCGCCGGCGAAGCGCCAGACGTTCCCGCGGTTGCGTTCTTTCTTGACGTGGATGCGCAGCTGATCGCCCGGCACCACCGGCTTGCGGAACCGCGCGTTCTCGACGCTCATGAAATAGACCAGGCGCTTGTCCGACTTCGGCATCGACTGCACCACGACACAGGCCGCGGTCTGCGCCATCGCCTCGATGATCAAGACGCCGGGCATGATCGGGCGCCCGGGGAAGTGGCCCTGGAAGAACGGCTCGTTGAACGTGACATTCTTGATGCCGACCGCGCTCTCGTTCGGTACCAGCTCGACCAGCTTGTCGATCAACAGGAACGGATACCGGTGCGGCAACAGCTCCATGATTTGGAGAATGTCGAGATCGGGTACCGATCCCTTCTGCTCGACCGAGTCCATCAGCTTACTGGTCCTTCTTTCTAGTCATTCGATTGAGCACGGCGGTCTGGCGATGCCATTGCAGGATCGGCACCGCCGGGCTTCCGCCGACGGCCCCGCCGGCCGGCACGTCCCGGGTAACGCCGCTCTGGCCGCCGACCCGGACGCCATCACCAAGCGAAAGATGCCCGGTGATGCCGGCCTGACCGCCGACCGTGACGAAGTCGCCCAACCGGGACGATCCGGAAATGCCGCTCTGCGCAACCATCACGCAGCCGCGTCCCAGCACGACGTTGTGGGCGATCTGCACCAAATTATCAATCATCGAGCCCGCGCCGATGACCGTATCCGGCCCGGCGCCGCGATCGACCGTCGAATTGGCGCCGATCTCGACATCATCGCCGATCCGGACGCGCCCGAGCTGCGGAATCTTTACATGGCCGGACGGATCCATCGCGAAGCCGAAGCCGTCCTGGCCGACGCGCACGCCCGGATAGAGCGTGACGCGATCGCCCATCAGGCAATGGCTGACCGTGACGTTGGCCTCGATCAGGCAGTCCCTGCCGATGATGCAGCCGTCGCCGATCACCGAGTTGGCGCCGATCGAGGTGCCCGCGCCGATCTCGACGCGAGCGCCGATGACGACATGGGGGGCGATCGCCACCCCCTCGCCCAGCACCGCCGTCGGGTCGACCACCGCGCTGGGCGCGATGCCGGCCGGCGAGCGCGGCGCCGGATAGAACCGGCGCGCCGCGCGGGCGAAGGCGATATAGGGATTGGCGGTCAGCAACAGCGTCATGCCGGCCGGTGCCTTGTGGGCCTGATCCGGATGGACGAAAGCGGCACCCGCCTTCGAGGCACCGAAGGCGGCGGCGTATTTCGGATTGGCCAGAAACGTGACGTGCGCCGAGCCCGCCACGTCGAGCGGCGCCACGTCGCCGATCGACAGGCCGCTCTGACCGGCGCCGCCGATCTCGGCACCGGTCAGGTGCGCGAGTTCGGCGACGGTGAACGGACCGGCCGCACGGAAGAACCGCGGATCGGCCATTCGCTCGTTACTCTTACTTCTTCTTCGCCGACGCGGCCGGTGCCGCGGCCGGGGCGTTCTTCGCGGCCGCCGCTGCGGGAGCGGGCTGAGCGCCGGCGATGTCGGACGTCTTCGGGACCGTCAGCGTCAGCGCCGGCAGCTTCGCGTCCAGGCGGGTCAGCGCTTCCTGGCTGGCGTCGTAGCTCGTCTCATAGAGCGGCACCTGGGACTTGTAGAGCACCAGATTGGCGCCGCGCTCGCCGGCCAGCTGCTGCACGACGCCGGTGAGCGCCTCGGTCAGCTTCTGCTTGGCATCGTTGAAGCCCAGGCCCAGGGCGCGCTCGCGCAGCTGCGCCTCGCGCTGATAGGCCTGGACCTTCTGCTGGAACTCACGGGCTTTCGCCTCCCAGGCCTCGGCCGGAGTGGTGCCGTGCGCCTTCTGCAGCTCGGCATCCTCGGCGCGCAGGTCGTTCTCCTTCTGGGCGAACTCCTTCTGCATCCCCCCGCGCTGCGCATCGGCCTGCGACTGGATCGACTTGCCGGCCTTGGAAACCGACATGATGCCTTCGTAATCGATGATCATCACGATCGGGGCCGGCACCGGCGGCGGCGCGTTGGTGCCCGAGGACAGGGGCGCGGCCGGTGCCGTGGCCGGCTGTGCGGCTTGGGCGGCACCCGCCACCGACGCGCCGATCAAAAGAGCGACGATGGCCGCCCGGTGGAAATTGACGCGAATCATGAAGAAATCCTTGCTTAGAACTTAGTGCCGAAGCTGACGCGAAAAACTTCCGTCTGGTCATTGGGCGCTTTGAGAACCGGAACGCCGAGATCGATCTTGATCGGACCCATCGGAGATTTCCAGGACAGGCCGACGCCGGACGCCATTCGTATCTGATGGCTGTCTTGGATCGGTTCGCCGGCGATCCGCGTCACATCGATACCGAACGCAGAACCGGCATCGACGAAGACGCGACCGGTCAGGCCGAGTTCCTCGGGCAAGCCAAGCGGCACTTGCTGGGTCGCCTGGACGGTGTAGTACCGGTTGGCGCCCAGGCTGTCGCTCGTGAGAATGTCGCGCGGGCCGATACCCGCATTGGCAAAGCCGCGCAGATTGTCGCCACCGATGAAGAACCGGTCGGACAGCCGCACGCCCGCACCCAAGCCATTGATGTCGCCCGCTTCGGCCACGATCCCGACCGTCCATTTCGGATACCAGGTGTGATAGACGCCGGCGCTGACGATCTGCTTCGAGTAGCTGATGTTGCCGCCAAGGCCGGCGATCGTGTCCTGCAGCTGCAGATAATAGCCGCTGGACGGCTCGAGCCGATTGTCGCGCTGATCGTACACCAGGGTCTGACCGACCGAGGATTCGTTCGCCGTGCCCGACTGTTGCGTCACATAGATCGACGCCGAGGTCGCGATGTTGGTGATCTGGTCCTGGCGGATCGTATAATTGATCGTGTCGTGGATGTTTTCGGACAGGTCGAAGCCCAACCGGAACGTCGTACCGATCGAATATTGATCGTAGTTCTGCAGACGCTGATTGTTCTGCTGGATCCGGAAGATGTCGAAGCCGGCGGCGAGCTGCCGGTCGAGGAAATAGGGCTCGGTGAAGCTCAAGTCCAGCAGGTTGCTATATTGCGAGATGGTGCCGTTGAGGCGCAGATCCTGACCGCGGCCGAGCAGATTGCGCTCGTGGATGCCGAAATTGCCCAACAGGCCCTGAGTCGTCGAGAAGCCGGTACCGATGGTCAGGTCGCCGGTCGATTGCTCTTCGACATTGACCGTAATGACGGTCTTGTCGGGCGCCGACCCCTGGGCATTGGTCACGTCGACCTTCTTGAAGAAGCCCAGATTCTTGAGGTTCTGCTCGGACTTCTTGACCTTCGACGTGTTGAAGGCGTCGCCTTCGGCCAATTGGAACTCGCGGCGGATGACGGTATCCAGCGTACGCACGTTCCCGTTCACGTCGATCCGCTCGACATAGACCCGCGGTCCCTCGGCGATGTCGTAGGTCAGATCGATCGTTCGCGCGTCCTTGTTGCGGGTGATCAAGGGGCGCACGTCGATGAAGGCATAGCCGCGGTCGCCGACGGCATTGGTCAGCTTGTCGATCGACTTCTCGATCAGATCGGCGTTGTACCATTCGCCGTCCTTGGTCAGGACGACCGGCATCAGATCGGCCGGCGTCAGATCCTTGAGGCCGACATTCATGCCGATATGGCCGAAATGGTAGCGCTCGCCCTCGTCGATCGTGAAGGTCAGGATGAAGCCGTCGCGCGCCGGCGTCAGCTCGGCCACGGCGGAGACGACCCGGAAATCGGCGTAGCCGTTCGACAGGTAGTATTTGCGCAGCAGCTCGCGGTCGTAGGTCACGCGATCCGGGTCGTAATTGTCGTCGCTCGACAGGAAGCGATACCAGCGCGACTCCTTGGTCTGGATGATGTGCTGGAGATCGTCGTTCGCGAACGCCTTGTTCCCGATGAAATTGATGCTGTTGATGCCGGTCAGCTTGCCCTCGTTGATCTCGAACACGAGATCGACGCGGTTCTGCGGCAATTGGATGATCTTGGGCTCGACCGTGACGGCGAAGCGACCGCTGCGGCGATAGAGATCCAGGATGCGCTTCACGTCTGCCTGCACGCGGGTCCGGGTATAGACCGTGCGCGGCTTCAGCTGCACCTCGTCGTTGAGCGCCTTGTCGTCGAACCGATCGTTGCCCTCGTAGGCGACGCGATTGATGATCGGGTTCTCGACGACCTTGACGATCAGAGCGTTGCCGTCGCGGCGCATGGTCACGTCGGCGAACAGGCCCGTCGCGAACAGGACCTTCAGCGATTTGTCGAGCTTTTCAGCGTCGAACTGATCGCCGGGCTGCACCGTCAGATAGGAGCGGACGGTTTCCGGTTCGATTCGCTCCGATCCCTCGATGCGAACCTCTTCCACCGTGCCGCCCATCTGGACTTGCGCCAGCTGAGATGACTGGGCGAGCGCGCTCGAGAAACTCGGCAGCGCCAACGTCAATGCGACTACGGCCGTGCCGCAACGCAGAAGAACATCCAAAGCTGGACGCAAATTGTCCCCCGCCCCTACGCGAATGCAGATTTTAGGTCACGATACCCGGCCAAAAGCCGCATCCCGCGATCCAGATTAAGAACTGAACAGCCCGAACTGGTGAACCAGGTCGTTCCATGTCGCAAACACCATCAGCGTCAGCACGAGAGCAAGGCCGATGCGGAATCCGTATTCCTGCGCCCGCTGCCCGAGAGGCCGCCCCAACAAAGCCTCAGCGGCATAGAACAGCAGGTGCCCACCGTCAAGGACGGGGATCGGGAACAGGTTGATAAGACCCAGATTAACCGACAACAGCGCCATGAAATTGATCAGCGGGATGATTCCGCCCTTGGCGACCTCGCCCGACATGGTCGCGATCTTGATCGGCCCGCCCAGGTCTTCGGTCGTCCGGGCCCCCGTGATCATCTGACCGACGCCGTCCAGCGTGGTCGTGATCGTGTTCCAGGTCGACCGACCGGCCTCCCACACGGCGCTTGCCGGATCGAGCCGGGTGAAAACCGCCTGGGTCGTCGCCCGGATACCGAGCTGGCCCAGTCGGTGGTGATTGCCGAAGCGATCCTTCTGATCGACCATCTGCGGCGTCACGGTCAGCTTCCGCTCCGCCCCATCGCGCTGGATGGCCAGATCGATCGGCGTCCCGGTGTTCAGCAGCACGACCTGGACGATGTCTTCGAAGCTGTTGACGGTGCGGCCGTCGATGCTGGTGATCAGATCGCCCTTCTGGATCCCGGCCGCCGCGGCGGCGCTTTCCGGCATGACCTCGCCGACGCCGGGCGGGGTGACGCCATGGCCGACCGTCATGAACAGGATCGTATAGATGACGATCGTGAACAGGAAATTGGCGCCCGGCCCCCCGGCGATGATCGCCGCGCGTTGTCCCAGTCGCTTGTGGTGGAACGAGACCGAGCGCTGTTCGGCCGTCATCTCGCCGAGCGTGTCCGACGGCGACGAGGCCGCGTCGGCATCGCCATACATCTTGACGTAGCCGCCGAGCGGAATCATCGACAGCTTCCAGCGCGTGCCGTGGCGGTCATTGCGGCCGAACAATTCCGGGCCGAAGCCGATCGAGAAGGTCTCGACCTTCACTCCGTTGCGCCGGGCGATCAGGTAATGCCCCATCTCGTGCACGAACACGAGAATCGTGAGCACGACCAGAAACGGCACGATCACGCCAAGGCCGCCGGTCAAAAAGCTCATCGATCCATTTCCTTCCGTCGAGTCCTGCTGCCTACGAAGCTCAAGGACTGCCGTCCAAGCGATGGCGCAACTACGCCATCAAATCAATAAAATGGTGTGTCATCGGCCCGGGCGGATGGAAACAAAGCGTTTCAGTCCGATCCGGGAGGATCGTATCAATCCGACCCTCACGCCGCCGTCCGGGCGAAACCCAGCACCAGCCGCGCGGCAGTCTCGCGCGCCCGTTTGTCAAAATTATGGACATCGTCCAGCGTATCGATGGGCCCGACCGGGATCGCCGCCAGGGTCTGCTCGACGACCTCGGCGATGTGGAGAAAGCCGATCTTCTCGGCCAGGAACGCGTGGACGGCGATCTCGTTCGCCGCGTTCAGTACCGTCGGCGCCGATCCGCCGGCCAAGACCGCCTCGCGCACCAGGCGCAGCGCCGGGAACCGCACGGGATCGGGGGCCTCGAACGTCAAACTGGCGATCGCCGCCAGATCGAGCCGCGGGCTCGGGCTCGGCATGCGCGCCGGCCAGGCGAGCGTATAGGCGATCGGCGTGCGCATGTCGGGCGAGCCCAATTGCGCCAGGACCGAGCCGTCGATATAGGCGACCAGGCTATGGATGACCGACTGCGGATGCACGACGATGTCGATCTTCTCCTGCGGCATCCGGAACAGATGCTTGGCCTCGATCAGTTCCAGGCCTTTGTTCATCATGGTGGCGCTATCGACCGAGATCTTGGCGCCCATCTTCCAGTTCGGATGCGCCACCGCCTGGGCCGGGGTCTTCAAGGCCATGGCCGCGCGGTCGAGCGTGCGGAACGGACCGCCGGACGCGGTCAGGATGATCTTCTCGATCCCCTCGACCCGATCGAAATCGAACACCTGGAAGATGGCATTATGCTCGCTGTCGACCGGCAGCAGCGTGGCGCCGGAGCGGGCGACCTCCTGCATCACCAGGTCGCCGGCGCAGACCAGCACTTCCTTGTTGGCCAGGGCCACGATGGCGCCGCGGCGGATCGCGGCCAGGGTCGGGGCCAGGCCGGCGGCGCCGACGATTGCCGCCATGACCCAGTCGGATTTGGCGCTCGCCGCCTCGACCAGCGCCTCGGGGCCGGCGGCGACGCCGATATTCGTGCCGGCCAGCGCTTCCTTGAGCGGGCCGTAGGCGGCAGGATCGCCGATCGCGACCGAGCGCGCCTTCAATTCGATCGCCTGACGGGCCAAGCCTTGCCAGTCGCTGTTGGCGGTCAGCGCCTCTACCACGTAATCGCCGGGATTGCGCCGGATCAGGTCGATCGTGCTGGTTCCGACCGAACCGGTCGAACCGAGGATCGTGATCGACCGAGGGGTCCCGGAGGAGGCTAACGCCATGTCAAAACACTTCCGCCCGTAACGAGACTAAGAACAACGACCGCGACAACCACCGCCAACATGCCGTCCAACCGATCGAGCAGACCGCCGTGGCCGGGAATGAGGTTGCCCGAATCCTTGACGCCAAATCGCCGTTTGGCAAAGGATTCCGCCATATCGCCGATTTGCTCCACGATGGCAAGCATGCCGCTCAACAGCGCAATCTGCCAGATTCTGTCCGAACCGACGATCAGTGCCGTTGCCAGACCCACCAGGATCGCCGCCAGCATGCCGCCGATCAGGCCGGCCCAGGTCTTCTTGGGGCTGATGCGCGGCGCCAGTTTGGGTCCGCCGATCGTCTTGCCCGCGACATAGGCGGCCGTATCGATCGCCCAGACCACGGCCAGCAACCAGAACACCGTAGCTGCCCCCCCGTCCGGATCGGCCCTGAGCCAGACGAAGCCGATGCAGGGCGCGATGATCCAGGCGAGCCCGGCGGCGGTCCAGATCGGCGCGGCATTGCGCGATCCGACCAACCGATGCTGCAGGACGATACCGGCGGCAGCGGCCAGAAGGCCGCACCAGGCGGCGACATAGGCGCCGATCAGCACGGAAATTGCCGCGATTCCGGCGAGCAGGAGACTGTCGGTCAGGCCGGTCGTCCGGCCGACGAGCCGGCCCCACTCCCAGGCCATGACCGCCGCCGCGAGCGCCGCCAGACCCACGATCCCGGGGCCGCCATACCAGACGCTGGCCAGCGCCACCGGGACCAGTACGAGGGCCGAGGCGATGCGGGCGCCCAGCGCGCTCCCGCTAGCGGGAGGTGCCGGCGGAGGCGCCGAAGCGGCGTTCTCTACCATGGTATTCCCGAATGGCGCTCTCGAGGTCGTCCCGCGAGAAGTCCGGCCAATGTTTGTCGATAAATACCAGCTCGGCATAGGCGCATTGCCACAGCAGGAAATTGCTGATGCGCTTTTCGCCGCTGGTCCGGATCAGCAGATCCGGGTCGGGCATGTCGCAGGTAAAGAGATGGCGCGCGACCGTCTCCTCGTCAATCTCGGCCGGATCGAGCGTGCCGGTCTTGACCGCCTCAGCGATGCATTTGGCGGCATAGGCGATCTCGTCGCGCCCGCCATAGGACAGTGCCAGCGTCAGCGTCAGCGTATGATTGCCCTCGGTCAGCCGCTCGCCATTGTCGATCAGCGCATTGATGTCGTCCGACAGCCGCGTGCGCTGGCCGATGATGCGCAGCCGCACGCCCTCGCGATGCAATTCTGCGATCTCGCTGCGCAGGTAGAGGCGCAGCAGCCCCATCAGATCCTTGACCTCGGCCTCCGGGCGCCGCCAATTCTCCGACGAGAATCCATAGAGCGTCAGGTATTTGACGCCGAGCGTCTGGGCCGCCTTGACCGCGCCGCGTACGGCTTCGACGCCGCGCTTGTGGCCGACGAGACGAGGCATGCCGCGGGCCTTCGCCCAGCGACCATTGCCGTCCATGATGATGGCCACATGCACCGGAGGCGCTGGCGGCTGGGGCAGCCCGTCCATGGGCATCAGACCTGCGAGATCTCTTTTTCCTTTTGGGCGAAGGCGTCGTCGACCTTCTTGATCGTATCGTCGGTCAGCGCCTGAATGTCTGCCTGGATCTTACGCTGTTCGTCCTGACTGATCTCGCCATCCTTTTCGAGCTTTTTTAGGGCATCGATGCCGTCGCGCCGCACGTTGCGAACCGAGACCTTGGCCTGTTCGGTGTATTTGGCGGCGATCTTGACCAGCTCGCGCCGGCGTTCCTCGTTCAAATCGGGGATCGGCACGCGAATCGAGCCGCCATCGGCCTGCGGATTGAGCCCCAGACCCGCATCGCGGATGGCCTTCTCGACCGGCTTCAACAACCCCTTGTCCCAGACCTGGACCATCAGCATGCGCGGTTCCGGCACGCTGACGGTGCCGCACTGGTTGAGCGGCATCGAGCTGCCATAAGCATCGACCATCACCGGGTCGAGCAGGCTGGCCGATGCGCGGCCGGTCCTGAGGCCCGCGAATTCCTTGCGGAGAGCCTCGATCGCGCCATCCATGCGCCGCTTCAAATCCTTGGTCAAACCGTCGGCCACGATCAACCCTCTGCGTCCGTAATAATCGTCGAAAGCCCTCGGCCGTTCACGACATCGGCGAAGCCGCCGGGCTTGAACAGCGAGAACACCAAAATAGGAATGTTGCTCTCGCGTGCCAAGGAAATCGCGGAAGCGTCCATCACCTTGAGATCGTTCGCCAGCACGTCCATGTAGGACAGCCGATCGTATCGCTTGGCATCCGGCTTGAGCTTGGGATCGGCATCATAGACGCCATCGACCTTCGTCGCCTTCAAGAGCGCATCGCAGCCCATTTCGGACGCGCGCAGGGCCGCGGCCGTATCGGTGGTGAAGAACGGGTTGCCGGTGCCGGCGGCGAAGATCACCACCCGGCCCTTTTCCATGTGCCGGATCGCCCGGCGGCGGATATAGGGCTCGCACACCGACTGCATCGAGATGGCGGACTGGACGCGGGTCATGACGCCGGCGCGCTCGAGGGCCGACTGCATGGCGAGCGAATTGATCACGGTGGCCATCATGCCCATGTAGTCGGCGCTGGCGCGTTCCATGCCGGAAGCGGCGCCGGAGACGCCGCGGAAGATATTGCCGCCACCGATCACCATGCAGACCTGGACGCCGAGCGCCAGCACGCCCTTTACCTCTTCGGCGATGCGGTTGACGATGGTCGAATCCAGCCCGAACTCGCGGTCGCCCATCAGGGCTTCGCCCGAGAGCTTCAGAAGGACGCGACGATAGACGGGTTCGGAGGACATGGGCTCGCGGTCTTCTTCTGGAGCGGCAGGGCTGCTCCTTGTGGTGATACTGCGCCAGAGCCGCCGACGCAAACGTCTAGCGCCTGATCCAGTGGTCGCCGATCCGGTCGCGAGGCCCGGGACGGCGAGCAATATACGCGGACAGGGAACGGGGCGAAGGCAAATGCCCCGCCCCGTTGCCCTGTTGGATCAGCCCTTCAGCGTCGCCGCAACCTCGGCCGCGAAATCCTGCGTTTCCTTCTCGATGCCGTCGCCCAGCACGAAGCGGGAGAAGCCGACCAGCTTGATCGGCTTGCCGGCGGCCTTGCCGGCGTTCTCGACGACCTTGGCGATCTTGGTCTCGCCGTCGATGACATAGACCTGCTCGAGCAGCACGACCTCTTCGTAATACTTGCGCACCCGGCCCTCGACCATCTTCTCGATGATCGCTTCCGGCTTGCCGCTGGCGCGCGCCTGTTCCTTCAGGACCTCGCGCTCGCGCTCCAGGGAGGCGCTGTCGACCGACGACACGTCGAGGAACAGCGGCGAGGCGGCGGCGACATGCATGGCGAGCTGACGGCCGAGCGCATTCAGCGTGGCGGCATCGGCCGCCGACTCGAGGGCGACCAGCACGCCGATCTTGCCCAGGCCCGGAACGAGCTGGTTGTGCACATAGCCGACCACGACGCCTTCGGACACTTCCAGGCGCGCGATGCGGCGCAGGTTCATGTTCTCGCCGATGGTGGCGACGAGATGGGTCAGATGCGCCTCGACCGTATTGTCGAACGCCGGGACATGGGCCTGCTTGATGGCGCCGATATCGTCGCCATGCTTGACGGCGAGCTGGGTAACGCCGGTCACCAGCTGCTGGAACTTGTCGTTGCGCGCGACGAAGTCGGTCTCGGCATTCACTTCGACCAAGACGCCGACCTTGCCGTCGGTCGCCACGCCGATCAGGCCCTCGGCGGCAACGCGCCCGGCCTTCTTGGCGGCGGCCGCGAGGCCCTTCTTGCGCAGCCAGTCGATCGCCTGCTCGACGTCGCCCGAGACTTCGCCCAGAGCGCGCTTGCAATCCATCATGCCCGCGCCCGTCTTCTCGCGCAGCTCTTTGACCAAAGCGGCGGTGATCTCTGCCATCGCTGTTCTCCTAGGAATTCGTCTGGTAACGGGTGCGGCCGGAACCCTTGGCTCCGCGGCCACGAAAATTTCCGCTCATTAAAGCGGCGCGTCGGCCACCTTCCGGCGACCGACGCGTTTCACTTCACGTTCACGACGGGCGTTCAGGCGCCCGGCTGGACTTCCGGCTCGCCCTCGACCGGCGCGGCGACCTCGACGGGCGCGACGGCCTCGGCCTCGGCTGCAGCGGCCTCGACGACTTCCTCGTCGCCCGGCAGCTCTTCGGCGACGTCCTCGGCTTCGCCGACATCGACGCCCGACGCCATCAGTTCGGCCTGGATGCCCGAGAGCACCGAGCTGGAGACCAGGTCGCAGTAGAGGTTGATCGCGCGCATCGCGTCGTCGTTGCCCGGAATCGGGAACGCGATGTGGTCGGGCGAGGAATTGCTGTCGATCACGGCGATGACCGGGATGTTCAGCTTGGTCGCTTCCTCGATCGCGATCTTTTCCTTGTTGGTATCGATCACGAAGATGAGGTCCGGCAGACCGCCCATTTCCTTGATGCCGCCCAGCGCGCGCTCGAGCTTGTCGCGGTCGCGGGTCAGCTCCAGAAGCTCGCGCTTGGTGATGCCGGCGATCGGGTTCGAGATCTTCTCATCGAGTTCGCGCAGGCGCTTGATCGAGAGCGAGATGGTCTTGAAGTTCGTGAGCATGCCGCCGAGCCAGCGGTGGTTCACGAAATACTGGCCGCAACGACGGGCGGCGGCGGCGATCGGCTCCTGCGCCTGGCGCTTGGTGCCGACGAACAGCACGCGACCGCCGCTGGCGGTGGTCTGGCGAACCGCTTCGAGGGCACGGGCCAACAGGGGGACCGTCTGCTCGAGATCGATCACATGCACGCCGTTGCGCACGCCGAACAGATACGGCTGCATCTTCGGGTTCCAACGGCGGGTGTGATGGCCGAAATGAACGCCAGCTTCGAGGAGCTGACGCATAGTGAAGCTCGGAATCGTCATGGTGTCTGCTAGACCCTTATTTTCCGGTTGAGCCACCGCGGGAGAACCCCCTAAGGGGACCGGAGCCAGGCACGATGCGAACCTTATCGGTTCGACCGCACGGCAAACCCGCGTGAGTTTTTGCGACAATCGCGGCCGAGGTGATAGGCCCGGATGCTCAAATTTGCAAGGAAAACCGGGCGGCGTTTTCTTGGATCAGCTCTGCACGGACGGAATTCGGCGCCTGCTAATCGAGCTTGACGCCTTTCGGTACCGCCGGCATCCCGGCGTCGGGCGGCAATTCCAGCAGCCTGACGATCACGTCGCGAGTGCCCGCTTTGGCGAAGCGCAGCGTCACCGGAAAGCTGTCGCCCACCTTCAGCTTCTGTTTCACGCCGCGCAGGATCAGATGCGCCTCGCCCGGCTGCAGGACGGTCGGCGCGTGGTTTTCCAGCTCCAACGCCATGACCGGCTCCAGGCTTTCGCCCCGCCCCTTGGGCAGCGGCGCCAGCAGATCGATCTTGCCGGCGATCGGCGACGAGGCGCCGACCAGCAGGTCGGCCACGCCCTTGCCCAGGCTGATGGTCATATAGACGAACACCACATGCGAGCGGGTGCTGCGGCTGGCCCAAGCCCCATCGATCGCGACCGGATCGGTCGCTGCGGCGGCACCCGTGGCCGACAGCAGCAGAGCTACGGCGGCGCAACGGCGCGTCCATTTCAAAAGCACACCCACCATTCCGCAGTCCCGGCCCCTCGGTCACAAATTATTTCGGCCGAACCCGAGTATCAGAAATCACTGACATCGGCCACACCCGGAATCGCCTTGACCGACGCGCGGGTCTGTCCGCCGATCGGGAAGAAGCCCGGCAGGGTTAGTTCGACCTCGCGCCGATCGGCCGGCACCACCAGCCGGACGCGCCCGGTCTTGCCCTTGCCGGCATCGCGCAGGAAGACGGCTTTCATCGCGTCGATCGCCTTCGGATCCTGCAGCACGACGCGCAGACCGGCCGAGGACGCCGCGGCGGCATTGTCGAGCGTATCGATCGCCTGGCCATTCAGCCGCACATTGTCTTCTTCCAGCTTGGCATCGCAGGTGATCAGCAGCGGCTGGCCGCTGTCGAGCAGCGGCCGCGCCTGGGCCAGGATCTCGGAAAACAGCATCACCTCGAACATGCCGGTCAGATCCGACATGCCGACGAAGGCGAAGCGGTTGCCCTTGGCCGACGTCCGCTCCTTGCGGGCGCCGACGATGCCGGCCAGGCGCACCCTGCCCGGCTTCCCGCTTTGCAGATGGGCGACCAGCTTGCCCGACGGCACGACGCCCAGACGCTTCAGCGCCGTCTCGTACGGGTCGAGCGGATGGGCCGACAGGTAGAAGCCGATCGCCTCGAACTCTTGGCTCAACCGGTCCATGCTCGGCCATTCGGCGACCGGCGGCAGCGGCGGCTTCTTCAGCGTGACGCCGCCGGCCCCGCCGAAGAAGCCCAACTGGCTGGTCGACCGCTCCTCGGCCGCCGCGGCGGCCTGGCGCATGATCACCTCGGCCGAAGCGAAGCTCTGCGCCCGGTTCGCATTCAACTGATCGAACGCGCCGGCCTTGGCCAGATTCTCGAACTGCCGCTTATTGAACTGCCTGGAATCGAGCCGTTCGGCGAAGTCGAACAGATCCTTGAACGGGCCTTTTCGCGTGCGCTCGGCCACGATCTCGGTCATTGCCTGGGCACCGACGCCCTTGACCGCGGCGAGCGCATAGCGGATCGCCGCGTCTTCGCCGGTGCCCTCGACCGAAAACTCGACCTGAGAGCGGTTGATGTCCGGCGGCAGCAGTTTGACGCCCATGCGCTGCAGTTCCTGGCGGAACACGTTCAGCTTGTCGGTGTTGCCGAGGTCGAGCGTCATCGACGCCGCCATCAGTTCGACCGGATGGTTCGCCTTCAGATAGGCCGTCTGATAGGCGATCAGCGCATAAGGCGCCGCATGGCCCTTGTTGAAGCCGTAGCCGGCGAATTTCGCCATCTTATCGAAGATAAGTTCGGCGGTCGCGGTGTCGACGCCGTTCTTGGCGGCGCCGTCCTGGAACAGCTTGCGCTGCGCATCCATCTCGGCCTTGATCTTCTTGCCCATGGCCCGGCGCAGGAGATCGGCGCCGCCCAGCGTATAGCCGCCCAGCACCTGGGCGATCTGCATGACCTGTTCCTGATAGGTCATGACGCCATAGGTCTCTTCCAGGATGTGCTGGATCGCCGGATGCATGTAGTCGGCCGGCTGCAGGCCGTGCTTGACCGCGATATATTCGGGAATCGAGTCCATCGGTCCCGGCCGGTAGAGCGACACGACCGCGATCAGATCCTCGAACTTGTTCGGCCGCAGCTTCTTCAAAAGGTCGCGCATGCCGGCGCCTTCGAACTGGAACACGCCGACCGTCTCGCCGCGGGTCAGCATCTCGAACGTGCCCTGATCGTCGAGCGGCATGGTCAGCACTTCGAGCGGCGTGCCGCGCTGGTTGACCAGCTGCACCGCCCGGTCGATCACGGTCAGCGTCTTCAGACCGAGAAAGTCGAACTTAACGAGGCCCGCGTCCTCGACATATTTCATGTTGAACTGCGTGACCGGCATGTCCGAGCGCGGGTCGCGGTAGAGCGCCAGCAGCTTGTTCAGCGGCCGGTCGCCGATCACCACGCCGGCGGCATGGGTCGACGCGTGGCGATAGAGCCCTTCCAAACGGATGGCGAGGCTGATCAGACGGCCGACCGCCTCGTCGCCGTCGCGCATGGCGCGCAATTGCTCGTCGCCGTCGAGCGCCTGCTGCAGGGTGACCGGGGCCGCCGGATTGTTCGGCACCAGCTTGCTGATTTTGTCGATCTGGCCATAGGGCATCTGCAGCACGCGGCCGACGTCGCGCAGCACGGCGCGGGCCTGCAGCTTACCGAAGGTGATGATCTGGGCGACCCGGTCGCGGCCGTATTTCTGCTGGACGTAGCGGATGACCTCGTCGCGCCGATCCTGGCAGAAATCCACGTCGAAATCGGGCATCGAGACGCGTTCGGGATTGAGGAAGCGCTCGAAGAACAGGCCGAACTTTATCGGGTCGATGTCGGTGATGGTCAGCGCCCAGGCGACGACCGAGCTGGCACCCGAGCCGCGGCCCGGCCCGACCGGAATGCCCTGGCGTTTGCCCCATTGAATGAAGTCGGCGACGATCAGGAAGTAGCCGGGATAGCCCATCGTCTCGATGACGCCCAGCTCGTAATCCAGCCGGTCCCGGTATTTCTTCTCGATCGCGGCCCGGTCGGCGTCCGGCGGCTGCACCGGGAAGACCTGCAGATTGAGCCGGTCGGTCAGGCCCTCATGCGACATGGCGCGCAGTTCGGCCACTTCGCCGCGACCCGACTCGGTCGGGAACGGCGGCAGGATCGGCTTGATCTTCTTGACCCAGAAGCTGCAGCGCCGGGCGATGACCAGCGTGTTGTCGCAGGCCTCGGGCAGATCGACGAACAGCTGGCGCATCTCCGCCGCCGACTTGAAATGATGTTCCGGCGTCAGTCGACGGCGCTCGGTCACATTGACCGTGACGCCCTCGGCGATACACAGCAGCACGTCGTGCGCCTCGTAGAAATCGCGCTGGGCGAAGAACACATTGTTGGTCGCGACCAGCGGAATGTCCTGGGCATAGGCCAGATCGACCAGCGCGCCCTCGATCCGGTCCTCCTCGGGCATGCCATGCCGCATCAGCTCGACATAAAGCCGGTTCGGGAACATCCGGGCGAGGCGTTCCAGGGTCGCCCTGGCCGCGACAGCATTGCCTTCCAGCAGCCGCCGGCCGACCGGACCGCCGGGTCCGCCGGTCAGGCACAGCAGGTCGCCGCTCAAGGCGGCGAGATCATCCATCGATACCTGCGGCGTCTCGGCGCCGTCGGTCTCCATGAAGGATTTCGAGACGAGCTCGATCAGATTGCGATAGCCGGCCTCGTTCTGACACAGCAGGACGACCGGTTCCGGGTCGGGCGGCCCCTTGTTCTGCCGCCCCTGCTCCTGAGCCGGCGCGCGGATGCCCAGTTCGCAGCCGATGATCGGCTGAATGCCCTCGCCCGACAGCGTGACCGAGAATTCGAGCGCGCCGAACAGGTTGCCGGCGTCGGTCACCGCGACCGCCGGCATCTCCTGTTTCTTGCAGAGGCCGTAAAGCTCTTTGATTTTGATGGCGCCGGCGGACAGCGAATAGGCGGAGTGAACCCTGAGATGGACGAAATCCGCATGCGCCATGTCAGCTCCGTTCGACCAGGACGCCGTCCTCCAACGTCACGATCCGATCCATGCGCCGGGCCAGCTCCAGATTATGGGTCGCGATCAGCGCGCCCAGCCCGACGTTGCGCACGATCGCGACCAGCGCGTTCATGACGTCGTCGGCCGTGTGATGATCCAGATTGCCGGTCGGCTCGTCGCCGATCAAGACGCGCGGCGCGTTGGCGAGCGCGCGCACGATCGCGACTCGTTGCTGTTCGCCGCCGGACAGTTGGGCCGGGCGGTGGCCGGCGCGCTTTGCCAGGCCCACCATCGCCAGCAATTCCATCGCCCGCGCCCGCGACTCGGGTTTGGACAGGCCGGCGATCATCTGCGGCAGCATGACGTTTTCGACCGCGCTGAATTCCGGCAGCAGATGGTGGAACTGATAGACGAAGCCGATGGCGGTCCGGCGCATGGCGGTCCGCTCGCCGTCGCCCATGCGGCCGCAATCTCGGCCTTCGAGCCAGACCTGGCCGCCGTCGGGCCGTTCCAGCAGGCCCGCCACATGCAGCAGGGTCGATTTGCCGGCGCCGGAGGGACCGACCAGCGCGACCAGTTCGCCGGGCTGCAGCGTCAGCGTCGCGCCGCGCAGCACCGGCAGCGGCTCGCCCGCCTGATGGTAGGTGCGCTGGATGTCGATCAGATGCAGGGCGGCGGTATCACTCATAGCGCAGCGCCTCGACCGGATCGAGCCGGGCGGCCCGCCAGGATGGGTAGATCGTCGCCAGGAACGACAGCGCGAAAGCCATGCCGACCACCAAGCCGACCTCGCCCGGCTCGACCTTGGCCGGCAGGGTCGACAGGAAATAGATCTCGCTGTTGAACAGATTGGTGCCGGTGAAGTGTTGCAGGAGCTGGCGGATCGCCTCGATATTTTCCGAAAAGGCGAGACCAAGGCCGAAGCCCAGAATCGTGCCCAGCACGCCGACCGAGGCTCCGGCCAGGAAGAAGATGCGCAAGATCATGCCCTGGGTCGCCCCCATGGTGCGCAGGATGGCGATATCCTTGGTCTTGTCCTTCACCAGCATGATCATGCTGGAGATGATGTTGAAGGCCGCGACCACGATGATCAGGGTCAGGATCAGGAACATCACGTTCCGTTCGGTCTGTATGGCGTTGAAATAGGCCGACTGCTGCTGCGTCCAATCCAGCACGCGCGTCGTCGGCCCGGCGGCCTGGCGCACCTGCTGGGTGATCGGCACGATATTGTCCGGATCCTTGACGAAGACCTCGAGCGAGGTCGCGGCGTTCGGCACCTTGAAGAACAATTGCGCGGACGCCAGCGGCATCAGCACCAGACTGCTGTCATATTGATACTGCCCGACGTTGAAGATGGCGGCGATCTTATAGGTCTTGACCCGCGGCGTGGTGCCGAACGCGGTCGGGTTGCCGTCGGGCGACAGCAGCGTCAGCGCGTCGCCCAGCCGCACCCCCATGTTCCGCGCCAGCTCGTTGCCGATCATGATCGCGTCCTCGTCGACCGCGTCGAGCGAACCCGCCTCGATATGGCTGGCAATCAGCGGCTGGCTCTTCAGATCGGCGACGCTCTCGCCCCGGACCAGCGCGCCGATCGCGTGGCCGCTGGACGAGACCAGCACCTGGCCTTCGACCAGCGGGTGCACCGCGACCACGCCCGGCACGAGCGCGATCTTGTTGCTGATGGCATCGAAGTTGCCGAGGCTGCCCGACGCGCCATAGACGGCGAGATGGCCGTTCACGCCCAGGATTTTGCCGAGGAATTCCTCGCGGAAACCGTTCATGACCGACATCACGATGATCAGCGTGGCCACCCCCAGGCCGATGCCGAGCAGCGAAAAGCCTGCGATGACCGAAATGAAGCCTTCCTGACGCCTGGCTCTCAGATAGCGGAAGGCGATCATCCGCTCGAATGTGCCGAAGATCATGGTCGGATCGAACTCTCGGGAAAGGGAGGCTGCGGGACGGACGCGACGGTATCCCGTGGAATTGTGGCGGGACTGTAGGCGAAGCCGCTCCGCCCTGTCCATGGCGCCGCAATCTGGAGTGACACCTTGTCGGTCCGGCGGCCGTGCCCCATCTTAGCCCGACCATGACAGATCCCACTCCCGCCCTCTTCCGCCCGATCGCGCTCCGCGGCCTCGACCTGGCCAATCGCATCGTGATCGCCCCCATGTGCCAGTATAGCGCGCGCGACGGCGTCGCCCAGGATTGGCATCTCCAGCACCTGGGCAGCCTCGCCCTGAGCGGCGCCGGCCTGGTCATGACCGAGGCGACCGCCGTGGAGGCGGAGGGGCGGATCACGCTCGGCTGCCTTGGTCTCTATGACGAGCGGACCGAGGAAGCGCTGACGCGCACGATCGCCGGCATCCGCGGTTTCGCCTCGACGCCGATCGGCATGCAGCTGGGCCATGCCGGGCGCAAAGCCGCATCCCACGTGCCGTGGCACGGCGGCGGCCCGCTCGACCCCGATGAAGGTGCCTGGCGGCCGTCGGGCGCCTCGCCGCTGCCCAATCTGGACCTGTGGCAGACGCCGGAGGAACTGGATGAGGCCGGCCTCGCCCGCGTCAAGGCCGCTTTCGTCTCGGCTACGCAACGAGCGATGCGCGCGGGCATCGATCTGCTGGAGCTGCATGGCGCCCATGGCTATCTGCTGCACACCTTCCTGTCGCCGCTGTCGAACCGGCGCACGGACGGCTATGGCGGCAGCCGGGTCAACCGCATGCGTTTCCCCTTGGAAGTCTTCGACGCCGTCCGCGCCGTCTGGCCCGCCGACAAGCCCCTGGGCATGCGCGTCTCGGCGACCGACTGGCTCGACGACGGCCTGACGATCGGCGACACGATCGCCTTCGGCCATGAACTGAAGGCGCGCGGCGTCGATTATGTCTGCGTATCGAGCGGCGGTATCGGCCGGCCCCGCATCCCGGTCGCCGAAGGCTATCAGGTGCCGCTGGCCCGCCAGTTCCGCGCCGAGACGGGCATCGTCACCCGCGCCGTCGGCATGATCGCCAACCCGGACCATGCGGAGCGGATCCTGACCGGGCAGGACGCCGACATGGTGGCTCTCGCCCGGGCCGTGATCGACGACCCGCGCTGGCCCTGGCACGCTGCCGCGAGCCTCGGCACCAGGATCACCTATCCGCCGCAATATGAACGCGGTGCCCCTGCCCTATGGCCCGGATTCGGTCTCGCTCATGGATCGGCGGCCGCTCAATAGTCAGGCATCTCACGGGCGCGCAGTGACATGCATTTTTTTTGTGCAGTCGATTGCCCCACTGTCATCGAGCCATGCGATTTTTCCCGCAATTCTGCAAAAAAACGCGTGACGGGTCTGCCGATTATTCGTACAGTCCTCCAACAAAAAGAAGGCCCGCACCATTGCTGGCACAGGCCTGAGTTTAGGGAGGAACCGCAGCTAGCTTCCGGCACGAACCGGAAGCAGCTACAAAAACAATTCTGCCCAAAGGCAGAGCACAATGGCAAGAGCCTTTGGCCCTTGCCATTTTTTTTGTCATTTTTTTGACTCCCAAATCACTCAGAGGACCGCAATGCGCTTTGCCAGTTTTGTTCATGCCGGCCAGCAGAGCTATGGCGTCCTGGTCCCGGGAAACGGCATCCTGAATTTGCCGGCGGCGGCCAAAGCTGCCGGTCTGAGCCTGCCGCCCGATTTTCTGGGCCTGCTGGCTGCCGGCTCGCCGGCCCTCCTCACGGTCCGCTCGCTCCTGGAACGAGGGCACGCCTTCCATGATCTCGGGGAGGTTCGACTGACTGCGCCGATCCCGCGGCCGGGCAAGAACGTCTTCTGCGTCGGCCGCAATTATCTCGATCATGTGGCAGAAGGATACCGCGCGCGCGGGACCGAGACGAAATTGCCCGAGGCACCGCAATTCTTCACAAAGCCGCCGACCGCGGTGATCGGTCCGGACGAGCCGTTTGAACTCGACGAGACGATCAGCCGCAAGATGGACTATGAGGTCGAGTTGGCGCTGATCATCGGCACCGCCGGCCGCGATATCCCGGCCGAGCGGGCCTGGGACCACATCTTCGGCTTCACCATCCTCAACGACATCACCGCGCGCGACCTGCAGCGCCGCCACGAGCAATGGTTCAAGGGCAAGGGCCTTGACCGGTCCTGCCCGATGGGACCCTTCGTGGTCACGCGCGACGAGATCGCCGATCCCGGCCAGCTCGAACTGTCGCTGACCGTCAATGGCCAGCTGCGCCAGCGCGCCAAAGTCGCGCAGATGATCTTCCCGATCCCCGACATCATCGCCTCGCTGTCGGCTGGGCTGACGCTGGAGCCGGGCGACATCATAGCGACCGGCACGCCGTCGGGCGTCGGCTATGCCATGGATCCGCCGAATTACCTGACGGCGGGCGACGAGGTCGTTTGCGAAATCTCGGATATCGGCCGGCTGGTGACGCCGATCACCGCCTACAAGCGCAGTTGATCAGGCCGGTGCCGAACCGGCATCGGCCCAGCGCGGCTTCAGCGCCAGAACCTCGTCATAGCGCGGACAGCCGGGCGCATGGGCGCCCGGCAGGTAGCCCAGACTCATCAGAAACTCGCCGACGATTTCGCCGCCGGTGAAGCGGAACGTCCTGCCGAACAGCTTGACCCATTCGGGTTTGCTGAGCGGGTGATGCTTGTCGAGCCAGGCGGCGAACGAGCCGTGCTCGGCGATGATCGCCTGCAGCCGCCTGGCATTCTCGATCGCGGCCGCGACCTTCAGCCGGTTGCGAATGATGCCCGCGTCGGCCAGCAGGCGCGCCACATCCGCCTCGCCATAGGCCGCGACCTTGCCGATGTCGAAGCCTTCATAGGCGGCGATGAAGGCCGCGCGCTTTTTCAGGATGGTCAGCCAGGACAGGCCGGCCTGGTTGATTTCCAGCACCAATCGCTCGAACAGCACCCGGTCGTCGCGCTGCGGAAAGCCGTATTCCGTGTCGTGATAGGGCGCGTGGAACGGATGGCCGGGTGCCGCGTCGCAATAGGTCATGGCCATGATCAATCGCCCCGGAACGAGATATAGGGCGAGGTTACCAGCCAATAGATCCCGAGGAAAATCACCGTGGTGATGCCGGTGGTCAGCAGTGCCTTGAACTTCAGGCGCGGATTGGCCGGCGCACCGGCATCATGGCCCAGATGCTCCTCGCCGGCTCGGCGGACGCCGATCGGCAGCACGCAGAAGATCACCAGCCACCAGGTGATGGTGTAGACGACGATGCCCTCGACCCAATTCATGGCGGATCAGGCCTGTTCCAGCTCGACGAGCGTGCCGCAGAAATCCTTGGGATGCAGGAACAGCACCGGCTTGTCATGGGCGCCGATCTTGGGCTCGCCATCGCCCAGCACGCGGGCGCCCTCGGCCTTCAGCCGGTCGCGCGCCGCCAGAATGTCGTCGACCTCGTAGCAGATGTGGTGCATGCCGCCGGCCGGGTTGCGGTCGAGAAAGGCCCGGACCGGGGAGCCCTCTCCCAGCGGCTCCAGCAACTCGATCTTGGTGTTCGGCAATTCGACGAACACCACGGTCACACCATGGGCCGGCTGCGGCACCGGTGCCGAAACCTTGCCGCCCAGCGTATCGGCATAGAGCCGGCTGGCCGCCGCCAGATCCGGCACGACGATGGCGACATGGTTGAGCCGTCCGATCATGCTGCTTCCTTCCCCTCGTTTCCCATCCTGGATGCACCGGATCGAGACCGACCGCGGGATCCGATTGGCCGCAATCGGATCCGCTTTAGACGCGGACCACGTGAACCTCGGTCACCGGCTTCTTGCCGAGACTGTTGCTGAGCATGCGGCGAATGGCGAGCCGCGTCGTCTCGCGCACCGCCTCGTCCTCCATCTTGGCACCGGCCGGCATGCCGTTGATCGCCTTCTCGACCGCCTTGGTCAGGCTCATGGTGTCCTCGGCATCCTCGCCGATCAAGCCATGCACCGTGATCTGCGGCAGCGCCAGCACCTTGCCGCGCCGATCGAGCACGATGGTCGCCACGGCCGAGCCGTTGAACGTCATGCGCAGGCGCATCTTGAAAGCGCCGCCGTCGAGCTGCACCAAATTCTTGCCGTCGAGACCGAGCCGGCCGGTCTCGACCTGGTCGATCACCTTGGCCGGCCCGGGCGCCAGGCGCACCATTTCGCCATTCTCGATGATCACGGTCTGCGGCACCTGGCAATCCTCGGCCAGTTGCGCGTGCGCGATCAGGTGGCGCGCTTCGCCATGAACCGGCAAGGCGACCTTCGGCCGCACCATCTGGTACATGCGCGACAGCTCGTCACGGGCCGGATGACCCGAGACATGGACGAAATGCTCGTCGTCGGTCACGACCTTGACGCCCATCTTCGCCAGCTGGTTCTGCAACCGGCCGATCGGGCGCTCGTTGCCTGGGATGACGCGGGACGAAAAGATCACCGTGTCGCCGGCGTCGAGCGAGATGTTCTGATGGTCGTTGCCGGCGATGCGGGTCAAAGCCGAGCGCGGCTCGCCCTGGCTGCCGGTGCAGATCAGCAGCACCTTGTCGCGCGGCAGCTCGGCCGCCTCTTCGTCGGTGATGAAGGCGGCCGTGCCGTCCAGATAGCCGTTCTCGCGCGCGGCCTGTTCCATGCGCCAGAGCGACCGGCCCACCAGCGCCACCTGGCGGCCATGGGCGGCGCCGGCGGCGGCGGCCGATTGCAGGCGCGCGACGTTGGAGGCGAAGCAGGCGATGGCGACGCGATTGTCATAGCGGCCGACCAGCTCGATCAGCGATTCGCGCACGTCGGCCTCGGAACCGGCCTCGCCGGCGCGCAGCGCATTGGTCGAATCGCCGATCAGCGCATCGACCCCCTCCTCGCCGAGCCGCGTCAGCGCCGCGAAGTCGGAGGTTTGGCCGACCAGCGGGTTCGGGTCGAACTTCCAGTCGCCGGTATGCAGGACCGTGCCGGCCGCGGTCCGGATCACCAGCGCGTTCGGCTCCGGGATCGAATGGGTCAGCGAGATCAGCTCGATGTCGAACGGGCCGATGTTGAACCGGCTGCCGAGCGGCTGTTCGACGATCTTGACCGAATGCAGCAGGCCGGTCTCGGCCAGCTTGAGGCGCAGCACGGACGCGGTGAACGGCGTCGCGTAGATCGGGCAGCCGAGCCTGGGCCATAGATGGCTGATGGCGCCGATGTGGTCTTCATGCGCATGGGTAATCATCAGGCCGACGAGATCGGCCTTGCGCTCGGCGGCGAAACTGGGGTCCGCCATGATGATCTCGACGCCCGGCATGGTCTCGTCCGGGAACGAGATGCCGAGATCGACCATCAGCCATTTGCCGCCATAGCCGTAGAGATTGAGGTTCATGCCGATCTCGCCGGCACCGCCCAACGGCAGGAATACCAACTCGTCGGGCTTGTTGAGTGTCGCGGCCGGCATCGCGGCCACGGATTCGAACGTAATGGGTCGTCGTGTCATATCACCGTATTCTTCAAAAGGATGGGACGCGGGGTCGCCGGATGCGACCCACGTCGAGACCGGAAAGGCGCCGACGCAAAGCGGCGCCCGTCTCCCGATCGCTTGGGGTTTCTTGGGATCTCTCGTTCAAGCGCTAACGTCGCGCCGCGCCAATCGGCTCCGATGAGCCAAGGCGGCAGGCCGCAATCGAATTTCATGGGCCCTATATCGGGATTCCGGGCCGAGCGCGCAACGGCCATCGGCGCCTAGGCTCCCATGACCTGGGCGAAACGCACGTCGCCGGTGGTAATTCGTCGGCGTCCCGTAACCGTATCGAGCACCAGGGCCCCATCCAGGTCGAGGTCGACGAAGCGGCCGCTGACGACCTGATCGCCTTGCCGGATCTCGATGGCCTCGCCCAGCCCGCGCGCAAGCGTCAGCCAGCGCGTCCGGATGTCCGCGAAACCGTCGCGGTGCCAGTCGTCCAGCCGCTCGGCCAGCGCGCCATAGAGCAGTTCCAGCACCAGGCCGGCGTCGGCGACCCCGCCCAAAGGCTGCAATGCCACCGCGCGATAGGGCGTGTTGTCCGGTGCGGCCACGATGTTCACGCCCATGCCCAGCACCAGCCAATCCACCGTGCCGTTCGGACCCGACTGCGCCTCGAGCAGGATGCCGGCGATCTTGCCGCCGTCGACCAGCACATCGTTCGGCCATTTGAGGGTGACCGGCACGTTGGCGGGCAGCAGTGCGCGGACCGTCTCGGCCACGGCCAGGGCGGCCACGAAACCCAGTTCGGCCGCGCGGGCCGGCTTCACGTCGGGCCTTAGGATACAGGACGTATAGAGATTGCCGCGCGGGCTTTGCCATTGCCGGTCGAGCCGGCCGCGGCCCGCCGTCTGTTCCAGCGCCCAGACCAGCGTGCCATGGGCGGCCCCGGCGGCAGCGAGCGCCTTGGCCTCGTCGCTGGTCGAACCGACGCTGTCGCGGAGCACCGCCGTGAAACCCGGCGGCAGCTTGGGGCCGCCGCCGGCTTCAGGGGTCTCCGGTCGCGTCATCCCTGGAACAACGATGCCGCGGCGGCCTCGGCGGTCGCCAGCAGCGGGCCGGGGATCAGGATGAACAGCAGGATGATCACCGCGGTCACCGCCGTCACGAACCGGACGGCGTTGCCGCCGGCTGTCGGGTCGAGCGCTTCGGCCGGAGTGTCGAAATACATCAGCTTCACGACGCGGATGTAATAGTAGCAGCCGACCACGCTCGCCAGGATGCCGAGCACGGCGAGCCAGATCAGCCCGGCGTGAACGGCCGCCATGAAGACGATGAATTTCGGCACGAAGCCCGCGAGCGGCGGCACGCCGGCCATCGAGAACATGAAGATCGCGAGCGCCGCCGCCGTCATCGGCTGGGACTTCGACAGGCCGGCCAGATCGCTGATCTCCTCGACGCTCTCGCCCCGGCGCTCCATGCACAGGATGACCGAGAAGGCACCCAGGTTCATAACCAGGTAGACCGCCAGATAGACCATCACGCCGCGGACGCCTTCGGCGCTGCCGGCGGCGAGGCCGATCAACGCGTAGCCGACATGGCCGATCGAGCTGTAGGCCATCAGGCGCTTGATGTTGGACTGGCTGATCGCGGCATAGGCGCCCAGGACCATGGACGCGAGCGAGATCGCCCAGATGATCTGCTGCCATTGATGGACCAGATGGCCGAACGGCTCGATCATCACGCGCAGGAACAGCGACAAAGCCGCGATCTTGGGCGCCACCGCGAAGAAGCCGGTGACCGGCGTCGGCGCCCCCTCATAGACGTCGGGCGTCCACATGTGGAACGGCACGGCCGAGCATTTGAAGGCGAGACCGACCGACAGGAACACCACGCCGATGATGAGGCCGATCGAGCCCAGGCCCGCCTCGCTGCTCAAGACCTTGGCGAGCTGGTCGAAATTGGTCGAGCCGGCGAAGCCGTAGATCAGCGACGCGCCGAACAGCAGCATGCCCGAGCTCAAGGCGCCCAGAACGAAATACTTCAGGCCCGCCTCGGTCGAGCGCACCGTGTCGCGCTTGAACGCGGCCAGCACATAGAGCGACAGGCTCTGCAGTTCGAGCCCGATATAGAGCGAGATCAGGTCGTTGGCCGAGACCATCGCCTGCATGCCGATGGTCGCGAACAGGATCAGGATCGGGAATTCGAACCGGTCGACCCGGTTGCGCTCGTTATATTGCCGCGCCATCACGATCGAGACCGCCGAGCCGACGACGATCAGCGACTTCATGAAAATCGCGAACTGCTCGGTCACGAACATGCCGTTGAAGGTGACGGTGCGTGCGAGCGGGCCGCGGTTGATCAGCACCAGATCGACGATCAGCGCCAGCACGGCGAGCCAGGACACGACGGCGGAGGTCCGGTCGGCGCGGAATACGCCGACCATCATCAGCACCATCGCGGCGACGGCCAGGAACAGCTCCGGCAGCGCCGGGATAAGATCGGGAACGGGCATCATCACTTCACCACTGAGACGGCATCGGCCGCGGCCAGATGCGGCCGGGGCAGCGAGGCGATACGACCGCGATCGATCACGAAGCTGACCGCCGGCTTCATCGGGTCGAGGAACGAGGACGGGTATATGCCCATCCAGAACACCAGCACGATCAGCGGCGCGAAGATCAGCTTCTCGCGCCAGGACAGGTCGAGCATGGCCCGCACGTCATCCTTGGTGATCTTGCCGAAGATCACGCGGCGATAGAGATACAGCATGTAGGCGGCACCCAGGATGATGCCGGTCGTGGCGAGGAAACCCACCCAGCTGTTGGCCTCGAACGCGCCGTTCAGCACCAGGAACTCGCCGACGAAGCCGGACGTGCCGGGCAGACCGACCGACGCCATCATGAAGATCATGAAGACGAAGGAGTATTTCGGCATGTTCTCGGCCAGGCCGCCATAGCGGGCGATCTCGCGGGTGTGCAGCCGGTCATAGACGACGCCGACGCACAGGAACAGGGCGCCGGAGACGAAGCCATGGCTGATCATGGTCAGCACGGCGCCCTGCATGCCCTGCTGGTTCATCGTGAAGATGCCGATCGTGACGAAGCCCATATGGGCGACCGACGAATAGGCGATCAGCTTCTTCATGTCTTCCTGGGCCAGCGCCACCAGCGAGGTATAGATGATCGCGATGACCGAGAGCGCGAAGATGAGCGGCGTGAACGTGGCGCTCGCGTCCGGAAAGAACGGGATCGAGAAGCGCAGGAAGCCGTAGGCACCCATCTTCAGCAGCACGCCGGCCAGGATGACCGAGCCCGCGGTCGGCGCCTCGACATGGGCATCCGGCAGCCAGGTATGGACCGGCCACATCGGCACCTTGACCGCGAAGGACGCGAAGAACGCCAGCCACAGATAGGTCTGCATCCCCTTGGGCAGGCTCGAATGCATCGCGGTCGGGATGTCGGTCGTGCCCAGCTGCCAATAGATCGCCAGGATCGCCAGCAGCATCAGCACCGAGCCCAGGAACGTGTAGAGGAAGAACTTGAACGCGGCATAGACGCGGCGCTGGCCGCCCCAGATGCCGATGATCAGGAACATCGGCAGCAGGCCGCCTTCGAAGAACAGGTAGAAGAGCGTGATGTCGAGCGCGCAGAACACGCCGATCACCAGGGTCTCCAGGACCAGGAAGGCGATCAGGTATTCCAGGACGCGCTTCTCGATCGACTTCCAGCTGGCCAGGATACAGATCGGCAGCAGGAAGGCCGTGAGCAGGACGAACAGCACCGAGATGCCGTCCACGCCCATGCGATAGCCGGCGCCGGCGAACCAGGGGATGTCCTCGACGAACTGGAAGGCCGAGGTGGCGCGGTCAAACCGCGCGGTCAGCAGGATCGACAGGGCGAAGGTCGCCAGCGTGGTCGCCATGGCGATCCACTTGCCGGCGGTCTCGGTCTTGGCCTGGTCCTTGGCGGCGCCGAACAGGCGCAGCACCAGGATGCCGGCGACGCCGACCATGGGCAGGAAGGTGATGAGGCTAAGGATTCCGGTCATGGCTTAACCCCAGGCCCAGAGGGCGTAGCTGAGCAGCCCCGCGACCCCCAGCAGCATGACGAAGGCATAGTGGTAGACGTAGCCGGTCTGCGCCCTGCCCGCCGCGCGGCCGACGGCGGCCGAGACGGCGGCGACGCCGTCGGGCCCGAGGCCGTCGATCAGCTTCTGGTCGCCGACCTTCCAGAACAGGTCGCCCAGCGCCTTGGCCCCGCGCACGAAGACGAAGTCGTAGAGCTCGTCGAAGTACCACTTGTTGTAGAGGAAGGCGTGCAGCGGCCCGCCGCGGTCGGCGATGCGCCGGCCCATGCCCTCGTTGGCGATATAGACGAACCAGGCCCCGATGAAGCCGAGGGCGGTGAC
>JAQGIC010000045.1 GCA_028288725.1 Rhodospirillales bacterium
TGAAGGCGGCGCGGTTCGGCCGCGTCGTCAACATCTCGTCGCGCGCGGCGCTGGGCAAGGAGTTGCGCACGGTCTATGCCGCGACCAAATCGGCGCTGATCGGCATGGCCAAGGTCTGGGCGCTGGAGCTGGGCCCGCACGGCATCACCGCCAACGCGATCGGCCCGGGGCCGATCCGGACCGAGCTGTTCGACCGGGCCAACCCGCCCGACAGCCCGCGCACCCGGGCGATCATCGATGCGGTGCCGGTGCGCCGCGTCGGGACGCCCGACGACATCGCGAACGCGGCGGCCTTTCTGCTCGATGCGCGCAGCGGCTTCGTTACCGGCCAGGTGCTCTATGTCTGCGGCGGCATGACGGTGGGTGCCGCCGGGGCGTAAGTTACTCTTCCTGGCCGAGCTGTTCCTGTCGCGGCACGAAGAAGGTCACGATCAGCGCGCCGACGGCGATGATGCCGGCCAGGATGAAGACCGAGTGCAGCGCGCCGGCCAGTATGTCGACCAGCCGGTTCAGTTCCGGCGATGCCAGCGCCGCCCGCTGCGCGTCGTCGACCAGGTTTCGGACGATGTCGTGGGTGCCGGGGGCGGCCAGGGCCAGGCCGCGATTCAGCATGCCGCCGAAGGCCGCGGCACCCAGCGCCTGGCCGATCAGGCGGCTGAAATAGAACAGCGCCATTGCCCGGCCCCGATCGGCGCGGGCGACGCTCGATTGCACCGCGACCGTGAAGACCAGGCTGTTGACGCCCAGGCCCGCGCCCATGGCGACGCAGCAGAGGCACAGCCATAGCAGGCCTTGGCCGGCCGCGACCGTCAGCAGTCCGGCATTGCCCGCGACCAGGACGATCGAGCCCAAGATCGCGACGGGGCGGAAGCTGAGCCGAGCCAGACGCCGGCTCAAGGTCATGGTCGCCGTGGTCCAGCAGACGCACAGCACGCCCAGCACGATGCCGGACCAGAGCGCGTCGCCGCCGACGACGCCTTGGACCCAGGTCGGCAGGAACGCCGACATGCCGAGCAGCAGCGATCCGCACAGCACGGCCGACGCATTGGCGGCGAGGATCATCGGCCGGCGCAGCAGATGGGCCGGCAGCAGCGGATCGGGGACCCGCCGCTCGCGCCAGGCGAAACCCAGCAGCGTGGCGGCACCCAGGGCGATCAGTCCGATGAGCTCGCCCGGCGTCAGCGCTTCGATCTGGACCAGAGCCAGCATGACGGCGCCGATGCCGACGATCAGCAGGCCCGCGCCCGGCAGATCGATCGGTTCATGCCGGCCGACCCGCGGCGGCTCATGCAGGAAGCGCGCGACCATCGCCATGGCGACGACGCCGATCGGCAGGTTGATCCAGAACACGAAGGGCCAGCCCAGAGAATTGACGAAGAACGCGCCCAGGAGCGGGCCGAGGATCGCCGAAATGCCCCAGATGCCGCTGACATAGCCCATCATGCGCGGCCGGTAGGCCGGTTCGGATACGTCGCCGATGATGGTCGTGGCCAGCGGCACCAGCCCGCCGCCGCCGATGCCCTGGACCGCCCGGAACAGGATCAGCGAGCCCATGCTCCAGGCGCAGCCGCACAGCAGCGATCCGACCAGGAACAGGCCGGCGCTCGCCAGATAGACCCGCTTGCGGCCGTAGCTGTCGGCCAAGCGGCCATAGAGCGGTGTCACCACCGCCTGGGTCAGCAGGTAGGCGCCGAACGCCCAGGAGAACAGGCTGAAGCCGCCCAGCTCGGCTACGATGGTCGGCATCGCGGTGCTGATCACGGTCACCTCGACCGCTGCCATGAAGGTCGAGATCAGCATGGCCGCGATCACCAGCTCGCGCCGGCGGGCGGGGGCGATCGGGGTGTCGGCGGCTGCGCTCATCGGCTGACTCATGACCGTTTTTCCGAAGGCCATTTGAGGGCAATCGACCGGTCAAGGGCAGATCGAACTCTGCAGTTCTGAATTGCGTGCGGTCGATCGGGTCAGAACTGGAAATAGATGAAGGGCCGATAGGCTATCGGCGTGAACGCCAGAACCACGCCGGCTGCGGCCCCGGCCAGCGCGTAGAATGACGGGCGCCGGAGCGTCAGCAGGGCACCGGAGACGAGACGGCGTGCCTCGATCCCGTGCAGCAGCGCCAGTCCCAGGATCACGCCGACCGCCCAGGGCGTGATGTCCCCCGTGCCGCTGCCGCCGAGGGTGACGAAGTCGTGGGCGAGCCGGATTGCCACGGGCAGGCTTGCGGCCCGGAAGAAGATCCAGGCGAGGCAGACCCACCAGAAGGTCAGCAGCATCGCGCCGGCCTGGTAGGCGGCATGCCCGGTCAGGAAGGCGGGGCGCCAGCGCGCATATTCCTTGTGCAGGATGAGCGCGCCGCCATGCAGCGTGCCCCAGATCACGAAATTCCAGGAAGCGCCGTGCCACAGCCCGCCCAGGACCATGGTGATCAGCAGGTTCCGATATCCCGCGAGGCGGCCGCCCCGATTGCCGCCCAGCGGGATGTAGAGATAGTCCCTGAGCCAGGACGACAGGCTGATGTGCCAGCGACGCCAGAAATCGCTGATGCTGGTCGAGAAATAGGGATGGCGGAAATTGACGGTGAGATCGAAGCCCAGGAGCTTGGCGGTCGCGATCGCCATGTCGGTATAGCCGGAAAAATCACAATAGATCTGAATGGCATAAAGCACCGTCGCGGCCATGACCGAGGCGCCGGTATAATCGCCTGGATGGCTGAACACCGCATCGACATACGGCGCCAGATTGTCCGAGACGCAGGCCTTCTTGACATAGCCGAAGAAGAACAGGATGAGCGTCGCGCGAACCGGGACCGCGGAGAACCGCTTCAACTCGTCGAGCTGGGGCAGGAAATCGTAGGCGCGCACGATCGGGCCGGCGACGAGCTGGGGAAAGAACCCGACGAAGGTCGCATAGTCGAGCAGGCTGCGCCGGGCCCGAAGATGGCCGCGATAGATGTCGAGCGTGTAGCTCAGGCTCTGGAACGTATAGAAGCTGATGCCGACCGGCAGGATCAGCCGGACGGTCGCCGGGTTCGCCTCGATGCCTGCCGTGTGCAGCAGGCCTACGAAGGAATCCGCGAAGAAATTGAAGTATTTGAACGTGAAGAGCAGGGCGAGGTTGACCGTGACGCTGATGGCGATGATCAGGTGCCGCCGCCGCTGATCGCGCGCGTCCGCCATCGCGAGCCCGGCGCCGAAATCGAACAGGGTCGAAAACGCGAGCAACAGGGTGAAGCGCGGGTCCCAGGCGCCGTAGAAGATATAGCTGGCCACCAGCAGCACGATTTTGCGATGGTCGTTGCGCCGAAGCGACCAATAGAGCGCGAAGACGATGGCGAAGAAGACGAAGAAGCGCGGTTCGATGAACAGCATGCGCTTACCCGCCCGTCGCCGAGGCGAAAGCCGCGCCGAACCTGGCGCATAGGCGCTGGCCGGCTGCGGTCGAGACGTAGCTGGCGACGGTCTCGCTCAAGTGCGCCCAATCGTACCAGGACGCCGTGTCGTAGATGATGCCGGCATCCGCCTTGTCCATGAAGTTGACGATCGGGATGGCGGTGCCCGGCCGATCGAACGCGGCCTCCAGATCGCGCGCATCGGTGATCGATTCACCGTAAGTGTCGGGCAGGCTGAGCACGATCGGCTCATAGCCGAGCGTCCGGATGAAATCTGCCATGTGCCGCATGACCGCGATCCGCCGGGTCTCCTGTTCGGCGTCGATCGGTGCCGGACCGATCCGGTCCGCCGCCTCGTCATGGAGCTGGTGGGTCGTGCGCACGAAATTATCGCGGTCGCGCAGCAGACCGACCCGCTCGACCGTCGGTGCCGCCTCCGGATCGAGCGGCTCGTACCCGCGCAAGGCAACGTTCCCGTCCGGGGCCGATGGTGCCGCTGCGGGGTCGGAGGGCGCAAGGTAGCGGCTGGCGAGGCCGAGCGCGCTGTTGTGATAGAGGAAGGCGACCGTGTAGCGGAACAGGGAGGAGTATTTTCGCGGGTCGGGATGCGACAGGATGTCGGCAACCGCCACCGACGCCTCGCGCGGATCGGTCGTGACCCAGACGCGCTGTGATTTCAGGTTCGAGAATTCGACGTGAATATCGTTCGGCGGATCGAACAGGGCGCGCGCGAGGCCGGCTGGGTGGTGGGCTGCGAGCCTGCGCAGGACATAGCGCATCTCGATCAGGTTCATGCCGCCGATGCCCAGATTGTAGCTGTGAACGGTACAGCCGGCCCGTTCGGCCGCCCGGTCGAACCGCGCGGGGTCGAACGCATGCAGCATCCGGCTCGAGCCGATGGCGATAGTGTCGATCGCGCCGGCGTTCCGCTCGATATCGGGGATCTTGCCGGTCAGTTCGCCGACCTCCGGTGCCGGCAGGTAGAGCCGTCCGGCAATGCCGATGCCGTAGGTCGATATCAGAAAACAGCCGGCGAAGAGCGCGGCAGACTGCAACCTAGGATTTATCTTCATGCAATGGCCCCGTGTTGTGGGGTACATTTTCTTAAACACGCTGGCGGGGTTTCTTATCCCGACAACCGGGGCAGCGACTGGATCAAAAAAGGCAACGCCCCGGGTCCGGGCACCGGAGCCTTGCGTTTTGGCGGGTAAAATCCGTGGCGGACGGCTCGACATGGCTGCCGGGCAGGCCATGGAATTCAGCAGCCTGGCGAGCGTCGACGCCGGGTGAACCGGCCACTGCCGGCGGCGTTCACCCATTCGACGAGCATCTTCCGCGGACAAGCATTTTGTACAATCCGCCGGTGTTCAGTCGGTAGATCCTGTTTGCTCGCATCCAAGGGAGAAGCCGATGTTCAGCCTGATCATCAACGGTGAGACCCATGAGGTCGACGTGCCGCCCGACATGCCGGTGCTATGGGTGCTGCGCGACGTACTCGGCATGATCGGAACCAAGTTCGGCTGCGGCATCGCGCAATGCGGCGCCTGCACCGTGCATCTGGGCGGTGCCGCCGTGCGCTCCTGCCTGCTGGCGGTCGGTACGGTCGGCAACCAGCCGATCGTGACGATCGAGGCGGTCGGCGACAGTGCTATGGGGCATAAGGTCCAGCAGGCCTGGCTCGACAAGGAAGTCGTGCAATGCGGCTACTGCCAGTCCGGCCAGATCAT
>JAQGIC010000049.1 GCA_028288725.1 Rhodospirillales bacterium
GAGATGACCAAGGTCCCGATCGGGACAGTGATGTCGCGGCTGTCGCGCGCGCGGGCGCTGCTTCAGGCCGCGTGGCGAAAATACCAGGAGAAGGAGCGCGTCGCATGACTTGCGTCCACATGACAGCACTGCTCCATGGCCGGCTGGTCGGCGAACTCGACCTCGTGAACGCGTTGGCGTTCGAGGAGCACGTCCGGCAATGCCCCGGCTGCGCGGAAGCATACCGCGAGCAGCAGGCGCTTCGAACGGTGTTGCGGCGGCAGGCGAAGTACCGTGCGCCCGATCACCTGCGCCAGAGGATTCAAGCGGCAATCGAAACAAGCGCACCCGCGCCCATGCTCGAGCCGGTAAGCTGGTGGCGGCGGTCGGTCGCGAATGGCCGCTGGGCAACCGGGTTTGCCGTCGCCCTCGCAGCGAGCGTCTTCTTGTTCATCGCCAGTCCAGGCGACGATCGGCAGGATTTCCAGAGTGAGCTGATCGCGAGTCATGTGCGGTCGCGCTTGGCGGATCACCTGACCGACGTCGCGACCTCCGATCAGCACACGGTGAAGCCATGGTTCAGCAGCAAGCTGGATTACTCGCCGCCCGTGACCGATCTCTCCGGCGAGGGCTTTCCGCTCGTCGGCGGCCGCCTCGATTATCTGCATGATCGCGTCGTCGCCGCGCTTGTCTACAAGCGCCACGAGCACGTCATCAATCTGTTTGTCTGGCCCGCTGCGACCACGGCGGACAGCTCGGCGCAGATCTCATCGCGCGAGGGCTTCCACATCTGCCACTGGACGCGCTCCGGCATGGGCTTCTGGGCCGTTTCCGACGTCAGTCCTGCCGACCTTGAGGAGTTCGAGCGCCTCTTCCGGGCGCGGGCACCGTCGTAACGCCGCGGCCGCTGCCGCGTGGCTGATCGCCGGATGCCCTTCCAGGCTCCGTTGGCAGCCCAATTTATCTTCGAACGCGACGGTGACGATGGAACCGAATATTGCGAGCTCTCCGACACCGCTATGCACTGTTCGGTCTGACTGTGCAGCCGGCAGGCGGTTTCCATCGGGAGCAAGAGAACCGCAATCGTGCATCCCGGCGACATAGGCCCCGAATTGGCCGTTGTGCTGTCGGTCGGACTCTCAGCTCCGCGGTCAGACTTGGATCGACGGCAGAGTTAACCGCTGGTGGTTGCCCTCTGCGTGGACTTATTGGGCAAGGTGCATGCCAATATCACCGGGCCCGGGAATAGGCACCGCTTGAACGAAGTCGTCTTATCGAGATCAGCAATTGCCTGATCAGGATTCTGCCGCATTTTCATCCCACCACTCCATGGAGGAGGTTTGCTATGCTTTGGAAGAAACCCGCCGTCATCGATATCGCCATTGGCATGGAGATCAACTCCTACGCGTGCGCACTGATCACGTAGACCTTGCATCTGTTGATCCTGCCTCCGCCCAATCTGGGGCGGAGGCCTAGATTGTGATCGCGCTCTGGTTAGGCTGCCGCGCCTTCGGGGCTTTGGCCGAGGAATCGAGCGCTCCCTTGTCAGAGAAGGTTGGATCCCCGGTTCTCTCCCTCCGCCAATCCTATCTCTGCAAAGACAAAACCGGTTCAGCGTCGCTATCGCGGCGCCTGAATCGGCTTTGCTTTCGATCGTCGTGACCGTCTACTCGACGGACGGCGGGTGGCGGTGCTCGAGGAAGAAGCGGAGCATCTCTGCCGAAGCGTCCGGGCCGCGCGGATCGGTGTAGGATCCCGCCGCGCTGCCGCCGGACCAGGCATGGCCGCCGCCGTGGACGACCCATTGCTCGATGACGGCCTGGCCGCCCGCGTCGACGTGGAGCGTCCGGCTGTAGGCGAGCCCGCCCGGCACCTCGCCGCGCTCGACGCTGGTCCGGAGTCCGGCGGTAGCTGTCATCACCTGCGCGATTACCTGATCGCCGTTGCGCGGGTGGACCGTCGAATCGCGGTCGCCGTGAAATACGATCGTCGGAATGCTGCGCTGGGCTCCGGCTTGGCCGGCGCCGCCGCGACGGGCGGGCGTCGCTGCGCCCTGGCGCATCGCGGCGAAGGCCGAGGCGACGTCCCTGGCGGCGCCGCAGGGCAATCCCGAATGGACGCCGATCGCGGCGTAGAGATCGGGATATTCCGATCCCAGGACGGCCGCGGCCGCCGCTCCGGCAGAGAGCCCGGCGACGTAGACGCGAGATGGATCGATCGCGTGATCGCGCATGATCCGGCGCGTCATTCCGGCGATCAGCGAGGGCTCGCCGGCGCCGCGCCGCTGATCGGCGGGGCTGAACCAGTTCCAGCATTTCGAGGCATTGGCGGATGGCGCCTGCGCCGGATAGGCGACGAAGCAGTTCTCTGCCTCCGCCAGGTGATTCATCCGGGTGCCGGCGGCGAAATCGTCGGGCGACTGGGTGCAGCCGTGCAGCATCACGATCAACGGTAGGGCCTTGCCGCGATAGCGGCTCGGGATGTAGAGCTTGTAGGCGCGGCTGCCGGCATCGTTGGCATAGGAGAGCGTGACGAACCGTCCGCCCTCGGCGACGCGGTCCCGTGCCGCATCGTCCAGCGCGTCCGCTTGCGGTGTGCCGATGAAACGCTTGAAGAAACCGCGCAGCGATTTCGGCAGATGCGTCTCGGCCACGGATTCGCCGGCGACGTCTTCCCGGAGTTCGGACGTCGATGGATCCGTGAGCTCGACCCGCTCGGGCCGCAAATCGATGAGAGGCGGCTGGGGCATCGCTGGCACATCCGTCGGGCGCCCGGTCGTGTCCGACGGTTCGGGATCCGCCACGCCGCGCAGCGTGCGCTGCAGCAACGCCGTCGCCTCGGCGAGCCGGCCGGAGCGGGTGAGGCGGGTCGCCTCGAGCATGCGGTGACCGAAACTGTCGTTCATATCGAGACTCCCGTGTGCCTATCGGATGCGGTCTGCCAATGCGGCCTTGACGGCTGGGCTGGCGTGCAGCGCGCCCAGGACCTCGATCGAGGCGATCGTGGCGTCGGCCAGCTCGGGGCTGACGTCGTCCGCGATGCTGGCAAGGCCGAGCACGTGGATCCGCAGCCTCTGCCCGGCCACCCGCACCGCTTCGAGATCTTCGCGGCTATAATGACGCAGTCCGAGCTCGAGGGTCTTGCGGGCGACGGATTGCTTGACGACTTCAGCGTGCCGCTCGAGCTGGTTGCGAATCGCCGTGCGGATGAAGTCGGTACGGTTGGAGTAGAATCCCTCGTGGACCAAGAGATCGACATTACCGAGATCGACATAGCCGAGATTGATGGTGATCTTCTCGGTATCGCCGCCCTTCGGCCTCAGCTCATGAACATTGTCGGCCATGTGAACCATCCTTATACCATCCATATGGATGGTATATGGTGCGCGATCGAACCCTCGTCAAGGCCCGGAATTTGCGGCAGGGCGTCGGGATGACGAAGGGCAAGCCCCCCGTGCGGCTGCAGCGGGCGTCGCCTCGGTCCAAAAAGCCTCCGCCGAAACTGCCGAGCGTGCCGCGGCCGCGCGGCCGCACTGCGGCGGCCGTCAGCAAGCCGCGTTCGGCCTGGATGCGCTATCGCGACGCCGTGGTGGCAAACGTCTTCGTTGCATCGATCATGGGAGTCGTCGTCTTGGGCGGGGTCGTTCGCCTCGCCGAGATCATCGTCCGGCCGAGCCCGCCGCCGTCGGTCACCGAGACCTTGATGGCGCGCATCGATGAGGCGGAGCGAAGGGCGATCGGCGATCTGCCGTCCGGGTTCAGGATGAGCGGCGAGGTCCGGTGGGCGATAACCGAGGCGGCGCGGGACGTCGGCGTCGATGCCCGGTACCTCGTCGCCGTCGCCGCGAAAGAGTCGGGCTTCGACCCGGCGGCGCGCGCCGACCGCTCGACTGCGGCGGGTCTCTTCCAGTTTACGCAGGCGACCTGGCTGCGCGTCGTCAAGGTCTTCGGGGCCAAGCACGGTCTCGCCGCCGAAGCCGATCAGATCGTCGTCGACGACGACGGCGGCGTCGCGATGCCCGATGCCGCCGCACGCACGCGCCTGCTGGAGCGGCGCGACGACGCGCGATTGTCGGCGACCATGGCGGCCGAACTCGGCCTCGACAATCAGGTACGGCTGGAGCGGATCCTCGGGCGGAGCGCAACGCCCGCGGAGACCTACATCGCGCATTTTCTCGGCGTCTCACAGGCCGCGACGATCATCAAGGCGGCACGCGCGACGCCGCGACTTGCGGGAACGCGTCTCCTGCCCGCGGCGGCGGCGAGCAATCCCGGCGTCTTCGGCAGCACCGCGAATGCGGCGTCGGTGAGCGCGATCGTCGCCAGGATCGACGCCTATTTTGCGCTGCTGCTGCCGAGCCTGTGAGCAGTCAATTCATGCGCGTGCAATCTTCCTGCAATGCGGCCGGTGCTTCAATCGTTGGCAATTACCCGCGCTGCGCAACGAGCGAAAAACGTTCGGAGGAAACCGCCGTGGACGAAATGCCGACTCCTGCGCAGCGCAGGGGCAATAACCGATGTGACGAGCGGCCCCGATCTTCCAGCTAGACTCCGAGATAGCGCTTCTGCAGCGCCGCGTCCGCCTTGAGCTCGGCCGACGAGCCGGACCAGGCGATGCGGCCCTTCTCGATGATGTAATGGCGCTCGGCGAGGCGGGTCAGGGCAGCCACGTTCTTGTCGATCAGCAGGATCGCCTGGCCGCCGTCCTTGAGCCGTTGCAGGACACGCCAGATCTCGGCGCGGACGAGCGGCGCCAGCCCCTCGGTCGCCTCGTCCAGGATGAGGAGCCGCGGATTGGTCATCAGGGCCCGGCCGATCGCCAGCATCTGCTGCTCGCCGCCCGAGAGATAGCCGGCGAGCCCGGTGCGTTCCCTCAGGCGCGGGAAATAGCCGTAGACCATATCGAGGTCGTCCTTGACCCCCTTGTCGCGCCTTGTATGGGCGCCCAGGCGCAGATTCTCGTGCACGCTCATGTCGGCCACGATGCGGCGGCCCTCCATGACCTGGAAAATGCCGCGCCGGACGATCTGATCCGGCTCGTAGCCGTTCATCCGTTCGCCCTGGAACAACACGTCGCCCCGGGTGATCTGGCCGTCCTCGGCTTTCAGCAGCCCGGAAATCGCCTTGAGCGTCGTGGACTTGCCGGCGCCGTTGGCACCGAGCAAGGCCACGATTTCGCCCTCCGGCACTTTGAGATTGAGCCCGCGCAGCACGAGGATGACGTCGCTATAGACCACCTCGAGATTATTGACGGCGAGCAGCGGCGCCGGTTCGACCGGGATCGCTGCGGCCGGCATGGATGCGGGCTCGATGCTCATCGTGCGGTTTCCGATGGACCGGCTAGTAGCCGATCCATTCCTTCTTGCGCGGCAGGTCGATGGTCGCGACCTTGTTCAGCTTCATGGTGCCGGCAGCGATCAGCTCGCTGACCGAACCATTGTCGGTCGGGCCGGTGACCTGGGTCTGGTAGAGATCGACCGAGAGCGTCGGGCGATGATCCTCGGCGGTCCAGGTCGACGGCTTGCACACGCCCTCGGTGCCCTTCGGCACCCACGCGGCCTTGACCTGGAAGCCCTTGGCGATGTTCGGACCGTTGACGCCGCCGTTGGCGGCCGCCCATTCCATCGCTTCCTTCAGATAGAAGGTGGCGCAGACGCCGCTCAGATAATGCACCGGCTTATATTCGGTGCCCGACGGATCGGAGTTCTTGGCGATATCCTTGAACAGAGCCAGCGCCGGCACCTTGTCGGTCCAGAGTGCGGCGGTGCGGACCGGGAACACCACGCCATTGCCGGCGGAGCCCGCGGCCTTCAGCGAATTCTCGTCGATGCCCCAAACATTGCCGACGAACTGGACCTTCACCCCGGCCGTCTCGCACGACTTCAGCACGGCGATGTTGGAGGCGCCGGTATTGCCCAGATAGGCGTAGTTGGCGCCCGACTGCTTCAGCGTCAGGCACTGCGCGGTATAATCGCCGGGAGTGAGGGCGAAGACCACGGGATCCAGCACCTCGAAGCCCAGCTCCTTGGCATATTCCTCCTCGGCCTTGCGGGGCGCGTTCGGATAGGGGTGGTTGGCGCCCATATGGACCCACTTGGCCTTGCCCTGGCCGCCCTTCTTCTTCCAATCGTCGGCCGCCCATTGCACCAGTGCCCGCGCCGCATCCGAGTAGGACGGCCCGTAGAAGAAATTATAGGGGGCCGCGCGCTCGCTCGCGGGCCCACCCTTGCCGGTCGGGTCGGTCAGCGTGCCGGCGTAGGAACCTGAGATGTAGGGGATTTGGTCGTCGGTCACGTTCTTGACCAGCGCCTCGGTATCAGCCGTGCCCCAGCCCATGATGGCGACCACCTTGTTGGCGCCGGTCCAGTTCTTGTAGGTCGCGAGTGCGCGGGGCACCTGATAGCCATAGTCGGTCGCGTCGACCGCCAGCTTGGTGCCGCTGATGCCGCCATGGGCGTTGATATAGGCGAGCGCGTCGTCGACGCCCTGGCCATAGGGCTTGCCCACGTCGGCGGTGCCGCCGGAGAAATCGTTCAGATGGCCGATCGGGTAATCCGCGCGGGCCGCGGCGGGTGCCAGTGCCACGGCGCTCGCCAATACCAGCATGAGTTTGAGCTTGGTCATGTCCCAGTTCCTCCCCAGAGGCGTTCGTTATTTTTGGTCAATAGCTGAACGGGTAGAGCTTCCAATAGGCCTTGATCTGTTTCCAGCGATGGGCGAGCCCGTCGGGCTCGAAGATCAGGAACAGGATGATGGCGGCGCCGATCGCCATCTCGCGCAGGAACGGCAGGCCTTCGTGCAGGCCCAGCGCATGGTCGATGGCGCTGCCGTCCAATGAGCGGGCGAGGAAATTCACGCCCTGAGGCAGCAGCACCATGAAGGCGGTACCCATCAGCGTGCCCATGATCGAGCCCAGCCCGCCGATGATGACCATGGCCAGGAACTGGATCGAGAAGCTGATATCCAGCCCCTCGATCGACATGAAGCCCAGGTAATGGGCATAGAGCGCGCCGCCGATGCCGGCGTAGAACGACGAGATGCCGAACGACAGCGTCCGGTATTTCGTGAGGTTCACGCCCATCATCTCGGCCGCCAGATAATAGTCGCGCACGGCCACCAGCGCGCGGCCGTCGCGCGTCCGCATCAGGTTGGCGGCGGCGACATAGAGTACGACGACATAGAACAGCACGACATAGAGAAAGCTCTCGTCGTGATCGAACTTGAAGCCGAACAGGCTGACCGGGTCGGCGACCGTGCCGTTCGAGCCGCCGGTGAACCATTCGGCCCGGCCGAAGAAATCCAGCAGGATGAATTGCGCCGCGAGGGTCGCGATCGCCAGATAGAGGCCCTTAAGCCGTGCGGCGGGAATACCGAACACCAGTCCGACTGCCGTGGTCATGAGGCCGGCCAGCGGGATCGACAGGATCGGCGGGATGCCCGCCTTGCCGTTCAGGAAGCACGAGGCGAAGCCGCCGAAGCCGAAGAACACCGCATGGCCGATCGAGATCTGGCCGGTGAACCCCACCAGGATATTGAGGCCGAGCGCCGCGATGCCGAGATAGCCGATCTGGATCAGCAGGCTCAGCACATAGCGGTCGACCAGGAACGGTGCCGCCGCGACCAGCACCACGCCCAGAATGCAGAAATTGCGCGACCAGGCGGTCGGGAAGATCGTCTGGTCGGCGGCATAGCTCGACTTGAAGTCGCCGCAGGGCCGGAAAGCCTGGGTTGCCATTTACGTCAGACCCGCTCGATATCGCGTTTGCCGAACAGCCCGTAGGGCTTGATCATCAGGATGACGATCAGGACGTAGAAGGGGGCGATCTCGTAGAGATTGCCCCATTTCAGATATTGGCTGTCGGCGAACTGGGCCCAATTCTCCAGCACGCCGATGATCAGGCCGCCCAGCACGGAGCCCACGATCGAATCGAGCCCGCCCAGGATGACGGCCGGGAACACCTTGATGCCGAAGAACGACAGCGCGCTGGACACGCCGTTGACCACGCCGACCACGACGCCGGCCACGGCGGAGACCATGGCCGAGATCGCCCAGCTGAGCGCGAAGACCTGGCGCACCGAAATGCCGAGCGACTGGGCGACCTGCTGGTCGAACGAGGTCGCCCGCATGGCGAGGCCCATGCGCGACATTTTGAAGAACCAGGCGAACCCGATCATGATGACCAGGCTGACCGCCATCGCCATTAGATAGACGGTCTGGACCTGCAGCCCGAAGATATCGACCGACTTCACGGAGAACACCGGCGGATAGGGCTGCGGCAGCACGCCGAAGATCCATTTCATCAGCGCCTGAAAGAAGATCGACAGGCCGATCGTCATCATGATGACCGAGATGACCGGCTCGCCGATCATCGGGCGGAGCACGATCACCTGTAAGAGGAAGCCGAACACCATCATGAACACGAGCGTGGCGAGGAAGCCCCAGACGAACGGCAGCTGATACTTGGTCAACAGCCACCAGCAGACCCAGGCGCCGATCAGCAGGAACTCGCCCTGGGCGAAATTGACGATCTGCGACGCCTTATAGATCAGCACGAAGCACATGCCGACCACACCATAGAGCGTGCCGACGATGAGCCCGTTCATCGAGAGCTGGAACAGCAGATGGAAATCCATGGGTGCCGCCCCTATTCCGCCGCCAGGGCGACGGGCGTGGGCGCCATATCCTCGACCGTCAGGACGGTCCGGATGCGCTGCTTCGTGCCGTCCTGGAACGCGATCGTGGTATCGATCGCGATTTCCGCGTCGCCGCGATAGATCGCGTCGATGATGTCGCCATATTTCTCGGCGATGACGCCGCGCCGGACTTTGCGGGTCCGGGTCAGCTCGCCATCGTCGGCATCCAGCTCCTTGTAGAGCAGCAGGAAGCGCCGGATGCGCTGGGCGTCGGGCAGGGTGCCATTGATCGCCTCGATCTCGCGCCGGATCATGGCGCGGATCTCGGGCTTGGCCGCCAGATCGGTATAGGTGGTAAAGCCGATGCGATGCTTCTCGGCCCATTTCGACAGGATGTCGAAGCGGATGCAGACCATGGCCGCCAGGAACGGGCGCGCGTGGCCCAGCACCACCGCCTCGGCGATGAAGGCCGAGAATTTGAGCTTGTTCTCGATATATTGCGGCGAGAACCGGTCGCCGCCCGACGTGGTGGCAATGTCGCGGATACGATCGATCACGACCAGCTGGCCGGCCTTGTTGCGATAGCCGGCATCGCCGGTCGGCATCCAGCCGGACGAGAGGGCCGCCGCGCTTTCCTCGGGCGCGTTCCAATAGCCCACGAACATGTTCGGATGACGGGTCACGATCTCGCCGACGCCGTTCTGGTCCGGCGCGCGGATCTCGATCTCGATCGTCTCGTCGAACGGCACGCCGACCGAGTCGAAATCGACCTCGCCCGACCGATGGATGGTATAGGCGCCGGCCAGCTCGGTCTGGCCATAGAGCTGCCGGAGCGGCACACCCAGGGCCAGGAAGAAGCGGAAGGTGTCGGGCCCGAGTGCGGCACCACCGGTCGCGGCCGAGCGCAGCCGCGAGAAGCCCAGCCGATCCCTAAGCGCGCCGAACAACAGCGTCTCGGCCGCGACCGAGCGCTGACCGCGGTCGAGCGCCGCCATACCGAGCTTCAGCCCGCGTTCGAACAGGAAGCGCTTCAACGGCGAGGCGTCCATCATGCGCGCACGCACGTCGGCGGCGATCTGTTCCCAGACGCGCGGCGCCAGCAGGATGAAGGTCGGACCGATCTCGCGCATGTCATGCATCATCGTCTCCGGCTCCTCGACGAAGTTGACGCGCATGCGGCACAGGAGCGGTTTCACTACCGCGTAGATCTGCTCCATGATCCAGGGGAACGGCAGGACCGAGACATATTCGTCCTCCGGCCCCTTGGGATCGACCTGGAGATAGGCCGCGCAATGGCGGATCAACCCGCCGCCGCGCATCATCGACAGCTTCGGATTGGAGGTCGTGCCGGAGGTCGTGCACAGGATCGCGACATCCGCGGCCGTGCCGGCCGCCACGGTGCGGGCATAGAACCCGGGATCGGCCGCCTCGGCCGCGTCGGCGCGGGCGAACAGGGCGCTTTCCGCCAACAGCCGCGGATCGTCGTATTTGCGCATGCCGCGCGGGTCGGCATAGACGATGTGCCGGACGGTCGGGATGCGGTCGCCCAGCTCCAGCAGCTTGTCGACCTGCTCCTCGTCCTCGACCAGGAGGATTTGGACGCCGGCATGGTCGACCAGATAGGCCACCTCCTGGTCGAGCGCGTCGCGATAGATGCCGAGGCTCATGGCGCCCAGCGCATGGGCCGCGATCTCGCCCATCAGCCAGCCCGGCCGATTGTCGCCGATCAGGCCGACCACGTCGCCGCGCGCGACGCCCAGCGCTGCCAGGCCATAAGCGCGCTTCTTGACGCCGTCCTGGTATTGCCCCCAGGTGAATTCGGTCCAGAGCCCCAGGCGCTTTTCCCGGAGCGCCACCGCGGAGCCGAACCGCTCGGCATTATGCGCCAGCAGCTTCGGCAGCGTGTCGCAGCGATCGAGATCGGGCAACGGCGGCAGCACTCCGGGCTTCATGCCGCGGCGTCCTCTTCCAGATCCGGCAGATCCTCGCCCAGATAGGCCTTCTTGACGTAGGCGTTCTCCATGATCTCCGCCGGCAGGCCGTCGGCGATCTTGCGGCCGAAATCCAGCACCATGACCCGGTGCGAGATATCCATGACCACGCCCATGTCATGCTCGATCATGACGATGGTTATGCCCCATTCCTCGTTCAGGTCGAGGATGTAGCGGGCCATGTCCTCCTTCTCCTCGAGGTTCATGCCGGCCATCGGCTCGTCGAGCAGCAGCAGCTTGGGTTTCAGCGCCATGGCCCGCGCCAGCTCGACCCGCTTGCGCAGGCCATAGGACAAAGTGCCGGCGGTGGCATGGCGGACGGCCTCGATCTCCAGGAAATCGATGATGTGCTCGACCTCGCGCCGGTGCGCCAGCTCCTCGTTGCGCGCGCCCGACAGCCAGTAGAGCGGGCCGGTGAGGAAGTTGTTCTTCAAGAGGTGATGGCGGCCGACCATGATGTTGTCGAGCACCGACATATGGCCGAACAGGGCCAGATTCTGGAACGTGCGGCCGATGCCGATGGCGGCGCGCTTGTTGGGTTTGAGATGCGTGATGTCGCGGCCGCCAAGGCTGATCGACCCGGCGGTCGGGCGATAGCGGCCGGAAATGCAATTGAGCAGGGAGGTCTTGCCGGCGCCGTTCGGGCCGATGATCGAAAACAGCTCGCCCGGACGCACTTCGAAGCTGACGTCGGTCAAGGCCTTGACGCCGCCGAAGCGGATCGAAACGTCGCGCGCGACCAGAACCGGATGTGGTGTCACCGGATTGTCGCCTCCCCCTCGTGTCGCCTCTTGATCGGGCGGCGGCCCATGTCGCGAATACCGCGGGGGCCTTCGATTTATCGGAGGGAAGCATGCGCGATGCCCGTCGACCGGTCAAGCCGAGGTACACTCCGGTAGGCCTATCCAGCCCGCCCGTCTGGAGTTCGACCTCGATTGAGCAGGAGCGCGCGCTGCTGCCGGTGCGCATTCCACTGGACGACCCGACCCTGTGGTTCGATCCTGCGAGCTATTGAGGCGCGTCAGAACCAGCGGCGGCGCTTCAGCCAGATGAACGGGATGACCGCGCTCACGATCATCAGCATGATCGCATAGGGATAGCCCCAGGCCCAATCCAGCTCCGGTATCGCCTTGAAGTTCATGCCGTAGATGCCGGCAATCAGGACCGGCGGCACACCCACGACCGAGACGACGGTCAGCACCTTCATGATATTGTTCTGTTCGATGTTGATCAGGCCGAGCGTGGCATCGAGCAGGAACTGCACTTTGGAATTCAGGTAGGAATCATAGTCGTTCAGCGAGGCGATATCGTCGCGCAGCGTCTTCAGATGCGGACCGACCTCGACCGGCATCCAATCGCCGGACAGGCCGGTGACGAAAGGCACGATACGACCGATGCCCAGCAGGCTGTCGCGGATCTTGGACAGGATTTCGCCGGAGCGACCCAGGGACTGCAGAATCTTCTGCAGATCGGTACTGCCGCTCTTTTCATCCGCCGGCTGGAAGACGCGCTGGGAGATCTCGTCCAACTCGCCACCAACATGCTCCAGCACGTCGGCCATCCGGTCGACCACGGCCTCCAGCAGGCCGATGAACAGGCCGGAACTGCTGGCATGCAGCGTATGGCCGGCGAAGCAGCGCTCCTTGAAGCCTGCGAAGGCCGGCAGGTTCTCGAACCGCACGGTGATCAGCAGGTGCGCGGACAGCACGAAGCCCAACGGTGTGGTCGCCGGCCGCACGCCGCCGGCGCGAAACGAGATCGGCGTGCTCAAAAACAGCACGTCGTTCTCGATACTGAGCCGGCTCGACGTTTCGATCTCGCTGAGTGCCGCCCGGTTCGGCACCGGCAGCTTCGTCGCCCGCTCGACGAATGCGATTTCTTCCGGCGTCGGCGAGCACATGTCGATCCAGATCACATCCGGCGGCAGGGCGGCCGCGGCGAGGTCGTCGACGGTCTCATGAAGCGCCAGATCCCGGGTCTGCAGAACGAGCATCGAACATCCGATCGCTAGAGTGGGTATCCCTCTCTCGCATATCATACCCTTGGCGGGAGGCGCGCCCGCTTCACGGATTTCTATCTGCAAAACCCTGTTGTTCGGTTCGCTTCTGCGATATCAACGAGACAGCACGCCAGCTTCCGATCCCGTGGGGGATGCGGGCGCCTCCGGCCGTCTCGACGGCCGCGCCACCAGCCAGCCCTCACGTCTTTGCCGAGCCAGAGGAGTTCGCCGTGAAATATTCCGGCCATGATACGCTGAAGACCCGCCGCCAACTGTCGGCCGGCGGCAAGACCTATGACTATTACAGCCTGCCGGCCGCGGCCGAGGCTGCCGGTCTGGGCGACATTTCCCGTCTACCCTTCTCGCTGCGCGTGCTGCTCGAGAATCTGGTCCGGTTGGAAAACGGCCGCACCGTCACGGTCGACGACATCAAGGCGGTCGGCGCCTGGCTCGCCGACAAGACCTCGATGCGCGAGATCGCGTTCCGCCCCGCCCGCGTGCTGATGCAGGATTTCACCGGCGTGCCGGCGGTCTGCGATCTGGCGGCGATGCGCGCGGCCATGGTCCAGCTGGGCGGCGATCCGGAGCGGATCAATCCGCTGTCGCCGGTCGATCTGGTCATCGACCATTCGGTCATGGTCGATTATTCCGGCACGCCGAAGGCGTTCGGGGAGAACGTCGACCTGGAATTCGAGCGCAACGGCGAGCGCTATGCGTTCCTGCGCTGGGGTCAGGACGCGTTCGACAATTTCCGCGTCGTTCCGCCGGGTACGGGCATCTGCCATCAGGTCAATCTCGAGTACCTGGCGCAGACCGTCTGGGTCGGCAAGGAAGATGACGGCACGCTGGTGGCCTATCCCGACACGCTGGTCGGCACCGACAGCCATACCACCATGGTGAATGGCATGGCGGTGCTGGGCTGGGGCGTCGGCGGCATCGAAGCGGAGGCGGCCATGCTGGGCCAGCCGATTTCGATGGTGCTGCCCGAGGTCGTGGGCTTCAAGCTGATCGGCAAGCTGAAGGAAGGCGCCACCGCGACCGACCTGGTGCTGACCGTCACCCAGATGCTGCGCAAGAAGGGCGTGGTCGGCCGGTTCGTCGAGTTCTTCGGGCCGGGCCTGGCCGCGCTGTCGATCGCCGACCGCGCCACCATCGGCAACATGGCACCGGAATATGGCGCCACCTGCGGCTTCTTCCCGATCGACAAGGAAACCATCCGCTACCTGACCTTCTCCGGCCGCGAGACCGACCGCGTGGCACTGGTCGAGGCCTATGCCAAGGCCCAGGGCTTCTGGCGCGACGAGAATACCCCGGACCCGGTCTTCACCGACACGCTGGAACTGGACCTGACCAGTGTCGAGCCGTCGCTCGCCGGCCCGCGCCGCCCGCAGGACAAGGTGCTGCTTTCGGCCGCCGCCCCGTCGTTCAAGACCGAGCTGCCGAAGCTCGCCAACAGCGAAGACCCGGCCGTGCTCGGCCGCCAGGTCAAGGTCGAGGGCACCAACTACGAGCTGGGCCACGGCAATGTCGTGCTGGCGGCGATCACCAGCTGCACCAACACGTCGAACCCGTCGGTCATGCTGGCGGCCGGCCTGGTCGCGCGCAACGCGGTCAGGAAGGGCCTGACCGTCAAGCCATGGGTCAAGACCTCGCTGGCACCCGGTAGCCAGGTCGTGACCGAGTACCTGGCCCAGTCGGGCCTGGACAAGGATCTCGACACCCTGGGCTTCAACCTGGTCGGCTACGGCTGCACCACCTGCATCGGCAATTCCGGCCCGCTCAGCGACCCGATCACCAAGGCGATCGAGGATGGCGAGCTGACCGTCGCGGCCGTGCTGTCGGGCAACCGCAATTTCGAAGGCCGCATCAGCCCCCATATCCGCGCCAACTACCTGGCCTCGCCGCCGCTGGTCGTAGCCTATGCGCTGGCCGGTTCGATGAACATCGACCTGACGACCGATCCGCTCGGCACCGGGTCGGACGGCAAGCCGGTGTATCTGAAGGACATCTGGCCGTCGAACGAGGAAATCTCGGACACGGTTCACAAGAACCTGACCGCCAAGATGTTCAAGACGCGCTACGCCGACGTGTTCAAGGGTCCGGAAGCCTGGCAGAAGATCCAGACCGTCAAGGACAAGACCTATAAATGGGTCGAGGGCTCGACCTATATCGCGCATCCGCCGTTCTTCGAGAACATGCCGAAGGAGCCGGCTCCGGTCTCCGACATCAAGGGCGCCAAGCTGCTGGCGATCCTCGGCGATTCGATCACGACCGACCATATTTCTCCGGCCGGTTCGATCAAGAAGGACGGGCCCGCGGGCCAGTACCTGCTGAGCTATCAGGTGCGTCCGGCCGACTTCAACAGCTACGGCTCGCGCCGCGGCAATCATGAAGTCATGATGCGCGGCACTTTCGCCAACACCCGCATCAAGAACGAGATGGTGCCGGGCGTCGAAGGCGGCGTCACCAAGCGCAACGGCAAGGTCGAGGCGATCTACGACGCCGCGATGGAGTACCAGAAGGAAGGCACGCCGCTCGTCATCTTCGCCGGCAAGGAATACGGCACCGGCTCGTC
>JAQGIC010000080.1 GCA_028288725.1 Rhodospirillales bacterium
CGCCTGGCCCCGGATCCGCTACCCACGGATCCGGGGATTTTTTTGCCCTATATTTGGAGGGCGACTGGTCGCGAGCGATGCTCGTCGACTTAGACGAGGGCCGAACCGACCTCATGCCATCACCCTCTACTCGCTAGGGGATATACATATCTTCTGTTTTTCAGAGAGTTAGTCATTTTCATCCACATGGTTGGGCAAGCCGATTTCACGGCCAAACAGGGCTCCGGCGGAGGGGCGTGGATGCCCGGGTCAAGCCCACGGCTGTCCGGTTTAATTCTTCCGTCATTCCCGCGCAGGCGGGAATCCAGAGCCATGCGCAAGATCGACGGGCCCAAGTTGAGGATTTCCGTCGCTGAGAGAGCCTTTGCGGCCCCCCTGGATTCCCGCCTGCGCGGGAATGACGGTGAAAAATGCCGACGCGTCGTTCCTGTCTCGGACAGTCCTCAGTTACCGCGAGCCCAAGCCGCGCCTGACCAAAATACAAAGTGGCAAAATCTAAACCGGACAGCCGTGGCTCAAGCCCGGACATGACGGGACAGAGGCTGAGGCGGCATGACGACCGCACCAAATCGCTGAGACGGGGCTTCGGTTCCAACAATAATTTTGCCGGGGTTGGTGATCCCAAACCGGGCTTTCCGTGTTTGCTTCCTGTCAGGTGCCGATTCAGTGGTACCCGGAGGAGGAATGATGGACAAGGACCGTATCGAGGGTGCTGCCAAGCAGGCCAAGGGCACCGTAAAGGACGCCGTCGGCAAGGCGACCAATAGCCCGAAGACTCAGATGTCGGGCAAGGCCGACAAGGCCGAAGGCAAGGTCCAGAACGCCTACGGCAAGGCCAAGGATGCGCTCAAGTAGCGCGCCGGTACCACGCCGCGCCGCACCCCGGATAGAACCCGAGGTGCGGCGTCGACCGCCCCAAAAGAATAAGAAGGAAAAACCCATGCGGAAGAGTTCGACACTTCAGTTTCCAGCTTGGCGCCCGGCGCCGCTGCCCCTTCCGGTCCTCCGCCCATGATCCCGATCGACTACGGCCGTCCGGCCGTAAAAACGATCGCTCTCACCGAGATCGACTGGCGCTTCACCACGGCGGATGCCTGGGACCGGTCGATCCATATCGATCATCCAACAAGGAGAGAAGCCATGCGCGGTATTTTGCTCTGGGCAGTCGGCATCCCGATTCCGGTCATCATCCTCTTGTATCTGTTCCACGTCATCTGAGGCAAAAGGGCGGCCCCCGATTTGACGGGACCGCCCTTCGTATTCAGGCCGCCTTGGTCAGCACCTCTTCGACCAGCTGCGCCCAATAGCTGGCGCCGACCGGCAGGATCTCGTCGTTGAAATCGTAGTTGACCTGATGCAGCTTCTGGCCTTCGACCTCGGGGCCGTTGCCGATGAAGATGTAGGCGCCGGGCTTTTCCAGCAGCATATAGGCGAAATCCTCGCCGCCCATCGAGGGCGCCACATTGTGCTCGACGTTGCCGGCGCCGGCCACGCGTTCGGCGACGGCGAGCGCCTTTTCGGTCTGGGCGGCGTGGTTGACCGTCGCCGGATAGCCGAAGCGGAAATCGACCTTGGCACTGCCGCCCATCGCGAGCGCGATGCCTTCGGCGATTTCCTGCAGCCGCTGCTGCGCCTGTTTGCGCAGATCGGCATCGAACGTGCGGATCGTGCCGCATAGCCAAGCCGATTGCGGGATGACGTTGAAGGCCGAGCCGGCATGGAACTGGGTGACCGACACCACGACGCTCTTGATCGGATCGGCGTTTCGGCTGGCGATCGTCTGCAGCGCGCCGACGATCTGCGAGCCGACCACGACCGGGTCGATCGTCTTGTTCGGCTGGGCGGCATGGCCGCCGCGGCCCTCGATGGCGATCTCGAACTGGTCGGTCGCGGCCATGAGCGGGCCGACCCGGCCGGCGAACTGGCCGACCGGCAGGCCCGGCCAATTGTGCATGCCGTAGACTTCCTCGGCCGGGAATTTATCGAACAGGCCTTCCTCGACCATGACCCGGCCGCCGCCGCCGCCCTCTTCGGCCGGCTGAAACACGAAATGCACCGTGCCGGCGAAATTCCGCGTCTCAGCCAGATAGCGCGCCGCCCCCAGCAACATGACCGTATGACCGTCATGGCCGCAGGCATGCATCTTGCCCGGCGTCTTCGAGGCATGTTCGAAATTATTCGCCTCGGGCATCGGCAGCGCATCCATGTCGGCCCTGAGCGCGATCGAGCGGTCGCCCGGCTGGTTGCCCCTGAGCGTGCCTACCACGCCGGTACCGGCCAGCCCGCGATGGACCTCGATGCCGAATTCCTCGAGCTTGGCCGCCACCACGGCCGCGGTCCGATGCTCCTCGAACCCGATTTCCGGATTGGCGTGAAGATCGCGACGCCAAGCCGTAAGGTCGGCGTGAAAATCGGCGATACGATTGTTGATCGGCATCTTCGGAAGGCCCCTCGATTTAAAACTTGTGGGCACAACGATAGTCGCCGCATCGGGCGGAGCAATCGGAAAGCGACGAAAATCACCGGAAAAGCGACGAAAAAAATGAATGCTTGGGTGGATCGAAGCGTTCATGGTTCGACCTGCAGCGTATTTCCGCGCCGACCGATCGACGGATCCGGCCAAGGCTCCACCCCCCGAACCTTGCCCCCGCCGATCCATAGGAGAAGACCCAATGATCCCGTCCGAGGCACCGCGCCCGACACAGGATTTGAACAGTATCGCGACCACGCTGCCGGCAGCGCTGGATCAAGCGGTCAAGCGTGAGCTGGCCGGCTGGCAGGCCGACAATCGCATTGCCCGGCTATGGAGCCACGATGCCAGCCTGTGGACCGGCGGCGACGAAGGCCGCTGGCTCGGCTGGCTCGACATTCCCGACCGGATGCAGCAGACGCTCGGCAGCCTGGCGGGATTCCGCACCGATGCGCAGCGCTATCAGCATGTGCTGCTGCTGGGCATGGGCGGATCGAGCCTCGGGCCCGAGGTGCTGGCGCTCACCTTCGGGCGGCAAGCCGGCTGGCCCAAGTTCCATGTGGTCGATTCGACCGATCCGACTCAGATCCGCGAGATCGAGGCGTCGCTCGATCTGGCCCGCACGCTGATCATCGTGTCGAGCAAGTCCGGGAGCACGCTCGAGCCGAACGCGCTCAAAGCCTATTTCCATGCCAGGCTGACCGAGCTGCTGGGGGCCGCCGAGGCCGCCAAGCGCCTGATCGCCGTGACCGATCCCGGTTCGGGGCTGCAGCGCGTCGCCAAGAACGAAGGGTTCCAGCGCCTGTTTCTGGGCGATCCGGAAATCGGCGGCCGCTATTCGGTGCTGTCGCCGTTCGGCCTGGTTCCGGCCGCGGCCATGGGGCTGGATCTGCAACGACTGATCGCCTCGGCCCAGACCATGGCGGCGGCCTGCAAGGACGGCACGGCCGAGAATCCGGGATTGAAGCTGGGCGCCATTCTGGCAGCCGCCCTGGCCGACGGGCGCGACAAGCTGACGATCTATTCCGGCCCGGGCCTCGACGCGTTCGGCGGCTGGGCCGAGCAGCTGATCGCGGAATCGACCGGCAAGAACGGCCACGGCATCGTGCCGATCGACGCCAAGCAAGTGAGCGCGCCCGCGATCTATGCCGCGGACCGGCTGTTCGTGCATCTGGAATTGAAGGGCCGTCCGGATCCGCGCCGCGCCGCCATCAAGGCGCTCGCCGACGCGGGGCACCCGGTGGTCCGGATCGAGGTCGCCGATACCTATGCCGTCGCCCAGGAATTCTTCCGCTGGGAGATCGCGACCGCGGTGGTCGGCGCGATCATGGGCATCCATCCGTTCGACCAGCCCGACGTCGAATCCGCCAAAATCGCCGCGCGCAAGCTGACCGATGCCTATGAGGAATCGGGTTCGCTGCCGGACGAGGCGCCGATCCTGGAAGACGGCGGCATCAAGCTCTATGCCGACTCGGCCAACGCCGCCCACCTGGCGGCCCTTGCCGAAGCCCGCACTTTGGAGGCCTATCTGAAGGCCCATCTGGGGCGGCTGGGGCCGGGCGACTATGCCGCACTGCTGGCCTTCCTGCCGATGAACCGAGCCACCGAAACCATCCTGGAGGGTTCGCGCCTGGTGATCCGCGACGCCACGCGCGCCGCGGTCTGCCTGGGTTTCGGCCCGCGCTTCCTGCATTCGACCGGCCAAGTCTATAAGGGCGGGCCGAACACCGGGGTATTTCTGCAGGTCACCTGCGAGGAATCGCAAGAACTTCCGGTGCCCGGCAAGCGTTATGGGTTCGGCGTGGTCAAGGCGGCCCAGGCCCGCGGCGATTTCGCCGTGCTGGCCGAGCGGGGGCGCCGGGCGCTCAGGGTTCACTTGGGCCCCGATCCCGTGGCAGGGTTGGAACGGCTGGCGTCGGCGATCGGTCGGGCGCTGGCCTGAGGCATTCGCCTTATGATCTAGTGGTCCGATCCTAACGCTTGGTTTCCAAGCGCTAGGTGAATCGGTCCACTAGACCAATGGGTTGTGGTAAAATCAGACGGAGTAGTCCGTCTGATTTCCACTAGGCATCGAAAACCGACCGATCGACGGAGAAGCGGAATGCAGCTTGGTATGATCGGTCTCGGCCGGATGGGTGGCAACATCGTTCGCCGGCTCATGGCGAAGGGCCATGACTGCGTGGTCTACGACCAGAGCATGGCCCAGGTCGGCGCCTTGGCCGAACATGGCGCCACGGGCGCCGCGTCGCTGGATGCCCTGGTCGGTGAGTTGAAGGCGCCCCGCATCGTCTGGGTCATGCTGCCGTCGGGTGCCATCACCGAAGAGACCGTGCAGAAGCTGGGCACGCTGCTGGAGGCCGGCGACATCCTGATCGACGGCGGCAATTCCTTTTGGAAGGACGATGTCCGCCGTGCCAAGGAATTGGCCGAAAAGGGCATCCGCTACGTCGATGTCGGCACGTCCGGCGGCGTCTGGGGCAAGGATCGCGGCTATTGCATGATGATCGGCGGCACCAAGGACGCGGTCGAACATCTCGATCCGATCCTATCGGCGCTGGCGCCGGGCATCGGCACGGTCGATCGGACCAAGCGACCGGCGGATGCCGATCCCCGGCCGGAACAGGGCTATCTCCACACCGGCCCGTCGGGCTCGGGCCATTTCGTCAAAATGGTCCATAACGGCATCGAGTATGGCCTGATGCAGGCCTTCGCCGAGGGTTTCGACATCATGCGGCACGCGGATTCGCCGCTGTTGCCGGAAGAGCATCGCTTCGATCTGAACCTGCCCGATATCGCCGAGGTCTGGCGGCGCGGCAGCGTGGTGTCGTCCTGGCTCTTGGACCTGACCGCGATGGCGCTGGCCGAGGATCCGGCGCTCGACCGGTACGAGGGCTCGGTCGCCGATTCGGGCGAGGGCCGCTGGACCATCAATGCCGCGATCGAGGAGGCCGTCCCGGCCGATGTGCTGACGGCGGCGCTCTATGTCCGCTTCCGCTCGCGCCAGGAACATACCTTCGCCGAGAAACTGCTGTCGGCCATGCGCCACAAGTTCGGCGGCCATGTCGAGGCGCCCAAGGGCTGACGCATCGCTTGACCCGGCGGGTGTTTTCTCGCACACCCGCCGGGACACTCAAATCGAGGCCCGCCCATGAGCATCGCCAATCCCGCCCGCCCAGACCGGGCCGTGGTCGTCGCCCCCTCGATCCTGTCGGCGGATTTTCTGAAGCTGGGCGAGGAAGTCGCCGCTGTCGACCGGGCCGGCGCCGATTGGATCCATGTCGATGTCATGGACGGCCGCTTCGTGCCGAACATCACGATCGGCCCGCTGCTGGTCGAGGCGGTGCGGCGTGCTACGTCCAAGCCGCTCGACGTGCACCTGATGATCGTCGAGCCCGAGCGGTACGTCGAAGCCTTCGCCAAGGCCGGCGCCGACCATATCCTGGTCCATGCCGAGACCTCGTCGACCACCCATCTGCACCGCGTGCTGGGTCAGATCCGCGATCTGGGCAAGAAGGCCGGCGCCGTGCTCAATCCGGCGACGCCTGCCGACGTGCTGGAATACGTGCTGCCGCTGTGCGACGTGATCCTGGTGATGTCGGTCAATCCCGGCTTCGGCGGCAAGAAATTCATCCCCGGAATCATTCCCAAAATTGCGCGGCTCAGGCAGATGGCGAACGACCGGGGCCTCAGCCCTTGGATCGAGGTCGATGGCGGCATCAATGCGCAAACAGCGCCCAAGGTGATCGCCGCCGGTGCCGACGCGCTGGTGGCGGGTGCCTTCGTCTATGGCGCCGACGATTATGCCCAGGCGATCGGCGCGCTACGCCCGACCCTCTCGGTTTGAAGGACATTCTCGATGACTGATGACAACATCCAGCGCCTGAAGCGTCTCGCCGCCGAAAAGGCCGTCGAACTGGTCGGCGACGGCATGGTGCTGGGGCTCGGCACCGGCTCGACCGCGGCGCTTGCGGTCGATGCGATCGGCGTGCGCGTGGCGGCCGGCCTGAAGGTAGTCGGGATTCCAACCTCGGAGGCCACGGCGGCCCAATCCCAGCGGCTGGGCATTCCCCTGACCGATTTCGGAACCCATGACGTGGTCGACCTGACCATCGACGGCGCCGACGCGGTCGACCTAGATGACCTGACCCTGATCAAAGGCCTGGGCGGGGCGCTGCTGCGCGAGAAGATCGTCGCCGGCGCCAGCAAGCGCATGGCCGTGATCATCGACGAGACCAAGCTGCAGGGCACGATCGGCAGCCGCACGCCGGTGCCGGTCGAGACCGTGCGCTTCGGCTGGCAGGCGACCGAGCGTCACCTGCGGGCACTGGGCGCCAAGCCCAGGCTGCGCCTGGGCAAGGACACCCTGCCCTTCGTCACCGACGGCGGCAATTTCATCCTGGATTGCGATTTCGGCCCGATCACGGAGGCCGCCAAGCTGCAGGCGGCCCTGAAAAACCTGGTCGGCGTGGTCGAGACCGGCCTGTTCATCGGCCTCGCCACCGACGTGATCATCGCCCGCGCCGACGGCATCGAGGTCGTGCGCAAGGGGTAAGCGGACATCGCGTCGGCAACCCTGGATTCCCGCTTTCGCGGGAATGACGAAACTGTTGATATCTCCCGTCATTCCCGCGAAAGCGGGAATCCAGGGCGACCTATCGATCTCACCGGCCCTGCTGCGTAGGCTACCGCTCCAACTCATCCGCGATCTGCGCCGCGATCACTTCCGGTCGGGCGCCGATCTCGACGATGATCGGGCGTTCGTCCTCGGTCGGTTCCTCCAGGGTCGCCAGCTGGCTGTCGAGCAAGGCGGCCGGCATGTAATGACCCTGGCGCGCGGCCAGGCGGTTGGCGATCAATTCGCGGCTGCCCTTCAGGTACGCGATGCGCACGTTCGGCCGATCGCCGATGATCACGTCGCGATAGCGCCGTTTCAGGGCCGAGCAGGTGATGACGCCCGACCGGCCGTTCGCCAGCCAATGATCGATCTGGGCCGCGACCGCGTCCAGCCAGGGCGCCCGGTCGGCATCGTCGAGCGGATGGCCCGAGGCCATCTTGGCGACGTTGGCGGGCGGATGCAGCGCATCGCCCTCTTCGAATTCCCAGCGCAAGCGCCCGGCGAGCATCGCCGCGATGGTGGATTTGCCGCAGCCGGAGACGCCCATCACGACGACGACGCACGGAGAATTGGAAGCAGACATGGAGATTTCCCGGAATTGAAGCTTTAAATCGAACGCTTGCTGGCCTGAACCAGTTGCTCGAGCGTGTCGAGAAAGCGCGATCGATCGCGCTGGGCCAGCGGGCGCGGACCGCCGCCCAACTCGCCCAATTCTCTCAGATGCTGGCTGATGTCGCGCGACGCGAGCGCCTCGCCGATATTGTCGGGCGTGAAACGGCGGCCCGACGGCCCGAGCGCCCGGCCGCCGGCCTTGAGGCACCGCGCGGCCAGCGGGATATCCGAGGTGACGCAGATGTCGCCCGGCTGGATCCGGAGCGCGATCCAATCGTCGGCCGCGTCCGGACCGGCTTCGACCAGGATCAGGCGGACGCGCGGATCGCGCGGCACGCGGACATTGCCGGCGGTCACGACATGGACCACCAGCTGATGCCGGTCGGCGACCTTGTAGGCTTCCTCGCGCACCGGGCAGGCGTCGGCATCCAGGTACAATTCGATCATATCAATGCTTCTTGGCCTTGGCGTTCTTGGCATTCTTGTCCGGAGGCGCTTCCTCGCCTTCCTCCGGCTCGGGCGGCGGCGGCGGCGGTTCCGGGATGCCGATATCGGGGCACAGCTGGAACGACGCGATGCCCGCGGCCAGCAGCATCGGCAGGCCCAGCGTCGGCCCCAGCCACCACCAGCCGGTCATATGGGCGAGGCGCAGCGGCGCCAGCAGCTGGGCCAGCGCGGCGCCCAGCCCGATGAACAAGGTGCCGATCGCCGGATGCTCGGTGCTGATGTCGAGGGGCAGCGACCAGAGCGAGGCGGTGGCGAGCGTGAGAAAGAACAGGGTGACGCCGGTCGACAGCACGATGCTGTCGATCTCGTGCTGGCCCGGCATGGCGAACATGCCGACCGCGGCGCCCAGGAAGCCCAGCCCGGGCAATAGCTGGCGGGCCGGACGGATGTTGCCGCTGTCCTGCCGGATCCAATCGCAGGCGAAACCGCCGGCCAGCACGCCGCCGCCGGCCGCCGCCGCGATGACCGCGGTCAAGCTCGCCGAGCCGAAGATATTGAGATGCCAGGTTTGGAGCTGATAGGCCGGCACCCAGTCGATCACCAGCGCGATCGCCCAGGATTGCGCGAAGGCGAGACAGAACGGCAGGAAGAATCGGGCGACATGGCCGCGCCAATAGACCGGCAAGGGTTCCGAGCGCTGCAGCGCGCTGCTCATCCGATACCAGAGCAGGCACCAGCCGGCGGTCAGCGCCGCCAGGACCAGAAAGGCCCCGCGCCAGGATCCGAGCCATTCGGCGCTGCCGACAATGGCGCCGGCGAGCAGGGGCCCCAGCCAATAGACACTGTGGATCAGCCCCAGCGCCGTGCCGCGTTCCTGCTGCGGGACCCATTGCGCCAGGAGCACCGTCGCCGCCGGCAGAAGCCCGCCCGCGGCAACGCCCAGGGCCAGGCGGCTCAGCGCCAGCATGACCACATGCACCGTTCCCATGGTCGCGACCATGGCGATCGCCGCCAGCGCGCCGCAGCCCAGCAGCACCCGCGGCGAGCCCAGTCGTTCGATCAGCAGTCCGGAGAGCGCCAAGGCCAGGAAGAATCCGAAGCTATAGGCCCCGAAACTGATGTCGAGTGCGGGGCTGGGCACGTGCAGCGCGTCGCGCAGCCCCTCGACCGCCGGCGCGAGGCCCGACCGATCCAGCCCGATCGCCAGGCTGCCCAGCGTCAGCAGACCCAGAATTCGAGCGCGGACCGGGATTTTCTTGAACATCATCAAGGAGCTGTGCCTGCGACGGAATCGTCCGATCGTTTATACAGGCTCCGCCTGCGGAAATGACCAGCGGAATCGATCCGGGCGGGCAAAGCCCATCGTCCAAATATATTGCGTTGCAAAATATGCAGCCCGCCCAAGCAGCAGAAAAACCCGAGCTTTGGCCTGGATTCGGCAGAGTTCCTGCCTTTCCGCTTAGGTACGATCTTTTCGCGACTGCAAAATGATTGTTGATTTCGAAACGATCAGAGCGCATATTTTGCAGTGCGGCATGAGTCGTCCTAGACGGATCTGCCGTACGTCTTCTTAGGCGTTTCCTCCCTAAACTCGGGCCGTGAGCAATCACGGCCCGCTTTTTTTGCCCGAAAGACGTGAGGGATCTCAGCGTCGACCGGTGCCGCGATGGGCCACGCGATCGCCGGATAGAATCGTGCCGGGCTCCAGGTTCGGCCGCTCCGACAGTTCCCGGTAATAGGCGGTGAAGTCCGGCCGCGTCGCCTCGAACAGCTGTTCGAAGCTGTCGATCACGAAATAGCTCTCCTGATAATCGTCGATCCGGTACTTGGTCTGCATCACCCGCAGCAGATCGAAGCCGATCCGGTTCGGCGCGTCATCCTCCAGCGAGAAGATCGATTCGCCCTTGGACGACAGGATGCCGGAACCATAGATGCGCGTGCCGGCCGGCGTGTCGATCAGGCCGAATTCGACCGTGTACCAATAGAGCCGCGCCAGATTATGCAGCGCGCCCAGTTCCATCGCCTTCACCCCGCCCTTGCCGTAGGCCTCCATATAGTCGGCGAACACCGGGTTCATCAGCAGCGGCACATGGCCGTAGATGTCGTGGAACATGTCCGGCTCTTCCAGATAGTCGAGCTGGTCGCGCCGGCGGATGAAACAGGTCGACGGAAAGCGCCGGTTGGCCAGGTGCTCGAAGAAGGTCCCATCCGGCACCAGCCCGGGCACCGCCACGATCTGCCAGCCGGTCGCGGCCCCCAGCACGTCGTTCAGCCGGCGGAAATCCGGAATGCCGTCGGCGACGACGCCCAGCCCGTCGAGGCCGGCCATGAATTCGTCGCAGGCCCGGCCGACCAGGATCTTCTCCTGCCGCTCGAACAGGGTGCGCCAGATCGCATGTTCCCCGGACGTATAGCTGTCCCAGCCCTGGTCGATCGTGAAGTCCGCGCGGGTCGACGGTTCGCGATGGGCGACGGTGCCATCCATCATGGTCGCTTCTCCGATTTTGTTTCTACCGAAACCAATATCGAATTTGCCGGTTAAATGTCCAACCTTTAGACCAGATCCGCCGGGTTTATCATCCCGAGCGCCGCCATCACCAGGCCGATATCCTGCTTCAACGTCGCCAGGAACGGTTTGCGTTCCAGCCGGCCCTCATCCATGTAGAGCGCCCGGTTGAGCTCGATCTGCAGCGCGTGGCGGCCCTCGCCAGGGCGGCCGTAGTGGCGGGTGGTGAAACCGCCGGCATAGGGCGTGTTGCGGATGACCTGATAGCCCTGGTCGTGCAGCACCCGCTCGGCCGTGTCGATCACCAGCGGGTGGCAGGCGCTGCCCATGCGGTCGCCCAGCACGATATCGACCCGCCGGCGCGCGCGGGCCGGACCCGGGCCGCTCCCGACCGATGGCATGGAATGGGCATCCAGCAGGATGCAGGCGCCGAAGCTGGCGACCGCCTCGTCGACCAGATCGCCCAACGCCGCGTGATACGGCCGATACAGCGTCTCGATCCGGCTTTCGGCCTCGGCGAAGCGCAGCTTGTGGCGGTAGATCGCCTGGCCGTCGGCGACCAGCCGGGCGATCGTGCCCAAACCGACCGCGACGCGCGGCGAGCTGTGATTGACGAAGGCCGGCAGCGCATCCTCGAACATCAGCGGATCGAGTTCCCAGGGTTCGCGATTGCAATCGACGAACGCGCGCGGGAACAAGGCGCGAAGCAGCGGCGCGCCCAGCTCCGGTGCCAGGCCGCAGATCTCGTCGACGAAGCAATCCTCGGATTTGCGCAAGGTCAGCGGATCGAGCCGCGAGGCCGCCAGGAATTCGCTCGGATAATGGTCGCCGCTATGGGGCGAGGCGACGACCAGCAACCGGCGCGCTCCGGTCGGTATCAGGATCTCGAAGGGCCGGGGCACCGTCGGCGGGACGGCGGCGGCCGTCGATGCGGGCGACGTTCCGTGCATGCAACTGATGTAGCGCAATTCCGTCCCGGGCGCCAACGCGAGCCGCTGGCGACGGACGCGTCGGTTTGTCCGGCCGGCGTCCCCGCCATGCGGCGGCCCGGCCCCCGCCATGCGGCGGCCCAATGCGCGCACCCTCTTGCATCGCCCCCGGAAACCTAGTACCTACCGCGTCCTCGGACGGAATGCTGGTCACGGCGCCGTCCCGAGACCTCGAGATGGGGCGGTTAGCTCAGCGGTAGAGCATCACGTTGACATCGTGGGGGCCACTGGTTCGATCCCAGTACCGCCCACCATCTCGAAGCGAAAATTGAAAGAGAAAACAGGGGCTTACCCAACCGGGTTCGTCCCTATTTTTTCGCTTGAAATCGCGGAAGTCCGGCTGACGATCGCGCTACGCGGCCGAACTGGCCGCGCCCGTCAGATCCGCCGATATCGACCGTGCCCAATCCGCGACCTGATCGGCGGCAAAGGGCCTGCCATAGAACCAGCCCTGCGCCAGATCGACGCCGAGCGCACGCAGCAAGTCCGCCTGAGCCGCCGTCTCCACACCTTCGGCCAGCACCAGATGCTCCTGCCGATGAAGTCTGCGAACCGTCTCGGCGATGTCGTCGAGGACGAGACTGTTGTGCTCTATTCGGTTGGTCACGGTAATGCACAGCTTGACGATTTCGGGCCGCAAGCTAGCTGCCGCCTCCAGGTCGGCATAGCCGCACCCGGTATCGTCGAGGGCGATGAGAGTGCCGCCCCGGCGCAGGGACGCCAGGACGGGCCGCAGTTCCGACGCCTCACCCAGCGGCAGATGCTCGGTCAGTTCCATGACCAGCCGCGGACGCGCGAACCGGCCCACGCCTTGTGGGCTGCACAGCTGCGCCAACGTCCGGCAGGAAGCATTGATGGACAGCCACAGGGGTGCCGGCACTCGATCGAGATAGGCCACGGCTTGATAGGCACACGCCAACTCCAAGGCCAAGGTCAGTCCGCCGCGGGCGGCCGCCTCGAATAGCCGGTCCGCCCGCTCCAATGCACTGCCGGCCGGTCCACGGGATAATGCCTCCAAGCCGACCGCGCGGCCATCAGCCAGCGATACGATAGGCTGCAGCACGGTGCGGAGACCTCCCCGCACCAGGAGATCCTGAATGGCGGCGCGGGCGCTGGTGTCCACCGCCATCAGCGCCGCCGTCGCCAGCCGATCTTCGACATCGCCCGAAGCCGAAGCATCCACCGCGGTGATGGTCAATTCCGCCACCGCCGCCGTCGATGGGCCGAAGGTTTCGATGGCCACCTCGTTGACAAGTTGGCGAAGGGCGGCGGTCAAGGAGACGACGGGATCGTCTTCGGCGCCGGTCAACTGGACGGCTTCAACGAAAAAAGACGCCCTCCAACGGCCCCGGCCCAGAGCCTTCACAGGCCCGACATCAGGCCGGGGCGCCAATACTTGGGTCACGAGATCAGCGATGCGCGGCTCGAAGGCGGCCAAGGCCGCATCGACAACGTTCTTTCCCATGGCTCCGTCCGGGCGCCGCAGGCCATGCACATCAATAATGAGGAAATAGAGTTCCATAATCGAGCCCTTCCAGAGCGGTGATACGGCTCAGATCAGGTGAAATCATCCCCGCCCGATTAGATAGACGAAGTTAGGAAGCACGAAATAAAGGAAAATTAGGTTGCTGAAGCGAGCGAGTGCTGTACCGACTTAACCGCGGTATTTGTACTGGCCGCTCGGAGCCGGGCGGCTCAACTTCGGACCGCGCGCAGGCGACACCAGCGGATTGCGACGGAGGCGCCCCAACTCAAGAATCAATCGATAAAGCATGGAAATTTCTCCGGTCTCTGATGATCGTAGGGAATCTGCCGGAACCTCACCGACAAGCCAAATCGATTGCCTGTATCGCCTTGATCGGTAATTTCTATTTCCCTTGCGGCTGCTCCATCACCACGCCGCTCGTAACGATCGGCGGCACCTGGCTTTTCGGCGCCATCCAGCCTGACCCTTCGTTCGACCCCGCGTCACGAGGGTCCCCGTGGGATTTCGTTGCCAACCCTGCCGGGCCGCCTTATTCCGGAAGGGCCGGATCGCCGGCCAACGAGATCACCGGCCGGGGGAAGCGCCTTGCAGCAGGAAACAATCGACGAACAACGCCTGGTCAACCGCATGATCTGGCGACTGATGCCGCTCCTGACCATCATGTTCCTGGTTTCGTTCATCGACCGGCAGAACGTCGGCTTCGCCAAGCTGCAGATGGTCGGCGCGCTGAACACGACGGAGGTCGCCTTCGGCTTCGCCTCGTCGCTGTTCTTCATCGCCTATCTGGTATTCGAAATCCCGAGCACGCTCGCCGTCCATAAATATGGCGCGCGCCTCTGGATGGCGCGGATCATGCTGACCTGGGGCATCGTCACCGTGCTGCAGGCCTTCTGCCCGTCGCTGACCGCGTTCTACGTCCTGCGCTGTCTGCTGGGCGTGGCCGAGGCGGGGCTCTATCCCGGCATCCTGTTCTACATGACCCTGTGGTTCCCGCAGAAGCACCGCACCCGCGTGCTGGGCCTGTTCACGCTGGGCAGCGCATGTGCCAACGCGCTGGGCTCGCTGATCGGCGGGCCGCTGCTCGATCTGGATGGCACGTTCGGCCTGGCCGGCTGGCAATGGGTCTATGTCGTGACCGGCGCGCCGCCGATCCTGCTGACCCTGGCCGTGCTGAAATTCCTGCCGTCGAGCCCGGCCGAGGCGAAATTCCTGTCCCCGGCCGAACGGACCTGGCTGACCCGGCGGCTCGCGGCCGAGAAGGAAACCACGGTCACCGAGGGCAATCCCTATGCGGCGCTGTGGGATTGGCGCGTGCTGGGCTTCGCGCTGATGTACATGATGATGTCGACCTCGCTTTACGGCGTCAGCTATTGGCTGCCGACCGTGGTCAAGGGCTTCGGCGTCAGCGCGACCGTCAATGGCCTGCTCAATACCCTTCCCTGGGCCCTGTCGGCCTGCATGCTCGCCTGGCTGCCGGCCCGCCTGCGCCGCGACCGGATCATGCTGCGCGCCGTGGTGATCATCGCCATCTGCGGCGTCGCCTGCTTCGTCGCCAGCACGCAATTGCCGTCCAATACCTGGCGCTTCCTGGCCCTGATCCTGGGCGCGCCCTGCATCCAGCTGCTCTACCCGTGCTTCTGGTCGATGCCGCCCAGATTCTTCAGCGGCGCCCGGGCGGCGGCCAGCCTGGCCGCGATCAATTCGATCGGCAATCTGGGTGGCTTCTGGGGCCAGAACCTGATGCCCTGGGTCGCCAAGGAGGCCGGCAGCACGATCCTGCCGATGCTGGTCCCCGCCGCCTGCCTGAGCGTGCTGGGCGTGGCCGCCTTCGTCGCCCAGCTGCGCTTGGGCAACGAACCGGTCCGCTCAGCGGTCTAGTCGCTGGGCCAGGCTGGCGTTCAATTCGGCCCCGAAGGCGAAGATAATGGCGCTGATGTAGAAGAACATCAGCGTCATGATCACCCCGCCCAGGCTGCCGTAGGTGACGCTGTAGGACGCGAAATTATCGACATAGACCGAGAATAGCCCCGCGGTCGCGAGCCAGAGCAGCGCGGTCGTGGCCGCTCCCGGCCAGACCCGGCGCATCGGCTGGTGACAGTTCGGCAGCATCCGGTGCAGTCCGATCAGGCCGAGGGCGACCAGCACCGCGGCCGACCCGTAACGCAGCGCGACCCATGGCAGGAACCAGTCCCCGCCGATCGGCAGATGCTGGGTCACGATCTTCCAGATCACCGGCCCCAGCACCAGCGCCACCGACAGCACCAGGGCCAGGCCGGCGCCGGCGACGACGATGACGACGCTTTCCGGCCGCGTCCGCCAGAAAGGACGCGTCTCGCGCACGTCATAGCAGCGGTTGAGCAGCATCCTGAGCGCCTCGACCCCGCTCGACGCGCTCCAGAGCGCGAACAGAATGCTGACGGTCAGGAGACCGCCATGCTGCTGGGTCAGGACGTCGCGCAGGATCGGCGCCAGCACCTGGGCCACATCCGACGGCGCCAGTTCGAACAGGGTCCCGATGATCCTGTCGGCGCTTTGTGCATCGCCGACGAACCCCGCCAGGGCGGTCAGGAAGATCAGAAACGGGAACAGCGCCAGAATCGCGGTGAAGGCGATATAGCCCGACAGCTCGAACCCTTCATGGTTGAACAACTGCTGTCCGGCATCGCCGATCACGCGCAGCACGGCCGGGAGCGTCCATCGTCGGGCCGGCACTGCCGGCGCATTGGGCGGCATGATGGTCATCCTGGCGTCTCCGGTCGGGTCTGGGCCAGCCCCTCGCACCACGAGGGAAAGGTATGAATGCGCCGTCCGGTTCCCGCCGATCGTTTCCTGGTTGGAACCCGTCGATGATCGGTGCCGTTGGTCTGAACGCAAGTATTGGGTTTTCGACCCGTGGCGCCTGCCCTTCGCGGTGGCGTCGTTTCGACCGATGGCGGAAACAAACGAGCCTGACACCATGATCAAACTCGACCATACGACCGATCCCGAGCTCGATCCCCGCGTCTCGACCGGCGTACCCGGCCTCGACGACATTCTGGCCGGCGGCTTGATGGCGAACCGGCTCTATCTGATCGAAGGTCAGCCGGGTGCCGGCAAAACCACCCTCGCCCTGCAATTCCTGTTGGCCGGGCGCGCGCGCGGCGAATCCGGCCTTTACGTCACCCTGTCCGAGACCGAAGAGGAATTGCACGCCGTCGCGCGCTCCCACGGCATCACGCTCGACGGCATCGCCCTGTTCGAGCTCGCCTCGACCAAGCAGACGCTGAGCGCCGGACAGGATCAGACCCTGCTGCATCCTTGGGAGGTCGAGCTTGGCGAGACGATCAAGTTGATCATCGACAAGGTCGAAGCGACCAACCCCAGCCTGGTCGTATTCGACAGCCTGTCAGAAATGCGCCTGCTGGCCCAGGATCCGCTGCGCTATCGCCGCCAGATCCTGGCGCTGAAGCAATTCTTCGCCGGACGAAGCACCACGGTGATGCTGCTCGACGACATGACGGCCGCGGCCGAGCGCGATCTGCAGCTGCATTCGCTATGTCACGGCGTCATCACGCTGGAGCGCCTGTCCCAGCAGTTCGGCGCCGCGCGGCGCCGGATCGAGGTGCAGAAGATGCGCGGCATCCGTTTCCGCGCCGGCTACCATGATTTCAAGATCGAGCAGGGCGGGCTGATCGTCTATCCGCGGCTGGTGGCGCTGGAGCATCATCGCCCGTTCATCGGTGCGGCGGTCTCGAGCGGGATCCCGGCACTCGACACCCTGCTCGACGGCGGCCCGCTGCGCGGCACCAGCACGCTGATCACCGGTCCCGCCGGGTCGGGCAAGACGACGCTCGCGCTGCAATATGTCGATGCCGCCTGTCGGCGTGGCGAGCGCGCGGTGCTCTATGAGTTCGACGAACGCGCCGGCACACTGATCAGCCGCTGCGCCAATCAGGGCATCGATCTGAATGCCCATATCGCCGCCGGCCGCCTCGTGATCAAGCAGATCGATCCGGCCGAACTGTCGCCCGGCGAGTTCGACGCCATGGTGCGCCACGAGATCGAGGCTCATGGCGCGCGCATGATCGTGATCGACAGCCTGGCCGGCTACACCCTTTCGATGCCGGAGGAGCAGAGGCTGGTGCTGCAGCTGCATGAGCTGCTGTCCTATCTGAACCAGCAGGGCATCGTCACCTTCCTGATCAACACCCAGGCCGGACTGGTCGGCGGCATGCAGAACAACGGCATCAATGTCAGCTTCCTGTCTGATGCCGTGCTGCTGCTGCGCTTCTTCGAGGCCGGCGGCCGCATGCTCAAGGCGCTGTCGGTCATCAAGAACCGGGGCGGCAGCCATGAGGATGCAATCCGCGAGGTCCGCATCGGCGAGAGCGGCATCCGGATCGGCGAGCCGCTGACGCAATTCCACGGCGTGCTGACCGGCACGCCGACCTATCTGGGCGACGGCGACCCGCTGCTGATGGCGCGGGACTAGGTGATGCTCGATGCCTTAGGTGGTAGCGCCATCGGTCCCCTTCTGGTTCTGACTCCGACCGGCCGCGATGCGGATCGCGCGGCCGAACTGCTGCAACGTGAGGCGATCCCGTTCCGCTTGCTGCGCGACGGGCGCGCGCTGGGCGCAGCGATCGATGAGACTGCCGGTGCCGTACTGGTCGCCGACGAGGCGCTGGTCACGGCCGATCTGACCGATCTGCGTCGCCAGCTGGATGCGCAACCGGCCTGGTCGGACCTGCCGTTCGTCGTGCTGACCCATGGCGGCAGCAACTCCCGGCGCGCGCTGGGCGAGTTGCGCCTGCCCGAAGCCCTGGGCAACGTCATGTTCCTGGAACGGCCGTTGAACGCCTTGACCCTGGTCAGCGCCGTCCGCACGGCCTTGCGGGCCCGACGTCGCCAGCGCCAGGTGCGCGATCATCTGGCCGAGCGCGCGGCCGCGACGGAGGAGCTGACCCGCAGCCGCGAGGAGCTGGAGCGGCTGGTGATCGCGCGCACCCGGTCGCTCGAACAGGCGATGGAGGAGCGAAAGCTGACCGAGGCCGCCCTGGCGCGTGCCCAGAAAATGGAGGCGGTCGGGCGGTTGACCGGCGGCATTGCCCATGATTTCAACAATCTGCTGACCGCCATGGTCGGAAGCCTGGAACTGCTGCAGGCCCGCGTTGCGGGCGACCCGCGCGCGCTGCATCATGCCGACGTGGCCGTGCAGGCGGCGGAGCGCGGCGCCAAACTGACGGCACAATTGCTGGCCTTCTCACGCCAGCAGCGCCTGGATCTGCGCGCCGTCAACGTCAATGCGCTGGTCCGCAACATGGATGGACTGCTGCCGCGCGCGGTCGGCTCCGGCGTCGTCGTGCGCTTCGATCTGTCGGAGGAGAACGGCTGGGCCGTGGCCGATCCGAATCAACTGGAACTGGCGATCCTCAATCTGGCGATGAACGCACGCGACGCGATGGCCGAAGGCGGCGTGCTGACCATCGCCACCGGCTGCATCGCACACGACGACCCGGCTCATGGTCCGGGCGAGGTCGTCGCCATCTCGGTTTGCGACACCGGCACCGGCATGTCGCCGGAGGTGCTGGCGCATGCGTTCGAGCCGTTCTACACGACCAAGGGATTGGGCAAGGGCACCGGCCTGGGCCTGGCCCAGGTCTATGGCATCGCGCGCCAGAGCGGTGGCGACGTCCGGATCGAAAGCGAGAGCGGCCGGGGCACGACCGTCAGCATCCTGTTGCCCCGCATCGAGCAGCCGTCGGTCGCCGCCGCGACCGAGACCGCGGACAAGTCGATCCTGGAACCGTCCGATCGCGGCGCGCGCGTGCCGATCCTGGTGATCGACGACGACCCCGCCGTGCGGGACACGCTGGTCGAGGGGCTGGAATTCGACGGGTTCGATGTGGTCCAGGCGGCCGACGGTCGGGCCGGCCTCGCCCTGCTGGAGCGAGGCGCGCCGGCGGCACTCGCCGTGATCGATTTCGCCATGCCCGGCATGAACGGCGCCGAAGTCGCGCGCGCCATACAGCGCCTGCGCCCAGGCCTGCCGATCATCTTCGCCAGCGGCTATGCCGAGACCGCAGCGCTCGACGGCATCAGCGGCGCCATCACGCTGCGCAAGCCGTTCAAGATCGCCGACCTGACGGATACGATCCATCGCCTGCTAAGCGGCGCCCCGCAGACGGACCGGCAGCTCATTGGCTGACGGGCGCGCAGTTCGTCCGGCCCGAGGCGACGCAATCCTGCAGATTGCCGTTCCTGTGCAGGGCCTGGGTCAACAGCCAGCCGACGACGACCAGCACCAGCACCACGACCAGCGCCGCCACCGGCCCCCGATTGCTCGCGGGCTCGGGAGGCTCGGGCTCGCCTACATCCGATTTGTCTGGCGCCTCGGGGGTCGGTTCCATCGTTCCTTCATCGCCGATAGGATGATCGCCGGCAAGTCCTAAACCGGAAATGCCCAAAGCAACCATGAGAGCCGCCGTGCCATCTTCCTTGCTGGACCGCCTGGTCGCCCTACCCGCCGCCGTCGCCCCCGCCTTTGCCAAGACGGATGGCCGGCTCTACCATCTGGCCGACGACGACGGCCAGATGCAGATCTGGTCGATCGACCTGACCGACGGCACCCGTCGGCAATGGACCGCGCTCGACGAACCGGTGGCGTTCCTGGCGCGTTCGCCGTCCGACGATACCATCCTGTTCGGCGTCGATCGCGGCGGCGACGAGCGTCAGCAACTGCATCTGTTACGGCCGGACGGCACCCATTCGGCGCTGACCGACGCCCCGGAAGCGCTTCATGTCTGGGGCGCCTTCTCCCCCGATGGCAGCCGCATCGCCTATACCGCCAACACGCGCAACGGCGTCGATTTCGACCTGTTCGTCCGCGACCTTGCGACCAGTGTCGAGACCTGTCTCGCGCGGTTCGACGGCCAGCAGAAAGTGCTGGCCTGGAGCCCCGACGGCGCCTGGCTGACGGTCCAGGCCGACCGCAGCCACGCCGACCAGGAACTGGCCCTGGTCGAGGTTGCGACCGGCACGCTCCGGCCGATCGAACGAACCTATGCCCCCGCCCGCTACGGCGCCTTCCGTTGGCGCAAGGACGGCACGGCCGCCTATGTCCTGACCGAGCTGGGCGGCGAGCATCTGGGCGTGGCCCGGTTCGATCCGACTGCCGGCAGTTTCGAGCCGCTGTTCATGCCGGACAGCGATGTCGAAACCCTGGCTCTCGCGCCCGACGGCAGCCGCCTCGCCGTCGCGATCAACCGGGGCGGCTGGTCCGAACTGCGGCTGGTCGATGTCGAGACCGGCAGCACGAGACTGATCGAGCGGCCCGCCGGTGTGATCGGCGAGTTGGCCTGGTCGCCCGACGGCACGGCCCTGATCCTGTCGCAGACCGATCCGACCCGGCCGCGCGGCCTTTGGCGGGTCGAGCCGGAAAGCGGCGCCGTCACGCCGCTGCTGGTGGCCGACGCGTCCGACCTGACGCTCAGCCCCTGGCGGCTGGTCGATTTCACCAGCTTCGACGGCCTGCGGATCGAGGCGTGGCTGGCGCTACCCGAAACGTCGGCGCCGGACCAGGGCCGCAAGGCCGTCGTCTGGGTCCATGGCGGCCCGGAAAGCCAGGTCCGCCCGACCTATCGCCCGGATGTGCAGGCGATGCTGGCGGCGGGCTATGCGGTGATGCTGCCGAACGTGCGCGGTTCGACCGGCTATGGGGCCCGATTCGCCGCACTCGATAATGTCCGGCTGCGGCTGGACGCGGTCGAGGATCTGCGCGCCGCACGGCTTTGGCTCGGTGCCCGGCCCGATATCGACGACGGCGCCATCGCGGTCATGGGCCAGAGCTATGGCGGCTTCATGGTCCTGGCGACGTTGGCGCGCCATCCGGAACTATGGAAAGCCGGCATCGAATATTACGGCATCGTCCATTTCCTGACGCTGCTGCGCGATACCGGCCCCTGGCGCTGGCGCCATCGCGCAGTCGAATACGGCGATCCGGTGGCCGATCGGGATTTCCTGGAGGAAATCTCGCCGCTGTCCCTGATCGACCAGCTTCGCGCGCCGTTGCTGGTCGCCCATGGCAAACGCGATCCGCGGGTGCCGTTCAGCGAGACCGAAACGCTGCTAGCGGCCCTCGCGGCCCGCCGGCATCCGGTCGAGAGCGTGCTGTTCGACCATGAAGGCCATGGCTTCACCCGGCCGGAGGACAGGCGGCGGATTCTGGGGGCGGTGATGGGGTTTCTGGGGAGAGAACTTTAAGCGGTGCCGCCCTCACCCTCCCGCTGCGCGGGACCCTCCCTCCCCCTGCTTTGCGCGCGGGGGAGGGTTGGGGGGTGTCTCAGCCGAACCCGCGCCTATCCCCGCGGCAGTTCCTGCTCCACCAGCGTCGCCCAGAGCGAGGCGCCCAGCGGCAGGATGTCGTCGTTGAAGTCGTAGTTCGGGTGATGGACCGGGGTCTTGCCCTTGTCGGCGCCGGCCTGGCCCAGCTTGACGTAGCAGCCGGGGCGGGCCTCCAGCATGAAGGCGAAATCCTCGCCGCCCATCGACGGCACCCGCTCACGGATCACCTTGTCGGCGCCCAGCACCTTGGCGGCCGCGATCGCCGCGCGCTCGGTCTCGGCCGCGTGGTTCGCCGTCACCGGATAATTGCGATGATACTCGACCCGCGCTTCGGCATCGAAAGCGGCCGCCGTGGTCTCTGCGATCTGGGTCAGGAGCCGCTGCACGTCGTCGCGCACCTCGGGCAACAGCGTGCGGACCGTGCCGTCGAGCCAGCCCGAATGCGGGATGATGTTGCTGGCGGTGCCGGCATGGAATTGGGTGATCGAGATCACCGCGCTGTCGAGCGGGTTGACCCGGCGCGCCGCGATCGACTGCATCGCCACCACGATATGCGAGCCGATCACGACCGGATCGATGCAGAAATGCGGCTTGGCGGCATGGCCGCCCTTGCCGGTGATGTGGATGCGGAACACGTCCGACGCCGCCTGGACCGGGCCGGACACGACCGAGATCTCGCCCACCGGCAGGGTCGTGTCGTTGTGCAGCCCATAGACCGCATCGACCGGAAACTTGTCGAACAGACCTTGTTCGACCATGACCCGGCCGCCGCCGCCGCCCTCTTCGGCCGGCTGGAAGATGAAATGCACGGTGCCGTCGAAATTCCGCGTCTCGGAGAGGTATTTGGCGGCACCCAGCAGCATGGTCGTGTGCCCGTCATGGCCGCAGGCGTGCATCTTGCCGTCGATCTTGGAACGGTGCTCGAAGCCGTTGGCCTCGCTCATCGGCAGGGCGTCCATGTCGGCGCGGATGCCGATGGCGCGGTTGGAGGTGCCGAGCTTCAAACTGCCGACCACGCCGGTGCCGGCCAGCCCCCGATGCACCTCGATCCCCCATTCCTCGAGCTTCGCCGCCACGATGTCCGACGTGCGCTGCTCTTCGAATCCCAGTTCGGGATTCTCATGCAGATCGCGGCGCCAAGCCGTCATCTCGTCGTGAAAATGGGCGATGCGGTTGTTGATCGGCATGGGAGGTTCCTGCGTGGCGATAAGGATGCGGCCTAGCCTGCCGCCGTTTGGGTGGCGGCAGCAAGAGGCGTTCGGTCGCAAATATCAGGGCGCCGGGTTCTAGAACACCAGCGGCAGTTGGCGCGGGCCGCGCACGGCGCCGGCCGACCAGGTGACGATGGCGTCGGGTGCCAGCGAGAATTCCGGAATCCGCGCCAGCCATTCCTCGAGCGCGATCGTCATTTCCAGGCGGGCCAGATGGGAGCCGATGCAGCGGTGGATGCCGAGACCGAAGGCGGCGTGCCGGTTTTCGGCGCGATCGAGCACCACCTTGTCGGCATCCGGAAACGCCTCTGGATCGCGGTTCGCCGCCGCGAACGACAGCAGCACCATCTGGCCGGCCTTGAAGGGGCAGCCGCCGACCTCCGTGTCGGCCACGATCTCGCGCGCGATCGACACCGGCGAATAGGCCCGCAGCAACTCCTCGATCGCGGTCGGCATCAGCGACGGATCGGCCACGAGACGACGCCGATCATCCGCATGGGTCGCCAGATGCAGCAGGCAGGAGCCGAGCGCGCTCCAGGTCGTATCGATGCCGGCGATCAGCAGCAGCCGCACCATGCCGACCAGTTGCGCGTCATCCAACGGCGCCTCGTCGATCCTTGCCTCCAGCAGCCGGCTGATGATGTCCTGACCCGGGTTGGCGCGCCGCAGGGCGATTTCCTTCATGAAGAAGCCGGCCATCTCGCCATGGGTCCGCATCACCAGGGCCGGATCGTCGGTGCCGACGACGAGCAGGTCGTTCAGCCAGCGGCGAAACAGGTCGCCGTCGTCGGACGAGATGCCCAGCAGCATCGCCGTGACCGCGACCGTGATCTCCTGGGCATAATCCGCGGCACCGTCGCAGGTGCCCTTGTCGGCGAACCGGTCGACCAGGCCGCGGCAGATCCGGCGAATGGCCGCTTCATGGGGCGCCATCGCCGCCGGGGTGAACAGCGGCAGCAGCACCGCGCGCTGCGCCCGATGGTCCGGCGGATCCGACGTGATCGGCGGGAATGAAACCAGCGGCAGGCGCTCGTCGCGAATGACGATCCGCCGGGAGGAAAAATGCGCCGGGTCATAGGCGATTTCCCGGATGTCGGCATAGCGCACCGGCAGATAGGCACCCTCGAACCGGTCGGTATGGGCGACGGGACAGCGTTGGCGCAGATCCTGCCAGATCGGATAGGGATCCTGCGTCCAATCCTGGTGCATATGGTCGAAATCGGTGGCCCAGTCGGTGACCGGCGGACGAGCTTTCATGAGGTCAATCCCTGGCGAAGCGAATGGCGTATTCGGGGCAATTGGCCTTCGCGAGGGTGGCCTTGGCCTGAAGGTCGGGGGGTACGGTGCCGTCGCCGACCACCAGGGCATCGCCCAGCGTGTCGAGTGTGAACAATTCCGGGGCGAGCACGACGCAGCGGCCATGCCCCTGGCAGCGCGCGGCATCGATCTCCACACGAAGAACCGGCGCAGTTTCGGTCGTCATCGGCAAAGTCCCTGAACGGATCGCACGGCTGCAGAGAAACCTAATCGAGTTACCGGCAGATGTCAGGAGACGGAAATCACATTGCCGTTGCGGCCCGCCACCGCTACGGCGCCCGGACCGCATGGACATGCAGGATGACCAGCAGGGCGAGGATCGGCTTCATGGGGCTGTCTTTCCCTATCGATTCTCTTGTGAGCCGAGCGCCGGCCGCGCTCACGCCCCATCCATCAGGTGACATGCCACTTTGCGCCCCGGCGCCACCTCTTGCAGCGCCGGCACCTCGACCCGGCAGCGCTCCATGACATGGGGGCAGCGCGGGTTGAAATGGCAGCCGGACGGCGGGTTCAAGGGCGAGGCCGGATCACCGGTCAGCCGCGCCATGGTGACCTTGTGGTTCGGATCCGGCGTCGGCGTGGCGGCGCGGAGCGCCTGGGTATAGGGGTGCAGCGGCGTATCCAGCAGATCCTCGGCCGGCGCCGTCTCGACGATCCGGCCCAGATACATGACCGCGACCCGCTGGCAGAAATAGCGGACCACGCCCAGGTCGTGGGAAATGAAGACCGAGGCCAGGTTGCGCGTCTGCTTGAGCCGGTTCAGCAGCACCAGCACCTGGGCCTGGACCGAGACGTCGAGCGCCGACACCGGCTCGTCCAGGAACAGCAATTCCGGCCCGACCGAGAGCGCGCGCGCGATGCCGATGCGCTGGCGCTGTCCGCCGGAAAATTCATGAGGGTATTTATGAACGGCCTCGGCCGGCAAGCCGACCTCCGCCAGCAATTCGCGCACGCGCCCGGGCCATTCCTTCGGCGTTCCGATGCCATGGACCTTCATCGGCTCGGCCAGCGTATCGCCGATGCGCCGGCGCGGATTGAGCGAGGCGTAAGGGTCCTGAAACACGATCTGCAGCCGCCGGCGCAGGCGGCGCAGATCCGGGCCGGTCGCCTGGAACAGATCGGCGCCGTCGATCAGCGCGGCACCGCCATCCGGTTCGGTCAGGCGCAGGACCGTGCGGGCCGAGGTGGATTTGCCGCAGCCGCTCTCGCCGACCAGGCCCAGCGCCTCGCCGCGCGCGACCTCGAACGAGATGCCGTCGAGCGCCTTGACCGTCTGCACCGGACCGGAAAAGCCGAAGCCGGACCGCACTGGGAAGGTCTTCACCAGATCCTTGACGACCAGCATCACAGCCCCCCTTCCGGACGCCCGAGCCAGCAGCGCATCTGGTGGTCCGGCCGACCGCCGCCCGGCAGCAACGGCGGCCGGCGGGTGCAGACCTCCATCACATGGGCGCAGCGCGATTGGAACCGGCAGCCGTCCGGCATCTGGAACAGGGTCGGTACCTGGCCCGGGATCGGCTCCAGACTGTCCGGCCGACGGTCGGCGCGCGGTACCGATTTCAACAAGGCGGCGCTATAGGGGTGGCTCGGCCGCTGGAAGAAATCATCGACCGGTGCCGTCTCGACCACGTCGCCGCCATACATCACCACGACACGGGATGCGATGGAGGCGACCACGCCCAGATTATGGGTGATGAACAGCACGGCCATGCCGTCCTCGGCCTGCAGTTCGGCGATCAGGTTCAGCACCTGGGCCTGGATCGTGACGTCGAGCGCGGTCGTCGGCTCGTCGGCCAGCAACACCTTGGGCCGACAGGCGACCGCCATGGCGATCATCACCCGCTGGCGCATGCCGCCGGAGAATTGATGGGGGTAATCGTCGATCCGGCGCGCGGACGCCGGGATCTGCACCCGGTTCATCAGCCGCAGCACCTCGGCCCTGGCCGCCGCCCCGTCCAAGCCCCGATGGCGCCGAAGCGTCTCGGCGATCTGGAATCCCACGGGCAGCACCGGGTTGAGGCTGGTCATCGGCTCCTGAAAGATCATCGAGACCAGATTGCCGCGCAGGCCTTCGAACTCCCGCTCCGGCAGGCCGACGACTTCGCGTCCATCGACCGTTACGCTGCCGGAAAGAACCTTGCCGACCTTGGCCGGCAGCAGGCCCATGATCGACATGGCGGTCAGGCTCTTGCCGCAGCCGCTCTCGCCGACCAGCGCCACGGTCTCGCGCGGCATGACCTCGAACGACACGCCGCGCACGGCCTGGTGCCAAATGCCGCGGATCTTGAGGCCGGTGGTCAGATCCTTGACCGCCAGCGCCGGCGGGGTCTTCAGCGGCACGACATTGGTCATGATACCGCCGCCTTGGGATCGGTTGCGTCGCGCAAGCCGTCACCGATCATGTTGAGCGCCAGCATGACGATCAGCACGGCCAGGCTGGGGAAGACCGCGAGCCAGGGCGCATCCAGCAAATTCTCGAAGCCTTCCCGGATGATGCTGCCCCAGGTCGCGGTCGGCGGCGGCAAGCCCAGGCCGATGAAGCTCAGGCTCGCCTCGGTCCGGATCGCGGTCGCGAGCCAGAGCGAGCCCATGACGATCAGATCGTCGAGCACGTTCGGCAGGATATGCACCAGCATGATGCGGAGATTCGAGAAGCCCAGCGCCCGACCGGCCTCGACGAAATCGCGTTCCTTCAGGCTGAGCGTCGGGCCGCGCGCGACCCGGGCGAAGGGCGGCACGGCGGTGATCGCGATCGCCAGGATCAGGTCCGTGAGATTGGCGCCCAGCAGCGCCACGATGATCAGGCCCATGATCAGCTGCGGGAAGCTCAACAGCACGTCCATCACCGCCATCACGCCCTGGTCGAACCGACCCCCGACATAGCCGGAAAGGATGCCGATCGAACCGCCGAGCAGCATCGAGATCGCGGTCGAAACCGCGCCCACGAACAAGGAGACGCGGGCGCCCCAGATCACCCGGCTCAAGACGTCGCGGCCGAAGAAATCCGTGCCGAACCAGTGCTGGGCATTGGGCGCGCCCAGGCTGGCGATCGCATCCTGATCGTTCGGGTCGTAGGGCGAGATCCAGGGCGCCAGCACCGCCAGCAGGATGATGAACACGAGCAGGGCCACGCCGGCCATGAGCGAACGGTTGCCCAGCGCGCGGCCGGCGATGCCCTTGGGGGCGCCGATTGCACCGACCGCCATCTCAGCGCACCCGAATGCGCGGATCGACCGCGCCATAGGCGAGATCGGTCGCGAGGTTGGCGCCGACCACGACCAGCGCATAGATCACCATCAGCCCCTGCAGCATGGTGTAGTCGCGGTCGTTCAAGGCGCCGACGATGAGCTTGCCCAGGCCCGGCCGGTTGAACACGATCTCGGTCAGCACCGAATTGCCGATCAGGATGCCGAAATAGAGCCCGACCACGGTCACGACCGGGATGAGGGCGTTCCGCAGCGCGTGGCGCCAGACCACGAGCCGCGCCGGCACGCCCTTGGCCCGCGCCGTGCGGATATAGTCCTCGCTCAAGGAGGCCAGCATGCCCGACCGGGTCACGCGGGCGACATAGGCAACCATGATGAAACCCAGATTGAGCGCCGGCAGCACCAGCGCGCGCAGATGGGCCGGCGGGTTGGCGAAGGGCGCGTTGCCGATGACCGGGAACCAGGGCAGCTCGACCGCCAGCAGCAGCAGCATCAGGATGCCGGAAATGAACGCCGGGAAGCTGAGCCCCAAGAGCGAGGTCCAGCGCGCGACCGCGTCGATCCAGCCGCCGCGATGCTGGGCGGCGAGCACGCCCAGCGGCAGGCCCATGAGCACGCCCAGGAAGATGCCGACGAAGGTCAGCTCCAGCGTATAGGGCAGCACGGTCGCGACCTCGCCCCAGACCGGCCGGTTGCGCACCATGGAGATGCCCAGATCGCCCTGCAGGACCGCCGCCATGAACTGCAGATACTGGTCCCACAGCGGCACGTCGAGGCCCATGCGGTGGCGCAGCGCCACCAGCGCCTGCTCCGTCGCCTGGTCGCCCAGGATGACGAGCGCCGGGTCGCCCGGCACGATCCGCACCAGGACGAAGACCAGCGACAGCACTGCCCAGAGCGTGGGCAGCGCCATCACGAGACGAAGGGCGACGAAACGCAGCATAGGGTGGTCTTGTTCCTCATTCTTCATTCCCGCGCAGACGGGAATCCAGCAGTTACGCGCGGCAGCGCGGACAAGAACCATGTCGCGGCAGACACCGCTCTTGCTGGATTCCCACCTGCGCGGGAATGACGGTTCTTGTTAATCCAGCGTGGAGGCTTCGGTGATCGTGGGCCCGAGGTTGAGCGAGCCCTTCAGATCATAGTTGAAATGCAGCTTGGTATGATGAGCCCAGACCTGCAGCTGTTCGAACAGAGGCACCGCGCAGACATCGTCGACGATCTTCTGCTGGGCGGTCGCCCACAGCGCCTGCTGCTTCGCATCTTCCGGCTCGACGCGGGCGGCGTCGATTTCCTTATCCGCGACCGCGCAATGGGAGAAGTTCGTGGCGGCGGTCGGCGTCATGACCGTCGAGCGCGAATGGAAGAACTGGGTCATGTAGATGTCGTCGACCGGAAAGCGCGCCGCCGAGTAATAGACCGCCATGCTGAGATCCTTGCGGATCTGGGCATGGAAGGTCGCGTGATCCACGACCTGCAGTTCCAGATTGATGCCCGCCTGCTTCAGCTGCGCCTGCACGATCTGCATGGAATTGAGCATGGTCGGCAGGCTGGTCTGGATCACCGTGATCGTGATGCCGTTCGGATAGCCTGCCTCGGCCAGCAATGCCTTGGCCCTGGTGACATCATGCGGGAACAGCTTGGCGTCGATCGTGCCCAGATAGCCCGCCGGCACGACCGAGGTCGCGGGCTCCGCGGTTGCCGCCCCCTTGAACTGCGCGATCCCCGCGCGGTCGATGGCATAGGCGACGGCTTGGCGGACCCGGAGATCGTCGAGCGGCTTCTTGGTTTGGTTCAAAGAAAGCTCGGCCAACTCGGCCGGACGGATCACGTCGACGACCGTACCGGGCGCCTCCTTGGTCCGCTCGACCCATTTCTGATCCTGGCGACCGTAGAGCAGATCGAGTTCGCCCGAGGAGAAAGCCAGATCGCGGCTGGCATCGGACGGGATGAATTTGAAGTTGATGCCGTCGATTTTGGGCTTGCCGCGGAAATAGCCCGCGTGGGCGACCAGGACGATCCCCTGGTTCGGCTGATATTCCTTGATCTCGAACGGGCCGGTGCCGACCGGCATGGTGCGGAACTGCTCGCCCAGTTGCTCGACCGCCTTTTTCGAGACGATATTGCCGCCCTGATAATTCGCCACCAGGCCCAGGAAGCCGGGCACGACCTGCTTCAGCTTGATCTGGACCGTATAGGGATCGAGTGCGGTGATGCTGTCGACGTTGGCATAGTCGGCGGCGAAGGAAGAACTGTCCTTGTCGGCGGCGCGCTTGAGCGAGAACACGACGTCCTCGGCCGTCATCTCGCCGAAACCGCGCTGAAACTGCACGCCATGGCGGAGCGCGAAGGTCCAGGTCAGCTTGTCGGGCGAACGCCGGAAGCTGTCGGCCAGATCCGGCTCCAGCCCGTCGATCGCGACCGAGCCGGGCTTGAAGCGCACCAATCCGTTGAACACCCAGTTCATCACCGGCTTGTCCTGGGTCGAGACCGCGCGATGCGGGTCGAGCGCGCCGACATCGGCCGCCGCCATGCCCACGTTCAGAATTTTTTCGGCCTGCGCCGTCCCGAGAGCCAAGGGCGATGCCATGCAACAGAGGGCAGCCGCCAGGATGTGAAACCGCTTCATCGTCCCTGTTCCTTCTGGTTCGCCCCTTTTGGGGCGTTGGTTTAAGTGTATTGGATCACCGAAACCGCGCGAGCGCGAAGGCTTTGATGTCGGTCGGCGTCTCGCCGTCGACGATCAACTCCGACAGCACCTCGCCGACGGCCGGTCCCAGCTGGAAACCATGGCCGGAGAAGCCGAAGGCATGGAGCAGGCGCGGGATGGTCAGGCTGGCCCCGATCACCGGAATATGGTCCGGCATCTCGCCGTCGAGCCCCGACCAGGACCGGATCACCAGGGCGCCCCTGAGAGCCGGGATCAGATCGATCAGCTTCGCCATCGACGCCTCGGTCGTGGCGGTGAGCGGCCGCGAGCGCTCCAGCTCGATGTCGCCCCAGCCGGCCCCGCCGCCGAACACGACATTGCCGCGATCGACCTGGCGGACATAGATGTCGCCGCCGCACACGCCGATCGAGCGGTCGATGAAGAACGGCAGCGGCTCGGTCACCACCATATTGGGCGACAGCGTTTGGACCGGAGCCCCGTCGCCGAACCAGTCGGCGACCTGGCCGGCCCAGGCACCCGCGACATTGATCAGCCAGCGGCTTGTCACCACCAGGCCGCCCGCGGCCCGGACATCGAATGTCTCGCCGTCGAAACTGGCGGCCTCGACCCGGGTCAGCTCACGGATATCGGCCCCGGCCCGGCGCGCGGCGCGCGCGAACGCCGGACCGACCAGGCGCGGATTGGCCTGGCCGTCGTCAAGACAGAGCGAGGCGCCGACCACCTTGCGGCCGAGCCAGGGGTAATCGTCGCGTACCGCGTTCGGCCCGATCAGCTTCAGATCGAGGCCCCATTCGGCGGCGTTGCGGGCGTAGGTCTCCAGCACGGCCATGTCGGCGTCGGAGCGGGCCAGCTTCACGTGGCCGGTCGCGCGGAATTCGCCGTCCTCGCCGACCAGTTCGGGCAGCCGGTCCCAGATCGCGCGCGACCGGGTCGCCAGCGGCAGCTCTACCAGGCTGCGGCCCTGACGGCGAACGCCGCCGAAATTGACGCCGCTGGCGCCGGCGCCGCAGTAGCCCTTGTCCATCAGCACGACGCTGAGACCGCGTTTCCTGAGCGCCAGTGCCGCGGCGCAGCCGGCGGTACCGCCACCGATGATCGCAACGTCGGGGCGCAGGCGCTCGGTCATGTCGCCTCCGCCGGGTGGGTTTCGGCGACCGGGACCGGCTTGACCGGCGCCTGGCCGCGCAGCCGGCCGACCGCACCCGGTTCGACCTCGCGCCAATGGCTGAGCAGTTCGGCACCGGCCGAGGCGCACATGCGGCCCTGGCAGCGGCCCATGCCCAGGCGGCTATAGGCCTTCAGGCGGTTCATCTCAATGGCCTCGCGCTGTTCGACCTGGAACCTGAGATGGCCGGCGGTGACACCCTCGCAACGGCAGATGATGAGATTGTCGGGGATGGCGCCATGGAAGCGATGGGGGAACGGATAGGCCGCCTCGATCGCACGGCGGAAGCGGGCGATGCGGGCGAGGCCCTGGTCCAGGCGCACAAGGCGCGCGGCATCGACGGCCTGGCCGAGATCGCCCAGCAGGGTCCAGGCGACCCGCTCGCCGGCGAGTTCCGCCGCATCGGCGCCGGCGATGCCGGCCCCGTCGCCGGCCAGATAGATATGGCGCTCGGAAGCGCGGCCGTCGGCGTCCTTCATCGGCAGCCATTGGCGCGTCAGCTCGTCGAACGCGAAGCCGCAGCCGAGCAGGTCGGCCAGCTGGGTTTCCGAGCGCAAGCCGAAGCCGGCGCCGACCGCGTCGCACGCGATCCGGCCGGTCTCGCCGCCGCGCCGCCAGCTGATGGCCTCCGGCGCGTTCGCGCCCTCGACCGCGAAACCTTCGACACCCTCGATCACCGGAACGCCCCGGCGCTTCAGCTGTGCCAGATAGTAAACCCCCTTGGCGAACAGCTTGGGCAGGGCCAGCAGGCCGGGCGACGCTTTGAGCTTGGTTGCGAAGGAACTGGTATCGAGCACGGCCACGACATTCGCGCCGGCCTTGGCATATTGATAGGCGACCAGCGGCAGCAGCGGCCCGGTGCCGGCGAACACGACGCGCCGGCCGATGGCGCAGCCCTGGGCCTTCAGCGCGATCTGCGCGCCACCCAGGCTGAACACGCCGGGCAGGGTCCAGCCTTCGAACGGGATCGACCGGTCGGTCGCCCCGGTCGCCAGGATCAGCCGGTCGAACGCGAGCCGCTCGGCCCCGCGCGGCCCGGTCAGGTCCAGCACCGTGCCGCGCGCGTTCCAGACCAGGGTTTCAGGCCGATAATCGATAGCGAGCCCATCGAGCGCGCGATGGATCGACACCGCCTTGGCCGCTTCGAAGCCGTAGAGCTTGTCGGCCGCCCGCTCGGCGCCCGGCGGCGGCTGGCGATAGATCTGACCGCCGACGCGCATGTTCTCGTCGATCAGCACGACGCGGCGGCCGGCCTTGGCGAGCGTCGCCGCGGCACGCACGCCGGCCGGGCCGGCGCCGATGATGACGATCGCCGGTTCAGCCATGGGACGGCGTCCATTTGGTGAACAGCGCCATGCCCGGCTCGACCAGCGTCGAGCAGCCGCGCCGCCGGGCGCCGCCCGCGTCATAGACCCAACAGGCCTGGCAGGCGCCCATCAGGCAGAAGCCGGCCCGGTCATGCGGCGTGAAATCGCTGGCGCCGATGCTGGCCCGGTTCAAGAGGATCGCGGTCAGCACCGTATCGCCGGCGCGCGCGCTCGCGGCCGTGCCATCGATGGTGAAAGGGATTTCGGCGCCCGACCGCTCGGCCAATCTGACGAACTGCCCCGTCACAGCCCCGGTCACAGCATGGTCTCGTAGCGGCCATTGACCAGCAGTTCGGCGATCGAGGCGGAATTCGGCAGATCGAGCAGCAGCTCGACCATGCGCGCCAGATCCTCCGGCTGGATCAATTCGTCCGGGGTCAGGTCGTGCTTGCCGGCGATCAGGTCGGTATCGACATAGCCGGGACAGAGCGCCGTCGCCCGGATGCCGTGCGGCCAGCCGACCCGGCGCACCGCATGGGTCAGCGCCACAACCGCATGCTTCGACATCTGATAGCCGACATTGAGCCCCAGCACCCGCTTGCCCGACAGCGAAGCCAGATTGATCACCCGACCCCGCCCGCTCGCCTTCAGATGCGGCAAGGCCGCGCGAATGACCCGGAACGGCGCCTTGACGTTGATGTCGAACAGATCGTCGAGCAGGGACTCGTCGCCATCCTCCAGCCCGACATGGGGCGCGACGCCGGCATTGTTGATCAGCGCGTCGATCCGGCCGTGCGCCGCCACGGCCTCGGCGACCCAGCGGGCGCCGGCATCCCGGTCGAGCGCGTCATAGCGATGGACGGTGCAGGTGTCGGTGCCGGCCACCGCGGCCGGTCGGCGGACGCCCAAGGCGAGCCGCCATCCGGCCGCGGCCAGCCGCCGGGCGACAGCCGCGCCGATGCCACGATTGGCCCCCGATATCAGCGCGACCCTATGCATTCGCCCTCCAGCTCCCACGAGGGCCAAGTCCATCACGGCCGAACCGGCGCTGTCAAAGACGATTTCACATCATGATATTTATCTTCAATTCCATTCCGTTATGTGGAACGATGGACTCATGATCCCGGCACAATCCACCCAGAAGAGCTTCGACGTGCTGCGCGCGCTCGCCGCGCATGGTGCCGCGGGGGCAAGTCTGGCCGATATCGCCCATGCGGTGGCCCTGCCCAAGCCGACGGTGCACCGGCTGCTCGCCGCCATGGTCCAGCAGGGCTTCGCGCTGCGCTCCGCCACCGGCCGGCGCTATCAGCTGGGTCCGGAGATCTATGCGCTGGCGCTGAAATCCCAGTCGACGGTCGGCCTGGTCGAAACCTGGCGCGGTGCCTTGATGCGGGTTGCCGAACGGACCGGCGACAGCGCGTTCCTGATGGTGCGCAGCGGCTATGACGCGGTCTGCCTGGCGACGCAGGAGGGGGTCGTCCGCGTCCGCACGCTGACCGGCGGCACCGGCGGCCGCGTGCCGCTCGGTATCGGCCCCGGCAGCCTCGCCATCCTCGCCTCCATGACCGAGGATGAATCCGACACGATCCTGGCCCACAACGACCGGCGCCTGCGCATGCTGGTGCCGGACCTGCCGGCCAGCCTGCCCTCCTGGGTCGAACGCATCCGCATCGACGGCTTCGCCCAATCCGGCGGGCTGTTCCTGGCCGAGGTCGGCGGGGTCGCCGTGCCGGTGCCGCGCCATCTGGGCGCGCCGGAATGCGCGATCAGCACGGCAACGCTGGCCTCGAGGCTGGACGAGGACCGGGTGGCAGAAGTGGTGGCCATCCTCAAGGAAGAGATCGCGGCGGTGCTGGGGCGGGCCGTCGGTTAAAAATATCCGGGCCATAAATTTGCTGATGTTCTCTTTTTGTTCTATAGGTAGCCTCGTCATCCCGATGAGGTTCGCATGGAACTTGAGTTCGGCCCCCCGCGCCGCCTGCATGCAAGAGGCCCCGCCAGTCGAGGCGTGACGGTTGACCGCGACGGCTTGGTTCTTGGCCCCGACTGCGTGCTCGTTCGGCAAACGCGAAGCGGCTACAGGGCGGTGGACCGAGGGCGTGTTCGGGTTCTCCTTGACGTGGCCTTCGACTATCGAGGCGACGAGATCCCGCTCCATCGGAAATGCTCCGCAATCGCGAAAGCTCTCGACGATGGCGAATTGCTCAAGGCGCAATTGCTTGGCCTGCTGTTGCCCATTGGCGAGCTGGACGAGTTCGATCTCCGGCGCCTGCAATTGGCATCGAAGCTTATCAAGTTCGACCCGGCGCAGCCGCGAGATGCCGACGGCAGGTGGTCGGATTTCGGGACCGGTCGCTTTCTTGGTCAGGCAACGGCCCGGATGGCCGCGTTCATGGCGAGCCCCGCGGCAGAGGGTTTCGTCGCGGCGCTCGGTCGCCTCGCGCCGCGCCTGACCAATCCAGCCGCCCTGTTCGGCGGCTTGCTCGTCCTGCCGACGAACGAAAGCCACCTCGAGCACGGCTCGATCCCCGGCCACGACGATGTCCGCTATAACTACGATGAGGGCAATCTGCGGATCGCCCAGACGGATGAGGCCGGCAACGAGCACGTGCTGTTCTTCGGCGGCCCCGATGAAGACCGCCTCTATCGCGACAAGGACGGAACCGTCATCGGCCACGCGCTCGACAACGGCGTCGTGCTCGATCCGGACGCGCCGCTGTTCAGAAAGCCGCAGGCGGCCACGTCTGACGATGAGCCAAGGCTCTGCCCCGATCCGGGCCCAGACAGACCAAGCGGCATGAGCGAGCAGGCCGCCGCCTACCAGGAGCAGATAACCGGCTTGCCGCGCGGCGTCGCCGTAACGTTGAATAACGTGACTTTCGATGGTTGCCGCGAGAGCGACGGCGTCATGCTGGAAGCGAAGGCGCTGGGCTATGTGTGGGCGCTACGCGCCGACGGCACATATGCGTCTTACTATCTAGGAGCAGAACGACTCATGGACCAGGCACGTGCACAAAACAACGCGGTCGGAACGAGTGGCCGGCGTGTCGAATGGTATTTTGCCGAGCATCGTGCGGCGGACTATTTCCGGAATGCCTTCCGGGTGGCAGGCTTCACCAACATCACAGTGTTCTACCAGCCGCCGGTGAAACCATGACCTTCGAAGCCACGATGCTTTACGCTTACTGGGGCAATCGCCGGGAGGGTCTCGAGGCAGCCGCAATGCGGATGGCCAGGATGCTCGATAGCTTGGAACCCATTCACCCGGCCTTCGACGCGTGGGTTACGGAGAATCCGGTAGACGAGCAGTGGAAGCCTTTTGGCGGACAGCCGTGCACAACCCAGGGCCTCGTCGCCGATTTCCAAGCCGATCTGGCAAGCATTCAGATCGATCGCATCGCGATTCCGGGGTTCGGTTTCATGACCGGTGCTTGGAACGGCAAAGAGGGGGACCGTACCGTCTCCTTTCAATGCGCATTGGAAAACACGGATAGCCCGCAGATTTTCCCCAATCTAACGAGCTTCACCTTACGCTCACGCCAGTTCGGCGACCCCACATTGATATGCACCGAGATTCTCACTCAAGTCCTCTCCGCCGTAGCGAAAGCTTGGAACCCGGTCTGGGCCACTGTCTTTCCCCAGGATCTCTGGGACGTGCTGGAATTTCCGCCGGCGCCCTTGCGTACGGGCTGGATCACGTATCTTTCGAAGCCGCTTGCCGATAAATTTGTCGTCCCGCAGGGTTTCCGCACCGAAGCCGGTCCCGACGGCAGCCTGATCATCGTAACGACCGACAAGGTTTTCGACCCGGAAAACTCGGCCCATATCGCCCTGGCCAAAACACTCAAACCGGCGTTCGATCGCATCCAGCCGCCTGATCCTTATGGTGATTTTTGCCGCGCGCGGACTCCGCAAGGAAAATAGTTGCGCCAGGCTGCGCGTTCAGGTTGCCGATGTTCCGATTTTGTTCTATTCTGCCTTATCGTTTTGTCAATGAGGACCACCGGTCATGTCCGCACTTTTCCGGTATCGCCTCCCCGGCCTGTTGGCCTGTGCAATCCTCTCGCTTCCGAACATCGCCATCGCAGCCAAGATCCCGCTCGACGAGGAAGGGTTTACGACCGCGCTCGCCGAGGCGTTCCGGAAAGTCATGCCCGGCTTCAAGGTCACCATCCGCGGCCCGCTGGCCCTCACCATCGTCGGGCCTGATAGCGATCCCCACCAGTCGGCGCTCGATACGGTTTACGGATTTTGTCAACGCAATCCCGAGAATTGCGATGAGGCAGTCAAAGGCCACGTCGCACAGATGTCGGATACTTTCGCGCGCAAGAAAATGCTCGACCGATCGCTGCTCCGTGCCGTGGTGCGGCCCGTGGGATATGTCGATGCGATCCGTAAGGTCTTCGCCGGCAAGGAGGAGCCGCCGGTCGCACCGTTCATGGGCGATCTGTGGATCATCTGCATGTACGACATGCCGCAGGCCATCAGCACGCTCGGCCCCGGCGATCTCGCCAAGCTCGGCCTGAGTCGCGAAGAGGCACTGGAGATCGCGATGAAGAATGATGCCGCGCTGTTTGCCCCGGTGGAACAGGTGGGGCATTCGATTCCCGAGGAGCACATCGGCCTCGTCGCCACCAACCCGTACGAATCGAGCCGGCTGCTGCTGCCGGAAAGCTGGTCGACGCTCGCGGCCAAGTACGGCGGTCAGTTGCTGGTGGCGGCGCCCGGCACCGATGTAATGATCTATGCCGACGGGCGCCAGCCGAACGCGCTGCAGATCATGCGTGACCATGCGGCGATGGTCGCTACACGAGTGACCCGACAGCTCTCGCCGACGATCTTTCGCTGGACGCCGGTCGGCTGGGTCGTGGCCGGGTAATGATTTACGATCGGCCGATGACCCGCATCCAACCCCTCACCGCCGACGCCGGCCCCGCCCTGCTCGCCGCCGCCCGCGTCCTCCTCGGCGAATACCGCAACTATGCCGCGGCCGTCGCCGGCGCCGGCTTCGGCATGGCCGGGATGGAGTACGAGATTGCGGAATTGCCGGCGAGCCAGCTCATGCCCGGCGGCGGCCTGCTCATCGCCTGGATCGATGATCAGCCGGCCGGCTGCGTCGCCATCCGGCCCTTGCCCGTGGTGCTGCCCGAGCGCGCCATCGAGCTGAAGCGGCTGTGGGTACGCGAGGCCGCGCGCGGGCGCGGCGTGGCCGAAGCGCTGATCGCCGGCGTCATTGCGGCGGCGCACGCCCAGGGCTGCACGGCGATCTATCTGGATACCGAGCCCGACCGCATGCCCGCCGCGGTGCGGCTCTATCGCCGGCTGGGCTTCGTCGATTGCCCGCTCTACAAGCCGTCGGACGAAGGCGTCGCCGCATTCCGGCTGGCGCTTGCCGGGCCTGACGGCGGCGCCTAAGCTCGGGTTCCACCGCGTCTTTCGGGTATCCGCGCCATGCCGACTACTCCGCTTACCCATATCGTGATCGGCACGCCCTGCTATGGCGGCAACGTGACCCAGCATTACATGATCTCGATGATCAAGCTGAAGGACGCGGCGCGCGAGCGCGGCATCGCGGTCTCGTTCCAGCTCTTGGGCGGCGACGCGCTGATCACGCGCGCGCGCAACATCGTGGCGGCCCAGTTCCTGGCCGACGCGAGCGCCACCCATCTGCTGTTCGTCGATGCCGACATCGGTTTCGAGCCGGAACAGGTGTTCGCGCTCCTGGAGGCCGACAAGGACGTGGTCGGCGCCGCCTACCCGGTCAAGCGCATGGATTGGGATTTGATCGCCTTGGCCGCCAAGGCCGGCGCCCCGAACCTGGAATCCGGCGTGCTGAACTATGTGGTCGAGTTCCTGGCGCCCGACCAGATCGAAGCGATCAACGGCTTCGCCCGCTGCCGCTACCTGGGCAACGGCTTCCTGATGATCAAGCGTGCCGTGTTCGCCCGCATGGCGAAGCACTATCCCCAGATCAAGTTCAAGGGCCTGCAGCTCGACCGCAACTTTGCCCTGGCCGAGGACGAGCGCTACGCCTATTTCGACTGCATCATCGAGCCGGAGACCGGGTTCTATCTCAGCGAGGATTACACGTTCTGCAAGCGCTGGGTCGACATGGGCGGCGAGATCTGGGTCGATCTCCATAGCAAGCTCACCCATGTCGGCCCCTTCGCGTTCCACGGCAATCTGATGAGCACGTTCGATCAGTTGCCGGCGCCGTGATTTTCAGTCGTCATTCCCGCTTTCGCGCCAGGCTATGTACATATCTTTCTGTTTTATTTCAGAGAGTTAGTCTTTTTTCATCGTCATGGCCGGGCTTGACCCGGCCATCCACGCGGTTGGGTAAGGCGATTTCACGGCTGAACAGGGCTCAGGCGGAGGCGCGTGGATGCCCGGGTCAAGCCCGGGCATGACGGAGCGTTAGGGTGACCTACTGATTTCAATAGACGAAAACAGATATGTGCATCCCCTAGCGCGCAGGCGGGAATCCAGAGTCGCAGAGATCCCTCGCTTGCCCTGGATTCCCGCTTTCGCGGGAACGACGGGGAGTGTCTACAGCACCGCCTCGACCAGATAGGGCCCGGGCGTCGCCAGTCCCTCGGCGAAGCGCCGGTTGAACTCGGCCATATCCGTCACCCGCGCGCCGGGCACGCCCATGCCGCGGGCGAGCGCCACCCAATCCAGATCGGGCCGGCCGATGTCGAGCATGTCGAGCGCCTTGC
>JAQGIC010000129.1 GCA_028288725.1 Rhodospirillales bacterium
ACTCCGTCATGCCCGGGCTTGACCCGGGCATCCACGCCCCTCCGCCGGAGCCCTGTTTGGCCGTGAAATCGGCTTGCCCAACCACGTGGATGGCCGGGTCAAGCCCGGCCATGACCATGTAAACTAATCCGCCGCCGCCCCAGGCAGGCCCGTCACCGCGCGATGGGCCTCGGCGACGATCTCGAACGAGCGCAGCCGCGCTTGATGATCATGGATCGCCCCCGTCACCATCAGCTCGTCGGCGCCGGTCTGCTGGACGAAGCGCTCGAGCCCGCGCCGGATCGTTTCGGGCGAGCCCACGACCCGGCAGGCGAGTGAATGTTCGACCATGGCAAGCTCGGCCGGCGACAGATGCTGGGCGATATCCTCGACCGGGCGCGGCAAGGGGCCCGGCCGGCCACGGCGCAGGTTGGCGAAGGCCTGCATCTGCGAGGTGAACAGGAATTGCGCCTCCTCGTCGGTCGCGGCCGCGAAGGCGCCCAGGCCCAGCATCAGATGGGGCTTCGCCAGATAGGCCGACGGCCGGAAGCTCTGGCGATAGATATCGATCGCCTCGCCCATCTGGTCCGGGGCGAAATGGGACGCGAAGGCATAGGGCAGGCCGAAGGCGGCGGCGAGCTGGGCGCCATAGGTGCTGGAGCCCAGGATCCAGACCGGCACGTTGGTGCCGACGCCCGGGATGGCAAAGATGCGCTGACCGGGGCTGCCCGGACCGAAATAGCCGATCAGCTCCATCACGTCCTGGGGGAAGGCGTCGATCTCGCCGTCGAGATTGCGCCGGAGCGCCCGCGCCGTCGCCTGGTCGGAACCGGGCGCCCGGCCGACACCCAGGTCGATCCGGTCCGGATAGAGCGAGGCGAGCGTGCCGAACTGCTCGGCGATCACCAGCGGCGAGTGGTTGGGCAGCATGACGCCGCCGGCACCGACGCGGATCGTCTTGGTGCCGCCGGCGATATGGCCGATGACGACCGAGGTCGCGGCACTGGCGATGCCCGGCATGTTGTGATGCTCGGCCACCCAATAGCGCCGGAAGCCCAGGCGTTCGGCGTGGCGGGCGAGATCCAGCGAGTTCATCAGCGCGGTGCGCGCGTCATGGCCTTCGGGGATCGGCGAAAGATCGAGAATCGAGAGCGCGGTCATGTCGGGCATATGGGCGCCCGCGTTAACCTTTCAATGGAGGAGCCGCGGTCGCTTAATGCAGCGGCCACACGGCAAGAATGAGGGGCGTTCCAACCAGCAGGACCAGGAGCGACAGCGGCAGGCCGAGGCGCCAATAGTCGCTGAAGCGATAGCCGCCCGGCCCCATCACCAGCGTGTTGTTCTGATGCCCGATCGGCGTCAGGAAATCGCACGAGCAGCCGAGCGCCACCGCCATCAGGAACGCATCGGAGTTATAGCCCAGATGATGCGCGACCGAGGCCGCGATCGGCCCCAGCACCAGGACGGCCGCCGCGTGATGCAGCAGCGGCGTCACCAGCATGGCGGTCGCCAGCACCAGCGCCAGCGTCGCCCAGGCCGGAATGAACCCGGCGGCGGCGCTCAGCGCGTGGCTCAGATGTTCGGTCCCGCCGGTTTCCTTCAACGCCTCGCCGACCGGGATCAGGCAGCCCAGCATGATGATCACCGGCCATTCGATCGCATCATAGGCGTCCTTGAGCGTAATCTGGCGGGTGAGCACGACCAGCACCGCCGAGCCGAAAAAGGCGGTGACGACCGGGATGATGTTGAGCGTCACCAGGATCATGGCGACGATCAGGATCGCGAGCGACCAGAGGCCGGTGCGCCTCTGCCCGAGCGTGAGGCGCCGGTCGGCCAGCGGCAAGCAGCCGAGTTCGGCGAGCGTCGCCGGCAGGTCCTGTTCCCAGCCCTGCAGCGCCACCACGTCGCCGGCGCGGAACCGCAGGCGATGCAGCCGCGCGCCCAGCCGTTCGCCGGCGCGGCTGACCGCCAGCAGATTGACGTCGAAGCGCTGGCGCAGATGCAGCCCGGTCGCGGTGCGGTCGATCAGCAGCGAGCCGTCGGTCACCACCGCCTCGACCACGGTCACGTCGTCCTTCTGCCGCTCGGATTTGCCCAGGCGCTCGGCGCCGGCCACCTCGAGCTTGGCCTCATCGGCCAGCTTCTTCAGCAGGGCCGGATCGGCCTGGACCGCGATCAGGTCGCCGGCGACGAATTCCCAATGGGCCGGCGGCATGGCGCGCTGGCGCTCGCCCCGGATCACGGCCGCCACGGTCAGATCGCCGTCGCCCATGGCTTCGAGCGCCGAGACGGTCTGTCCGACCAGCGGCGAGCCCTCGGTCACGAGCAGCTCGCTGGTGTAGCGGTCTATATCGAACGCATCTTCGGATGGCCGTTGGCCGCTCCGCTGGGGGATGAGCCGCCAGCCCACGGCGAGGAAGCCGAGCGCCAGGATCGAGAGCGGCAATCCGACCGGCACGAAATCGAACAGCTGGAACGGCTTGCCCTCGATCTCCTGACGCACGGTCGAGATCAGCAGATTGGGCGACGTGCCGATCAGCGTGATTGTGCCGCCGATCAGCGAGCCGAACGCCAGCGGCATCAGATAGATCGAGGCCGACCGCTTGCTGCGCCCCGCCGCCTGGATCGCGATCGGGATGAAGATGCCGAGCGTGCCGACGTTCTTCATGAAGGCCGACAGGAAGGTGACGCAGCCGGAGAGGATACCGATCTGGACCGAGGGTGACGTGATGCGCTGCATCCAGCGCCGCAGCACGACATCGATCACGCCCGAGCGCGCGATGGCGCGGCTGACGACGAGCACCGACGCGATGATGATGATGACCTGGTTGGAAAAGCCCTCGAACGCCTTCGCCGCCGGGACGATCCCGGTCAGCATGGCGGCCAGCAAAGCCAATGCCGCGACCAGGTCGTAGCGGACCCGATCCAAAACGAACAGCGCCAGCATGGCGCCGACGATCGTGAAAGCCTCGATCTGGTTGAGCGGCAACGGGGGCTCCTGAACGGGGCGAGAAAGGCACGTCAGAGCATAACGCACCCGGCCAGGTTTAGGCTCCTTCGTTCATCCAATCGTCATTCCCGCGCAGGCGGGATCCAGCCCTTGCGCGCGGCAGCGCGGAAACATGGGGACTCATGTCGGCGCAGACGCGGCTCATGCTGGATCCCGCCTGCACGGGAAGAATCTACTTCCCTCCGCGCGCCTCGACCGTCGGAATGATCACGCCGGCGTCCGAGCCCAGCGCGTCCTTGGGCGCCGCCCGGGCCGAGGCGGCCGAGGCGGCGAGCGCCGGCAGCGTCACGCCGGCCGCGGCCGCGGCGCTTTCGATCAGGCCGAAATCCTTGACCATGTTGGCGAGCGTGAAGCCCGGCGCGTAGCTGCCCGCCCGGGCCGCCTCGAGCCGGCGCTTCTGCGAGGCGGAGACGACCGCCGTCGAAGCGAGCGCGTCGATCAGCCGTGTCCGCTCCAGCCCCAGCGCCCGGCCGAGCGAGACCGCCTCGGCCGCCGCCTGCAGACCCATGCCCAACAGGGCATTGACCGCGAGCTTGGTCGCGGTGCCGGCACCCGACGGCCCCATGGCATTGACCGCGCCGGCGACCACGGCCAGCAGGTCGCGCACGCCATCGAGCGCGGCCGCGTCGCCGCCGGCGAACACGACCAGCGCCCCCTTGGCCGCGGCCTCGGTGCTGCCCGACACCGGACAGTCGAGATAGGCGCAGCCCTTGGCCTCGGATGCCGCTGCCAGCGCCCGGCTCGTGTCCGGCAGCACGGTCGACATGTCGATGATCACGGTGCCGGCCGCCGCCCCCGCCAGCACGCCGCCGACCACCGCCTTCGCGGCGGCATCGTCGGTCACCATGACGAACACGACCTCTGCCCCCCGGGCCGCCTCGGCCGGCGAGGGCGATCGGCGTGCACCGGCCTCGACCAGGGCCGCGTCGCGACCGGGCGTCCGGTTCCAGACCGCCAGATCGTGCCCGGCGGCCAGGAGCCGGGTCGCGATCGGTGTCCCCATCAGGCCGAGGCCCGTCACCGCCACTCGGCGGCGGATGCTTGCGTCCGTCATGCAGTCTCTCCTTCAAGCGGCCTTAGCGGTCTCCGATGCCCGCACGGCGAACTTGAAGCCCTTGGCCAGCAGCACCGCAATCAGGCTCAATGCCGCAGCGAGCATCAGCCACCAGCCGGCCGACGCGCGGTTGTCGGTCTCATGGATCAACCAGGTGGCGATGCCTGGGGTCAGGCCGCCGAAAATGGTCGCCAGGCTATAGGCGAGCGAGAAGCCGGCCGTGCGGACCGCGACCGGCATGATCTCGGTCAGATAGACCACCATCGCGCCATTGTAGGCGCCGTAGAGGAACGACAGCCACAGTTCGACGATCATCAGATTGACGAAGGAGGGCGAGCCGATCAGCCAGGACAGCGCCGGATAGGCCGTGGCCAGGGTCACCAGCGTGCAGAAGATCAACACCGGCGTGCGGCCGATCCGATCGGTCAGCGCACCGATGACCGGCAGCCAGAACAGGTTCGACAGGGCGACGCACAGCGTCACGGTCAGGGCGTCGAGCGCCGTCAGCTTCAGCACTTCCTTGCCGAAGGTCGGCGTGTAGGCGGTGATGAAATAGAACAGCACCGTCGTGGTCAGCACCATCAGCATGCCGCAGAGGACCAACCCGAAATTGGCGAAGGTGGTCTGATAGATCTCCGCCAGCGACGGCCGATGCTTCCGCGCGAGGAATTCCTCGGTCTCCAGCAGCGAGGCGCGCAGGAGGAAGATGAAGGGGATGATCAGACAGCCGACGAACAGCGGAATGCGCCAGCCCCATTCCTTCATCATGTCGGCGGGCAGGTAGTAGTTCAGCAGGATGCCGAGCAAGGCCGCGAGGATCACCGCGACCTGCTGACTGCCGGACTGCCAGGCGACATAGAAACCCTTGTTGCCGGGCGTCGCGATCTCGGACAGGTAGACCGACACGCCCCCCAGCTCGACGCCGGCCGAAAAGCCCTGCAGCAGGCGGCCTAGCACGATGATGACGGGTGCCGCCACGCCGATGGTGTCGTAGCCGGGCGTGATCGCCAGCGACAGCGTACCGAGCGACATCAGGCTGAGCGTTACGATCAGACCTTTGCGGCGGCCGACATGGTCGATATAGGCGCCGAGGACGATCGCGCCCAGAGGCCGCATCATGAAGCCGACCGCGAAGGTCGCAAACGCGAGCATCAACTTCGCGAAGTCGCTGTTGCCCGGAAAATAGGTGTCGCCGATCTGCTTCGCGACATAGGCGAAGATGAAGAAGTCGTACATTTCCAGGAAATTTCCGCTGGAAACGCGGATGACGGACAGAATCTTCTCTTTCCGGTCGACAGGTGCGGGCATCGGGTTTCTCTTCGTTGAATATAGAAGGACGGCGCCCGCGCGCGGGCGCTGGCACCTCAAATGGGTCAGGAACGGCGAAGAGCCGCTAGCCGCTTCGCCGGATGACCGCCGGCCGCGGGAACCGCGCCGGCCTCAGGATGCTTGTGGACATGAACCTCCCCCCGTGGCCGATCGACACTGGCCCGCGTCGCATTTTTCGCCACCGTAGCGTCTCGGAACGCAAAATCAAAACATTTGGGATGTCTTGAGCGCGCGAACCGATTAGATCGGCCGAGCCCGCCAGATCTCGAGCGCCCGTGCATCGGCCTCGGCGGGGGCCGCCCGGCCGGCCGCGATGAGCGCCAGCGCCATGGTGCCGATGATGGTCTGGGTCGCCCCGGCCGGCCCCCTGTCGCCGCGCCAGACCGCGACGAACCCGTCGAGACCGATCGGCTTCGGCTCGCCATCCGGCCGGTCGATCAGGGCCGGCAGCAGGATTTCGAGCGGCTCCGCGCCCCGGCGGTGCAGGCGGGCCGCCAGCGGTTTCGCCGGATTGCGCTCCGCCTCGCCGCCCCCGCCCTTCAACACCAGGAGGCGCGGCCGCTCCAGCCGCTGAGCCGCCGCGATATGGCTGTCGATGTAGGGCGGATGGAACACGCCATCGATGCCCGCCGCCGCGTCGAACGGATCCATCAGGCGCACCAGCGTATTGATCGGCGAGCGCAGGCCGAACAGGCGCCGCAAGCCCAACAGCCGATCGAGATCCTGCGACAGCGTCGCCAGCGGCAGGTAGGCAAAGCCGCTCCGGTCCAGATGGGCCTCTGCCTCTGCCCGGTCCGCCGCGACCGGCCGGCCGAGCGCCTGCAGCCCCTCGGCCACGGTAAACCCGGACGAAAATTCGTTCGAGCCGTGCATGGCGATGCGCAGGCCGGCGCCGGCGAGCGCCAGGGCCGCCAGCAGGAACCACGGCGCCTCGCGCGTGCGCCCCGCCCCATAGGACGGCCAATCCAGATCGACGGCCGCCGGCCCGGCGCCGACCGCAACCCGGGCGGCATCGACCAGCCCGGCCAGTTCGTCGCCATTCTCGCCCCGATAGCGCAGCAGCATCAGGAACGCGCCCGCCTGGTGCGGATCGACCGCGCCCGGGATCAGCAGCATGCCCAACGCGTCCGCCGCCTCGGCCCGGGTCAGCGGCCGCGACCGTCCGGGTCCGCGCCCGAGCGCCTGGACATAGGGCATGAAGCGCTGGGCGGTATCGGAGGTCATCGGCTGGCTGCTCCCGGCGGAAATCGCCGCCAGAGTGGAACGTCGGGCATGAATGGGCAAGGGCTTGATCCGGGTGAGAAAGCGCATTGCCGCTCCCTTGATATTCCAATATGGACGAACATATTAGACTTATGAACAAGATCTCCAACCGCGACAAAATCCTGACCGAGGGCCTGAAGGTCGTGCATGAGCGGGGCTTCGCCAACGCCAGCGTGCGCGACATCGTTCAGGCCGCGGGCGTGCCGCAGGGCTCGTTCACCAATCATTTCGTCTCGAAAGAGGCGTTCGGGCTGGAGATCCTGGATATCTATTTCGCCGCCGGCTACGAGTTGATCCGCGAGACGCTGCTGAACGATGACCTGCCGCCGCTGCAGCGCATGGGCGCCTATATCGACGCGAACATGAGCCGCCTGAACCAGAGCGGCATGCGCAACGGCTGCCTGTTCGGCAATTTCACCGCCGAGGCGAGCGACCATAGCGAGATCATCCGGACCCGACTGGTCGAGATCTTCGGCGAGGTCCAGGGCGCCGTCGCCTATTGCCTCAAGGCGGGCATCGCCGCCGGCGAGATATCGCCCACGCTCGATTGCGACGAGCTCGCGGGCTTCTTCGTCGCCTCGCTGCAGGGCGCCAACCTACTGGCCAAGGCGGTCCGGAACCCGGAACCGGTCGAGCGCTTCAAGCACGTGCTGTTCTCGTTGATCCTGCAGCGAGCGGGCTGAACCTTCCAAAAATAAACTCGCCTGACTCGGTTCGGCCTCTTGAATATCAAATATGTACGTACATATTACATCCACTTCTCCCGTCATTCCATAAGGAAATCCACATGTCCTCCCCCGTCGTTCTCATCACCGGCGCGCTCACCGGCATCGGCCGCGCCACGGCCCTGGCATTTGCGAAGGAAGGGGCGCGCCTTGTCGTGTCCGGCCGCCGCGACGAGGCTGGCCAGACGCTGGCCGCCGAACTGCGCGACCTGGGCATCGAGGCCGAGTTCGTCCGTGCCGACGTGCGCCATGACGAGGATGTCAGCAAGCTGGTCGACCGGACCGTCGCCCGCTTCGGCCGCCTGGACATCGCCGTCAACAATGCCGGGACCGAGGGCCAGACGGGCCCCCTGACCCAGCAGACCGGCGAAAGCTATGCCGCGATCTTCGACACCAACGTGCTGGGCACCCTGTTCAGCCTGAAGCACGAGCTGCGCGTCATGACGGCCCAGGGCTCTGGGGCGATCGTCAACGTCTCCTCGGTCGCGGGCAAGACCGGCTTTCCCGGCGCCGGCGTCTATGTCGCCAGCAAGCATGCGGTCGAAGGCCTGACCAAGACCGCGGCGCTCGAGGGCGTGGCCGCCGGCGTGCGGGTCAATGCGGTGGCGCCGGGCCCGATCCAGACCGATATGCTGGAACGTTTCACCGGCAACGACGCCGATGCCAAGGCCGGTTTCCTGTCGCTCATCCCGGCCCAGCGCGCCGGCACGGTCGAGGAAATCGCCCAGACCATCCTCTTCCTGGCATCGGACAAGGCGCAGTACCTGACCGGCCAGTCGATCACGGTCGATGGCGGCTATATGGCCTGACGCCGACCGGACGGATGCGGAGTCTTCTACAAGATTCCGCATCCGCATCGGCCGACACTCCACCGATCCCAATCTACCGATCCACAGCGGAGCAGCATCATGACCGACGCGCCCAAGCCCAAGACGATCAAGATCCCCGGTCCCGATCATCCGATCACGATCGAGCCCAATCCGGCCCGCGTGACCGTGACGCTCGCCGGCCGCGTCGTCGCCGACACGACCGCGGCGCTGATCCTGCGCGAGGCCGCCTATCCGGCCGTGCAGTACATCCCGCTGAAGGACGTCGACCGCGCGCTGATCGAGCGGACAGACCATTCCAGCTACTGCCCCTACAAGGGCGAAGCCTCCTACTACAGCATCCCCGTCGGCGGCGAACGCGCGCTGAACGCCATCTGGAGCTACGAGGCGCCCTATGCCGCCGTCGCCCAGATCAAGGATCACGTCGCGTTCTATCCCGACCGGGTCGACAGCATCGAGGAACATTGAGATGGCCGCCTCCGTCGTTCTGATCACCGGCGCGCTTGCCGGCATCGGCCGCGCCACCGCGCTGGCCTTTGCCCGGGACGGTGCCCGGGTCGTGGTTTCCGGCCGCAACGAAGCGACCGGCCAGGCGCTGGCCAAGGAATTGGCGGCACTAGGTGCGGAGGCCGAATTCATCCGTGCCGACGTGCGCCATGAAGACGACGTGCGCAATCTGATCGACCGGACCGTCGCCCATTTCGGCCGGCTGGACGTGGCGGTCAACAATGCCGGCACCGAAGGCCAGGCCGGGCCGGTGACGGAACAGACGCCCGAGAGCTATGCCGCCACCTTCGACACCAACGTGCTGGGCACGCTCCTCGGCATGAAGCACGAGCTGCGCGTCATGCTGGCCCAGGGCGCCGGCAGCATCGTCAACCTGTCCTCGACCATGGGCAGCCGCGGCGCGCCCAATGCCTCGCTTTATACCGCCAGCAAGCACGCGGTCGAAGGGTTGACCAAGGCGGCGGCGCTCGAGGCGGCATCGGCCGGCGTGCGGGTGAATGCGGTGGCGCCCGGTCCGATCGAGACCGACATGCTGACCCGCTTTGCCGGCAGTGCCGAGCGCAAGACCGGCATGGCCCAAGGCATCCCGCTGAAGCGCCTCGGATTGCCGGAGGAGATCGCCCAGGCAATCCTCTACCTCGCGTCCGACAAGGCCTCGTTCATCACCGGCCAGGTGCTGAGCGTGAACGGCGGCAAGACGGCGGCGTAACTGTCAGGAGGCTGCCAGGAGCCTGCTCCTCAGCGCGACGGCCGGGCTTGACCCGGTTGCCGTTTCTGCTAGAACAAAAAAAGAACATTCCGGATGTTGCGACGGAATAGGAACAATTCCGAACGACGGCGGTTCTAACGAGCAACCGGAACACCATCTGTTGACGGGACAAATCGCCCGTCCGACCCATTTCATGCTCGATCATCACGCGCCCAGCGGCCGACGATAGAAAACGGGGAGATAAACCGGATGTCCGCAGCTCACGCCGCGATCGCACCATCGACGGTGCCGACGCCGGACAGCTCATTGGCCCGACGCTACCAGGCGGTCCGCGATGCGACCGAGGCGCTGGCGGCGCCCTTGTCGGCCGAGGATCAGACGGTCCAGTCCATGGCGGACGCGAGCCCGACCAAATGGCATCGCGCCCACACCACCTGGTTCTTCGAGACCTTCGTCCTCAGTGTCCATGACCAGGCCTACCGGCCGTATGACGAGCAGTTCCGTTATCTGTTCAATTCCTATTACGAGGCACTCGGCCCGCGCCACGCGCGCCCATCGCGCGGCCTGATCACCCGGCCGGGCATCGCCCGGATCGCGGCCTATCGCGCCCATGTCGATGCGGCGATGCAGGCGCTGCTGGCCCGTTCGACCCCGGCGATCGACGAACTGGTCGAGCTGGGCCTGCATCACGAGCAGCAGCACCAGGAACTGCTGCTGACCGACATCAAGCACGCGCTGTCGGCCAACCCGTTCCCCCCCACCTATCTGCCGAGGCCGCCGGCACCGCCGGCCGAGGCGCCGTCACTCGGCTGGTACCCGTTCGAGCGCGGGATCCATCTGGTCGGCCACGGCGGCGGCGGCTTCGCCTTCGACAACGAGGGGCCGCAGCACCAGGCGCTGCTCCAGGATTTCCGCATCGCCGACCGGCCGGTCAGCGTCGGCGAGTATATGGAATTCATGGCGGACGGCGGCTATGCCAGGCCCGGCTTGTGGCTGTCGGAAGGTTGGGCGCTCGCCCAGGCCGAAGGCTGGCGCGCACCGGCCTATTGGGAGGAACGCGACGGCACCTGGCAGGTCCGCACGCTCCACGGCCTGCAGCAGCCCGACCCGGGCGAGCCCGTCTGCCACGTCAGCTATTTCGAGGCCGCCGCCTATGCCGCCTGGGCCGGCAGGCGCCTGCCGAGCGAGTTCGAATGGGAGGTGGCAGCGCGCCGTCACGGTGGGGCCGCCGGCTGGATCGACCAGGTCCGCCCGCATCCGCGCGGCGTCGCCCAGGGTTTCCATCAGGATGTCTGGGAATGGACCGGCAGCGCCTATCTGGCCTACCCCGGCTTCCGCCCCTCAGAGGGGGCGATCGGCGAGTACAACGGCAAGTTCATGGTCAACCAGATGGTGCTGCGGGGGCGCTCCTGCGCCACGGCGCCCGGCCACGAGCGTCCGAGCTATCGCAATTTCTTCCCGACATCCGCCCGCTGGCAATTCAGCGGCTTCCGCCTTGCCGAGGATCTCTGAGCCATGTCGACCGCCCTGCAACGCCTCCAGGATCTGGAGCCCTCGACCCAGGAATTCCGCGATGCCGTGCTGGCGGGCCTGAGTGGGATACCGAAGACCCTGCCGTGCAAATTCTTCTATGACGCCGAGGGTTCGCGCCTGTTCGACCAGATCTGCGAGCTGCCGGAATATTACCCGACCCGGACCGAGCTCAAGCTGCTGGCCGACAAATCCGCCGAGATCGCCGGGCTGATCGGCCGCCGCGCCCGCCTCGTTGAATTCGGCTCCGGCGCCGGCGTCAAGATCCGCCTGCTGCTGAACGCGCTCGACCGGCCGGCGGCCTATGTGCCGGTCGATATCTCGCGCGACCATCTGATGATGGCGGCCGCCGATCTGGCGCGGGATTTCCCGGCCCTGCAGATCGCGCCGATCTGCGCCGATTATACCAAGCCCTTCGCCCTGCCCGCCCCCGCGAGCCTGCATCCGGAAATCACCGTGGGATTCTTCCCGGGGTCGACCATCGGCAATTTCACGCCGGCCGAGGCGCGTGGGTTCCTCGCCCGCGCCCGCCGGCTGCTCGGCCCCGGCTCGGCCATGGTCGTCGGCGTCGATCTGCGCAAGGACGCGGCCATCCTGGTGCCGGCCTATGACGACGCGGCCGGTGTCACGGCCGCGTTCAACCTCAATCTGCTGGTCCGGATCAACCGGGAGCTGGACGGCACGTTCGATCTCGAACAATTCACCCACGAGGCGCGCTGGAACGACGCGGAGGGTAGGATCGAGATGCATCTGGTCAGCCGGCGCGACCAGGAGGTCCGCGTCGGTTCGGCCCGGTTCGCCTTCCGCGCGGGCGAGACGATCCATACCGAGAATTCGCACAAATACACGCTCGACCAGTTCCGCGCGCTCGCGGTCGAGGCCGGCTACAGGCCGCGCGCCGCCTGGACCGATGCCGCGGGGCTGTTCTCGGTCCATATGCTCGACGCCTGATCCGCGTCCGGCTTGCTTCCTGAGAACCAAGCGCCGGATCCGGCGTTCGCTCCTTTGAGAGGATTCCCTGGACGGGGTCCACGAGCGCGGGAGGTATCGGGCAATGTTGCGGACGGATACTGCCAAGCCCTTCGATCTCCTGGCGGAGCTTCGCGCCCGAACCGCCGAAGCCTATCGGCGCCTGGAGCGGGACCTGGATCTGCTGGGCGAACCGCCGGATCGGGCCCGTTTCGTTCACCTGCTCGAACGCTTCCACGGCTTCCACGCCGTCTGGGAGCCGCAGGTCGCCCGGGTGCTGGGCAAAGAGGCCGCCTTTCTGGTGCCGCGCCGGCGCACCTACCGCGCCGCGCAGGATCTGATGGCGCTTGGCCATACCAGACGCGACATCGCCGAACTGCCGCTCTGCCTCGCCGCCGCCCGGCTGGTCTCCTCGCCCGCGACGGCGATCGGCTCGCTCTATGTCATGGAAGGCTCGACGCTCGGCGGTCCGCTCGTCAGCCGTCATCTGCAAAGCGCCGGCTGGCTGCCGCCGGAAGGTCTCGGCTATTTCGATCCCTACGGCGCGGCGACCGGCACCATGTGGCGCCACTTCCGCCTTTGGGCCGAGGCGACTTCCACCGGACGCGTTACCGGCGGGGCCACCCAAGGGATCGTCGTCGCCGCGGTCGCGACGTTCGATACGCTGCAGGCGTGGCTCGTTCCGGCCCGTTGAGGCTAAATCAAATATTTGGAGCCTGATCCGATCAAACCGAGCCGGTTTGATCGGATCAGGCTCTCGGAAATCCGGGGCGCTAGATCGCCCGCAGCCAATGGGCGATCGCGCCGGCGATCTCGGCGCTGTTGTCGTCCATCATCGGCATATGGGAATTGCCCCTGACCCCGCGCTCGGCCAGAAACCAGGCGTCGCTGCGGGTGCCCTGCCGGACGAGATCGGCCGCGAAAGCGCGATAACGCGCCGAAAGATCGCCCCAGAGCGGCGTCGCGTCCAGATGGTCGCCGACCACCTGAAGCACGGGGAAACCCACGCGGGCACCGTCCTCAGGGAAACCCGAGCTTTCGACCAGGACCAGGGCGGCGATCCGTTCGGGCGCGTCGAGCGCCGTGCGCAACGCGATCTCGCCGCCCTGGCTATGGGCGAGCAAGGCCGCCGGCCGGCCGATCCGGGCCAGGACAGCGCCCAGCGCCAGCACCGCGGCATCGTCGGTCTGGCGCGGAAAGCGCGGTACCGAGCCCCGGATCATTTCGTCGAACGCGGCGATCGGGAACCGCTGGGGATCGAACGGCCGGCGCTGGGCGAAATGTTCGGCGGCCCCGATCCGGAACAGGCTCCAGGCCTCTTCGGCGGACCGCAGGATCGGCGGCCCCGGCCACAGCGTCGGAAACGGGCACCAGCCGGCCCGGCCGCGCTCGACATTGTCGACGACATAGACCGGATAGCCTTCGGCCAGGAAATTCTGCAGCCAGCCGGGCCGACCGTCGGGCGTCGCCTCCCACATGGCGCCTGTGAAGCCGCCGCCATGGAGCAGGACGACAGGCCGATCATGCCGGCGGTCGATGGGCACGAACCATTGCACATAGGCCTGTTCGATATGAAACAGGCCATTGGGATCCCAATCGAAATCGACCGTCGGCGTGAATTGGATCCTGGCAATCGGCTGCCCCTCGACCCGCACCTGCCGTCCGCCGGCATAGAAACTGCCGAAGCCGGCGAGCGGGACGCCGCCCGCCGGCAGATCGCCGGACATCAGGGCTTCTTGACCAGCGCGCAGGTGCTCTCGCTCAGCGGATGCGCCAGTTCCTCGCCGGGGATTTTCTTCACGATCTTGTAGAAATCCCAGTCCTCCTTGGACTCGGCCGGGCTCTTGACCTGGGCCAGGTACATGTCGCGGATCACACGGCCGTCGGCCCGGATGTAGGCGCCATGGCTGAAGGCGCTTTCGATCTTGGTCTCGCGCATCTTCTTCAGGACCTCGTCGGCATTGTCCGAGCCCAGCGCCTGCACCGCCTGCAGATAGTGCCGGACGGATTCATAGACGCCGATCTGCAGAAACGTCGGCCGCTTGCCGTTGAACTTGGCGGCGAACTTGTCGGACCAGGCGCGGGTGCCCGCATCCAGGTTCCAATAGAACGGCGTCGTCAGATAGGTGCCCTGGGCCGCCTTCAGGCCCAGCGAATGCACGTCGGTCAAGAGCAGCAGCATGGCCGCCAGCCGCTGGCCGCCGGCGATCAGGCCGAACTCGTTCGCCTGCTTGATGGTCTCGATCGTGTCGCCGCCGGCATTGGCGATGCCGACGACCTGCGCCTTGGAGCCCTGGGCCTGCAGCAGGTAGGACGAGAAGTCCGCGTTGCCGATCGGATGATTCGCCGCCCCCAGCACCTTGCCGCCGTTTTTCTCGATGATCGTCGTAGCGTCGGCCTGGAGCTGATGGCCGAAGGCATAGTCGGCGGTGATGAAATACCAGCTCTTGCCGCCCTGCTCGGCCACCGCCTCACCGGTACCCTTGGCCAGCGCGTAGGTGTCGTAGGTCCACTGGATGCCGTAGGGCGAGCAATTCGCGTTGGTCAGCGCCGTGGTCCCGGCCGAGGACGTGATGAAGATCTTCTTCTGCTCGCGCGCGACGCCCTGAACCGCCAGGCCGGCGCCGGAATTGGGCGTGTCCACGATGATGTCGACATGGTCCTGCTCGTACCATTGCCGCGCGATGGTCGAGGCGATGTCGGCCTTGTTCTGATGGTCGGCGAAGATCACCTCGATCGGCTTGCCGGCGACGGTGTTGCTGAACTCCTCCGCCGCGAGCCGCGCCGCCACGACCGAGCCCTGCCCCGTCGCATCCGACACCACGCCCGACTGGTCGTTCAGCACGCCGATCTTGACCACGCCGTCGGAAATCTCGGCCGACGCATTCTGCGCCCAGAGGGCGATGCCCGCCGCCACGAGAGCGGCTATCTGCTTGTTCATGTTCGTCCTCCCCAGTTTCGTTTCATCTTTTTCGTCATTCCCGCGAAAGCGCTAGCTATGTACATATCTGTTTTCGTCTTTTGAAATGAGCAGGTTACCCTAACACTCCGTCATGCCCGGGCTTGACCCGGGCATCCAGCCGCTCCGCCGGAGCCCTGTTTGGCCGTGAAATCGGCTTGCCCAACCACGTGGATGGCCGGGCCAAGCCCGGCCATGACAATGCAAAAGACTAACGATCTGAAATAAAACAGAAAAATATGTACAGAGCCTAGCGCGCAGGCGGGAATGACGAGGAATCAAGCGCTACACAACCAATGCCGCGGCGAGCCTTCCCGCGTCCACGATGCGGTCCGGATCGATGCCCGTGTCGATGCCGAGGCCGGCGAGCGCGGCGGCGGCGGTTTCGATCGAGAGATTGCCGCCGACCCCGGCGGTGAAGGGCGAGCCGCCCAGTCCGGCCAGCGTCGCGTCCAGCCAGGCGGCACCCGCCTGCGCCGCCGCCAGCGCATTGACCAGCCCGCGGCCGCGCGTGTCGTGGGTATGGCCGCCGAAGCGCACGGCGGGCCATTGCCGCCGGCACTGGTCGAACAGGTCCCAGATCCGATCGGGCTGGGCATGGCCGGTCGTATCGGCGAGGCCGATCTCGCCCAGACCCATCTCGACCAGGCGGCCGACCATGTCGATCGCGGCCGCGGGCGCGATGTCGCCTTCGAAGAAACAATGGAACGCGTTGGCGATGGCAGCGCTGAAGCGGATGCCGGCCGTATCCGCCTCGCCCGCCATGCGGGCGATCTCGTCCAGCGACTGTTCCGGCGTGCGATGGGCGTTCTTTTCATTATACGCCCGGCTGACCGAGACGACCGCCTCGACCTCGCCGACCCCGGCCGCCAGCGCCCGGATGAGGCCGCGCGGATTGGCGACCAGCACCGAGAGGCGCTGGGGTTCGTGGGACAGGGCCGACCACAGCGCCTCGGCGTCGGCCAGCGTCGGAACCCGCGCGGGATTGACGAACGAGGTCACTTGCAGTTCCGACACGCCGGCCGCGACCAGCGCGCGATAGAGCTCGAGTTTGGCCTGGGTCGGCAGCACTTTTTCCAGGTTCTGCAAACCGTCGCGCAGCGTGACGTCGCGCAGGCGCAGCGTCCGGGGCAAGGCCTTCCAGGGATTGGCCATCAGACGATCCCCCGCCGGCGCAGATCGGCGATCTCGGCGGGGCCGAGACCCAGCCGGTCGCCCAGCACCGTTTCGGTATGTTCGCCCAGGGCCGGGCCGGCCCAGGCGACCCGGCCGGGCGTCTCGCTGAGGCGGGGCGCGATGCCCTGCATGGCGATCGTGCCGAAATCCGCCGTCTCGACTTCGATCACCGCGTCGCGTTCGTTCAGATGCGCGTCGGCGACGACGCCGGCGGCATCGTTGACCGGCCCCGCCGGCACGCCGTGGGTTTCCAAAAGCGTGACCAGATGATCGAGGCCGTACCCCGCGGTCCAGGCGGCGATGCGCGTGTCGAGTTCGTCCTGATGCCGGCCGCGCGCGCCGTGGGTCGCATAGCGTTCGTCGGTGCCCAGTTCCGGCTCGCCCATCGCCGCCGCCAGCCGGCGGAAGATGCCGTCGGCGTTGGCGCCGATCAGGATCCAGGTGCCGTCGGCGGTCGGATAGAGGTTGGAAGGCGCCACGCCCGGCAGGATCGAGCCGGTCCGCCCGCGCACGGCGCCCGTGCCGGAATATTCGCTGATGACGCTTTCCAGCACGGCCATGACCGATTCGGTAATGGCGACATCGACAATCTGACCGCGCCCCTTGGCGTCGGCTGCGTCGCGCGCGCGGAGTGCCAGCAGGACGCCCATCGCCGCGAACACGCCGGCCAGCGAATCGCCGATCGACAGCCCGACGCGCGGCGGCGGGCGATCGGGAAAGCCCGCGAGACCGCGCATGCCCGCCATCGCCTCGGCGACGGAACCGAAACCGGCTCGCCTGGCATAGGGACCGGTCTGGCCGAAGCCCGAGACGCGCGCCAGGATCAACCCGGGATTTTCGGCCTTGAGGACGTCGGGCCCGAGGCCCCAGTCCTCCAAAGTGCCGGGCCGGAAATTTTCGACCAGGACATCGGCCTCCGCGATCAGCCGGCGCGCGATCTCGCGGCCTTCCGGCTGGCGCAGGTCGAGCGTCACGCTTTGCTTGTTGCGGGCGATGACCGGCCACCAGAGCGACTTGCCGTCCCGCTTGGCGACACCCCATTGCCGCATGGCGTCGCCCGTGCCCGGCGGCTCCAGCTTGACCACGTCGGCGCCGAAATCGGCCAGCAACTGACCGCAGAACGGCCCGGCGATGAACGATCCCATTTCGATGACTTTGAGGCCCGCCAGCGGGCCCTGCAATTCGCCCCGAGACATTCCCGGACTCCTCTCCCCTCGCACCGTGCGCCGTTGCCGGCGTCTTTTATCTTTTTTGGTATACCATTTCGGCATGCCAACGCAAGCGGCGTCGGAAGCACCGACGCCCGATCAAGCGCGGACGGCGACGCCCCGCGCGCGCAGCGGCCGCTGTTCGTCGCCGATCGAGCGCATCAGCCGTTCGCGGCCACGTTGGACATGCTGAATGATCAGGGTCGCCGCCCCGTCGGCGTCGCGCGCCCGGATGCGTTCCACGACGCCGCGATGTTCGGCCCAGGCGGTGGCGCGCCCCGCCTCACTCCAGATCTCCAGCCAGCGGGCGCGCGACAGACGGGTCATGATGTCGGTGATGGTGCGGACGAAAAAGCAATTGCCCGACAGGCGCGCCAGCGCCACGTGGAATTCATTGCCGACCCGGTGCCAATCTTCCAGCGCCGCGTCGGTCCCACAGCTGTCGAGCATGGCATCGATGGCATCCAGTTCGTCCGTGACGTCGCGGGCACAGGCGAGCCGGGCCGAGGCGCCCTCGACCGCCTCGCGAAACGCAAACAGCTGGTCGAGCTCGCCGATATCGATCGGCGCCACCGCATAGGATCGGCCGTCGCGCGTCACCAACCCTTCGGTCTCCAGGCGCGCGAGCGCGGCGCGGATTGGCGTGCGCGAGCCGGCGAAGCGGGTTTCCAGCCAGCGCTCGCTCAGCTTGTCGCCGGGCAAGAGCTCCAGCGTCAGGATCAGGTTCCGCAGCTGGCGATAGGCCTGATCCATCTGGGACGGCGGCTTGACATCGATCATGGTCGCTTGGGTCTCCCTCAGGCCCTCGCTTCTAGCACGAACCGCTTTGGTATACCGCCGCCGTCGCCTGGAGTTAAGCGTTCCGTCAATATCGTTGGTTTTGGTCCGCCGAGATGACCGGCGCCATCGCCGCCCCCCGCCAGGACCCCGCGACGCCCTCGACCCGGCTCCTCTGTGGATGGCGCTGGACTCCACACCGAAAGGGCGCGGCAAGGATTGGTATCCGAAGCTGAACCACGACGCCTGATTGCGGCTCGAATCACCTCATATCCGATCGAGAGAAAGTTTCAAACCGAGGTGGTTTCGGCTCTCGGTCGCCGACTTTACTTGCTGACAATTGGGTATATCGTCCCAAGCTGCGCAACGGCGTCCAGCTCCGACCGTTCGAGGCTTTGCACGCCGAAACCGGAGGAAATGCGATCATGCGTGAACCCGACGGAGATAAGCTCAATGCATTGATGGGTCGATTGGTGGGCGATCTGGGCGCGTCCATGACCGCCGCTCTCATCGTCCTCGGCGACCGCCTCGGCCTCTATCGGGCGATGGCGGACGGCGTAGCGGTGACGCCGGCGGAACTCGCAAAAACGACCGGACTCAAGGAACGCTATGTGCGGGAGTGGCTTTCCGCGCAAGCGGCCGCCGAATTTGTCGAATACGATGACAAGTCGGGTACTTTCAGCCTCTCTGCGGAGCAGGCGATGGCTTTTGCCGACGAGGGCGGCCCGGCCTTCTTCGCCGGCGCCTTCGAGATCGTCCAGGCGATGTGGCTCGACGAACCCAAGATCGCCGCGGCCTTCAGGAGCGGCGAAGGCGTCGGCTGGCACGAGCACAGCGCCTGCCTCTTCCGCGGTACCGAGCGCTTCTTCAGGCCCGGCTATAGCAACTACCTCGCCGCCAGTTGGATACCCGCGCTGGATGGCGTGCATGAGAAATTGCAAAACGGGGCGTCGGTTGCGGATGTCGGTTGCGGTCACGGCGCGTCGGCGATCCTGATGGCCCAGACCTATCCGAACGCGCGCCTCTTCGGTTTCGACTACCACGGCCCCTCGATCGAGCGGGCGCGCGAAGCGGCCGCAAAAGCCGGGGTCGGCGACCGGATCACCTTCGAGCAGGCTTCGGCGAAGGATTTCCCCGCCAAGGGCTACGACCTCGTCGCGATGTTCGATTGTCTTCACGATATGGGCGACCCGGTCGGCGCCGGTCGGCATGTCAAGGAGGCGCTTAACGCCGACGGCACCTGGCTGATCGTGGAGCCGTTCGCGAACGACCAGCTCAAGGACAATCTGAACCCGGTCGGACGCGTCTTCTACAGTGCTTCGACGATGCTGTGCACGCCCGCCTCGCTGTCGCAGGAGGTCGGGCTCGGTCTCGGTGCCCAGGCCGGCGAGGCACGCCTGCGCCAGGTCGCCACCGAGGCGGGCTTTTCCCGCTTCCGCCGCGCGGCCGAGACGCCATTCAATCTGGTCTTCGAAGCGCGGGTCTAGACGCACCGCGGCAACGCTGCGCGGCCGGTGTCGCAAGCGAGGATTTCTTTACGGACGGACGGAGGCCGCCGCCTTCGTCCGCCGGATAATACCTGACGTCCGCTGGCAGGTATGGAGGCGTAAAGTGCCCGCTCCTCGCCCGCAGGAGATGTCATGCCCGCCATCCTCGAACTTCGCCGCTACACGCTGCATCCCGGTCGCCGAGACGACCTGATCGACCTGTTCGATCGAGAATTCATCGAAAGCCAGGAAGCTCTGGACCTGGACGTCGTCGGTCAATTCCGCGATCTGGACGATCCCGATCAGTTCGTCTGGCTGCGCGGCTTCGCCGACATGGCGACCCGGGCGACCGCCCTCGGCGCCTTCTACGGCGGACCGGTCTGGCAGGCCCGCATCGGGCGACCCTAGCAGAGAATACTGACAGAGGCCTGGCGGCTTAGCCGGCCGGCTCCAGCACCGTGCGGCCGATCACCTTGCCCCGGTGCAGATCCGCGAGCGCCGCATCGGCCTGGTCGAGCGGCCGGCGGGTGATCGGGATCGGCGGAATGCGCTTCGCCCGTACCAGCGCCACCAGTTCCTTCAGCTCGGCCAGATTGCCGACATAGGAGCCCTGGATGGTGATCGCGCGCATCGGGATGAGCGGGATCGGCAGGTTGGTCTCGCCGCCGAACAGGCCGATGATGATCAATTGCCCGCCCTTGGCCAGCGCGTCGAAGCCCAGCTTCACCGTCGCCGGTGCGCCGACGCAGTCGATGATCGCCCAGACCATTCCGCCGGCCGCCGCCTTCAGCTGGTCGAGCGCGTCGGCGGCGGACCCGTCGATCGCGGCGATCGCGCCGGCCGCGATCGCGGCTGCCCGCTTGGCCGGATCGATATCGACCAGGATGGCCCGGCCGCCCAGCACGCCGATCAGGTTGGTGCACATCAGCCCGAGTCCGCCGGCACCGATCACGATGATCGGCTCGCGCGCCAGGATGTCCTTCGGGATCTTCTTGAGCGCGCTGAACGTGGTCAGGCCGGAGCAGGCATAGGGCGCCATCTCGGCCGGCGTCAGATCGCCGATATCGACCAGATAGCGCGCGTGCGGCACCAGGATCTGCTCGGCATAGCCGCCATGGCGATGCACGCCCAGGAAACGGGCATCGGCGCAGAGATTTTCGCTGCCGGCCAGGCAGACGGCGCAGCCGCCGCAGCCGATCCAGGGATAGACCAGCCGTATATCGCCGACCGCGACGCCGGTCGCGTCCGGCCCGAGCGCCACGACTTCGCCGACCGTCTCGTGGCCCATGGCGAGCGGCAGGGCGATGCCGCGATCCTTCAAGGACAGCCGCTTGCCCTGGCCCAGATCGTAGCCGCCTTCCCAGATATGCAGATCGCTGTGGCAGACGCCGGCCGCGCGCACGCGGAGCAGCACCTCGGCGCCGGCGGGCGTCGGCGTCGGATAGTCATGGGCCTTGAGCGGTTGCCCGAATTCCTGAACCTCGTAGCGGCGCATCCATTCCTCCCGGTCGCATCTTTCTCGTTGGCAATCATCGAACGCCAGGCGACGGTGCAAGGCAAGAGGAGACCTGAAGTGAGCAATGAGATCAGCCTGGACGAGATCGTCGAGCTGGACGAGACGGCACCGCCCGGGATCAACGGCGAGCGGGCGCGCCAGCAGGCCGAGTTTCATGGGCGCGAGGTGCGGGAACTGGCCCCGCTGATCACGGCGGACCCCAGCCGCCGCGCCGAGCAGCTGAAGCATCGCGAGCTGGAACTCTTGTGCCGCGAGCTGGCCCTGGCCTTCGCCTGGCTTACCGAAAAGGATCGGCCGTCGACCGACCTGGATCTGGCGATGGCCCATCTGCGCGAGACCTATGAGGCGTCGCCGGAGCTGGCCCTGCTGCGCGAGATCGCCGAGACGCAGTATCCGCTGCTGACCCGGATCACCTTCAGCCGCAGCAATGCGGTCGGATTGCTCGACGAGACGCGGCTCAGCCTGAAGCACGCCGCGCGCGGCCGGCCGCTCGCCGATACCATGGAACCGGCCGAGGCGGACCAGATGCTGATCCGCTGGCTGGAGTCGGCCACGGCGACGCCCGGCGTTCCGTTGCTGCCGGTGCATGAAGCGCTGGAGTGGTTCCGCCATCTGGCCGCGGCGCGCGGCACGCCCGATCACGGCCGCCCGCTGGAGGACGATCTGGAGGCGACGATCTATCTGGCGCGCGGCACGCTCGAGGCGGCAGGCTTCGCCTACCGCGGACCGGAGGAGCCGGCGCCGGGGTATTAGCTCCATCGTCATTCCCGCGAAAGCGGGAATCCAGGGTTGCCGGCACCATCTCGTCGTTGCCTGGATTCCCGCTTTCGCGGGAATGACGGAGAAAACTATCTTTTCTTCAGCGCCGCCAGCCGCAACGCCTCGGCCATCATGCCTCCGCCGACCGGCGGCGGCGCCACCGGCTTGGGCGTCGCCTGCGGCTGGCGCGGGCGCTCGACGCGCGGCGCCGGCGCCTTCGGCCGGACCGTTTCGTCCAGCCGCATGGTGAGCGCGATGCGTTTCCTCGCCGGGTCGACCTCGACGACCTTGACCTTGACGATGTCGCCCGGCTTGACGATCGCGCGCGGGTCTTTGACGAAGCTGTTGGACAGGGCCGAGATATGGACCAGCCCGTCCTGATGCACGCCGATGTCGACGAAGGCGCCGAACGCCGCGACGTTGGTCACGACCCCTTCCAGCATCATGCCCGGCTGCAGATCCTTGATCTCATGCACGTCGTCGCGAAAGCTCGCGGTCTTGAACGCCGGACGCGGATCCCGGCCGGGCTTTTCCAGCTCGGCCAGGATGTCGGTCACGGTCGGCAGGCCGAAATGCGCGTCGGTGAAATCCTCCGCCTTCAAGCCGCGCAGCACCGGCGCATTGCCGATCAGGCTTTCGATGTCGGTCTTGGCCCGGCCCAGAATCCGGCGCACGACCGGATAGGCTTCCGGATGCACGCCGGAGGCGTCGAGCGGGTCGGCGCCGCCGGCAATGCGCAGGAAGCCCGCCGAGAGTTCAAACGCCTTCGGACCGAGCCGCGGCACTTCCTTCAAGGCCGCGCGGCTGGCGAAGCGGCCATGGGTCTCGCGGTGGGCGACGATATTCTGCGCCAGCCCCTCGCCGACGCCCGACACGCGCGCCAGCAGCGGCGCCGACGCGGTGTTGACGTCGACGCCCACGGCATTCACGCAATCCTCGACCACGGCATCGAGCGAGCGCGACAGTTTGAACTCGCTCAGATCATGCTGGTACTGGCCGACGCCGATCGATTTCGGATCGATCTTGACCAACTCGGCCAGGGGATCCTGCAGACGGCGGGCGATCGAGACCGCGCCGCGCAAGGTCACGTCCAGCTCCGGCAGCTCGGCCGATGCATAGGCCGAGGCGGAATAGACCGAGGCGCCGGCCTCCGACACGACGATCTTGGTGAGCGGCAGATCCGGGTTCCGCTGGATCAGCTCGGCCGCCAGCTTGTCGGTCTCTCGCGACGCCGTGCCGTTGCCGATCGCGATCAGCTCGACCTTATGCTCCCGGGCCAGGCGCCCCAGAACGCCAAGCGCCTCGTCCCAGCGCTTTTGCGGCTCGTGCGGGAAGATCGCGGTGGTCGCCACGACCTTGCCGGTGCCGTCCACGACCGCGACCTTGACCCCGGTGCGGAATCCCGGATCCAGGCCTAGCGTCGGCCGCGTGCCGGCGGGTGCGGCCAGCAGCAGGTCGCGCAGATTGCCGGCGAAGACGCGCACCGCCTCTTCCTCGGCCGCCTGGAACAGGCGCATGCGCAGATCGATCTGCAGATGGATCAGGATCTTGGTGCGCCAGGCCCAGCGCGCGGTCTCCAATAGCCATCGGTCGCCCGGCCGGCCTTTGTCCGCGATGCCGAAATGATGCGCGATGCGGCGCTCGTAGAAGCCCGGCTCGGTCGATTTCACCGCCGCCGGATCCACGACCTCGGGCAGGAATTGCAGGTCGAGAAATTCTTCCTTTTCACCGCGAAGCAGCGCCAGGGTCCGGTGCGACGGCAGCTTGCCGTAGCGTTCGGCATAGTCGAAATAGTCGGAAAACTTGGCGCCGGCGGCCTGTTTGCCGTCGCGTACCTTGGCGGCGAGCTGGCCGCGCGCCCAGACTTCCTCGCGCAAACTGCCGATCAGCTCGGCATTCTCCGCAAAGCGCTCGACCAGGATCGATTTGGCGCCATCGAGGGCGGCGTCGACATCGGCCACCTCGCGCGCCGGATCGACGAACGGAGCGGCGGCGGCGCGCGGATCCTGCTCCGGTGCGGCCATCAAGGCGTCCGCCAGCGGCTCCAGCCCGGCTTCGCGCGCGATCTGCGCCTTGGTCCGGCGCTTCGGCTTGTAGGGCAGATAGATATCTTCCAGCCGCGCCTTGTTGTCGGCCGCCAGGATCTGGGCGTGGAGCGTGTCGTCGAGTTTGCCCTGCTCGCGGATGCTCGACAGGATCGCCGTCCGCCGCTCCTCCAGCTCGCGCAGATAGCCCAGCCGTTCCTCGAGCGTGCGCAGCTGCGCATCGTCGAGCGCACCGGTCGCCTCCTTGCGATAGCGCGCCACGAACGGCACCGTGGCGCCGCCATCCAGGAGATCGATCGTGGCGGCAACCTGCCATTCCTGGGCGCCGAGTTCCTCGGCAATGCGGAGCGAGATGGGCTTCATGCGGCCTTCGGTCAGACAAAGGGGGCCGGCTTCCCGGCGGGCGGGATTTGTAGCGGCTCCAGGGGTCCGGGGTCAAAGGTCATGCCGGAAGGTTCGCTGCCGCATGTATCGAAATTTTGACGACGCGCGGCTGGATCCGGGCGATATTGGCGCCGCCTCTCCCCGTGACGGACGTTGGGCCCATCCCATGAGAATTTCCTCGATCGCCATCGGTCCTGCCGTCCTGCTCTGGGCCGGGTGCGCCCAGGCCGCAAGCTACGACTGCCCGACCAGGATCGCCGTCCAGCAGGAAATTACCGTCGTGCCCGCAGGCTGGAACAGCTTCGAGGACCAGGACGTCCATCCGCTGACCGGCGTCAGCCTGTCCGAGGGCGAGCCCTCGAAACGGGCGACGCTTGTCCCCAGCAGCGATCGGCGAACCGGCAAGCTGGCCGTCACCACCTGGGCCTTTACCGTCTCGTCCGAGGGCTATTGGCTGTCCTGCCTCTATGCAGGCACCGGCATGGCGGTCACGCTCAAGCTGCCCGACGGCGTAAAATCCTGTCGGGTCGAAGGCGATGCCCGCTTCGATCCGCCCTCTCCGACGAAGATCGAGTGCCGGTAGACCAAATACTTAGGGACTGATCACCGATCCGCAGCGGTTTGATCCGGTCAGGCTCTAGGCCGCTACGGTGCCTCCTGATCCAGTTCCGGATAGTGCCGGAAGATCCCCGATTCGTTGAACGGGATGCGCCGGTCGGATTTCAGGTATTTCGCGATGTTCGGCCGCGCCGCGACCGCCGCGCGCAGCGCCGCCAGGGCGGGATACCGCTTGGCGAAGCCCGTCATGCCGCGCGGGAAGGCATAGTGCAGCCCCTCGACCAACTGGAACAGCGATAGATCGACATAGGTCAGCCGATCGCCGACCGGATGCAGGTCGCCCGCGGGGTTCTGCGTCAGCACGCGCTCGAAATAGCCCAGGAACTTCGGGATGCGGTGCCGGATGAAATCGGCGGCACGCTCTTTCGCCGCATCCTTCTGGTCCTCGTAATAGAGCGTGGTCGCCAGCGGGTGATGGGTGTCGTGCGCCTCCGCCACCATATCGGCGATGGTCAGCTGCAGGCCGTTGGCGACGAAGCGCTGCCCCTCGTCCGCGGGCGCCAGCCCCAGCTTCGGCCCCAGATACAGCAGGATGTTGGCGACCTGCGGGACGACCAGGTCGCCATCCTTGAGGAACGGCGGCGCGAACGGAAGCTGCGCCCCGGTCTTGGCCCCGAGCAGCGCCATCATGGCGGCGGTGCCCTGCGGCCCGCGCGAGACGTCGACATAGTCGGCGCCGGCCTCCTCCAGCGCCAGCCGGACGAATTCGCCGCGGCCCTGCAGGCCGTCCCAGTAATAGAGTTCGTAGGACATCGGGGTTTGCTCCTTCCGGCGCTAAACCCGGCGGCGCACCAGATCGTTGCGGATGTGCCGCGCGAGTTCCCGGGTCGCGGCACCGGCATCGTGGGGCGCCAGATGCAGATTGATCGCGAAATTCGGCAGGGGCGGCAAGCCGCAATCGGCGCCCAGAATGGCGAGATCGGGCGAGACGGTCGAGGCGAGCCAGGCGCTGACGGCCAGATCGGCCGCGACCGTCGCCCGGGTCGATTCGATCGTGCCGTTCTCGAACAGGGTGCGCCAGCCGAAGCCACCCTGCCGCAGCGCCTCGAAAATGGCGGGCCGGAAGGCACAGGTTTCGCTGACCAGCGATAGCGGCAGCGGCCGTTTGCGGTAGGCGTCGCCGCCGCGCGCACCGACCCAGACCAGGCGTTCGATGCTGAGACATTCGCCCGCCGGCATGTCTTCCGGCGCTTCGATCACGGCGAGATCGATCTCGCCCTTGGCCAGCGCCACGATCAGTTCCGGCGAGGAGCGGCAGACCAGCGAGATTTCCACCCGCGGACAGGCCTCGGCATAGGCCTTCAGGACCGGGGCCAACCAGGCGCCGACCAGATCATAGGGCACGCCCAGGCGCACACCGCCGTCGACCCCGTTCGTGGTCATCTCGGACCAGATCTCGTCGTTCAGGCTCAACAGGCGTTTGGCCTTGCCGAACAGCCGCTCGCCCAACGGCGTCAGCCGCAGACCGCGCCGGTCGCGTTCGAACAGGCTGCAGCCGAGCATGTCTTCCAGGCGCTTGATCTGCTGGCTGACCGCCCCTTGCGTCAGGTGCAGCGCGTTCGCCGCCGCCGTCATGCTGGCGTGATCGGCGGTGGCGACGAAGCTCCGCATCAGGGTCGTATCCAGATTGCGCATCATCCAGACATTATGAATGCTAATGCCGAACACGGCAAACATTGGCTTTCGCGATGGAAGCAGGCATCGCAGTCTGGATGCTCTTCTCCCAAGGAGCCAAGCATGCCCGACAGCATTTTTCCGCTTGTTCTGTTCGCGCTGATCTCGACGCTCAGCCCCGGCGGCGCCACGACGCTGGCGACGGCCTCGGGCGCGCAGTTCGGCTTTCGCCGATCCGTGCCCTTGCTGGCCGGCATCGCCGTCGGATTGGCGGTGCTCGCGGCGGCCTCGGCGGTGGGGCTGGCCAGCCTGCTGCTGGCGGCGCCGTCGCTGCAACTGGTCATGAAATTGGCCGGATCGGCCTATCTGGTCTGGCTCGCCTGGAAGATCGGCCGCAGCGGCCCGCCCGTGGCGAAATCGGCTCTCGCCGTCCCGACGCGCTTCTGGGGTGGCGCCTGCCTGCTGCTGCTCAACCCAAAAGGCTGGGCCATGGCGCTGGGCGCCGCCGCTTCCTTTGCCATGCTGGCGAGCGGACCGCTGCATCTGGCCTTGCTGCTGGGCGCCACCTTCGGCCTGGCTGCGAGCGCGTCCCTGTCGCTCTGGTGCGCCGCGGGCCTGGTGCTTGCCCGGCTGCTGACCCGCCCCTGGCATTGGCGGCTGGTCAATGGCGTCCTGGGCCTGCTGCTCGCCGCCTCGATCATCCCCCTATGGCTGGAGGCCTGACCCATGAACCCATTTGCCGAAGTCGCCGACCTCGAGGCCGCGTTCGATCAGGTCACGGAGCATTGGTCGCCCCGCGTCGTCGCCCGGGTCAACGACCAATATGTCAAGGTCGCGAAGCTGCTGGGCCAACTGGTCTGGCACAGCCATGACGACGAGGACGAACTGTTCTACGTGCTGCGCGGCCGGCTGCGCATCGAGTATGAGGGCGGCCGGTCGGTCGACCTGCCGGCCGGATCGATTCATGTGGTTCCGCGCGGGGTCCGGCACAATCCGGTCGCCATGGAGGAATGCTGGATCGTCCTGATCGAGACCGTGACGACGCGCCATACCGGCACGGTCGACACGCCCCGGACCCGGACGATCCAGCAGCAGCTGGGCTGAGCTACATCGGCGGGACGACGCCGTCCTGGCCGGCGAGCACGGCGCCGGCGGTGAGCGAGCCGTCGGCCGCCTTGGTCGCGACCACGACGACATGCACGCCCGGCTTCAGCAGGCTATGGTCGCCCGGAGCCATCATCACCACGGGCACGTCGTCCGGCACGACGATCTGCTTTTCGCCGCCCTTATAATCGACGGTCAGGGTCCGGCCATGGGCATTGTCGAGCTTGCCGACGACGCCGTTGGTCATGGTGCTGGCGTTCGGCAGGTCCCAGGCATAATGGCCGTCGCCGCTGCCGCGCATGCTCTCGGGGAACACGGCGACCTCGATCGCCTTCAGGCTGCCGTCGGGCTGCGGGGCTGCCGCCGTGCCGATGTAGCTGTTCGGCTGAATGGCGGAGATCTCGCCATGGCTGACGGCGACATAGCGCGTGGTCGGCGTCAGCGCGATGGTCACCGCCTGGCCGGCACGGGTTTTCACCGTCAACGCGGTGTCGGTCGCCGATTCGATCGTCGCCCGGGTGCGGCTGGGCGGCGCCGTCTGCGCCGATGCGGTAAAGGCGGCGAGTGCGGCCCCCAGGGCGAACGCGGTCAGGAAATGCTTTCGCATGATGGTTCTCGTCCGTGATTTGCGCGAGAGGACAGGGCGCACGCGCGAGCCCCTCAACGCCAATCACGAACGCGAGAGGCGGGTGCGGGACGATGTCGCGCCCCCGCCCCCGCCCTTCACGCCGTCGTCAGCGCCGCCCGGCCGGCCTCGGTCAGCCGATAGACCCCGCGCTCGACCCGCTCGAACCAGCCGTAGTAGTTGCTTTGCAGGATGGCGGCGGCATCGGGCACCCCCTGGGCGCGCAGCGCCTTCGGCTTGGCCGGGCCGGCCGCCAGCGTCGCGGCGCAGACCAGCGCCTGCTGGCGATAGGCGGTCATGCGCGGCACCCGCGTGGACGAGCCGCCCGGCGTCGGGTCGCCGACCCGGCGGCCGTGTTCGCGGATCAGGCCGGCACGACGCTTGGCGTTGGCGCGCGGCTTCCAGGCGACGGGTTCGACCAGTGGATCGACCCGGCCCGAGGGCGAGACCAGCAGCAGGCCGAAGCCCAGCATGCGGCAGAGCTTCTTGACCCGACCGTCGCTTTCGCGCCCGCGCCCCTTCGAGGACGCGCGCACGGCGAGCCAGACCTCGTCGCAGGCGGCGGCCCGGTCGATCCCCTGCAGCACCAGCTCGAGAGTGAAGCTCAGCTTGAGTTCGGTCACGACCAGGAGCGGCGGCTCGCCGTCCCTAACCGCGACGATATCGCAGCCGCCGATCTCGCCCTTGACCGCGAAACCCCGGGCTTCCAGGAAGCGCTTGATCGGCAGGTAAAGGGCGCTCTCGGTCTGGGCGACGGTTTCCGGCAGGGCCGCGACGCTCATCGGGCTACCAGGAACTCTCCGCCAGGAAATTCTGGGCCAGGAACTGGTAGAGCTTGCGGATGGCGCCTTCGGCGCCGCTCGAGATATCCGGCACCAGCGTCTCCCATATCGGCAGCAGATCGTCCCATTTCATCAGCTGCAGATGCAGCGTGTCGCGCGACTCCCGCACATAGGTCAGATGCGGCTCGACATTGGCCAGAATGCCCAGCACCTCGCCGGTATGGGCGTCGATCTCCTTGAAGAACTTGTCGAACCGGTTGATCGGCTTCTGCAGCAGGTTGTTGACCCGGATCAGCTCCTCGTCGACCGTCCGGTCGCGCCGATAGACCCGGCGCAGCGCCGCCACCTTCTCCATCAGCTTGGTGATCGCGCCGGCCCGTTCGCGCAGCGCCACGATATAGGCGAAATCGCGGGCGAACTTGTCGAGCCGGCGATCGATCTCGTCGCTCTGGCCGGCGTCCAGACCCAGCCGGTCGAGAATGGTGCCGATCCCGTTCCGGATCCGCGACTTGACGCCGGGATCGTCGACCACCTGCATGATCTCGGTCGCGTCGGTCAGCACCCGCTCCTGCCCGCCCAGAAAACCGTAGAGCTGCAGGGTCAGGCGGCCGCGCGCCGCCTCCAGATGATCCTCCGAAACCGACCAGGAGGCGGTGCCATCCAGGATCTCGCGGGGGATCGAGTCGCCGGGCCGGATGACCTTGACGAATTTTAGGCCGGAGACGACCAGCTCCAGCAGCACGCCGTCGGGCGTGCCGGCCAGATTGAATTCCTTGACGAAGGAAATGAGCGGCACCTGCGCGTCGAGCGTGCCGAGTTTCAGCGCCAAGCAGGGCTGGCCGTCGCTGCCGAGCAGGAAACGGGCATCGGGGGCGCGGAAAGCCTGGTGGTCGAACTCAAAGAGCGTGCTCGTGCCGGGATAGCTCACGCGGTCACTCGATCCTTAACAGCGCGGCGGGGGGTCAACGCCGATCGGATGCATCCTGGATCAAGCGGACAGTCCGGTCCATCCCGAAGCGCGGCGGCAAGCCGCTCAGCGCAGGAGCAACGGCTGTTCCTTGACCTCGGCCCAGTTGCGATCGGCCTCGGCGATCGCGGTCAGGAGATCGGCACGCCACCGGGTACGCACGTCGAGATTGGCGTTCAGGTACAGCCGGCCGCCGATGATCGAGAAGGCGGCGGGGTCGATGTCGGTCTTGAAACCCTGGGCGGCGCCATAGGCGCAGAAGCCGCCATATTCCGGCTCATACCGGGTCGGATGCGCGAGGAAAACGCGCCGATGTTCGCCGGTGGTGAAGCGCCAGACGGCGCCATCGAACTCGGCGCTGATCTGAGGATCGCCCGGCACCGGCCTGCCTTCGGTGAAATAGGCGACGGGATCGTAGCCTTTGATCGCGATCCCCTCGGGCGCATTGACCAGCCCGGTATGGGACGTGACCGTCGGCGCCGGGTCGGCCGGAGTCGCCGCCTCGATCGCCAGCGGCGTCGCAGCCGCAAGCGAGATCCCGACGACGGCAGCCGCCAGGCTGATACGGGGGGCGGAGAGCAGAGCGGCTAAGGTGGCGATTATGACGATCCTCCGGGCAGTCGGTCGGGCATCAAACGTCAGGACCATCATGCCACGCGGCTTTATTCCCGAGAAATGCCGGGTTCTCATCAAATTGATGAGGTGCTGGAATATTTAACCCAATGGCGCCAGCGCACGATCCGGGGCGATCGATCAGGACAGTCGCCGGCGCCGGGACCCGCCATCCGCCATGGCCGTGAACGGCAGCCGCGACCTCGTAATGCAATCCACGCTCGCGCTTGGTCGCGAGCGTGCGGCCGCCGGCCCGGCCAGCACCGCGACACGGCGCAGGAGCGAACCGGTGACGAAGCGGGGAGCAGTGGGGATAGGCGTGGTGCCGCTTGTAACCTGGCGGAATTTTATCGCTACCGCCGGCACCCCGTCCGGCATAGGCTTGCATCAAAGAAGCCACTATTTCCGGGAGGATGCCGTGCAGAGGGATGCGACCGTCGCGGTCATCGGCGCCGGCGATTTCATCGGCGCCGCCATCGCCAAGCGCTTCGCCGCCGAAGGCTTTACCGTCTTCGTCGGGCGCCGCAACGGCGACAAGCTCGGCGCCCTGGTGGCCGAGATCGAGGCGGCGGGCGGCAAGGCCGTGGCGCGGTCGCTCGATGCGCGCCACGAGGCGGAGATCGCGAAATTCCTGGCCGAGGCCGACGCCCATGCCCCGCTGGAAATCTGCATCTTCAACGTCGGCGCCAACGTCAACTTCCCCCTGCTGGAGACGACCGAGCGCGTGTTTCGCAAGGTGTGGGAAATGGCGTGCTACGGCGGCTTTCTGGCGGCGCGCGAGGCGGCGCGCCTGATGCTGCCGCGCGGACGCGGTGCCATCTTCTTCACCGGCGCCACGGCGAGTGTGCGCGGCGGGGTCGGCTATGCCGCCTTCGCCAGCGCCAAGGCCGGCCTGCGCGCGGTCGCCCAGAGTGCCGCGCGCGAGCTGGGTCCCAATAACATCCATGTCGCCCATCTGATCATCGACGCCGCGGTCGATACCGCCTGGGTGCGCCAGCGCATCGCCGACCGCGAGGGCGTGGCCTCCGACGCGATCGCGCCGGAACGGCTGATGAACCCGGCGTCCGTCGCGGAAACCTATTGGCAGCTCTATCGCCAGCCGCCCGATGCCTGGACCTTCGAAACCGAGATCCGGCCGTTCGGAGAAATATGGTGAGCAAGCACGCTGAATTCCTGTTCGATTTCGGCAGCCCGAACGCCTATCTGGCGCACAAGATGCTGCCCGGCATCGAGGCGCGCAGCGGTGTCAAATTCACCTATGTCCCCATTCTGCTGGGCGGCGTGTTCAAGCTGACCAACAACCGGTCTCCCGCCGAAAGCATGGCCGGCATCCGCAACCGGCTGGAGTATGAATGGCTGGAAACGGATCGCTTCGTCCGGCGCCACGGCCTGAAGTTCGCGCGCAACCCGTTCTTTCCGGTCAGTCAATACGCTGGCCATCATGCGCGGCGCGGTCGCGGCCCAGGCGCTGGGCGTGTTCGAGCCTTACGTCGACGCGATGTTCGACCAGATGTGGGCCGAACCCAAGCAGCTGGACGATCCGGCGGTGATCGGCGCGGCATTGACCGCGGCGGGCCTGCCGGCCGCCCGGCTGTTCGAACTCGTGCAGACCCAGCCGGTCAAGGACCAGTTGCTGGCGAACACCACGGCCGCGGTCGAGCGCGGCACGTTCGGGGCGCCGACCTTCTTCGTCGGCGATGCGATCTATTTCGGCAAGGACCGGCTGCGCGACGTGGAAGAAGCGCTGGCCGGTCCCTGACCTGACTAGCGATAGATCGGCGCGCCGGACGGCGAGCCGGTGGCGCCGCCATCGACCACGAGTTCGGTGCCCGTCACATAGGACGAATCGTCCGACGCCAGGAACAGCACGGCCTTGGCCAGTTCTTCCGCATCGCCCAGGCGACCCAGCGGCACCATCTTGGAGATCTTCGCTTCCAGCGCCGCCAGGGCCGCCGCATCGGGGGCCAGCCGATCCCAGATCGGCGTGCGCGTCGCGCCGGGTACGACCGTGTTGACCCGAATGCGGCGCGGCGCCAGTTCCGATGCCACCACCCGCGTCATGGCGCGCACGCCGGCCTTGGTCGCCGCGTAGGCCGAATAGCCGGGCATGCCCAGCACGGCATGGACCGACCCGTTGAGAATGATCGACGCGCCGTCGCGCAGATGCGGCAGGGTCGCCTGGATCGTGAAGAACACGGCGGTCAGGTTGGTTCGCAGCACCTGTTCGAACGTGGCGAGCGTCGTGCCTCCGACCGGGGTCGCGCCCGGAATGCCGGCGTTGGCGAACAGGATATCCAAAGGGCCGAACGCCTCGACCGCGCCCGCGACGGCGCGCTCGGTCGCCGCGATATCGGTCACGTCGGCCTGGAACGTCAACAGGTTGGAGCCGAGTTCGGCCTTGGCCGCATCGAGCCGTTCCTGATTGCGGCCGGTGATGGCGACACGGGCGCCCTCGGCGATGAACAGGCGCGCCGTCGCCAGACCGATGCCGCTGTTGCCGCCGGTGATCAGCGCAGTCTTGTTCGCGAGCCTCATGGAATTCTCCCGGGTTGACTAGTTCAATAATGGAACCATTTGTCAGATGGGCCACTTGGTTCCATAATGCAACCACCTGGATCGAACTTCCTCGCGAAGGACGAAATGCCGTGAAACGGAAGAGCCTGGAGGCGGCGCCCTGCCCGGTCGCCCGGTCGCTGGACGTGATCGGCGACTGGTGGTCGCTGCTGATCGTGCGCGACGCCTTTCTGGGCCGGCGCCGGTTCGGCGAATTCCAGAAAAGCCTGGGATTGTCGAAGAATATCCTGACCCAGCGGTTGCGCGGGCTGGTCGACGACGGGATCATGACCCAGGTGCCGGCGTCAGACGGCAGTTCGTATCAGGAATATGCCCTGACCCCGAAGGGGCGCGACCTGCACACAGTCATCCTGGCGCTGCGCCAATGGGGCGAGGATCATTGCTTCGACGCGGAACCCTGTCCCACCGCCCTGGTCGAGCGGGCAACCGGCAAGCCAGTGCGTCGGCTGACGGTTCAGGCCGAGGACGGCCGGCCGCTCGGGCTCGGCGAGACGATGGTGGTGGCGCCGGCGGGCTAGATTTCAGCCCATCTCCCCGTATTGACCTTCGTCAGCAGGTCCGGATCGACTGTCAGGCTGACGCTGTCGCCCTCGACCGTCAGTTGTTTGCCCGCCGCCAGTTCGTCGATGCCGGCCAGCAGCGCCGCGCGGTCGAACAGCGGCGCGTCGCCGTTGTCGGCCAGGCACACGGCCAGCAGATCCACGATCGGCACGGGCGCGAAGCCGGCAGCGCCATCGGTCCAGCGGTAAGCCATCTCGAACAGGTAATCCAGCATCAGGCCACCCGGCTGTTCTGGATCGTCGTCATCGTGCAGCACGTGATACGGCTCGACGATGGCGCGCTTCAGCGTCACCCACGCCCGCTCTTCCAGGGCGGTGTCCGGCCGGCGATTGGTCTTCTGCCACCCTTTGGTCGGGTGCAGCGCGCCGGCCTTGGCCGCGGCCCTCTTGCGCTTGCGCTGACGATCCTTGGACATGCTGGTCTCCCTATTTCACCGGCACGGTATAGTTCAGCGCCAGCCGCCCGCCATCCGGATAGATCGTCTGGCCGGTCAAATACGATGCGTCGTCGCTGGCGAGGAAGGCCGCGATCGAGGCGATCTCCGACGGTTCGCCACATCGGCCCAACGGGGTGCGCGACAGAATACGCTGCTGCATTTCCGCACTGCTCATGATCGCCTGGCCCATGTCGGTCAGGATCGTGCCGGGGCCGATCGCGTTGACGCGGATGCCGCGCGATGCCAACGCCATGGCGCTGACCTTGGTCAGCTGGTTCATGCCGCCCTTGGAAATGGCATAGGGGATCTGGTTCGGGATCGCGAACACGGCATTGACCGACGACATGTTCACGATCGTGCCCTTGCCGCGCGGGATCATGTGGCGGGCCGCCGCCTGGCTCGCCAGAAACGCCGAGCGCAGATTGACCGCGATGACCCGGTCGAAATCCTCCACGGTCAGATCGAGGAAATCGGCCGCGTGGGTGATGCCGGCATTGTTGACCAGAATGTCGATCTGGCCGAAGGCGTCGATCGCGGCGGCGACCATCCGGTCGATGTCGGCCTTCTGGGCCACGTCGGTCGGGCAGTACAGGCAGCCGAGTTCGGCCGCGGTCCGGCCCAATGTCGCGACGTCGACATCGGCCAGCAGGACCTGGGCACCCTCGGCCAGAAACCGCTCGGCGATCGCCCGCCCGATCCCGCGCGCGCCGCCGGTGATGATCGCCGTCCTATCCTGAAGCCGCATCCCAATCCTCCCGAAATCATTCGCCGCGCCGAACCCGGCCTCTCACGCAATCGTTATGCGGGGAGCGGCGCGCCATTCCCATATCAATTCGAACGATCCCCAGCCCCGGAGCAAACGCCATGACCTTCCCGCGTCGATACCGGTCCCTCGCGGCACTTGCCATTCTGCCGCTCGGCGTGCTGCTGCTCCTGCCGCCGTCGGTCCAGGCCGAAGCGCCGCAACCGGTACCGCCGCCGGTCCTCGACGAGCCGGTGCCCGTCTCCGCGACGACCGAGACCGCCGTGCTCGCCGGCGGCTGCTTCTGGGGCGTCCAGGGCGTGTTCCAGCATGTCGACGGCGTGACCAAGGCGGTCTCGGGCTACGCGGGCGGCGACAAGAGCACGGCACAATATCTATCGGTCGAGAACGGCGATACCGGTCACGCCGAAGCGGTCGAGATCACCTACGACCCGCACAAGATCAGCTATGGCAAGCTGCTGCAGATCTTCTTCTCGGTGGCGCATGATCCGACCGAGCTCAATCGCCAGGGCCCCGACAGCGGCCCGCAATATCGCTCGGCCATCTTCGCCCGGACACCGGAACAACAGAAGGTCGCGACGGCCTACATCGGCCAGCTCGACCGGAGCGGCCAGTTCCGGGCCGCGATCGCGACCCGGGTCGAGCCCGACAAGGGCTTTTTCCCCGCCGAGGCCTATCACCAGGATTTCCTGGCGCAGAATCCGACCTATCCCTATATCGCGATCAACGATCTGCCCAAAGTGCGCGGGCTGGCGCAGATGTTCCCCGAGCTTTATCGGGACAAGCCGGTGCTGGTGAACCTGACGACGAACTGACCGGCACCCGCGCAGCACTCGACTTTTCCGGGAATATTGGGTTCTCTAGACGGGTCCTTTCCCATCGACCGAACCCGCCGCCCTTTCAGGAGAAGCCCATGCTCGCTGCCCGGTCCCCCCAGATGCTCGCTGTGCTGCGCATCGTTACCGCTCTCTTGTTCATGGAACATGGCTGCCAGAAGCTGTTCGGCTTCCCGTCGACGCCGGCGGCCGGCCACCCCGAGCTGCTGTCGCTGCTGGGGATCGCCGCCATCCTGGAATTCTTCGGCGGCCTGCTGGTTCTGGTCGGGTTCCAGACCCGCATCGCGGCCTTCCTGCTGTCGGGCGAGATGGCGGTCGGCTATTGGATGGCGCATGCGCCGAGGAGCTTCTTCCCGGCGATCAACGGCGGCGATGCCGCCGTCCTGTTCTGCTTCGTGTTCCTCTATCTGGTCTTCGCCGGTCCCGGTGCCTGGGCGGTCGATACGCGCCGCAAGGCTTAAAGTCGCATCGCGACGGCGCCGGAGCCAGATCCGATGCCCATAATCGGATCTGGCTCAGACGTTATTGATCTGGCGCGAATTCTTGTCGTTCGGATGAAGCCATCCGAGCGGAAAACGCGCCGGATCAGGCCAGCAGCTTGCCCAGCGCCGTCGCGGTCGCGCGCAATTCCCGGCGAAAGCCGATCTCCCGCTCGGGCGTGAACCGCGCGGTCGGAACCGCCAGATTGAGCGCGCCGAACACGCGGCCTGCATGGGCTACCGGCGTCGCGATACCGGTGATGCCGGGGGTGAATTCCTCGCGCGAATAGGCGAAACCGTCGGCCAGCGCCGCCGCCACCTGGTCGCGCAACGCCGCCGCCGAGCGCAGCGTCCCGGGCGTGATCGCCTCGAACACGACCCGCGCCAGATAGGCATCGAGTTCGTCCGGCGCCAGCTGGGCCAGCAGGATCTTGCCGCCCGACAACGCATAGAGCGGCGCCCGCTCGCCGACCTTCATGGTGTAGGTCAACGCCTGGGTGCTGACGGCCGAGCCCACGGTCTCGACCATGTCGCCGACCCGCACGTAGAAGCCCGTGGTCTCGCTTACCACGGCGCTCAGCCGGCTCAGCAGCGGCTGGACCCGGCTTGCCAGCGATGGGCCGGCGACCCGGTCGGCCAATTGCCGGATGCGCCCGCCCAGACGATAGCGGCCGCTCGCCCCCTGCTGTTCCAGATAGCCCCGCGCCAGCAGATTGTTCAGCAGGTGGAACAGGCTGCTGCGCGGGATGCCGAGGCCGGTCAGCAGATGCGAGAAGGTCGGCGCCTCCGCCGCCTCGCCAACGAACTCCAGGATGTCGAACGCCCGATCGGCCGACTTGACAGCGGTGCCCGATTCCAGTTTCATATCATGAACCAGTTCATATATGTGAACATAGCGCGCCCCTGGTGCGATGTCCAGCGGAGGAAGCCATGCAGGACGACCGATCGGCCATCCGGGATCTGTTGGAAAACTGGGCGATCTGGCGCGATGCCGGCGATTGGGAGCGGTTCCGCACGGTCTGGCACGAGGATGGCTGGATGTCGGCGACCTGGTTCCAGGGACCGGCCGCCGATTTCATCCGGGTCAGCCGCGAAGGCTGGGACAAGGGCGTCAGCATCCTGCATTTCCTGGGCGGCATCAGCATCGATCTCGCGGGGGCCCGCGCCATCGCGCAGACCAAGATGACCATCTCGCAGCGCGCCACAGTGCATGACGTCGCCTGCGACGTGGTCTGCACCGGCCGCTTCTACGATTTCCTGGAAAAGCGCGACGGGCGCTGGGGCGTCGTCTGGCGCCAGCCGATCTATGAGAAGGATCGGATCGATCCGATCGACCCTGCGGCAGCCCTGCGGCTAGACGCCCAGGTCCTGGCCGGCTTCCCCGAGGGCTATCGTCACCTGGCCTATATCCAGGAACGGATCGGCTATCGCGTGAAGCGTGATATGCCTGGCCTGAAGGGCCCCGAGGTCACGGCGCTCTATGCCAAGGGCCGGGCCTGGCTCGAGGGTGCGGCGCTGCCGGAGAGGACATGATGCGGAATTTCGACGAATTCACCATCACCGAGGCGGTGTTGGAGCGCGTCGCGTCGGCGCCCGATCCGCGCATGCGCCAGATCGGCGAGGCGCTGGTGCGCCATCTGCACGCCTTCGTGCGCGAGGTCGAGCCGACCCAGGCGGAATGGGCCGCCGGCATCGACTTCCTGACCCGCACCGGTCAGATGTGCGACGACAAGCGCCAGGAATTCATCCTGCTGTCCGATACGCTGGGCGTGTCGATGCTGGTCGACGCGATCAATCACCGCCGGCCGGAAGGGGCGACCGAGACCACGGTGCTGGGCCCGTTCTATGTCCAGGGCCCGCCGGAATTCGAGTGCGGCGCCGACATCTCCGGCGCCATGACCGGGCTGAAGCTGCATGTCGCGGGCACCGTGGCGACGCTCGACGGCAGCCCCATCGCCGACGCCGTCGTCGATGTCTGGCACGCCGATGCCGAGGGCGGCTACGACGTGCAGCGGCCGGGCGATCCGGCCGGTCGGGCCCGGCTGCGCACCGATGCGGCCGGCCGGTTCCAGTTCTGGACGACCCGGCCGTGCTCCTATCCGGTGCCTCATGATGGGCCGGTCGGCCAGATGCTGGCGCTCCAGGGCCGCCATCCCTACCGCCCGGCCCATGTCCATTTCATGATCGCCGCGCCGGGGCACGAAACGCTGGTCACCCACGTCTTCGCCGCCGGCGACGAATACCTCGATTCCGACGTGGTGTTCGGGGTCAAGGATTCGATCATCCGGCCCTATACGGAACACCCCCCCGGGACGGCGCCGGACGGCAGCGTGATGGGCGAGCGCTACGCGACGCTGAGCTACGATTTCCGGCTTAAGTAGTTCCCGTCATTCCCGCTTTCGCGCCAGGTATGTACATATCTGTTTTCTCCTTTTGAAATCAGTAGGTTACCCTAACACTGCGTCATGCCCGGGCTTGACCCGGGCATCCACGCCCTCCGCCGGAGCCCTGTTTGGCCGTGAAATCGGCTTGCCCAACCACGTGGATGGCCGGGTCAAGCCCGGCCATGACGATGTAAAAGACTAACCATCTGAAATGAAACAGAAAGCTATGTACATAGCTTGGCGCCTGCGCGGGAATGACAGAGAATATTACCGCCGCTCCACCCGCATGGGCAGGCCGTTGCGCGGCCTGAGCGTGATCTGGCCGACCGGCTCGACGTTGGTGCCCGGCACCAGGGTCAGGCGGAAGCGTTTCGCCAGCGTCGCCAGGCACAGGATCGCCTCGGTCATGGCGAAGGCGGCACCGATGCAGATATGCGGACCGGCACCGAACGGGATATAGGCGAAGCGGGGCCGGGCGGCGACCTGCTCCGGCATAAAGCGTTCGGGCCGAAACTCGTCCGGCCGGTCCCACAGCTTGCGATGGCGGTGCAGCAGCCAGGGCACGATCAGGACGTTCGATCCCTTCTTCAGCGCGATATCGCCCAGCCGGTCCGGGCCCAGCGCCTGGCGCGACATGGTATGGGCCGGCGGATAGAGCCGCATGGATTCCTCGATGACCATGCGCGTGAACGGCAGGTCGGCCACATCCTCGGCGCGGACCGGTCGGTCGCCCACGACGCGGTCCAGCTCGTCTTCCAACCGGACCAGCTCGGCCGGGTGCTGGGACAGCAGATAGAAGGTCCAGGCGAGCGTGTTGGCGGTGGTCTCGTGTCCGGCGGTGAAGATGGTCGCGACCTGGTCGCGCACCTCCTTGGCGCTGACCGGGGCATCGCCCTCGGGTGCCGCCAGCAGCATCGCCAGCAGGTCGTCCGGCCCGCCGTCCCGCCGCCGCTCCTCGATCAGGCGCCGGATGACCCGGTCGCTCTCGCCGAAGATCTTGCGGGCCCGCGCCACGGCCGGCCGCGGAAACCATTCGGGAAAGCCCAGCAGATCGGCGGCCGAGGGGCGGATCGCCGACTGATAGGCCGCCACGGCCTGCCCGATCAGCGCGATCTCGGGATCGACCCGGACCGAGAACATCGCCTCGGAGATGATCGCGAGCGTGAGCCCGCTCATCGCCTCGGCCACATCGATCGTCGCGGTCGGCGGCACCAAGGCCCAATCCTCGACCAGCCGCAGGGCCGCATCGACCATGGCGGGGGCGAAGGCGGCAATGCGCTTGGCGGCGAAGGCCGGCGCCATGGTGCGGCGCTGCCTGCGCCAGGTGGCGCCATGGGTCGTGAGCAGCCCCTGCCCCAGGCCCGGCTCGAGCAGGCGCCGCGAGAGGGCGCTCCGGATGTAGTTGTCGGCATTGTCGAGCATGACATGCCGGACATGGTCCGGCGCGTTGGCGATCACGACATGGCGCCACAGCATGCGGCGTTCGCTGATTTCCATGTCGAACGCGGCATCGACCCAGGTGCCGACGCTGTTTTCCCGGGTCGCCCGCAGCAGCTTCAGCAGGCCCAGCTTCGTCGGGGGTCGCGGCGGCAGAGCAAGCCGTGGCGATCCGTGATCTTCCACCAAGCTCTCGCCCATGCCCATACCCCTTCCAGTGGATAAAATCAGACGGATTCGTCCGTCCGACTTTACCACAACTCATTAGTCTGATGGACCGATTCACCTAACGCTTCGGAACCAAGCGTCAGGATCAGGCTCTAAATATTTGGTTTGGAGGGCGATTCAGATATGAGGCCGAGCAGGCCTCATATCATCGTCCTCTAGCGTTCGGTCAGCGTCACGCCGAGGGTCAAGGCCCGGAACGCCGCCGCGATCGGCAGGTAGGAGCCATTGCTCTCGGCCACGCCGACGATATTGCCGGTGCTGTCCACGACCGGCGCACCGGCGCTGGCCCCGGTGAGCTTCGCCGGGACCTTGCCGTCACTGCCGGCGGCGGCGGAAACCGAGCCGCTGGCCCCCAGCGTCATCACCTTGTCGCCGGCCGACAGACGACGCGGCAGGATGGGCAGGGCCGAGGCCGGCGCCGCCGTCACCTTGATCAGGGCCAGACCGGCCGTATCGGCCCGGCGGACGACCTGAGCCGGCACGCTCTTGCCGGCGGCATCGGTCACCGTGACCGCGGCGGCGCTGCCGACGGCGGCGGCCGAAGTGATCAGGTAGCCTTCGTCGCCGACATAGAAGCCGGCGCTCTTGCCGATCATGACCGTGCCGGCCTTGAGATCGGACGAAGCGCCCGCCGCCGGCAACGTGATCAGGATCGGTTGGGCGGAGGCCGCGATCGCCGCCGGCGCCGGCGCGCCGCCGGGTGCCGTCACCAGACCAGGCAGCGGAATGCCGGCGGGCGGTGCCCCGGGGCCGACCGGCGCGATCGCCTGACCGACTGGAATCGGTGTCGCGACCTGCGGCAGGTTCGGATGGCCGAAGGTCAGATATTGCTGCATCACAGCACTTTGCAGCAGCTGCTCGGTCGCATCGCCCATGGCGACCTGCACCGCCGGGGTAATGACCTGCTGCGGGCTCTTGGCCGAGCCGGTGCCGGTCGTCGTGGTCTGGAACACGACGCGGTTCTCGCGCACCGACCAGACCTGCCAGGCGACCGTCACCTGCGCATCGACATCGGCCGGCGCGGCATTGAAGAAGTCGTTGATGCACAGGTCGGCATGGGCGAGCGGAATATTGCCGGTGATCAGGTAATCGACACCGTGCGCCGCGGCCACGTCGTCCTTGTCGCCATCGACCACATCGACCTTGGAGTCGACCAACGCCTTGCGCATTTCGACGGTCAGCGAGCCGCCCGGCGGGAAATCGCTGTCACGGATCGGACGGACATAGACCCAGCAATCGACGTTGCGGGTGTAGCTGCCGAGGCCGCGGCGCTCCGGCAGTTTGACGGTCACCGGGGCGATCGCGACCTTGGCCGTCGGCTGCGTGAACACGACCGGAGTCGTCCTGACCGCGGCAACGGGAACTGCCGGCACGCCGCCGGCCGCCGGCGGGGTGGACGGGCCGCCCCCGAAACTGGAGCAGCCGGCCACGCCGACTGCCAGAAATGCCGCGCTGATTTGCTTAAGATTCATCTGGGAATGCCCGTCCTTGGACGCTGATTTGCCGACAGCTTCAAGCCCGGTGCGGGCCGGGTCAAGCGAACCCGCACCCGATCCGCCCGATCGGTCAATGTTTGTCGCGGGCGGCGATGGCCGCAGCGCGAATTTGGCTCAAGCTCTGGCGCGGCGTCAGCGCCTCGGGATCGAGCCGCAATTCCAGCAGGGCCGCACGCCCGGCATTCATCGCCCGGTCGAACGCCGGGCCGAATTCCTCCGTCGTCGTCACGATCTCGCCATAGGCGCCGAACGACCGCGCATAGGCGGCGAAATCGGGATTATGCAGCTCGGTGCCCGAGATCCGGGTCGGATAGTTCCGCTCCTGATGCATGCGAATCGTGCCGTACATGCCGTTGTTGATGACCAGGAAAATCGGCTTCGCACCATATTGCATGGCGGTCGCGATCTCCTGCCCGTTCATCAGGAAGCAGCCGTCACCATTCAGCGACAGCACGACGCGGTCGGGATGCAGGATCGCGGCGGCGACCGCCGACGGTACGCCATAGCCCATGGCGCCGCTGGTCGGTGCCAATTGGGTCCGCCATTTGCTGAAGCGGTAGAAGCGATGAAACCAGACGGTGTAGTTGCCGGCGCCGTTGGTCAGGATCGCGTCCGGCGGCAGCACGTCGCGCAGATGCTCGACGACGGCGACCATGTCGAGCGGACCCGGCGGCGGCGGCGATTTCTGGTTCCCCAGATAATCCGCATGCGCCACCGCGGCGGCATCGCCCCAGGCAATCGTCGCCGGCGGCATGAGCTGGGCGGCGGCCGCGGCGAAATTCGCCAAGCCGGCATTGATCGCCAGGGTCGGTTGATAAACCCGGTTCAGCTCCTCGGCACCCGGATGGATATGGATCAGGGTTTGTTTCGGTACCGGAACGTCGATCAGCGTATAGCCGGACGTGGTCATCTCGCCCAGGCGAGGGCCGCAGGCGATCAGCAGATCGGCGTTGCGCACCCGCTCGGCGAGCTTCGGGTTGATGCCGATGCCGACGTCGCCGGCATAGATCGGCAGATTGTTGTCGACATAGTCCTGGCAGCGGAAGCTGACGGCGGTCGGCAGCTTCCAGGCCATGGCGAACGCCTCGATATCGCGCTTGGCCTCGGCGTTCCAGGTGCCGCCGCCGACGATCAGCAGCGGACGCTCGGCTTTGGCCAGGCGATCACGGAATTCCGTCATGTCGGCCGGCCCCGGATGGGCCTGTACCGGCTTGTAGGGCCTGGCGTCGGCGGTGGACGCGAGCGAGGTCAGCATATCCTCGGGCAGCGCCAGCACGACCGGCCCCGGCCGGCCGGAGGTCGCCAGCGCGAACGCATGGTTCAGGAATTCCGGAATGCGCTCGGCATCGTCTATCTCGGCGACCCATTTCGCCATCTGGCCGAACATGCGGCGGTAGTCGACCTCCTGGAACGCCTCGCGCTCGCGCATGTCGCGGCCGACCTGCCCGATCAGCAGGATCATCGGCGAGGAATCCTGGAAGGCCGTATGCAGGCCGATCGCGGCATGGGAGGCACCCGGTCCGCGCGTCACCATGCAGATGCCCGGCCTGCCGGTCAGCTTTCCGTAGGCCTCGGCCATGTTTGCGGCACCCGCTTCATGGCGGCAGATGACGAACTTGATCTGATCCTGCGCGTCATGCAGCGCGTCGAGCACGGCCAGGTAACTTTCGCCCGGCACGCCGAAGGCCAGATCGACCCCGTGGATCTTGAGCTGATCGACGAGAATCTCGCCACCGGTTCTCTGCCGCGTTTCGGCCATTCTGGCACCCTCTCCCTATTCGTGGTTGCGCGGAGCATGCCCCAGAACCGGACGCGGCGGAAGCGCGCGATGGTCGCTCCGCGGGTTCGCGTTTTACATCTGCTCCAGATATTCCGCCGGATCGACCACCGCATCGATCACCGTGAAGCGGCGGCTGGCGACCGCGCGCTCGAACGCGGCCTCGAACGCGGCGAGGCTGTCGACCCGCACGCCCTCGCCGCCCATGCCGCGCGCGATATCGGCGAAGCGCGGCGAGCGGAAATCGACCGCCTGCGGTGCCATCTGCATCTTGGATTGCTTCAGCTTGATCAGGCTGAGCGCATCGTCGTTCAACACCACGACGACCAGCGGCAGGTCCAGTTCGGCGGCGAGCGCCAGATCGCCCAGGCTCATCAGCATGCAGCCGTCGCCGACCAGCGCCACCACGGTCTTGTCCGGCCGCGCCAGTTGCGCGCCGATCGCCGCCGGCACCGCGTAACCCATGCAGCACAGCCCGTTCGATTGCAGCATCTGGCCCGGCACGATGCAATCGACGACATGGCTCGCCAGGATGCGATGGGCGCCGACATCGACGGTCAGCAGCCAATCGGGCGTGATCCGGTCGCTGACCGCCTTGAACAGGCCGGCCGGACTGATGGCCCCGGCCGGATTGCGCGGCCGGATGATCTCGGCCAGCTCGGCCCGGTGGATCGCCACGGCTTCGATCAGGCCCGGCTTGGTTTGCGGCAGGGCCGGCGTCAATTGCGCCAACAGGGTCGGCAGGTCGCCGAACGCCTCCTCGCCGGCCGGAAACACCCGATGGTCGAGCGGCCCCCAATCGAGCGAGATCACGGCCTGGCTCGCCGGCCAGGCGTCGAGCCAGGCATCGCGCAGCTCGATCGGGTCGAACCCGACCAGGACCAGCAGGTCGGCCGCCTCGACCTGGCGCAGGTTGACCGCATCGACGACCGGGCTGAGGCCGATCGCGCCCAGCGACAGCGGATGCTTGTCCGACACGGTGCCCTTCGCCTTGTAGGAAGCGAAGAACGGGACCTTGTGCGCCTCGACGAAGTGCTGCAGCGCCGCGGGGACGCCGCCGATCAGGGCGCCGCGGCCGATCAGCACCAGCGGGCGGGCCGCCTGCTCGATCATCGCCAGGAGACGTTCGGCCTCCCCGGCGGCAAGCCCGACGCGGGGGCGTTTCGGTGGGGTCGGAATCGCGACCGGCTTCGCGGCCTGACGATTGACGTCGGCCGGAATATTCAGCATGGCCGGCCCGGCCGGATAGGCCAGCGCCACATCGAGCGCCTTCGCCGTCTGCTGGGCGGCGCGGGCGCCATTGAGGTCGGCGGCGTATTTCACGACCGGCTTGGCCAACGCCACATGGTCGAACACCTGGTGGGTGTAGATATCGGCCTGTCCCGTCGCGACCTCACCGGTCAGCACCAGGAGGGCCGTGCGCTCCATCAGGGCGCCGGCCAGACCGGAAATCGCATTGGCGAGGCCGGGCCCGAGCGCCGGAATCAGCGCCACCGGCCGCTCGGTCACCTGCCAGATCGCGTCGGCGATGAAGGCGGCCGACGGCTCGCTCTTGGCCAGCACGAAGCGGATATCGCGGTCGGTGCAGGCCCGGATCGTCTCCAGTACGTCGTTGCCGGGAATACCGACGGCGAACTGGCCGCCATAGGCCTGAAGCGTTGCCGCAATCTGATCGGCTACCTTGGTCTCGTGCGCGCTCATGATGATCCTGTATGCTGGCGACGGCGCACTGTCCGACCCTGAAGAGCCCGCGTCAACCGGGCCATGGGTCACGACCCCGAGAGTGCCGAGCCGGAGGAGAGAACGCGATGACCATGGCCGCCGCCCCGTTCGAGCCCCATGAGGTGCTGAACCAGCCGCCGCCGCTCGTCGATTACGACCTGTTCGGGACCGATCTGGCGCTGAAGGAAGCCGTCGTGCGCGAAGGCGGCGCGTGGGCGCTGGACGAACTCGGCACTTTTGGCCGCAAGCTCGGCCGCGCCGAGACGATCGAGGCCGGACGGCTCGCCAATGCCTATCCGCCGGTGCCGCGCCTGTTCGATCGCTACGGCCGGCGCATCGACGAGGTCGAGTTCCACCCGGCCTGGCACGAGCTGATGGGGCTGGCGATCGGCGAAGGGCTGCATACCCGACCCTGGGCCGAGCCCCGGCCGGGCGCCCATGTCGCCCGCGCCGCCGGCGTCATCATGATGGTGCAGATCGAGGCGGGCGTGCAGTGCCCGACCACGATGACCTATGGCGTCGTGCCCGCGCTGAAGAAGGCGCCGGATCTCGCCGCCGAATGGCTGCCCCGGCTCTATTCGCGCCAGTATGACAAGCGCCTGATCCCGGCATCCCAGAAGACCGGCGTGCTGATGGGCATGGGCATGACCGAGAAGCAGGGCGGTTCCGACCTGCGCGCCAACCTGACCCGGGCGGTGCCGCAGGGGGGCGCGGGCGCCTTTCGGCTCGACGGCCATAAATGGTTCTTCTCAGCGCCCATGTGCGACGCGTTCCTGGTGCTGGCCCAGGCGCCGGGGGGCCTGAGCTGCTTCTTCCTGCCGCGCTTCCTGCCCGACGGCAGCCGCAACGCGATCCATGTCCAGCGGCTGAAGGACAAGCTCGGCAACAAGTCGAATGCGTCGAGCGAGGTCGAATTCCATGGCGCCGCCGCCTGGCTGGTCGGCGAGGAAGGCCGCGGCGTGCCGACCATCATCGAGATGGGCAATTACACGCGGCTCGATTGCGCCCTGGGCTCCACCGGCCTGATGCGCCAGGCCGTGGCCCAGGCCGGCCATCACGCGGCCCATCGCAGCGCGTTTCAGAAGCGGCTGATCGATCAGCCGCTGATGACCAACGTGCTGGCCGACCTCGCCATCGAGAGCGAGGCTGCGACGGCGCTGGTGCTGCGTCTGGCCCGCGCCTACGACCGACAGGACGACGCGGCCGAAACCGCGTTCCGCCGCATGCTGACACCCGCTACCAAATACTGGATCTGCAAGCGCGGGCCGGCGCTCGGCGCCGAGGCGATGGAGGTGCTCGGCGGCAACGGCTATGTCGAAGAGGCGATCATGGCCCGGCTCTATCGGGAACTGCCGCTGAATTCGATCTGGGAAGGATCCGGCAATGTCATGTGCCTCGACGTGCTGCGCGCGCTGGCCAAGACGCCGGAGGCGCTCGACGTGGCGCTCGCCGAAATCAAGGCGGCGCGCGGCGCCGATCGCCGCTTGGACGCCCATGTCGCGGCGCTGACCGACGAGATCGCCCGCGACGGTTTTCAGGAAAGCCAGGCGCGCCGACTGGTCGAACGCCTGGTGCTGGCGCTGCAGGGGGCCCTGCTCGTCCGCTTCTCCGACGCGGCGGTAGCCGATGGCTTCTGCGCGTCCCGGCTGGCCGGGGCCCAGAGCGGGGCTTTCGGGACCTTGCCGCAAGGCGTCGACCTGCGCGCCATCGCCGAACGCGGCCGACCCGCACTCTGACCGATGGTCAGATGCGGATGCCGCCGACCGCGAGGACGAGGCGGCCGGTCCAGGCGAAGAACGAGGGATCGATCGCACCGCCGATCGCGACGGCAGACCAGACGACCGCCAGTACGGCGGTCGCCCGGACGACATACATCATGATCAGTTCGGTGCCTTTGCCGCGGGGGCGCCATCGTCGCCCGGCATCGGCGGATGATGCATGCCCGGCCCGGGGCCGTGACGCATCATATGCTCGACCAGATGGTCGGCCATTTCCTTCTGTTTCGCGCTCAACGTGCCATAGAGCTCTTCGACCGCCGGCGTGACCTGACGGAGCTGCTCCAGCCGCGCGGTTTCCATGGCTTCCATGCGGTGCAGATGGTCCGGCAGCGTCTTGGGCGCGGGCTGGCCGACGGTGGTGGCGCAGAGCTGCTTCATCGGTGCCGAGGACGCCTTGACCGTCGCGGCGAACTTGGTCCAGGCCGGACGCTCGGCGTCGGTGATGCCGAGGCGGACCTCGGCGAAGGCGAGCATGCCGGCCTGATGAGCCTCCATCGTCTCGCACCTCTCGGCGAAACGGCCCCCCGGGCCGCCATGTTGGCCCATCCCCGGATGCTGCTGCGCGTAAGCCCGGGCGGCCAGACCGAGGCCGACCGCGAGGGTCGCCGCCATCGCCACTTTGAACGCGCGGCCACCCAATTTCCTGTTCGATGCCATTTGAACCTCCTGGCGCCCGGTAACGCCGGGCTTGGGTTCATGTTTTAGTCTCCTCAAATATCGGCAGCATGACGTCGAGCGGCCTTTTTGTAACAATTGGTTTCACAGTCCGGCGCGGGTCATCGGCCGTTACCCGATGGTCCGCGACAGCGATGCGGTATCCTATGCTACGGTCCGTTCATGGAACGCACGCCCCACATCCTGGTCGTCGATGACGACCGCGAGATCTGCTCCCTCGTCTCGCAATTCCTGTCCCGCCACTCCTTGCGTGTTTCGACCGCCCGCGACGGGGCGGAGATGATGCGCGTGCTCGAGGTCGGTCGGATCGACCTCATCGTGCTCGACCTGATGCTGCCGGGCGAGGACGGGCTCAGCCTGTGCCGCAAGTTGCGCGCCCAGGGATCCATTCCTGTCATCATGCTGACCGCCATGGGCGAGGAGATCGATCGAATCCTGGGCCTGGAGATGGGCGCCGACGACTATCTGGCGAAGCCCTTCAACCCCCGGGAACTCCTCGCCCGGGTTCGCGCCGTCCTGCGCCGGGTCGGCGCCCTGCCGACGCCCGTCGCCGAGGCCGGCTCCAGCGGACGCGTGCTGAATTTCGAAGGCTGGCGGCTCGACATCGCCAAGCGCGAGCTGAAAAACAGCGAGGGCGAGATCGTCATTCTGTCGAGCGGCGAGTTCGATCTGCTGCAGGCCTTCGCCGAGCGGCCGCAGCGGGTGCTGACGCGCGACCAGCTGCTCGATCTGGCGCGGGGCCGGGCCGCCGTGCTGTATGACCGCAGCGTCGATATTCAGGTGATGCGCCTCAGGCGCAAGATCGAACAGAACCCCAAGGATCCGCAACTGATCAAGACGGTGCGCAGCGGTGGCTATATGTTCACGCCCTCGGTCCTGATCACCGGTCAGGATTGATGCGTCTGCCCCGCTTCCATGTGAACAGCCTGTTCGCCCGCGTCGCCCTGATCCTGCTGGTCAATCTGGTGCTGATCCAGGCCGTCGCCTTCGGACTGTTCAACCTCGAGATCGAGGCGTTCGACCTGGGCGTCCAGCGCCTGCCGGAGCGGGTTGCCGGCGTGATCAAGCAGCTCGACGCGACGACGCCCCAGGAATGCGTCGCCGCCGGACCGAAGTATTCCAACGAATTCATGACCTACACGGTGCGGCAGTCGGCGATGCCGTCCGACGCCGGCATCCCGGGCGTGTCGTCACGGTTCACCGCCCGGGACCTTCGTCCAGGTCGGGCGGTCAACGAGATGTCGCTCTATCTGAAGCTCCATTTGGCCGACTATCTGTCGTCCGATCACCCGGTCGTAGTCCTGTCCACCCGGGGCGCGTCGCGTGGCGAGGACGGGCCGCCGCCGGAAGGGTTCGGCGGACAGCAGGACCATGGCCCCTCGGCCGGTCCTCCGCCCGATGGTGTCCGCCCCCGTGAACCCGGCGGGCCGCATGGCCCGGGCTTCGGGTCCGGCGACGAGCCGTACGGCTTCCGCGGCGGGGGGCGCGGTCCCGATGCCTATGGCCATATCGGCGTGCAGCTGATCAACGGCTGTTGGGCCGAAATCACGCTGCATGGGCCGCCGCCGGCCTTCGCCTGGATCCGGCTGTTGACGCGATTTGGCGGTTTCGGTCTGGTCGTCGTCCTCTGTTCGCTGTGGTTCGCCCGCAGTGCCGCGCGCAATCTCAGCCAATTCTCGGCGGCCGCGGACGCGGTCGGCCGTTCGGTCGATGCGCCGTTGTTGCCGGAGAGCGGCCCGCGCGAGGTGCGCCTGGCGGCGAAAGCGTTCAACCGGATGCAGGAACGTCTCAAGCGCTTCGTCAACGACCGTACCCAGATGCTGGCCGCCATTTCGCACGATCTGCGCACGCCGCTGACCCGTCTGCGGCTGCGTGCCGAATTCGTCGATGACGATGCCCAGCGCACCAAGATGCTGGGCGATATCGCCGAGATGGAGGCGATGATCGCCGCCACCCTGGCCTTCGCCCGCGACGATGCCGTGCGCGAGCCGCGGTCGCCGCAGGATCTGGATCAATTGCTCGATCAACTGGCGAGCGACCTGTGCGACGGCGGCTATCCGGTGCAGTACGAACCGGAGCAGCCGGTCGTCGTGTCCTGCAGCCCCGGCGGCCTGCGCCGCGCCATAACCAATCTGGCCGAGAATGCGGTCAAGTACGGCGGGGTCGCGCGCCTTGCGTTGGCACGGAGCAATGAACTCGTCACCATTCTGATCGACGACGACGGCCCGGGCATTCCGGCCGAAATGGCCGAGCAGGTGTTCCAGCCGTTCTTTCGCCTGGAGGGATCGCGCAACCGCGACACCGGCGGCGTCGGCCTTGGCCTGTCGGTCGCCCGCACCATCATCCGCGGCCATGGCGGCGATATCGCCCTGACCAACCGCCCCGGCGGCGGCTTGCGCGTGGCGGTGACGCTACCGGCCTAGAGCCTGATCCGATCGAACCGGCTCGGTTCGATCGGTGAATCAGTCTCCAAACACATGATTTAGAGTGCGATTCAGCGTCGGTGGTCCCGGAAGAAATTCCAGATCACCATCGCCGTCGGCTCGTCGATCCCGTTCGGTTGAGCGATCGCCCGCGGCCATTCGTGCGGACCCTGGGTCAAGGCCACCAGGCGAACCTCGGCCCGGCCGCGGCAATGGGCGAATTCCTCGACGATCACGCGACCATCCGCCGTCGGGTTCGGTGCCGGATGTCCGGCGCAGCCGTCGGCTGCCGCCCAGAAGCGGACCGCGTCGTCGACCGAGACGTTGAAACGGCCGGGCGTGCCGGTGTTGGGCGAGATGCCGCCGCGATAGAGCACATAGCCGTCCAGCATGCCGTGGATGATCAGGACCGGCACCGGACGCTCGGGTCGTTCGAGCGAGATCGGTGGCTGACCGGCGCCCGCCGTCCCGCCGATGGCGCCGGCGACCGGGGCGATCGCCGCGACCCGACCCGGATATTGCGCGGCGAAGCGATAGGCCAGCATGGCGCCGTTCGACAGGCCGGTAAGGTAGATCCGATGCGGATCGACCCGATAATCGGCCGACAGACGGTCGATCAGGGCGTTGAGGAAACCCAGATCGTCGACATGGTTGCGGACCGCCGCCCCGCAGCAGAACCCAGCGTTCCAGGTCTGGCGCACCGGGTCGACCCCGATGCTGGTGCCTTCGGGATAGGCCACGATGAAGCGGGCGTCGTCGGCGAGCGGGCTGAAGCCGGTCATGTCCGCGGTCGAGCGCGCGTCGCCGGCGGCACCATGCAGCACGACGACGAGCGGCAACCGTCGGGCGTCGACAGCCAAATTCGACGGCAGATGCAGCAGGGCATGCCGTTCGAGCCCGCCCGACGTCAGGCTGAGCCAGGGATCGGCATCATCGGCGGGATGGGCGGCGGCAGGCTGAACGAAGCCGACTACCGCCAACAGCCATGCGGCCGCCCACCCGCTGCCTTGGATCACGCGGCGATCGCGGCCAGACCGGTCAGCCGATCGGCTGCCCAGTCTGTGGTGGCGTGGCGGTCGGTTCGGTCGGCCAACAGCTCGAATGCCTCCGTCCGTCGCCCGGCCGCGATCGCCGCATCGGTCAGGAACCAATGGAACAGATCGCGCTGGGCGTGGCTGCCGCCGAGGCTCTGCAACCGGTGGCGGATCGGAAACAGGATATCGACCGCCTGGTCCGGATGTCCAGCCGCCTCGGCCAGGATGGCGCGCAGCAGCGGCAGGCCGATCACCCGCAGGACCCCCGCCTGGCAGGTGCCGTTGTCGACCACCCAGACGTCCAGTTCCGCGATCAGCCGGGCCAAAACATCGAGCCGCCGGGCGGCGACCAGCGCGAATGCCCGGTGTGCCAGCGCAAAGGCGAGCGAGGGATCGGCGCCGCGCGCGGTGGCGAGATCGGCCAATTCGTCCCAGCGACGGCCGACATCGACGCCCTGCGCCTCGAGCCGCCACAAGAGCGAGACCGCGTTCGCCATATCACGGAAATCGTCCGTCCGCGTTCCGCGGATCGAGCCGTCATAGAGCGCCAGTACCGGTTCGATCTCGCCCAGCGCCAGATGGAACAGGGCCCGATGCCAATGCATATGGTAAGCGAAATTATTGACCGCCGGCAGCTGCGCCGCCTGGGAGGCGAGCCAGGCGATCCCATCCGCCGCGCGCCCTTGCATCTCGAACACATGGGTCACCGCGTGAGCGCCCCAGACGTCGCGCGGCGCCCAGTCGAGCGCCTGGCGGCCGACCCGCTCGGCCTGGACCAGATCGCCGGATTCCTCCAGCACGAACGCGTGGCAGCCCAGCACATAGCCCGAATCGGGGACGTCGGCGCGCCAGTGGGGCAGGACCCGCTCGAGGCTGCGCCGCATGCCGACCAAGTCGCCCAGCATGAATTTGAGCCCATGGCCGAGCTTGAGCGCGAATCCGTCGAGCGGGTTCGATCCCAAGGCCTCGTCGATCCGGTCGGTCGCCTGCCGCATGTTGCCGGCGGCCCAGGCCCGGAGCGCGCCGGCCAAATGGCGTTCGCGTGCCGTACCGCCGCGCGTGATCAGGCTCCGCTCGGCGCGGGCCAGCGCCTCGCCGGCGATCGGAACGGATTCCTGCTTCGCCAGCAATAGATTGGCCGCACCGCGCAATATCCAGCACAGCGCCATATCCGGGTCGGCCTCCAGAGTCGCCTGAATCGCGGCGCCGGCATCGGCCCGGTGACCGAACACCGCCTCGATCGCCCGGTCGAACGCCATGACCGCAGCCGGGTCTGCCGCCGTGACCTCGAGTCCTCTACAGTCATGGATCATGATCGATCTTCCCCCGAACGACATAGGGCTGCCGGTTCCGATACGCTGTCTCCTAGATTGCTCGGAAGCGAGGGGAAACCAGGGGTCTCACGTCGAAGTGACCGGGCGCGAGCGGCCGCGATGGGACGGAAGGTCAGACGTCGGCCAAAGCATCGAGCCAGGCGCCCAGGCGCGCCGCGAGCGCGGTCGGATCGCCGTCGACCTCCAGAATCTTGCTACGTCCGGCGGCACCGACCCGCACGCGGATGCTGGTCTTGGGCATGCCCCACAGCTTCGAGAGCAAGGCTGCGACCGCCGCGTTCGCCTTGCCGTCCTCCGGCGGGGCCGAAACGGCGATCAGCACCGCCGTCTCGCCGCCCGGCAGCACCGTGCGCCCCAGCACCGCCCGGCGCGACGAACCGGGCTTGACCCGAACCCGCAGGCGGATACCCTCTGCGGACATTGTCAGAGCCGACGAAGCCTTCATAAAATCCGCTCCGCGTTCAGATCGGTGCTCCATCCCATTGACGCCGGCTCCATGGCTGGGTCATGAGATAGTTCGTCAACCGTATAAGCGAGCACATCCATCGCATGTCGATCCTGCTGATCGCCATCCTGTCCTTCGCGCTGATCGGGATCCTGGTTTGTGCCTCGATCAGGGGCCCGATGATTCGCTCTTTCGAGAATCGCCATAGCCTGACCGATTCGCGCAAAGCCGTCACCGAGGCGCGCAAAGCCCGTAACGAGGGCAAGGTCAAGGTCGTGGAACTCGACCAGCGCAAACACACGCTGAAGAACAAGCTCGACGATATCACCAGTGAGATCAGCAAGGTCGATATGCAGCTGAAGGCCATGCCCCAAATGGTCTATACGCTGGTGTTCGAGCTGGGCGGCAGCGATACGACGGTTCCCTTGTTCGAGTTCATCGTCTCGCGCGGGCGCCGGTCCGAACCGGGCGACGTCAAGGGCCCGGAACGCGATCTATGGGCGCGCCCGCGGCTGCTGCGCTGCCGCAGCCGGACCGCGCAGTCGGCGATGGCGACGGCGCTGGCGCGGTTTCCGACCGCCGACGGCTTCACGGTCCGCCCGGCCGAACGGGTCGATTCGACGCAGGGATAGCTAGGCGATGGAAGAATTCTCTCAAGGCAGTTCGTTCGGCACGCTGATCGTGTTCACCGCCATCGCAGTGACGATCCTGCTGATCATGATCGCGAATATGCGGACCCGGCTGCGTTCCGTGCCGGAAACGGCGGAGATTCTGGCCCAGCAATTCGCCTTCGCCCACAATGAAGCGATCATCAGCGAAGCCGCCATCGCCCAGAACGAGAAGACGATCGCCGATCTCGAATACCAGGTGTCGGAGCAGATGGCGACCGTCGAAGAGCGGCGCCAACGGCTGAGCGACGCGCGCAATCGCATCCCCAGCCTGGTCTATGTGCTGGACCAGATCATCCAGATGAGCCATCAGCCCTGGCTGGTGCCGGTCCGGCTGGAGGGCGCCACCGCGACCGATGGCGACTGGATCAACGGCCGGCGCTACCTGGTCCATGGCGAAGATGTCGAGAATGCCCGCCGTCGGATCGAGGTGCGCTATCCAGCCCGCGAGGGCTATCGCGCCGCCGAGCCGCAACCGTTCAAGGTCGCCCAGTGACCGAGGCGAGCGGGCCGGTCCTGACCCTGGCCGGGACCCGCGCCACGATCCGGCTCAACCGCCCGTCGCAGCATAACCGTCTGGAGCCGGCCGATCTCGACGCGCTGATGGCATTGCTGGACGATCTGGCCGGCCGTACCGACCTGCGCGTGCTGGTGCTGACCGGCACCGGGCCCAGTTTCTGCTCCGGCTTCGATCTGAAGGCGCTGGCGGCCGGCGCCGGCGGTGTCGGCTTCCACCAGGTGGTGGATCGGCTGGAAGCCTTCCCGCTGCCGACGGTCGCGGCGCTGCAGGGCAGCGTCTATGGCGGTGCGACCGATCTGGCGCTCGCCTGCGATTTCCGGATCGGGGTGACGGCCATGAAGCTGGTCATGCCGGCCGGGCGCCTGGGCATCCAATATTACCCGAGCGGGCTCGAGCGCGCGGTAACCCGCCTGGGCCTTACGGCCGCCAAGCGGTTGTTCCTGCTGGCCGAACCGGTCGATGCCCCGAATCTGCTCGCGATCGGCTATCTCGACCGCTTGGTCGAGCCCGACCAGCTCGCCGCCGCGATCGACGAGATTGCCGGCATCCTGGCCGGGAACGCACCGGTCGCGATTCGCGGCATGAAGCACAGTCTGAACGCCATCGCCCGCGGCACGCTCGACCGGGCCGCGGCCGAGGCCGCCTATCGGGCGAGCATCCGTTCGGACGAACTTGCCGAGGGTCTGAAGGCCTTCGCCGAGAAGCGCAAGCCGGTGTACTAAAGCTCTGTCGTCATTCCCGCGCAGGCGCTAGGCTATGTACATATCTTTCTGTTTTATTTCAGATGGTTAGTCTTTTACATCGTCATGGCCGGGCTTGACCCACGGCTGTCCGGTTTAAGATTTTGCCGCTCGGTATTTTGGCCCGGCGTCGCCTGAGCCCGCGTTAGCCAAAGAACGTCCGAGACAGGAACGATGCGTCGCATTTTTCACCGTCATTCCCGCGCAGGCGGGAATCCAGGGGAGCCGCAAAGGTTCTCTCCGCGACGGAAAATCCCGCGAGATCGACAGTCGATCTCGCGCATGGCCCTGGATTCCCGCCTGCGCGGGATGACGGAAGAATTAAACCGGACAGCCGTGGGCTTGACGGAGTGTTAGGCTAACCTGCTGATTTCAAAAGACAAAAACAGATATGTACATAGCCTAGCGCCTTCGCGGGAATGACGAAGGAGGGCTATTGCGCGGCGATGCTCGGTTCGCCGAATTGCAAAGCCGCCAGCCGTGCGTAGAGGCCGTTTTCGCCGACCAGAC
>JAQGIC010000142.1 GCA_028288725.1 Rhodospirillales bacterium
TCCTTTGCTTGTCATCCGGGGCGTCACACCCGGGTATCCGTGCAGGCCACAAGGAAAAGAGAGGGGCGGTCACACTCTAATTCGGCCCATCACGGCCAGCGCAATGTCGACCCGTCCCCTCCCGCCGGCGTTGCAACGCCCCGGCGGCGGCTCATTCTGCGTCGAATGAGCCGGGATTGTCATAAGACAAGCGCGATGATATGAGGCCTGCTCGGCCTCATATTTGAATCGCACTCTAAACCGAATATTTAGAGACTGATTCACCGATCAAACCGGATCGGTTTGATCGGATCAGGCTCTAGACGAACGACACGCCGATGGCACCCAGCGGGCCGTAGTCGGCGTGAATGACGTCGCCGGCCGCGACCGAGACCGGGCGGGTGAAGGAGCCGGCCAGCACGATCTGGCCGCGCTCGAGCCCGATATCCTGGTCCGCCAGCTTGTTGACCAGCCAGGCGATGCCGGCAGCGGGATGGCCCATGATGGCGGCCGAAACGCCGGATTCCTCGATGATGCCGTTCTTCGACAGGGTGGCACCCACCCAGCGGATATCGACATCCATCGGCCGGATGGTCCGGCCGCCGACGACCATGCCGCCGGACGCCGCATTGTCGGCAATCGTGTCGGTGATGGCGCGCGGCACCTCGGTCCGATAGTCAATGATCTCGAGCGCCGGAACGACGAATTCGGTCGCGCGCATGACGTCGTAGATCCGGGTGCCCGAGCCCTTGAGCTTCTCGCCCATGACGAAGGCCAGCTCGACCTCGAGCCGGGGGGCGAGGAAGCGATCGGCCCGGATCTGGGCGCCGTCGTTATAGAGCATGTCGTCGAGCAGATGGCCGTAGTCCGGCTCGGTCATTTTCGACGCCATCTGCATGGCGCGCGAGGTCAGGCCGATCTTGTGGCCGATCTGGCGCGCGCCCTTGGCCATGCGGCCCTCCGCCCACAGCCGCTGGATCGCATAGGCGTCGGCGATCTCGATATGGGGAAAGGTCCGGCTCAGCTGCGGAATGGCGACACGCTCGGTCTCGGCCCGCGTCAGGTCGGCGGCGCCGCGGCGGCGCTCCTCGTCGGTCAGCATGAGAACACTCCTCCTTAATCGGTGGGCTATTTTATCGGGGGTCGGGGCAGCCGGGCTTCGCCGGGTTCCAGCGTGAAGACGTAATCGAGCGTGTACCAGGGCACGCCCACGCCGGGGTGGTCCGGATGCGGCCCGTCATGCCGCTCGAACCGGCCGACCAGCGCGCGGGTCACGCCGAACTGCACATCCGTTTCCAGGTTCGGATCGTCGTCGGCATAGACCTGGGAGGTCAGCACCTTGAACCCCGGCTTGAACACCAGGGCATGGACATGGGCCGGCCTGAAGGGATGGCGGTCCTGGGCGGCCAGCAGCCGGCCGACGACCCCGTGGGTCGGAATCGGATAACCCAGGGGCTTGACCGAGCGGAACCAGAACCGGCCGTCGGCATCGGTCGTGAACTTGCCGCGCAGGTTCATGTCGGCCTGGTCCGGGTCCTGGTTTTCATAGAGCCCGACCGGCGAGGAATGCCAGACATCGACCTCGGCGCCCGCGATCGGCCGCCCCGCCTGGTCTACGACCCGCATGGTCGCGAACAGCGCCGGACCGGGCGTGTCGGAACGCACGATGGTGCCGCCGTTCTCGACCCGCGGCGAGTTAAGACGCCAGAAAGGCCCTAGCAGGGATTGCGAGGTTTCGCTGGCCCCATTGTCGCCATTGTTCATGAGGCAGACCAGCGACGAGACGCCGAGCGAACCCGCCATCAGCACCATCTCGTTATGGGTATCGCTGGTAAGCCTGCCCATCTCGTTCAGGATCGCGGTCGCCTCGCGAAACTCCGCCTCGGTCAGGCTTACGTCGCGCACGAAGCCGTGCAGATGGCGGATCAGCGACAGCATGATCTGGCGCAGGCGGGCATCCCCCGTCCGCTCCATGACCGCCAGAACCGCGTCCGTCACGTCCTGCTGACGCTGGATGATCATCGGCGTTTCCTCCCGTCCCGAGAATCCCGAATAATCGATTATCTGTCAATCATCGATTTTATCGACCGTCATGTTGACTAATCCGCCAATCAGGTGGATAAATAATCGATTATTTTGGAGGAGCCAGTGTTCGCCGGTAACCTGGACGATGCGAAAAATACCCTAGCCAGCCGCCTAGTCGATCGCCTGCGGGAAGCAATCCTGACCGGGGCGCTTCAGCCCGGCAGCAAGATCAATCTGGACCGGACCCGGGAATTGTTCGAGGTCAGCCTGAGCCCGCTCCGGGAAGCGCTGGCCCGACTGATCGCCGATGGGCTGGTCGAATTCGTGGATAACCGGGGCTATCGGGTCGCGCCCGTATCGCTCGCCAATCTGGCCGAGATCACGCAATTGCGGACCGAGTTCGAATGTCTGGCGCTGCGCAACGCCATCGCCGCGGGCAACCTATCCTGGGAGGGTGACGTGATCCGGGCGTTGCATCGTCTGAACCGGACCTTCCGCGACGCTGCCCGGCCGGAAAGCTTCGAACAATGGGAGGCGGCGCACAGCGATTTTCACCTGACGCTCATCGCCGGCTGCGGCATGCCGCAACTGCTGAGCTTCTGCCGTGTGCTGCATAACCTCAACGACCGCTATCGGCGGATCTTCCTGCAGACCCGGCCGGGCGATCGGAATGTCGGGGCCGAGCATAGCGAGATCGCCGAGGGCGCAGTCGCCCGCGACGTTGATTTCGCCTGCGGGCGCCTGCGCGACCATATCCAGCGCACCGGGCTGAACCTGCGCACTCATCTGTCGGAACGGATGCCGGCATGAGGATCGCCGCCGATCAGCCGCTGGGCCTCGCCCATTTCACCGTGCTGGAGCTGCCGCCGATCGAGCTGCTGCGGCTGGCGGCCAGGATCGGCTATGCGTCGGTCGGCCTGCGCCTGCATCCCGCATTTCCGGGGTCGCCCTGCTACGCGATCGCTCCCGGCGGCGAGTTGATGCGCGAGATGCGGCGGCGGATCGAGGGCGATGGCATCCGGGTCTATGACATCGAATTCGTCGCGATCGATGCGGATTTCGTCCCCGCCCGTCTGGTGCCGGTTCTGGAAACCGCCGCACTGCTGGGCGCCAAGCGGCTCAGCGTCTGCGGCGACGATCCGGACCGGGCGCGCCTGATCGCGAATTTCGCGGCACTGTGCGACCTCGCCGCCGGTTTCGGCATGGGCGTCGATCTGGAATGCATGGCGTGGCGCCGGGTCGCGAGCTTGGCCGACGCCGCGACTGTCGTGATCGCCGCGGACCGGCCCAACGGCGGCGTGCTGGTCGATGCGCTGCACCTGTCGCGCACCGGCGGAACCCCGGCCGATGTGCTGGCCATGCCGCCGGGACTGATCCGGAGCGCGCAGCTCTGCGACGCACCGGCCGTCCGCCCGACGAGCACGGACGCGATCATCCGGGAGGCGCGCGCGGGTCGGCTGCCGCCCGGCGACGGTGCCCTGCCGCTCCATGACCTGCTGGGGGCCTTGCCGGACGGGACCGTCCTGTCGGTCGAGGTGCCGATGACCGGCGACCTGCCGCCCGAAGCACGAGCGCGGCTGATCTTCGGCGCGACCCGGCGTCTGCTGGAAGGCTATCGCCAAGCCGGCCAATAGCCAGCCGGCCAACAACCCGCGAGCGGGAAACCCGCCGCCTCACGAACCAAGGGAGGATCCGCATGAACCGTCTCGTCTATGTCCTGAACGGACCCAATCTGAACCTGCTCGGCAAGCGTCAGCCGGCGATCTACGGCTATGAAACCCTGGCCGACGTCGAGGCGGAATGCCGGAAAACCGCCCGCGACCTGGCGCTCGAGCTCGAATTACACCAGAGCAACGCCGAATTCCAATTGATCGACTGGATCCATGAGGCGCGCGAGACCGCCGCCGGCATCGTCATCAATCCGGCCGCCTTCACTCATACCTCGGTCGCGATCCTGGACGCGCTCAACACCTGCGAGTTCCCGATCATCGAGGTGCATATCTCGAACGTGCATAAGCGCGAGGCTTTCCGCCACCATTCCTATGTCTCGCTGGTCGCCTCCGGCGTGATCGCCGGCTTCGGCACCCAGGGCTACCCGCTGGCCCTGCAGCGCCTCGCCCGCTTGATCGACGAGGCCAAATGATCTGGCACCATTGAACCAAGCGCGCTTTCCGTTCGGATGGCCTCATCCGAACGACAGGAAATCGCGCCAGATCAATAACATCCGAGCCTGTTTCGATTACGTGTAATCGAAACAGGCTCGGGGCAAAACGAACCTTCAAGGGAGGGAACCATGAGCAACGAAACCATAGCGGCCGCACCGCCCGAAGCCGTCCCGCAGAGCCGCACGCGCACCCGTGTGCGTTTCGGCATTCTGGCCCTGCTCGCCGTGGGCACGATGATCAACTATCTCGACCGGACGGTGCTCGGCATCGCCGCCCCGACGCTGACCAAGGATCTGGGCCTGGATGCCGCGGTCATGGGCTTGGTGTTCTCGGCCTTTTCCTGGACCTATGCGGTCGCCCAGATCCCGGGCGGCGTGTTTCTCGACCGGTTCGGCTCGAAGCTGACCTATTTCCTGGCGATCACCTTCTGGTCGCTGTTCACGCTGCTGCAGGCGCTCGCGACCGGGCTCTATTCGCTGCTGTTCTTCCGCTTCGGGCTGGGCGTGTCCGAGGCGCCGTGCTTTCCGACCAACAGCCGGGTCGTCGGCACCTGGTTCCCGCAGTCCGAACGCGCACGGGCGACCGGCATCTACACCGTCGGCGAATATATCGGTCTGGCCCTGTTCAGCCCGGTCCTGTTCTGGATCATGAACCAATGGAGCTGGCACGCGCTGTTCATCGTGGTCGGCGTCGCCGGCATCGCCTTCGGCCTCGTCTGGTGGCTGTGCTATCGCGAGCCGGCGGACAGCCGGTCGGTCAACCAGGCGGAACTGGATCATATCTCCGCCGGCGGCGGCTTCGCCCGGGATATGGTCGAGAAAGTCCCGTTCTCCTGGGCGAACGTCGGCCGGCTGCTGTCCTATCGGCAGATCTGGGGCGCCAGCATCGGCCAGTTCGCCGGCAACTCGACGCTGGTGTTCTTCCTGACCTGGTTCCCGACATATCTCGCGACCGAGCGGCACATGGCCTGGGTCAAGGTCGGCTTCTTCGCGGTCATGCCGTTCATCGCCGCGGCGGTCGGCGTGATTTCGGGCGGCATCGTCTCGGACAAGCTCCTGACCCTGACCGGCTCGGCCAATCTGGCGCGCAAGCTGCCGATCATCGGCGGGCTGCTGCTCGCCTCCTGCATCATCATCGCGAACTATGTCGAGAGCGACGCCGAGGTCATTGCCGTCCTGTCGATCGCCTTCTTCGGACAGGGCATGGTCGGGCTGGGCTGGACGCTGATTTCCGACATCGCGCCCCGCAAGCTGATGGGCCTGACCGGCGGCCTGTTCAATTTCGCCTCCAACCTCGCCGGTATCGTCACGCCGCTGGTGATCGGCTTCATCGTCAGCACGACCGGCTCCTTCGTCGATGCGCTGCTGTTCGTCGGCGGCGTCGCCCTGCTCGGCGCGCTGTCCTACATCTTCATTCTGGGGGATGTCCGGCGCATCGAGCTGGACTGAGTTCGCCAAAATGGATCGAGGGGGCCACCCGGTCGGATGGCCCCCTCGATTGTCTCGAACCTGTTCGCGTCAGAACGCTCAGACGCGCATCGGCATCAGCACATAGAGCGCCGAATGATCGCGCGCGTCGCGCAGGATGGTCGGCGAGGCCGCATCGGCCATGACGAATTGGGCATCCTCGCCTTCGATCTGCTGGGTGATATCCAGCAGGTAGCGCGAATTGAAACCGATCTCGATCGGCCCGTGCTGGTAACCGACCTCGATCTCTTCCGACGCCGTGCCGTTCTCGGGACTGGTCGCCGACAGCACCAGGCTGCCATGGTCGAGCGCCAGCTTCACCGCCCGGCTCTTCTCGGTCGAAATGGTCGACACGCGATCGACCGCCTCGGCGAACAGCTTGGTCGCCACTTCCAGGATCTTGTCGTTGCCGGCCGGAATGACCCGGTCATAGTCCGGGAAGGTGCCGTCGATCAGCTTGGAAGTCAGCACGCCGTCGCCGAAATCGAAGCGGATCTTGGTCTCGCTGAGCTCGATGCGCACGGCCTGATCGGTCTCGTCCAGCAGCTTGCGCAGTTCCATCACCGTCTTGCGCGGCACGATCACGCCGGGCATGCCCTTGGCACCCTCGGGCAGCGGCACGTCGACCCGGGCCAGGCGATGGCCATCGGTCGCGACCGCGCGCAGCACGTCGACCTCGGCACTCAACGCCGCATGCAGATAGATGCCGTTCAGATAGTAGCGCGTCTCTTCGGTCGAGATCGCGAAGCGGGTCCGGTCGATCAGACCCTTCAGATCATTGGCCGCGAGCAGGAACTCGTGCGCCAGCGGGCCGCCCGACATGACCGGGTAATCCTCGGCCGGCAGGCAGGCGAGCGTGAAGGTCGAGCGCCCGGAGCGCAACGTCAGCGCGCCGCGATCGCCGCTCGCGTCGAGCTCGACCTGGGCACCGTCCTTCAGCTTGCGCACGATGTCGTACAGCGTATGGGCCGGTGCCGTGGTCTTGCCCTCGCGCACGACCTGGGCCGGCACGACCTCGACCACCTCGAGATCCATGTCGGTGGCCGACAGGCTGAGGCGGCCGCTCTCGGCGCGCAGCAGCACGTTCGACAGGATGGGAATGGTGTTTCTGCGCTCGACGACGCTCTGGACGTGGCCGAGGGCGCGCAGCAGCGCCGCGCGTTCAATGGTGATCTTCATGGTGTCTGGAATCGTACCAAGGGGCGCTCGATTGGCAAGGTTACAACAGACGGACCAGCGACCGGACCGACCCGTCGAGTCCGACCCTTCCCGGCCCTTCCCCACGGACGGATCGTATAGCACAGTTTTTCGGACCGACGCACGGATTGCGTATTGCGGACGCGAAGGAAGGCCCCGCCGACCGGCGTCCAGATCACGGCTTGGTTGCGGTGGGGGATCTGGTGCGGGCGCGCAGCCTTGATAATATAGGCGTCACGGTTGGGGCCTATGCTCCAACTCCGGAGCGCTTTCCGTTCGGACGAGCTCATCCGAACGGAAAGAATGCGCTCAGATCAATAACTTCTGAGCGATATCCGATCACTCGTGACCGGATATCGCTCTAGGCAAATCCTCGATTTCGGGACCGGGCCAATGACCAGACGACCGACGGTATTCATCGATGGCGAAGCGGGCACCACGGGACTCGAAATCCGTCGTCGCCTGGCCAGCCGCGCGGATATCGAGATCGTCAGCCTGCCGACCGATTCGCGTAAGGATCCCGAAGCGCGGCGCCGGGCGCTGAACGAGGTCGATCTGGCCATCCTGTGCCTGCCCGACGATGCGTCGCGCGAAGCCGCATCCATGGCCGCCGGCGGGCGCACGCGCCTGCTCGACGCCTCGACCGCCTATCGCGTCGATCCGGACTGGGTCTATGGCTTCGCCGAGATGGCGCCCGGCCATGCCGACAAGATCGCCGCCGCCCGGCGCGTCAGCAATCCCGGCTGCTATCCGACCGGCGGCATCGCGCTCATCCGTCCGCTGGTCGAGGCGGGCGTGCTCGGCCCCGACTATCCGGTCTCGGTCCATGCCACCTCGGGCTACTCCGGCGGCGGCAAGAAGCTGATCGAGAGCTACGAGAGCGAGCCCAAGGCCGCCGATGCCAGCCCGCTGCGCTATTACGGGCTCAATCTCGAACATAAGCATGTGCCGGAACTGCAGGTGCATGGGCGTCTCGCCCATCGGCCGATCTTCCTGCCGTCGGTCGGCAATTGGCGCCAGGGCATGCTGGTCGCCCTCCCGCTGCATCTGCGGGCCCTCGCCCGCCCGGTCTCGGGCGCGGATCTGCACGGCATTCTCGCCGACTATTACCAGGGCCAGAAGCTGGTGCGGGTCATGCCGCTGGAGCTGTCGAGCAAGACCAGCCTCGCCCATCTCGATCCCGAAGCGCTGAACGGCAGCGACATGCTGGAACTGTTCGTGTTCGCCCATCCGGCGCACGGCCAGGCGACGCTGGTGGCGCGCCTCGACAACCTCGGCAAGGGGGCGTCGGGTGCGGCGGTGCAGAATATGGATCTGATGCTGGGGCTCGCTTAACCGTCATTCCCGCGAAAGCGGGAATCCAGCCCTTACGCGCGGCAGCGCGGAAACAGAAACCTATGTCGCCGCAGACGCGGCTCTTGCTGGATTCCCGCCTGCGCGGGAATGACCGTGAGGAGTTAAGTCTCCAGCATCCGCTTCAACAGATCGATATCCTCGCCCAGTGCCCGATCGGCGGCGAGCAGTTCCTCGATCTTGCGGACGGCATGCATGACGGTGGTGTGGTCGCGCCCGCCGAATTTGCGGCCGATCTCGGGCAGCGAACGCGGCGTCAGCTGCTTGCACAGATACATCGCGACCTGGCGCGGCCGGGCGACGGCGCGGGCACGGCGGGCCGAATGCATGTCGGCCAGGCGGATGTTGAAATGTTCGGCGACGCGCTTCTGGATCTCTTCGATCGTGACGCGCCGGTCGTTCGCGCGCAGCAAATCGTGCAGCACGTCCTGGGCGCTCTCCAGCGTGATCGACCGGCCGACCAGTTGGGCGTGGGCGGTGATGCGGGTGAGCGCCCCTTCGAGTTCACGCACGTTCGACGTGATCTTATGCGCCAGGAATTCCAGGACCTTCGGCGGGATCTGGGTCTGCCTGAGTTCCGCCTTGGCTTGCAGAATGCCGAGGCGCAGCTCGTAGGTCGTCGGATGAATGTCGGCGACCAGGCCCCAGCCGAGCCGCGACTTCATCCGCTCCTCGATCCCTTCGAGATCGGACGGCGACTTGTCGGCGGAGATGATGACCTGGCGGTTCTGATCGACCAGCGCGTTGAAAGTGTGGAAGAATTCTTCCTGGGTCGAATCCTTCCCGCTGATGAACTGCACGTCGTCGATCATCAGCACGTCGACCGAGCGGAACTGCTCCTTGAACGCCATCGTGTCCTTGAAGCGCAGCGCCTTGATGAACTGGTACATGAATTTTTCGGCCGAGAGGTAAATCACCTTGCGGCTCGGGTCATGCAGGCGGATGTGCCAGGCGATGGCATGCATCAGATGGGTCTTGCCCAGGCCGACGCCGCCATAGAGGAACAGCGGGTTGAACGGTGCCGCCCGGTTGCCGGAGACGGCGGATTCGGCGACGCGGCGGGCGGCCGCATGGGCCAGCTCGTTCGGCTTGCCGACGACGAAATTCTCGAACGTGAAGCGCTGGTCGAGCGGGGCCGAGATCTCGCGCTCGTCCGACGGCTCGATCATCGGCGTGACCGTGGCACCGACCGCCCGGATCGGCGCTTCGCCGCGATGATCGGCCGGACGGTCCTCGGCCTCGGCCAAAGCCGCCAGCGCGCGCTCGGCCTCGTCGCGTAGGTTTTGGATCGGCACCGTCTCGATCCGGCGCTCGCCGACCACGATCTCGACCGTTCCGACGTCCTTGTTCTCACCGGACCAGAGCGCCCGAATGCGGTCGGCATAATGGGCCACGACCCAATCACGCAGGAAGCGCGTCGGCACTTCGATGCGGACCGCACCATCGATCATGTCGGCGAGCGTGAGCGAGGACAGCCAGCTGCGATAGGCCGCCTCGCCGAACTCGTCGCGCAGACGAGCGCGCACGCGCTGCCATTGGGCGGCGAGCGGACCTTCGAGCGCGGAGAGGGGCAAGGTCATTGTGTCCGCTTCCCGCAGGCAAGCCGCGAGCGCGCCGCGAACCATGCCGCGGTCCGTCCATAAAGATTGATTTTCGCGCTTAGAGCCAACAGCCGTCCCAGCCCATCTCGCAAGATTGAAATCCGCGACGCGGCCGGTGACGCCCTGCTTCCGATCCGGCCGAGCCAAAGCGGGTTCCATCGGGAATTAGACTCCGACAGGCCCGGCGGGCCGGCGGCGAGAAGTTGCTCGTCACCATTCGCGTCGCTGGTGGTCAAAATCCGAGGCTTCGTCCTGGAACCCAATCCTGGGAAGCGTCCGATTTTGATCACCAGACCGACACATTACCGATACGCGACCGCCGGCGGCTGTGATCCAACCGACAGTGTCGCGCCATGAGCAGACCGCCTCGGACGCTGACGAAATCAAGCGTTCGGAAGGCCCGTTCAAAAGATCATCATGACGGCGATCCGGGAGGCTCGGACGACAAACATCCGGCTCTACCGCATCTCCAAGGAAATGTGCCCCCCACCACCCCAAGCCGCCGACCTCGTCTGGTCGACCGCCCACGATTACTAAAATTTTACAAGTATTCCACGGCAAATTTACAGTTGCGCCCCAGGACGACACTGTAAAACCAGGTCGACCGACAGTTCAAGCCCCCAGGCACTCACGCGCCCGATTGCATGTCCTAGGATGACATAGCCTATGAAGATTACCGATGGGTGACGCTGCTGGCAACGGGATCGAATGCGGAACGCGCGATTATTTTCGCGGGGCGGATCGAAGCAAGAACAGACAGCAGTCTATACTTCGATCGCAGAGCAATCGAGCAGCAAACCCGTGGAACGCCCGACCCCAGCGACGGGGTCGGTCGGCGGCGGTCGAATTAGAGCGCGGCGATCCGCGCGTTCATGCGCGACAGCTTGCGAGCAACCGTATTCTTGTGCAGCACGCCCTTTTGGGCGCCACGCACCATCTCCGGCTGGGCCGCGATGAAAGCCGCCGTAGCATCGTCCTTGTTGCCGGCCGCGATCGCCAGTTCGACCTTCTTGACGAAGGTGCGGATACGGCCGACGCGGGCACGATTGACCTCGGTCCGGCGAAGGGTCTGGCGGTAACGCTTCTCAGCGGACTTGTGATTGGCCATGGAAAACGCGCTCTCGATGAAACGAAACTGTCAACGGGGTGGCGGGTTATAGCGGTCAACCCCACGGCACGTCAAGCAAGAGACGGCCGTGCTGATCCCGAGACCCGTCACGGAAGGCGCGGTTTCTACCGCCGAAATCGGCAGAAGACAAGCGGATAGACGGGGGCGCGACCCTGACCAGCATCAACGTCATGAGCGGAGCGCATGCGTCGGGCCCGTGACCATTCCGTGACGGCGGGGCCGGCCCCATCTTGCGCCCGGCGGGTCCGTGCGGCTAACACTGGCCCGACCCACAGAAACGAAAGCGCCAGCCATGCCCGCCCTGCCCCAGACGATGACCGCGATCGAGATCTCCACCCCCGGCGGCCCCGAGGTCCTGGTGCCGGTCACCCGGCCGGTGCCGCAGCCGGGCCCGGGCGAGGTCGTCATCAAGGTGGCCGCGGCCGGCGTCAATCGGCCGGACGTGTTCCAGCGCATGGGCGACTACGCCCCGCCGCCGGGCGCCTCGGATCTGCCGGGGCTCGAAATCGCCGGCACGGTCGCGGCCGTCGGGTTCGGCGCCCATCACATCAATGTCGGCGATCCGGTCTGCGCGCTGGTGACCGGCGGGGGCTATGCCGAATATTGCGCGGCCCCGGCACTGCAGTGTCTGCCGATCCCGGCCGGCCTGTCGTTCGAGGAAGCGGCCGCGATCCCCGAGACCTTCTTCACGGTCTGGACCAACCTGGTCGATCGGGCCCATTTCGCGCCGGGCAAGAGCGTGCTGATCCATGGTGGTACCAGCGGCATCGGCACGACCGCGATCCAACTGGTCAAGATGCTGGGCGGCCGCGCCTTCGCCACCGCCGGCGGTCCCGAGAAGGTCCAGGCCTGCGAGCGCCTGGGCGCCGAACGGGGCATCGACTACAAGACCCAGGATTTCGTCCAGGTCACCAAGGATCTGACCGGCGGCAAGGGCGTCGATATCATCATCGACATGGTCGGGGGCGATTACGTCCAGCGCAACATCCAGGCGGCGGCCGTCGACGGCATCATCGTCAATATCGCCTTCCTGCACGGCAGCCGCGTCGAGGTCGATCTGAACCAGGTGATGCGCAAGCGCCTGACCCTGACCGGATCGACGCTCCGCCCGCGTTCGGTCGAGGAAAAGGCCGTGATCGCGCGCGATCTCCTGACCCGGGTCTGGCCGCTGTTGCATTCGGGCGCGGTCAAGCCGGTGATGTTCCGCACGTTCCCGCTGGCCCAGGCCGCGGACGCCCATCGCCTGATGGAAAGCTCGGCCCATATCGGCAAGATCGTCTTGACCGTCTGACCCGCCTTATCGACAACGCCGGGCGGCTTTGCGTCCCGGCGCTTCCATCGGGCGGTCGGCTCGACTATATAGGCAAGACATCGTCATTTTTACGAGAGATCGTCCCGGGAACCCGCTAGCCAGCGACCGCCGGACCTTCCCGCGTCGCTAGGAGAAGAAAAAGCATGCCGCTTCCCCTCATGCCCAAGGCCACCGCCGTGTGGCTCGTCGAGCATACCTCGTTGTCGTTCGACCAGATCGCGACGTTCTGCGGCTTGCATGCGCTCGAAGTCCAGGCGATCGCCGATGGCGAAGTCGCGACCATGATGCAGGGGCTCGATCCGATCGCGAACGGCCAGATCACCAAGGCCGAGATCGCGCGCTGCGAGGCCGACCCGTCGCTGCGGCTGAAGCTCGCGTCCGGCGCCCATCCGGTGGCGCCGTCCAAGCACAAGGGCCCGAAATACACGCCGATCTCCAAGCGCCAGGACAAGCCGGACGCGATCGCCTGGATCGTCAAGAACCATCCGGAACTGTCGGACGCCCAGATCAGCCG
>JAQGIC010000028.1 GCA_028288725.1 Rhodospirillales bacterium
CACGCGCACATGGCTCTGCGCCGCCAGATTATAGACCTCGTCCGGCTGCACCTTCTCCAGCACGCGCCGCAGCACCGTGCCGTCGGTCACGTCGCCGTAATGCAGGCTCAGCTTCGGCCCGGCGACATGGGGGTCGCGATAGAGATGGTCGATCCGCTCGGTGTTGAACGAGCTCGCCCGACGCAACAGCCCATGCACCTCGTAGCCCTTGCCCAGCAAAAGCTCCGTCAGATAGGACCCGTCCTGACCGGTGATCCCGGTGATCAAAGCACGCTTCAATGCAATCTCCCCGTTACATTCTAGGCAGCGAGTACATCGTTCGCGCCGGCAAGATTTCGATCTCGATATATTGGCAGATATTTATGGCTAGTCGCTTTTTGCGTCGGGCATATCCGACGTACATCTGACCCTGCCTAGACATGACGAGGCGGGACGCCTCCCGGATCGGGTCCCTAACTATCGAGCATGATGATGAACTCCAGCAGCGTTTCAGCGCCTTAGATCCGCCTCAAGCGAGAACGCCAGCGCGCGGTTTCCGATCCGTAAGCGATAGACCTGCAGATTCTCCAGCACGCGCTGGACATAGTTCCGCGTTTCGCTGAACGGAATCTCCTCGACCCAATCGATCGCATCGATGTCGGGCGAGCGGGGGTCGCCATACTCGCCCATCCATTGCCGCACGCGACCTGGACCGGCGTTATAGGACGCGACGGCCAGGACATAGGATCCGTTGAACTGGGCGATCAGCGAATCGAGATAGGCCTGGCCCAGCGTCACGTTGTAGATGCCGTCGGTCGACAGTTTGCGCTCGGCGAACGGCAGTTCGAGCGACTTCGCGATCTGGTGCGCCGTCGCCGGCATCAATTGCATCAGGCCGCGTGCGCCGGTCGGGGACAGCGCCCGCGTGTCGAAGGCGCTTTCCTGGCGCGTCAGCGCCAACAGCAAGGCCTGCTCGGCGCCGGCATTGCGCGGCATCGGCACCAGCGGGTAGCCGGCGCGCAGCAGCGACACGCCGGTGTAGCTGGCGCGTTTGGCCGCGGCGACGCCCAGGTCGGGACGGCCGATCTCCTCGGCCAGATCGGCGACCAGCGCGTGATCGGTCGGGCTGGCGGCATTCTCCGACAGGCTGGCGAGGAACGGCTTAATGTGATCCTCCTCGTCGACTGTGGCGAGGATGCGGATGGCACGGACCAGATCCTTCTTGTTGAAGGCGGTCGCCTCGCCCGGTGTCGCTTTCGGTTCCGGCACCGGCTTCGGCGGCGGCGCCACACCGGGCACGGCGCTGGCCAGCTGGCCGTAGTAGGTCGTGGGAAAGCCCGCGGCCTTGGCGTACCAGTCGAGCGCCTCCTGGCTGCGGCCCAAGGCCTCGGCGGCGCGGCCGGCCCAATAGGCGCCGCGCGACACGGTCAGCGGCAGCTTGGCCGCGGCGTAGAGCCGTTGGAAATGCTCGTAGGCATGCTGTGGGTCGTGCAGGAAACGCAGCGAAATCCAGCCGGCGGTGAATTCCGCCTCGGCCACGTTCGGGCTGTCCTGCATGCGGTGATCCGCGATCACCCGATAGGCCCGCTGGGCGTCGTGGGCGGCCAGCAGATGGCGGGCCAGGATCTGGCGTTCGGGCCACCAGAGCTCCGGGCGGCCCAGATCCTTCGGCGGCTGCAGAACGATCGCCAGCGCCTGGTCGTCCATGTCATGCTGACGGCGCCATTTCAGGCGCGCGAACAGCAGGCCCGGGTCGTTCTGCAGGGTGGCCGGGACCTTCGCGACGATGGCTTCGGCCCCCTTGGCCGAACCGGCAAGCTTCAGGCGCGCGTCGCCCAGGGCCCGCCAGTCGGGCGTCGCGCGCGGCAATTGGCGGGCGGCCTCGTCGCTCTTGCCATCCCAGATCAGCCGGTCGAGCCGGCGATCCTGATCCTCGGGGGTCAGCTTGTCGCCATAGCGGGCGAGCACGATCTTCTCATCGGCGGCGGAAAAATCGCCGGCGATCCAGATCTGCTTGAGGCGTGCCGCATAACCGGCCGGGTCGCCGCCGGCGACCATCAGTTCGGCCTCCTTCAGCTTGGCGAAGGGGCTGGCAGGCTTATGGTGCTGGAACCAGGTCCGGAGCGTCCCGTCGGGTACCTGATCGATCGTCTCCTCGGCGCGCAGCCGCAAGGCCAACTGGCGCGGCCATTCCGGGTTCGTCTCGATGAACTGCGCGATCTCGCCGAAGCTGTGGCCGGCCTGGCTGCGCTGGAGGTCGAGCCACAGGATGATCTTCGCCGGCAGCGGATCGTTGGCGCTCTGCGCCAGGCTCTCGGCCCGCCCCCAGAGGCCGCGATCCATCAGATCGAAGGCTTGGCGCGCGATCGGCAGGTCGTGGGGCGAGAGCGGTTCGGCGGCGTGGGCCGGCAGGCCGGTGCCGAACAACAGGGCGGCGAGTCCCAGCGTCAGGAACGACGGGCCACGGGTAGGCAAACTGAAAGACACGCGGCCTCGGGTCCTGCGGCGCGGCGCGGCGTCGCTCTTCGAATTATCGGGCAAGGAACACTCCCCTGAGAGGATCGCATCCTAGAGCGCTTTCCGCCCGGATGGAATCATCCGAGCGATAAGAAATCGCTCCGGATCATTAACGTCCGCCCAAGATCCGACGGCGAACAATCGGATCTTGGTCCAGCGGCGAAGAGCCGCTCGCCCAAGCGGACACGGGCGAGGCGATCGTATAAGGCGATTTGTCCCAGAACCGCAGGGTAGGGAGGCTGTGGCGTCTGTTGCGAGCGCTCCCGGCGCTCGCTATGGTCGGAATCAAATCGAGAAGGCTGCCTTATGCCCCGGGAGGGGGCGGCGAAGCCTGGAGGACAAGACCATGCAGTTCACCGGATCCTATGTCGCGCTGATCACCCCGTTCCAGGCGGACGGCAAAGTGGACGAGCGCGCGTTTCAGGATCTCGTCGCCTGGCAGATCGCCGAAGGCACCCAGGGACTGGTGCCGTGCGGCACGACCGGCGAATCGACGACCATGAGCCATGACGAGCATCGCCGGGTGATCGAGCTTTGCATCGAGGTCGCCAAGGGCAAGGCCGTGGTCATGGCCGGGACCGGATCCAATTCGACCAGCGAGGCGATCGAACTGACGCTGCATGCCCAGAAAGCCGGTGCCGATGCGGCGCTCGTGGTCGTGCCCTACTACAATCGCCCGACCCAGGAAGGCCTCTATCAGCATTACAAGGCGTTGCATGATGCGACCGACCTGCCGCTGATCATCTATAATATTCCGGGCCGCGCCGGCGTCGATATGTCGGTCGAGACCATGGCGCGCCTGGCCAAGCTGCCGCGCATCGCCGGCGTCAAGGACGCGACCGCGGATCTGGCCCGGCCGGTCAGGACCACGCTCGCCATTCCGGCGCCGTTCTGGCAGCTGTCGGGCGAAGACATCACCGCCCTGCCGCACCGGGCTCAGGGCGGTCACGGCTGCATTTCGGTGACGGCGAATATCGCACCGCGCGATCTGGCCGACATGCACCGGGCGTGGGACGCTGGCGATGTCACGACGGCCGCGCGCATCAACGAGCGTCTGGCGCCCGTTCATGATGCGATGTTCTGCGAAAGCAGCCCCGGGCCGGTGAAATACGCGGCCTCCTTGCTCGGCCGCAGTGCGCCTGGCGTGCGCCTGCCGCTCGTCGAGATTTCGGCCGCGTCCAAGACGCGGGTCGAGACGGCGATGCGCTTGGCGGGGCTGTTGAACTGAACCGCTAAGTACCCGAGAAAGTTAGGAAAACACCCGTGGCGCCGCGCCCGACAGACAAATTCGTCGCCCAGAATCGCAAGGCGCGGCACGACTACTTCATCGATGATACGCTCGAGTGCGGCATCGTGCTGGTCGGGACCGAGGTGAAATCGCTCCGTAAGGGCCACGCCAGCATCGTCGAATCCTTCGCGCGCGAGGAGAACGGCGAGCTGTTTCTGGTGAACTCCCATATCCCGGAATATGAGGGCGCGTCGCGCTTCAACCATGAGCCGCGCCGGCCGCGCAAGCTGCTGCTCCACCGCAAGGAAGTGAACAAGCTGCTGGGCACGATCAAGCGCGAGGGCGTGACGCTCGTGCCGCTGTCGATCTATTTCAACAAGACCGGGCGCGCCAAGGTCGAACTGGGCTTGGCCCGGGGCAAGGCCAAGCACGACAAGCGCGAGGCGGAGAAGACCCGCGACTGGAACCGCGAGAAATCGCGCATCATGCGGGATAAGAAGTCGGCGGATTGAGGCGCGCGGAACGGCGTCGCGCTTGCGCAGCTGCCCGTTCCGGCATACAAACCAATCGGTCGGTTTCTTTTTTTGAGGCATGGATGGCCGTGACATCACCGAGCCGGACCCAGGAGGAGCGCAGCCGCGACATGCGCGCGTTGCTGATCGAGGCGACGCTGGATTGCCTGCAGGCGCAGGGCTTCCACGGCGCCTCCCTGAGCGTGATTCTCGACCGGGCCGGCGTCTCGCGCGGCGCCTGGGCCCATCATTTTTCCAGCAAGCACGATCTGCTCGCCGCGGCGGCCGAGGCGATGATGGCGGAGGCGGCGGTCGCGGCCCGCGCCGTCACGGCGACGCTCGACGGCGAGGAAGACCGCTTCGCCGCGTTGATCGAACAGGTCTGGCAGCGCTTCTATCGCGGCCGCCATCGCGACGTGCTGTTCGAGCTGGTCGTGGCCTGCCGGACCGACGGCGAACTGGCCCAGCGGCTTCGACCGGTGTTCATCGAGTTGATCGAAAGTTTTCGCGGTGCCTGGGGCTCGGCCACGCCCGATGCCAGCGGCGGCGGCGATCTGCTGACCCTGACGCTGTTCGTCCTGCGCGGCATGGCAATGCAGGAGATGCTCGCCGAGAGCGCCGATGGACAGGCCGCCTTGCGCGGGCTCTGGACCGGGATCAGCCGCGATTTTCTACAGTCCCGCCACGACCGGCCGCTCCGGCAGGGGGCCGGCGGTCCTTTGTTGGGAGCCATCACATGAAAACCTTGGCCGAACATATGGCCTTCTATGGCAGCTATCATCGCGACCTGCGCAACCGGCTCACGCATTTCGTCGGCGTGCCCGCCATCATCTTCGCGGCGCTGATCCCCCTGTCGCTCGCCGAGCTGACGCTGGGCGGCATCGCGGCGACGCCGGCGATGATCTGGGCGGCGGTGATGTCGCTCTATTACATCGGACTCGACCGCGCCATCGGTTTCGCCATGGCCGGGCTGTTCGTCCCACTGCTCTGGGCCGCGGGCTGGGTCGCGGCCCTCGGCACCGGGACCGCGTACGAGATCGCCGGCGCCGTCTTCGTCGCCGGTTGGATCGTGCAGCTGATCGGCCATCGGTTCGAGGGGAACAAGCCGGCACTGACGGCCAATCTGTTCCAGACCCTCGTATCGCCGATCTTTCTCACCGCAGAAATTTTCTTTGCATTGGGGTTGAAGCGGGACCTGCAGGAAGAGGTCGAGCGCCGTATCGTCACGCGGGATTTTCCGGGTGCCGAGATCACGCATGGAGGCACCCGCCACGCCTGACGGGGCTGGCGGTTTGGAAGCCTTCCTCCATTGATTGCGCCCGCGGGCGCGACGATCTATCACCGGGCCGGTACCCGGAGAATGTGCGCCGATGCCGACGCTGCCGGATTGGTCGCCGACTCGGTTCGATGAGGGTGTTGCAGATGTTCGTCGTCAAGAATTCCGTCGCCGCCAGCAAATCCGAACGCTATGCCGAGTTGGCCGAGGCGCTCGAGGGCTTGCTGGCCGGAGAAGTGGATCCGATCGCCAATCTTGCCAACGCGGCCGCTCTGATCGGCGGCGGTCTCGACGAGCTCAATTGGGCGGGCTTCTATCTGATGCGGTCGGGCGAGTTGGTCCTCGGGCCGTTCCAGGGCAAACCCGCCTGTGTCCGCATCCCCATCGGCAAAGGGGTCTGTGGTGCTGCCGTCGCCCGGGCGGCGAGCGTGCTGGTCGAAGATGTCCACGCCTTTCCTGGCCATATCGCGTGCGATGCGGCGTCGCGCTCCGAACTCGTGGTGCCGCTGGTGCATGACGGGGCCGTGTTCGGCGTATTGGATCTCGACAGTCCACGCCCGGCGCGATTCGATTCAGACGATCAGGCCGGCTGCGAAAAGCTGGTTGCCGTTCTGTTGCGCCACGTGCGTCCGAATTTTTGAATCGGCTTGGTCTGCAGCCGGCTGACATTCACCGCCTTAGATTCGCTCGCTCTCTCCGCACGGGTGTCATGGCGGCGGTGCAACAGTTTGTTGCAAAGCTGTGGCTCGAAGCCTCTATCGATCCCACCGGCCTTCCCAACCGGCAGTCCTCGCGCTAGCGTCGGTTGCCGGCTGATCGGATCGATCTGTCAGTCTTGATTGGCGTTGGGTGGTATCCACGGAAGATTGAGTAGAACCTGTGACCGCCGTCACTCCCCAGGCGTCGATTTTCCTGGTGTGTTGCCGGCACGTGCGACCTAATTTTCCTTCATCTCTTCGACGCGGTAACAAGTCGGGTCAGCTTGAAAGCGTCACATTTCGCGTGATACCGTAAAAAAACTAAATTTCTTGAGAGCGTCGTGTTCCGGATTGTTTGATGTGTCATTTGGTCCGCGTCTGAAATAGGTGAATTGGGTAAATCTTTAGGAAGCTCTACCGGTCGGGGATGAATTTTAGTGTGGATCTTAAAAAACTTTGTCACTTTGGCGTGAGACTTCAAGTTTCCTACAGCTGCCGGTTCTGTCGCGTTAAGGGTGTATTTCGATAATGGATCTTGATGTCTCCCTAAATTACAGGGTGATCAATGCCAGGACGGCAGCGGTCCATCATCGGTCTGCGGGCAATGTATACTGGTTGGTCCTGGCTGATGTCTTGGCGATCGCCTGCGCCGGATTGCTGGTCGTATCCTGGTTTTCCGGGCCCGGGCGCACGCGGTCTGTCGAACTTTTCGGCTGGCACCATTGGTTCTTCTATGGGTCGGCGGCGGTAATGATGGCGTATTACGCCGCTGGCGGCCGCTATACGTCGCGCGCGACCGGCAAAGGTGAGGGGCGCAGCGTGCTTGCCGGTGTTAGCGGTGCGTTTTTTCTTGTTCTTATTCTCTCACTTCTATCCGACCGCCTGACGGTTCGATACGTTTGGCAATCGGTCGTGCTGTGGTTTTCCGTCGGTGTGTTTCTTTGTGTCGTGCGCGAGACAGTGCGGTCGATCCTGATCGGTCTCGGACGCTGGCGCTTGCGGACTCTCGTGGTCGGTTCCGAGCGATTGCGCGACGTGGCGACCAGGGCGTTGACGGCGGATCGCGCGCTTGGGGTCGAGATTGTCCATTGGATACAGCCGCCATCTGGAACCGAACTGGAAGGGCGACGCTCGATTCAGGAACATCTGCGCAAGGCGGATGTCGATTTCGTCCTCTTGGCGGGCGATGGCGATGGCGCGCCCGCCCAGAAGGAAATTCTGCGGGATCTGGTCCAGTTTCGGATGCCGTTCGGCGCGATCCACACCGGCGCCGCGGTCCGCCGATTTTCCGGCCGCCGCTACGCCTTGTCCGATGGTTTATCGCTTCAACTGGGGCTGACGCGTCTGGATCAGGCGGTGCGGCTGCGCGTCAAGCGAGCGTGCGAGATTGTCTTGGCGGCGACGATGCTGGTGGCGCTATTGCCGCTTTTCATTATTTTCGCTGTGGTCATCCGGCTCGATGGCGGCCCGACCTTCTACGGCCAAGTGCGGGTCGGACGCGGTGGGCGGCCATTCCGGTGCCTTAAATTCCGCTCGATGGTCCATTGCGCCGACAAGGTTCTGGCCGATCTCCTGGCACGCGACCCCGATGCCGCCACGGAGTGGGCCCGCGATTTCAAGCTGAAGAACGATCCGCGCATTACCAAGCTTGGACGGTTTCTACGCTCCAGCAGTCTCGATGAGTTGCCGCAGCTCTTGAACGTGCTGCGCGGTGAGATGAGCTTCGTCGGTCCTCGGCCGATCGTCGAGGCCGAGATTGAGCGCTATCGTGAAGATATCGATCTCTACTATCTGGTTCGCCCGGGCATCACCGGTTTGTGGCAGATCAGCGGCCGAAACGACGTAACCTACGACGAGCGCGTGGCGTTCGATGTGAAGTACGTGCTGAACTGGTCGCTGAAGTTCGATCTGATGATCATGCTGAAGACGTTGCCGGCAGTGCTGAAGAAGTCGGGCGCCTATTAGAGCTGCCAGCGACGGAGCGTTTCGGGCAAGTCTCGCTTTCGCCAGATGCCTTTGACGTCGGCGATCAGGCCGCCGTGGCGCACCAAACGGCTGAAGCTGTCGTGGGTGAAGTCGCGGTAAGGCGCGTGCGGGACGGCGGCGATCAGCCCGTCGAAGCCCGCGTCGAGCGGCAACTCGCTCCTCAACTCAATCCCGTAGAGCGCCTTGGCTTCCTTCGGATCCGCCAGCGGATCGTGAACCGTTACGTCCGCACCGGCCTGGCGCAACCCTTGGATCAGATCGACGACTTTCGAGTTGCGCAGGTCCGGCACGTCCTCCTTAAAGGTAAGGCCAAGCACCAGGAGGCGCGGTGTGCTGGCGGCAGGCGCCTCGAGCGCCCGCATGATCTCGCCGGCGATATAGCGCCCCATACCGTCGTTGATGCGTCGGCCCGCCAGGATGATTTCCGGCTCGTGGCCGGCGGCCTGGGCGCAATGGGCGAGATAATAGGGATCGACTCCGATGCAATGGCCGCCGACCAGTCCCGGCTTGAATGGCAGGAAGTTCCATTTTGTCGCCGAGGCTTCGAGCACGTCATGGACCGACAGGCCGAGCCTATTGAAGATCATCGTCACTTCGTTGATGAAGGCGATGTTCAGATCCCGTTGGGCATTCTCGATTGCCTTTGCGGCTTCCGCGGTTCGGATCGAGGCAGCGATAAAGGTGCCGCCCGACGTGATCCGGCCATAGATCGACGCGAGCCTCGCCGCGATCTCCGGCGTCTGGCCGGCGACCACCTTGGTGATCCGTTCGACCGTGTGGGTCCGGTCGCCGGGGTTGATCCGCTCCGGAGAATATCCAAGGAAAAAATCTTTGCCTGCCGTGAGGCCCGAAGCGCGCTCGAGCGCCGGCCCGCACAGGTCCTCGGTCACGCCCGGATAGACCGTGCTTTCGAACACCACGGTCGCGCCCGGGCGAAGGGCGCGTCCGACGGTCTCGCAGGCGGCGAACAGGGCGCGCATATCGGGTTCGTTCTGTGCGGTAACCGGCGTTGGGACGGTAACGATGTGGAACGTGGCGGCGCGAAGCGCTTCCGCATCCGCCGTCATGCGAAGCGATGAGGCCAGAAGCTCGCTGCGCTCGATTTCTCCTGTTCGATCCTCGCCGGCCGAGATCTCGGCGATGCGGGCCGTATCGATGTCGAACCCGATGGTTCCGAAATGGCGGGCGAGTGCGATGGCGAGCGGCAGGCCGACATAGCCAAGCCCGATGACGGATATGATCGGAGCGTCGGCCCCTTGGTCCGAAATCGTCATGCCGGCCCCGTGCACCCGCTGTCGATGGATTCCGGTTCCGGCAAGAGGGTCGCCAGGCGGCCGGTCACGCGGTAGACCGCCAGCCCGACCCATTCGTGGAAGGCGTCCTCAAGCGTGCCCAGGTTCCAGGTAAGGTCGCCGCTGATCATCAGCCCGGCCGGCTGCGTCCGATAATCGGTCGGCCAAGGAATGACTGGAAAGCCGATCTGCCGGGCGATGGCGACCGACCGCGGCATGTGTATCGCACCGGTGAGCAGCACCCACCGCTCGCCCGGCCGGGGGACCAAGATCGCCTTCGCGTTTCGGAAATTCTCGAATGTATCCCGGGATTCCGATTCGAAGATGAGACGCGACGGCGCGATGCCGGCTTGAGCAAAGAGCGCCGACGAAACATCCGTCTCGCGTGTTCCCTCCGGGTCCCAACTGCCGCTCCCGGCTGCGACGATCAGTTTTGCTTGCGGGAAGCGCCGCAGCAGGTCGAGCGCCTCGAAATACTTGCCCGGCCGTTCGCGCAGCAGCGGCTGGTCTCGTTGCCGGGCTATTTTTGGATCCTCGCCGCCGCCCAGCAGGATGATGCCATCGATCCCGCATAAGGTCGGCCGCGCCGGGAAGCGGTTCTCGAGCGGTTGGGCGAGCCACTGGACCGGGCCGATCAGGCAGAGGCCGCCGATCGCAACCGGAAGCAAAAACCATCGCGCCGCCCGATGAAATCCCGCAAACAGCAGCAATGTGCCAGCGACCAGCAGGATCAGCCCGAAATGGCTGGGCGAGGCGACATAGCCGAACAGCTTCGCCAGTATGAAGAACATCAGCCGATCATCCCTGCGAAGCGCGCTTCGGCGCTACCGCCGCCATTCGGCGGTTCGGATGCGGCCGATGGTTCCGGTCGTGCTTTGCCCGGCTTCCAGATCGGCCAGGACCACCTTGCCGCCATAGGATTGCACCAGATCCGCGCCGACGACCTGATCGACCCGATAGTCGGCGCCTTTGATCAGCGCATCGGGCCGCAGCGCCTCGATCAGGGCGAGCGGCGTGTCGTCCCCGAACAGCACGACCATGTCGACCGTGCCGATCGAGGCCATCACCGTCGCGCGCGCCACCTCGTTCTGGATCGGCCGGTCCGGGCCTTTCAGCCGTTTGACCGAGGCGTCGGTGTTGAGACCGACGACCAGGCGATCGCACGCCGCGCGCGCCTGTCCCAGCAACCGGACATGGCCCGGATGAATCAGATCGAAGCAGCCGTTGGTGAAGCCCACGCGCAGACCGGCAGCGCGCCATCGTGTCACCTGGCTCAAGGCGCCGGTCAATGTCGCCACCTTGCGGTCGGTCTCGATCAACGCGCCCAGATGCAGCCCCTGGGACAGTTCCTCTGGCGTGACGCACTCCGTGCCGGCCTTGCCGACGACGATACCGGCCGCAGCGTTGGCGAGCTCGGTCGCCTCCGCGAGATCGGCGCCGGCGGCGAGGGCGACCGCCAGGCAGGACACCAGCGTATCGCCGGCACCCGAGACATCGAACACGGCGCGCGCCAACGTGGGCAGGTGCAGCGCCGGACCCTCATTGGGAATGATCGAAACGCCATGAGCCCCGCGCGTCACGATGACGGCGCCGGCCTCGGCCGCGGCAAGGGCCGCGCGGCCGGCCTGCTCGGTCGAGGCGTCGTCCTTGCAGTCGATGCCGGTCGCCTGGGCGATCTCCAGGCGGTTGGGCTTCAGGATGTCCACATGGCGGTAGCGCGTGAAGTCGCGGCTTTTCGGGTCGGCGATGACGCGCTTGCCTGCGGCGTGGGCGGCCGCGATCGCCGGCGCCAGCACGGCCTCGCTCAGGACGCCCTTGGAATAGTCGCTGAGAATGACGATGTCGCACTCTGCCAGCGCTTCGCGGAGGCGCATGAGCACGGCCTCGGCGGTAGCGCCGACGACAGGCAGCGCTACCTCTTCATCGACCCGCAGCATCTGCTGCGAGCCCGAGACGTATCGGGTTTTGCGTGTGGTCGGCCGGCCCTGGTCGATGACCAGCCGGCCTTCGATCCGGCCCTTGCCCGCCTCGAGCAATTGCATCTCGATCGCGCGACCGGCCTCGTCGTCGCCGGCGACGCCGATCAAGACGGCCCGTGCGCCCAGCGCCGCGACATTGCGCGCGACATTGCCGGCACCACCCAGCATTTCCCGCATATTGTCCACGCGGAGCACCGGAATGGGGGCTTCGGGCGACACGCGCTCGACATGGCCGTAGACATAGGCGTCGAGCATGATGTCGCCCAGCACGAGAACCGTCTGCCCGGCGAATTGCTCGATGCGATCCAACAGAGGATTCGTTGCGGTCATAAGCGCTATACCAGTCCCAGTTCGGTCTCGAGCGCGCCGCACAGCAAGTGCCCGATCAGGATATGGATCTCCTGAATTCGACGGGTACTCTGCGCCGGCACGACCAGCGCCACGTCGGCGAGGCTCGGCATCAACCCGCCATCGCGGCCGGTAAAGGCTGCCGTCGCGATCCCCATCTCCCGCGCGGTCTTGAGGGCCGCGACCACGTTCGGGCTGGTGCCGGAGGTGGTGATGCCGATGACCACGTCGCCCGGTTTGCCGAGGGCGGCCACCTGGCGGGCGAAGATCGCATCGAAGCCGAGGTCGTTGCCGGCGGCGGTCAGGGCCGAGGTGTCGGTCGTCAGCGCGATCGCGGCGATCGGCGCGCGGTCCTTGATGTACCGGATCGTCAGTTCGGTCGCGATATGCTGGGCATCGGCGGCGCTGCCACCATTGCCGAACAGCATCAGCTTGTTGCCGCTGCGGATCGCGGCGACGCAAACGAGTAAGAGTCTCGAAAACGGTTCGGCCAGCGCCTCGCGTGCGGTTTTGACGGCCTCGAGGTGGTCTTCGAACTCCTCGAGGAAATAGCCCATTGATGCCACGTTGGTTGCGCTCCAGATTTACGCCGAATGGGGTGGATATACACGTTGGCATTCGCCCGATCCATCAAACCTCAAATTGGCAGCGGTACCATACGATGGCGCGCATCCTTTTTTCCAGAAAGCCCCCTATGAACCGCTTCGCCAAAGCCGTTTGCGCCGCCTCGGGACTGATGCTGTTGTTGCCGATCCCGGCTGCGAGTGCGCCGCTGCCGAAATCGGTGCAGCGCGCGCTCGACCGGGCGGTCGCGGTCGGCGATCCGATTGCGATCGGACAGCTGGTCGGCGGCAACGCGATGCTGGGAAGCGAGATCGTCGCCCTGGCGGTCGCCCGGCGCCCGGATCTGGCGCCCCGCATTGCCGCCGCCGCCGCGGGGAATGTTCCGCAGGTGGCGCCGCAACTCGCCGCCGCGGCCGCGACCGCCGATCCGAACGCGGCTGCGGAAATC
>JAQGIC010000084.1 GCA_028288725.1 Rhodospirillales bacterium
GCGAGAGGTTCACAGAACTTAAACAATGGCCTGCCTGCCATCGGACGGCAGGCCATTGCTCCGAGAGATCAGCCGCGCAAACTCGCGCCGGTCAGCTTCGCGACCTGGGCCACGATCGTCTTCGACACCGTTTCGATCGCCTCGTCGGTCAGGGTCGCTTCGACCGGCTGCAGCGTAACGGTCAACCCCAGCGACTTCTTGCCGTCCGGCACACCCTGGCCGGTGTAGACGTCGAACAGGCGCACGTCGGTCACCAGCTTCTTGTCGGCGCTCCTGGCCGCGCGCAGCACCGCCTCGGCGGTCACGCCCGCATCGACCAGGAAGGCGAAGTCGCGCTCGATCGGCTGGAACGGCGACGGCTTGAGCAAGGGCCGGCCCTTCGTCTGCTTGGCCGGCGGCACCGCGTCCAGATAGACCTCGAAGCCTACGGCCGGGCCCTTGAGGCCGAGGGTCGTCACCAGGCGAGGATGGATCTCGCCGAAATGCGCCAGCACGTTTTTGGGGCCCAGGCGGATCGAGCCGCCCCGGCCCGGATGATACCAGCCCGGCGGATCGGCCGTGACCTGCAGGTTCTCAACCGGCACGCCGGCGGCGGCGAGTGCCGCGAACGCATCCGCCTTGGCATCGAACGCATCGACCGGGGCGCCGGCATCGCGCCACAGTTTCTTTGCCGTACGACCGTGACGGATGCCCGCCGCCACAAGCGACTGACCGCCCGGCGTATCGTCGCGATATTGCGGTCCGACCTCGAACAGCGCCACGTCGCCATAGCCGCGGTCGGCGTTGCGCTGGGCCGCGGTCAACAGGTTCGGCAGGATCGACGGCCGCATGACGTCGAGATCGCTCGAAATCGGGTTGGCGACCATCAGCGACGGATCGACCTCGCCGAACAGCCCGTGATTGCCGGCACCGAGCAAGGCGCTCGACATGAAGGAATAGGTCACCGCCTCGTTCAGCCCGCGTTCGGCCAGCGTCCGGCGCACCAGACCGGCGCGACGCTGAGCGGCATCGACCGCCTGACCCGGCAGCGCGCCAACCGGCAGCAGCGGCACGGCCGGAATATGATCATAGCCATGGAGGCGCAGCACCTCCTCGACCAGATCCGCCTCGCCCTCGATGTCGGCGCGCCAGGACGGCAGCGAGACCTGGAAGTCCGCCCCCGCCTTCACGACCGAACAGCCCAGATGGCTGAGAATGCGCGAGATCACCTCATCCGGCACCGATACCGCCCCCAGGGTCAGGGTTCGGCCCGGCCGGAGCGCGACGGTCCGGCGCCAGTCGGGCTCCGCACCGGCCTGGACGACCTCCCCCGGCTCACCACCGCACAGGTCGAGCACGAGTTTGGTGGCGATCTCCATCCCGTCGGCGACGAAGGCCGGATCGATGCCGCGCTCGAAGCGGTAGCGTGCGTCGCTCTGCACATTGAGCCGGCGGCCGGTCTCGGCCGTGCGGATCGGGTCGAACAGGGCCGCCTCGATCAGCACGTCGACCGTGCCCTCGTCGCAGCCGGTCGTCTCGCCGCCCATGACGCCGCCCAGACTGACCACGCCGCTCTCGTCCGAGATCGCGATCATGCCCGGTTCGAGAATGTATTCCTTGCCGTTGAGCGCCAGCAACGGCTCGCCGCCCCGGGCCGGATGGACCACGAGATCGCCCCGCACCTTGGCCAGGTCGAACACGTGGAGCGGCCGGTTGAGGTCGAAGGTCATCAGGTTGGTGATGTCGACCAGGATCGAGATCGGCCTGAGGCCGATCGAGGTCAGCCGCTCCTGTAGCCAGGCCGGGCTCGGCCCGTTCTTGACGCCGCGGATGACGCGGCCGAGGAACATCGGACAGCCCTTGGCCGCTTCGGCGGCGATGGTGATCCTGACCGGGCTCGCGAAGCGGCCGGCGATCTTCTCGACCGGCAGCGGTTTCAGCGTGCCGACGCCGGCCGCAGCCAGGTCGCGGGCGATGCCGCGCACGCCAAGGCAATCGGCCCGGTTCGGCGTGATCTTGATGTCGAGCATCGGGTCGTCGAGGCCGAGCACACGCGCGAACGGCTGACCGACCGGCGCGTCCTCCGGCAGTTCGATGATGCCGTCGTGATCGTCGCTCAGCCCCATCTCATAGGCCGAGCACAGCATGCCGTTGGAGGCGACGCCGCGGATCTCGCTTGGGCGAAGCACCAGGCCGTTCCGGGGGATGGTCGAGCCCGCCGGCGCGAACACGGCCTTGATGCCGGCGCGCGCGTTGGGCGCGCCGCAGACGACCTGGATCGTTTCGAATCCGGTATCGACCTTGCACAGCCGCAGCTTGTCGGCGTTCGGATGCTGCTCGGCCGAGACGACATAGGCGACCTTGAACGGCGCCAGCGCGGCTCCCCGGTCCTCGATGCCGTCGACCTCCAGGCCCAGCATGGTGAGCTTGGCCGAGAGGGTCGCCAGATCCGCGTCGGTTTCGAGATGCTGCTTGAGCCAGGAAAGCGTGGTTTTCATCGGCTGAGCCCTCCGGTCAGGCTCGGTCGTTCCAGCGGGTTGAAGCCATAGTGCTTCAGCCAGCGCAGGTCGGAATCATAGAAGGTCCGCAGATCGGGGATGCCGTATTTCAGCATCGCGATGCGCTCGATACCCATGCCGAAGGCGAAGCCCTGGTAGCGGGTCGGGTCGATGCCGCAATTGGCCAGCACCTTCGGGTGGACCATGCCGCAGCCGAGAATTTCGAGCCATTCGCCGTAATTGCCCAGCTTCAGCTCGCCGCCCGACCGCAGGCAGCCGATATCGACCTCGGCGCCCGGCTCGACGAACGGGAAATAGCTGGGACGGAACCGGAGCGGCAGATCGTCGATGTCGAAGAAGGCGCGCAGAAATTCGGTCAGGCAGCCCTTCAGGTGGCCCATATGGGTCTTTTCGTCGATCACCAGCCCTTCGACCTGATGGAACATCGGCGAATGGGTCGCGTCGTGGTCGAAGCGGAAGGTACGGCCCGGGCAGATGATCCGGATCGGCTGACCCTCGGCCAGCTTGTCCTTGTCGCGCAGCATGGTGCGGATCTGCACCGGCGAGGTATGGGTGCGCAGCACCTTGCGTCTCCCGTCCGGCTTGCCGGCTTGGGAAGCCGGCTTGTCCGCCAGATAGAACGTGTCGTGCTCCTGGCGCGCCGGATGGTCGGCCGGGATGTTCAGCGCCTCGAAATTATAGAAATCATCTTCGATATGCGGGCCTTCCTCGACATGGAACCCCATGGCGCCGAAGATCGCGGTCAGCTCGTCGATGGTCTGGCTGATCGGGTGGATGCGCCCGGCGGTCTCGTAGGCGACCGGCAAGGTGACGTCGATCCGCTCGGAGGCCAGACGGCGCTCCAGTTCGACCTCGGCCAGATGCGACTGTGCCGCATCGATCGCGCCCGCGATTTCGTCCTTCAGGCGATTGAGCGCCTGGCCGGCGGTCTTGCGGGCCTCGGCGTCGAGACCGCCCAGATCCTTCATCAGGCCGGTGATCTCGCCCTTGCGGCCCAAGGCCGCCACGCGGACCTGGTCGAGCGCCACCGGAGTGTCCGCCGCGGCGATCTCCGCCAGCAGGCGGGTGCGCAAGGCTTCCAACGCGTCCATCGCATTCCTCAGACGATCAAGAAGACAAAAAGAAAGGGCCGAAGATTGGATCTTCGGCCCTGGTACTGGTGCGGATCGTTTGTCGAGCCTTCCGGATGGAAGGCACGCAAGACTCGACCGGCGGGGCCGTTAACGGGTCCCGGTGGTAAATCGCGCGACGGACGAACGAGCCGGCATGTCGATCGTTACTCGGCGGCCGCCGAAGCCTTCTCGCCGAGCGCCTTCTGGGCGGTCTCAACGAGCGACTTGAACGCGCCCGGCTGCGAGATGGCGAGGTCGGAGATGATCTTGCGATCGAGCTCGACACCGGCCAGCTTCATGCCGTTCATGAATTGCGAATAGGTCAGGCCATGCTGGCGGGCGCCGGCATTGATGCGCTGAATCCACAGGCCACGGAACGAACGCTTCTTGTTGCGACGATCCCGGTACGCGTACTGAAGGCCCTTTTCGACCTTCTCGATCGCGATGCGGAAGCTCTTGCTCGACCGGCCGCGATAGCCCTTGGCGAGGTCGAGGATCTTCTTGTGTCGGGCGTGCGTAATGACGCCGCGCTTAATGCGAGCCATGTTCTCAACCCCTCAGATACGGCATGTACCACTTGACCAGATTCGCGTCGCCCTTCTGCAGGGTAACGGTACCACGGGCCTTGCGCTTCATTTTCTGGGGCTTCGAGATCAGGCGATGACGCTTGTGCGCGACGTTCATCTTGATCTTGCCGGTCGCGGTGCGGCTGAACCGCTTCTTCGCGCCGGATTTGGTCTTCAGCTTGGGCACTTTTCAGTTCCTTTGACCAAGGTTGCGATACGGTGACTGGCATGCCCTGCGGCGCTAAAGCGCGGCCATATCACCGAGATGGAGGCGGTTCGTATAGGCCATAGGTCAAAGGAACGCAAGCTTGGCCCATGCGCCCGACCGACATGGAAGGGGGCCGCGCGGCGCAAGGCTGCGGCCCCCCTCGTGTCAGCTGGCGCGCTTCACCGGCTCCGCCTCGCGGATGGCGCCGCGAATGCGCTCGCGCAACGCCACCGACACCGGTCCCAGCTCATGGGCGCTGTGCGCATGATCCAGTTCCTTGACGATCACTTCGGCATCGGTCGGGCCATGAACCTGATAGTCGCAGCCCGGAAAAACCGAGCCGCAGTCTAGCACCTTGGTCATTTTTCGCTCCCTTATGAAAGCCAGGTGAGCGAACAATACGACCAGACGGGACCTCGTTCCCTATCTTTTCGACGGGCGTGGCGTCGGCTTCCAGTCGGGCGGCGCCAGTTCGAAATGCGCGAATTCGAAGCCGGGCGAAACGGTGCAACTGACCAAGGTCCAGGCGCCCAGGCTGACTGCGGTCTGCCAGGCGCCGGGCGGCACGACCGCCTGCGGCTTCAGGCCGCCCGCCAGATCGGTGCCCAGGTGCACGCCCCAGGCGTCATGGCCGTTCTCGGACACGGTCAGCGCCAAGGGCGCGCCGGCATGCCACAGCCAGATCTCGGCCGCGTCGACCCGATGCCAGTGCGAATATTCACCGGCCTGCAGCAGGAAATAGATCGCCGTGACCGCCGCCCGCTCGCCCGGTGCGGCGGGCGCGCGGTAGGTCTCGACATAGTGGCCGCCCTCGGGATGCGGCTGCATGCCGAGGATCTTGATGATATCGGCGGCGGACATCACGCCTTGGGCTTGGTCGCTACGAAGGATGGCCGTTCCGAGATCCGGGCAAACCAGCTGGCGAGCGACGGATGGGCTGCGCGCCAATCCTCCTCGGGGAAGCGGAAATCCAGATAGCCCAGCGCGCAGCCGGCGGTGATCTCGCCGATCGTCGGCTCCGTGCCCAGCGGCTCCGCCGCAAGCGCCGCCAAGGCCTGACGCAGCTTGCGGAACTGACCTTCGGTCCATTCCTTCCAACGCTGCGGTTCCGGCCGGAGATTGTTCTCGTAGCGGATCAGCAGCGCCGCATCGAGCAGCCCGTCGCCGATCGCCTGGCGCCGCAGGGCGGCCCATCGCGCGGCCCCCTCGGCCGGGAACAGCCGACGTCCCGAATGCAGCGTATCCAGATATTCGACGATGACGCGGGAATCGAACAGGCTCTGGCCATCGGTCAGCAGCAGGGTCGGCACCTTGACCAGCGGGTTCTCGGCCGCGACGACGGCATTGACGAGGGTCGGTGCGACCGAGGCCGGCACCAGTTCGATCCGGTCCGCGAGGCCCGTCTCATGGGCCAGCACCATGACCTTGCGGACATAGGGCGAAGCGCCGGAATAGAAGAGTTTCATGGGATCGGTCCTTTCCGGACTCTCGCAAGGGGGATCAGAAATTATCCTTACCGCGGCGAATGGCGGCGAAGGTCTCGATCGCGGGCCGATCGGCGAGACCGAGGGCGGCCTGAACCGCGGGCACGTCGGCGCGCAGGAACGGGTTGGTCGCCTTTTCGACGCCCAAATTGGTCGGGATCGTGGGCTTGCCCGCGGCCCGCAGCGCCGCGATCTCGGCCGCGCGCGCTTCCAGCGCCGCATTGCCCGGTTCGATGGTGAGCGCGAACCGCGCGTTCGACTGGGTATATTCATGGCCGCAATAGACGCGCGTCGCGTCGGGCAGGGCCCGGAGCTTGCCGAGCGAGCGCCACATCTCCTCCGGCGTGCCTTCGAACAGGCGGCCGCAGCCGAGCGAGAACAGGGTATCGCCGGAGAACAGCGCCTGATCCGCCTCGAACCAGAAGGCGATATGGCCGCTGGTATGGCCGGGCACGGCGAAGATCCGCGCCTCGCTGCCGCCGACCCGATAGCGGTCGCCCTCGGCCAGCGGCACGTCCACGTCGGGGATCCGGTGCAGATCGGCCTTGGGTGCCGCGATCCGGGCGCCGGTCGCGGCCTTCAGCTCGGCATTGCCGCCGATATGGTCCGGGTGATGGTGGGTGTTGAGGATGTGGCTGAGCTTCCAGCCCTCGGCATCGAGCGCGGCCAGCACGGGTGCCGCTTCCGACGGATCGACGATCGCCGTCTCGCCGGTCCCGGCGTCGTGCAGCAGATAGCCGTAATTGTCGGACAGGAGCGGCACCAATCGGATTTCGAGCGCCATCGCGGATCCTCCTCCTCAACCTAAGACGCGACACCATAGGGGGCCAGCCCCGATTGCGCCAAGCCTTCCCCGTCACGTTTTCGTGCTAATATTCGACGCAATGTATTCCGACGTCGTCGATCTCCGCGATTTCTATCAGTCGAGCCTGGGCCAGGTGGCCCGGCGCATGATCCGTCGCCGCATCCGCATGATCTGGCCCGACGTCGGCGGCCTGCGCGTGCTGGGGCTGGGCTATGCCACCCCCTATCTGCGCCCGTTCCGCGACGAGGCGGAGCGGGTCGTGGCGCTGATGCCGGCGGCCCAGGGCGTGCTGCACTGGCCATGGGACGACAATAATGTCGCGGCGCTGTGCGACGAGGCGGAACTCCCGCTGCAGGATGCCTCGATCGACCGGGTGCTGCTGATCCATGCGCTCGAATGCAGCGAGGAACTGCGACCGATGCTGGCCGAGGTCTGGCGCGTGCTGGCCGGCGGCGGCCGCGTGCTGATGGTCGTGCCGAACCGGCGCGGCATCTGGGCGCGGCTCGATCGCACGCCGTTCGGCGCCGGCCATCCCTTCACTCAGAACCAGTTGTCGCGCCTGCTGCGCGAGATGCAGTTCACGCCGGTTTCGACCGCGTCCGCGCTTTATATTCCGCCGACCGAGTCGCGCATGGTGCTCTCGGCCGCCGCCGCCTGGGAGAATATCGGCGAGCGCTGGTTCAACTCCTTCGCCGGCGTGACCATGGTCGAGGCGACCAAGCAGATCTACGCCAAGAGCAAACCCGAACGACGATCGCGCCGGCATCTGGTCTATAAACCGGCCGCGACCTCTATCTGATCGGACCGGAGCCGCCATGCGGATCGCCTTTCTTCTCGCCGGTGCCGGCCTGGCCGCCCTGCTCTCGGGGCAAGCCCGGGCCACCGGCATCGACTGCGCCACCGCCGAGGGCCTCTACGGCAAGGCGATCTGCGCCGACCCGTCCCTGCATCAGCTGGATCAGGATCTGGCCGTGGCCTACGCGAAGCTCGCCACGGGTGCGAGCGCCGGCGGACAGGCGCTGATCCAGCGCGACGAGCATGATCGCCGCGCCTATATCGAGGAGCTGTGCGCGCCGAACGACAAGGCCTGCCTGGCGGCGGCCTATCGTCAGGCTGGCAGCAGCCTCGCCAGGTTCGCCGCACAGCCGACCGGAGCCGTGCTGCTGCCGATCGAGCAGTTCACCTTGCGCCCGGACAAGACCAGCGTGCTGATCGCGTCGCCGCGCATCGACAGCCCGGCCGAGACCTGGGCCCGCGGGTTCGAAACGGCGGCACGCGAGGTCGCCGATGGGCTGCAAGCGGACGATCCGGAGACCGACACGGTCATCGACTATCGCCCGACCTCCCTGGCACCCGATCTGGCCGCCGTCGCCTTTTCCGTCTGGACCTTTCCTCGAGGCGCAGCACACGGCCTCGGCCATCAGGTCGCCTTCACCTATCTGCCGACGCAGCGGCGCGGGATGCGGGCGACCGACCTGTTCCAGAGCGGCACGACCTGGAGCGGCTTCCTGGCCGAACAGGCCTTGGCCGGGCTGGAGGATCAGGCCAAGGCCGGGGGGTGGGATCTGATGGTGTCGGGACCCGGCGAACTGGAGAAGGCGATCGCCGATCCGGCCAACTGGCTGATCCGGCCGGACGGGCTCGGGCTCTATTTCGCGCCGGAGACGGTCGGCCCCTATGTCGCGGGCGAGCGCGAGGTGCTGGTGCCCTGGGCCGATCTCAGGCCGTACCTGTCGGCAACGACGGCGTTTAAGCTTCCATAATTCCTTGCCTAGCGCCTGCGCGGGAATGACGCGGAGTTCTAATCCGCCTGCCGCAGCAAGAATACGCCCTGCTCCGCCAGCCAGTTGGCGGCGCCGCTGTCGGCGCGCAGGCGCCAGGGCTGGCCGTCCCGGTCCAGCATCTGGGCCTGCTCGACCACCAGGCCCAGGTCGGCGGTCAGTCCCAGGAAGTCGCGGATCGTGCAGAGATGGATATTGGGCGTGTCGTACCAGCTGTGGGCGAGCAACGAGCTGCTCGGCATGCGGCCGGTGGCCAATAGGCCCAGGCGAACCCGCCAATAGCCGAAATTCGGCACCGACACGATGGCGCGCCGCGCGATGCGGGTCAGGCTTTCCAGCACCTGACGCGGCTGGCGCGTCGCCTGCAGCGTCTGGCTGAGGATGGCATAGTCGAAAGCACCCGCCGGATATGTCGGCAAATCATTGTCGGCATCGCCCTGGATGACCGATAGGCCGGAGCGCACGCAGGCATTCACGCCGGCCTGGCTCAATTCCATGCCGCGCCCATCGACGTTCTTCTCGTCCGCCAGATAGGCCAGCAGCGCGCCATCGGCGCAGCCGATGTCCAGCACCCGGCTGCCGGGCGCCACCATGTCGGCGATCAGGCGAAGATCGCGGCGCAAGCCCGTCAATTCAGCCCTCGATGCCGGGCGCAGCCTTCGATGAAGCCCTTCAGGGTCGCGAAGAATTCCGGCTCCTCGAGCAGGAAGGCGTCATGGCCGGCGTCGGTCTCGATCTCGACGAAGCTGACGTTGCCGGCAACGGCGTTCAGCGCGTGGACGATAACCCGGCTTTCCGAGGTCGGATACAGCCAGTCGCTGGTGAAGGAAATCACGCAGTAGCGCACCGGCGTGCCGCGGAACGCCTCGGCCAGCCGCCCGCCATGCTCGGCCGCCAAGTCGAAATAGTCGGTGGCGCGCGTGATGTAGAGGTAGGAATTGGCGTCGAACCGCTCGACGAAGCTGGCGCCCTGGTGCCGCAAATAGCTCTCGACCTGGAAATCCGCTTCGAAGCCGTAGGAGATCGCCTTGCGATCCTGCAGGTTGCGGCCGAATTTCCGGTGCAGCGCCACTTCGGACAAGTAGGTGATGTGCGCCGCCATGCGGGCGACGGCGAGGCCGCGCTCCGGCCGCTTGTCTTCCAGGAAATAGCTGCCGCCGCACCAGTCCGGATCGGCCATGATCGCCTGGCGCCCGACCTCGTGGAACGCGATGTTCTGGGCCGAATGGCGCGACGCGGTCGCGATCGGCACCGCGGCGAACACGCGATCCGGGTGCGCGGTCGCCCATTTCAGCACCTGCATGCCGCCCATCGAGCCGCCGATGGCGCAGAACAGCTGATCGATATTCAGATGGTCGATCAACTTGACCTGGGCCGCGACCATGTCGCCGATGGTGATGACCGGAAAATCCAGGCCCCAGGGCTGGCCGGTCGCGGGATTGAGTTCCTTCGGGCCGGTCGTACCCAGGCAGCCGCCGAGCACGTTCGAGCAGATGACGAAATAGCGGTCGGTATCGATCAGCAGCCCCGGCCCGATCAGCGTGGTCCACCAGCCGGGCTTGCCGGTGATCGGGTGGGTGTCCGCGACGAATTGGTCGCCGGTCAGCGCGTGGCACACCAGAATGGCATTGGATTTCGCGGCATTCAGCCGGCCATAGGTCTGGTAGGCGACGCGATAGGAGGCCAGCACCGCCCCGGACTCGAGCGTCAGGGGGGAGTCCACGACCAGGATCTGACCTGCGGCAGCTTCGTTCGCTCGACGGATCGGTTCGGACAAACTCATCTCTGACAGGGGGTTCATCGAAAAGGCAGATGGTATCTCGGCTGCCCCTCGGGACATGTCAAATGCTTTATATGCGGCAGCGCCCTCGGCCGGGTACGGTCGAGCCTCGTGCGATTCGGGTTGTCGCTTCGCCCCGCCCGAGCGCAACATGGCAGCGGCCTGGTTTTAAGGCTGCGGACTATCTGCCCCTTTTCGTTGAAACTGTGGTTGTTTGACCCTCCCATCATGGCTTCAGAGACCACCCTCGACAGTTTGAGAAACAGGATCGATCGGATCGACGATCAGATTCACGACCTGTTGATCGAGCGGACCAGCCTCGTCGAAGAGATCCGAGGCCGCAAAAACAAGAGCGGCGCGCCGGTTATCCAGCCGGCGCGGGAGGCAGCGATTTTCCGTCGCCTGGCCGCCCGCCACCGCGGGCCGTTTCCGCTGGGCGCCATCCACCGCATCTGGCGCGAGATCATCACGTCGATCACCGCCCTGCAGCAGCCGCTGGCCGTCGCGGTCTATGCGCCGGACGATCAGCCGGGCGCCTGGGACATCGCGCGCGACCAGTACGGCAGCCAGGTGCAGATGACGCCGTTCAGCACGATCAGCCAGGTCATCCGCGCGGTCACCGACCGGTCGGCGACCATCGGCGTGCTGCCGATGCCGTCGGAGGACGAGGTCGATCCGTGGTGGCGGCAGCTGATGTCGCGCGACGCCAACGCCCCGCGCATCATCGGCCGCCTGCCCTTCGCCGGGCGCGGCAATGCGCGCGCCGGCCGCGACGCCGTCGCCATCGCCTGTCAGCCGGTCGAGCCCAACACCTGCGACCGCTCGTTCATCGTCGTCGAGATTCCGGCCCAGATCAGCCGCGCGCGGCTGCAAGCCTGTCTCAATGCGGCGGGCTTCCAGTGCGACCTGCTGGCCGCCTGGTCGAGCGACGGCCTGTGCCTGGCGCTGGCCGAGCTGCATGGCGCCGTGGCGCCCGACGACATTCGCCTCGGCGACCTGTCGGCGCAGCTGGGCGAACCGATCGACCGCGTCTCTCATCTGGGCGGCTATGCCGAGCCGTTCGTGACCACGCCGCGCGCCTGAGTGCGGCCGGAAATTTCGCTTCAAGAGGCCATTCCCGTGACCGATAACGAGACCCTTTCCGACAGCACCCAGCCCGCAGCCCGCCCCGGTGTGCTCGATATCGCGCCTTATATCGGCGGCGAATCCAAGGTGCCGGGCGTCAACCGGGTGATCCGGCTCGCGTCCAATGAAGGCGCGCTGGGGCCGAGCCCAAAGGCGATCGAGGCGTACAAGGCGCTGTCCCACGAGATCCATCGCTACCCCGACGGCGGGTCGACCGCGCTGCGCGCGGCACTGGCCAGGCGGTTCGATCTGGAGGCGGAGCGGATCGTGTGCAGCGGCGGCTCCGACGAGCTGATCACCATGCTGGTGCGCGCCTATGCCGGCCCGGGCGACGAGGTGCTCTATAGCCAGCACGGCTTCCTGATGTATCCGATCGCGGCCAAGAGCGTGGGCGCCACCCCGGTCGTGGCGCCGGAAACCGATCTCACCGCCGATGTCGACGCGCTGCTGGCGGCCGTGACCGAGCGGACCAAGCTCGTCTTCCTTGCCAATCCGAACAACCCGACCGGCACTTATCTGTCGGCGGCGGCGGTCTCGCGCCTCCATGCAGGATTGCCGGCCCATGTCGTGCTGGTGATCGATGCGGCCTATGCCGAATATGTCGTCAACCACGACTACGAGCCCGGCATCGAGCTGGTACGGCGCTCGACCAACACGGTCATGATCCGCACCTTCTCCAAGATCTACGCGCTGGGCGGCATGCGGGTCGGCTGGGCCTATGCGCCCGACAACATCGCCGACGTGCTGAACCGCATCCGCAACCCGTTCAACGTCAACGCTGCCGGCCAGGCCGCCGCCGTGGCCTCGATCGAGGATGTGGATTTCGCCGAGCGCAGCCGCGCGCATAACGACAAATGGCTGCCCTGGACCACCGAGCAATTGACGGCACTAGGCATTCAGGTCACGCCCAGCGTCGGCAATTTCATCCTGGCCCATTTCGCGCAGCCGCCCGAGCGGAACGCGGATGCCGCCTGGGAATATATGAAGTCGCGCGGCATCCTGACCCGCAAGATGGGCGGCTACGGCCTGCCCGGCGCACTTAGGATCACCATCGGCACGGCCGAGGAGATGAAGGCCGTGGTCGACGCGCTCAGCCAGTTTCTGGGCTTATGACCTTCCAACGCATCGCGATCATCGGGTTCGGCCTGATCGGCTCGTCGCTCGGTCGCGCCATCAAGCAGCATGGGCTTGCCGGCACGCTGGTGGCGGTCGATCGGGACGAGGCGGCACGGGCCGAGATCGTAAGCTTGGATCTGGCCGACGAGGTGACCGGCGACCTGGTCGCGGCGGTCACCGATGCGGATCTGGTCATCCTGGCCACGCCCGTTGCGACCTATGCCGAGATCGGACGGATCATCGCCCCGGCGCTGAAGCCCGGCGCCATCGTCAGCGATGTCGGCTCGGTCAAGCAGGCGGTGCTGCGCGACCTGGCGCCGACCCTGCCGGCCCATGCCCATCTGGTCCCCGGCCATCCGATCGCCGGCACCGAGAAATCCGGTCCCGGCGCCGGCTTCGCCAGCCTGTTCGAAGGCCGCTGGTGCATCCTGACGCCGACCGCCGAAACCGATCGGACCGCGGTCGACGCGGTCAAGGCGCTGTGGCACGCGATCGGCAGCGACGTCGAAGAGATGGACGCGGATCATCACGACAAGGTGCTGGCCATCACCTCGCACCTGCCGCATCTGATCGCCTATACGATCGTCGGCACGGCGGTCGATCTGGAAGACGACATCCAGTCCGAAGTGGTCAAGTTCTCGGCGAGCGGCTTTCGCGATTTCACCCGCATCGCGGCGTCCGATCCGACCATGTGGCGCGACATCTTCCTGAACAACCGCGAGGCGGTGCTGGAGATGCTGCAGCGCCTGACCGAGGATCTGTTCGCGCTGCAGCGGGCGATCCGCTGGGGCGAAGGCGATTTCCTGCACGAGCGCTTCACCCGCGCCCGCGCCATCCGCCGCAGCGTGATCGAGGCGAAGCAGGCCTAGCAGGCTGCGGAAATACGGGGTTATTTTGGCCGCTGGTGTGAATCAACGCCTGGATAGGCTCGTCCTGGCGGTGCCGGTCGGTCCGGCTGGGGCTTCCGGGCGCCGCTCACGGCCGGTTTTCCG
>JAQGIC010000085.1 GCA_028288725.1 Rhodospirillales bacterium
CGGAAAACCGGCCGTGAGCGGCGCCCGGAAGCCCCAGCCGGACCGACCGGCACCGCCAGGACGAGCCTATCCAGGCGTTGATTCACACCAGCGGCCAAAATAACCCCGTATTTCCGCAGCCTGCTAGAGCGATGATATGAGGCCTGCTCGGCCTCATGTCTGACATGCTTTCTAAATCAAATAGTTAGAGACTGGTTCGCCGATCAAACCGCGTTACTTGCTGATCGTATCGGCCAGCACGCTCAACAGCGCATCGGCGCGACCCAGCAGGTAGCCCTGCCAGACCAGATCGTTGGGCACCATGCTGTCGCCGCGTTCCCCGTTCGCCGGCCAATATTTCTTGTAGGTCGCCGCCACCCGCAGCGTCCCGATCATGTCCTGCCACTGGTCGGCGATGCGCTTCTGTTCGATCACGTCGTGGAAGTCCTGACCGATCGCACTCAGGATGACGTAATAGGCGTAAAGCCGGCCCTTGGTCGCATAGAACACTTGGGACGCGCGGCTGTCGAGATAGCCGCCGTTGGTGCTGACCATCGCGCGCTCGGCATCGGTCATATGCTGCATCTGCGCGGCGGTATAGTCGCCCGGCTCCAGCACGGTCAGGCCGATGATGGCGCTCTGGCTCTGCAGATCCTTGTTGATGCGGTCGAGGAACACCGACAGGTTCGCCGGGATCTTGTCATAGCGCGCCTGGCCCGCGGCCAGACGGCGATTATAGGAATTCAGGAACTCGACGCCATGCTCGTATTGCGGAACCGAGCCGTTCGAGCTGACGATCGACCAGATCGCCGGATCGAAGCTCAAGGCGCCCTTGGCGCGGCGCAAATCCGGATCGGTGTCGCCGGCGCCACGATCGCGGCCCAAGAGATCCGCCATCTCGCCGGCGAAACGCGAGACGGCGTATTGCTCGCCCATCTGGAAATTCCGCATGTTCGAGCTGTAGGCGAGCGGATGGTACCAGAGCCGGCTCGGCGCCCAGGTGCCGTCGTTGATCTCGGCATCCATCAGCGTCGCGGCCATGGCGACGGCCCGGCTGCCGCCCGCCACCTCGAACGCGGGATTGGGTTTCAGGTCCGGATCGTCGGCGATGTGATATTCGGCGGCATAGACGATCAGGAACGGGGCCAGCACCAGAACCACGATGCCGATCGCGATCCAGGTGGTCCGACCGAAGTGCCATCGCTCGGAGCGCGCGCCGACCGAGCCGAAGAAGGTGGAAATACTCATGGGAGGAATTGCCTTGGACGGAAGGAGGGTGTCGCGTTCGCTCTTATAGATGGTGCCGCCCCGACCTAACACAAAGCCGCGCCGCCGATGATCGCGGGCCTGTTGCCCGAGAGCGGGATGGGAGGGGATCGAAGCCCCAAACGGCTGGACGCCAGCATGGGTGCATCCCGGCAAGACGCCCATCTCGTGGCAACCGGCATCTCGTCTCGACCCGCCACTCAGCTTCGAGCCGGGTTTGCGGGTATCGAGCGTAAGATCCCGACTGGTAGCCTTCCAAGGCTTCGTTCAGCATTAGTTAGCGCGGTGAACAGGCGCGATACTTGTGCCCTGCGCCATCCTATGAAATACTCAGGAAGCATAGCGGGGGTCATCTGACCCAATTCAAGTGCATACTCCTGCGAGAATAACTGTAAGAATCTCAACGAATCGGAGTAGAGACGGTATTCGATTATTCGGATACTGCCCGCTTGGGCGCTTCTGTACCACCCATCCGCGCCATCTGGATGGCCGCCATGCGCATTGCGACCCTGAAATACAAAGAATTAAATAAGGGAGGTAGTGTCATGAAGCGGAAGTGGCTGCCAATTCTGGCAATTGGAGCGCTGTTTGCGACGGCTGCGATCCAGCCCAGCGAAGCGCGCGTGGTAAAATTCGTCGTGGAGCAGACGACCCCCTATCTCGGCGGCGTCGACTGGGGCAATGCCGGCCCCTACCAGCTGCTGAGGGGAACGGCCTACATGGAAGTGGATCCCCGGGACGGGGAAAACCGGGTGATCGTCGATCTCGACGACGCACCGCGCAATGCCGCGGGCATGGTCGAGTTCAGCACGCCGTTCCTGGTGCTGAAGCCGGCCGACATGTCCCGGGGCAACAGCAAGATCTTCTATGCCCTCAACAATCGCGGCAACAGCCTCGAAGGCCTGCTCTCGGCGACGACCCAGGAGGCGGTCGCGGTCACCGACGCGGGCGAAGCGATGGAGCGCGGCTATACCATCGTCGATGCGGGCTGGGAGGGCGATCTCATTCCCACGGCCACCCAGCTGGGCGCCAATCTTCCGGTCGCGCAGGAGAACGGCAAGCCGATCACCGGCACCATGCGCTACGAATATTACGACCGTGCAGCGGGGACCTTCACGACCAACCTGGAGGGATCGCCGGGATTCCAATCCTACCCGGCCGCCGATACCGACACGAGCCATGCCACTCTTACCGTGCGGAACGAAGAGAACGGCAAGCGCGTGCCCATTCCGGCCAGCCAATGGGCGTTCGGCACCTGTCCGACCGGCAAGGCGAGTCTGGTGCCCGATCCGGTGGACCTCTGCTACTTTCCCGGCTTCGACAACGCCAAGATCTACGAACTGATCTACAAGGCGAAGAACCCGATCGTGCTCGGGCTCGGCTTCGCCACCACGCGCGACGTTGCTTCCTTCCTGCGCTACAGCACCCACGACAACTTCGGCAATCCAAATCCGCTCGGCAAGGGCATCAAGCGAGCCTACGCTGCCGGCGGCTCGCAGACCGGGGGCTATCTGCGCGATTACGTCTATCTCGGCTTCAACGAGGACGAAAACGATCGGCAGGTCTTCGACGGCGTCATTCCGTGGATCGCCGGCACGGACCGGGTCCTCATCAACGTTCGCTTCGCCGATCCCAACGCCTATTCGGAACAGGATCACCAGCACGATTACCTGCAGAACAGCTATCCGCCGTTCACCTATGCCGTGACGACCGACCCGCTTTCCGGCATCCATGACGGCATCCTGAAGCGGCCGCGCACGGATCCCCTGGTGATGCAGGTCGATTCGGAAAGCGAGTTCTGGCAGCTGCATGATTCGCTGAACGTCGCCAACGGCCTGGGCAGGGCGGTGGATATTCCCTGGAACGCGCGGCTCTATTACGTCGGCAACACCGCGCACGGTTTCGTTCAGGGCGGCTTTCTTTCGCCCGTCCCCGGGAGCAGCACGCTCTGCGCCGACCCGACCCCGGGCAGCGGGATCGGATGGGAGACGCTGCGGGCCTCTCTCATCAATCTCGACAAATGGGCCGACGACGGCGTCCCGCCGCCGGCCAGCAACTATCCGAGCGTGACGAACCAGACGCTCGTCGACCTGGACGACGCCGCCGCCGCGTTCCCCGCCATCCCGGGCTACAAATTCCCGACGGTCTACAACACATACGAACTGCTGCACTTCGGGCCGTTCTTCAACTCGCTCGGCGGCGTGCTGACGACCGTGCCGCCGGTCCTCGGGCCTGTTTACGCGATCCTGCTGCCGAAATCCGACCGGCTCGGCATACAGCTGGCGGGCGTGCATCCCATCGAAGCCCGCGTTCCCCTCGGGACGAGCACCGGATGGAACATCCGTCGGCCGGGCCACCGGGCGCCGAACCTGTGCAGCCTGACGGGCTCGTACTTCCCGTTCGCGACCACGAAGGCGCAACGGCAGGCGAGCGGCGACCCGCGTCCATCGCTGCAGGAACTCTACAAAAACCATGCCGGCTTCGTGAACGCGGTGAAACACGCCGCGCATGAACTCGTCGAGGCGAGGTTCTTGCTGCGGGAGGATGCAGAGGCCGACATCGATGCCGCGCAGGCAAGCAGCATCCTGAAGTAAGACGAGATCGAGCCGGATCGAAACGATCCGGCTCGTCAAGTCAGGCGGAAGTCCGGCAGGGACGGCGACCAGAGTGCCGGCCCGCAGCGCGAGCGCCAAAGGACCGATGAGGAGTGATTAAAACAGTGCGGTGGCGGATGGGGTGGGATTCGAACCCACGGTAGGCTTGCACCTACGCCAGTTTTCAAGACTGGAGCCATAAACCGCTCGGCCACCCATCCTCGCCCGCGAGAAGCGGATAGCGGATCGCGGGGCCGGGGGTCAATGCCCGTCTCGCGCTATTCGGCTTCGGGCGGGATCCGATAGGCGATTTCCAGCACTTCGAGCGATTCGGGCCCGAGCGGCGTCTTCACCTCGACCGTGTCGCCGACCTTGGCTTTCATCAGCGCGCGGGCGACCGGCGAGATCCAGCTGATCTGGCCGCGCTCCATGTCGGCCTCGTCGATGCCGACCAGGGTCACGGTCAATTCCTCGTCACGCTCGTTGGCGTAGGTCACGGTCGCGCCGAAGAAGACCTGTTTCAGGCCCTGCTGGCGCTTCGGATCGACCACCTCGGCCACTTCCAGCCGCTTGGTCAGGAAGCGCAGGCGGCGGTCGATCTCGCGCAGGCGCTTCTTGCCATAGAGATAGTCGCCGTTCTCCGACCGGTCGCCGTTGCCGGCGGCCCAGGACACGATCTCGACGATTTTTGGCCGTTCCTTGCGGACCAGATGGTCGCGCTCGTCCCATAGCCGCTTGAAGCCGGCCGGCGTCATATAATTCTTGGTTCCGGGCGGCAAGGGTGCCGGATCGTCCGGCGGCAGTTCGTCCTCGTCGTCGGTCTCGGTCTCTTTGGTGAAGGCCTTGCTCATCCGCCCATCCTAGCCCCAGCCGCCGTCGCCCCGCCATATTCCCGTGACATCAATGGCGGCATGCGCCGCGAAAGCGCCGGGCAGCGTTGCCAGGGGGCGGCGGCCTGTGGCACGACAAACTATCGAACCCGTTTGCCTGAGGATTTGCCGCTTGTCCGTTTCCCGCCGTCAGCTTCTCGTCCGTCTCGCCGCCGCCGCGGCCATGGCCCCGGTCGCGCTCGGCAGCATCCGGCCCGTGCTCGGCGCCGACCAGGATTTCCCGAGCTGGCTCGCGGGGTTGAAGCAGGACGCGCTCGGCGCCGGCATCGGCCAGGCGACGCTGGACGCGGCCTTCGCCGGCGTGGCGCCGCTGCCCCATGTGCTGGAGCTGGATCAGCGCCAGCCGGAAACCACCATCACCTTCGACACCTATATCACCCGCGTGGTGTCCGATGCCCGGATCCAGGCCGGCCGTCAGCATCTGGCGGACGATAGCCAGCTTCTGACGGAAATCGGGGCGAAATACGGCGTGCAGCCGCGCTTCATCGTGGCGCTCTGGGCGATCGAGACCGATTTCGGCCGGGTGCAGGGCGACTATCCGATCGTGGCCTCGCTGGCGACGCTCGCCTATGACGGCCGGCGCGGCGCCTTTTTCCGCAAGGAGCTGATCGCGGCCCTGAAGATCCTGGATCAGGGCCGGATCCAGCCCCAGGAGCTGCGCGGCTCCTGGGCCGGCGCCATGGGCCAGACCCAGTTCATGCCATCGACCTTTCTGGCCTATGCGGTCGATTACGCCGGGACCGGCAAGCAGGATATCTGGCACGACAAGCGCGACGCGCTCGCCTCGATCGCCAATTACCTGTCCAATCTGGGCTGGTCGCCCGACTATACCTGGGGCCGGCCGGTCAAGCTGCCGCCGGGTTTCGATCCGGCACTGTTGGGCGGACAGATTCTGAAGAGCGTCGATCAATGGCGGGCGCTCGGCGTCAAGCGGACCGACGGCGGCGCCTTGCCCCAGGCGACGATCGATGCCGGCCTGGTCCAGCCCGGCGGGCCCGACGGACCGACCCTGATGGTCTATGGCAATTATCGCGCGATCATGAAGTGGAATCGCTCGCTCTACTTCGCCACGGCGGTGTCTTATCTTGCCGACCGGATCGAGAGTTGATAGGCTCGACCTACTAGATTTTCGTATCACCCTGCGTCTGGAATACTAGATGATGAGTCGGCGTCGGCCGGTCCCGTTGGCCGCCTGTCTGATCCTGAGCTTGGCGCTGGCCGCCTGCGCCTCCAAGCCGACCGGCGTCTCGACCACCGATGCCGCGACCAGGACCCAGGGCACGTTCAAGATCGGCCAGCCCTACCAGGTCAATGGCACCTGGTATTATCCGAGCCCCGATCTGAACTATGACGAGACCGGCATCGCGTCCTGGTACGGCCCGAATTTCCACGAGAAATCGACCGCGAACGGTGAGACGTTCGATCAGAACGCGCTCTCGGCCGCGCACAAGACCCTGCCGCTGCCCTCGATCGTCCAGGTCACCAACCTCGACAATGGCCGCTCGATCGAGGTCCGGGTCAACGATCGCGGCCCCTACGCCAGCAACCGCGTCATCGACATGTCGCGCCGCGGAGCGCAGCTTCTGGGCTTCGAGGGGCAGGGGACGGCCAAGGTGCGAGTCAAGGTTCTGAAGACCGAATCGATCCAGGCCCAATCGATCGCCCGGCTGAACGGGTCGGATCAGCCCCCGGTCGAGGTGCCGCAGGCGGCGCCGCGGCAGACCGTGGTCGCCCAGGCGCTGCCGCCGATCGAGGGCGCCAGCGTTGCCGTGCCGCGGCCGTCGCCGCCGCCCTATCCGACGCCGGTCGTGTCGCAGGCGCCGTCGCAAGCCGCGGCACCGCAGGAGCCGGAGCTGCCGAACCTGGTGCTGCTTTACCCGGTCAAGCCGACGCATCTCTACATCCAGGCCGGCGCCTTTTCCCAGGGCGACAACGCGAACCGCATGAAGGCGAAGCTCGCCGGGCTCGGCGCCGTCTCAATCACCGGGGTGCGGGTCAATGGCATCGACGTCTACCGGGTTCGTCTCGGGCCGCTCGGCACGGTCGACGAGGCCGATCAGGTCCTGACGCGCGCGGTCAACGCCGGCGCGATCGACGCCAAGATCGTCGTCGACTAGTCGCGACGAGTTTCATCGTCGACTGGTCGCGATGAGTTTTCATCGTCGACTGATAGGGGTGTCGCAGCTTAGACACTGGGATTGGCGGCGCTTGGAACTTTGATACCCGGGCAACAGACTGCCCAAAGCATTTTGGTCCTTTTTCCTCATCGCATCGGTTCCGACATCATGGCCGCTTTCTCGTTCCGCCGTTTCGGCCTTCTCGCTCTGGCATTCGCCCTGCTGGTCCTGGGCTCTCCGGCGCTCGCCGCGTTCGAGACCAACGCCACCCATGTCTACATCACGGATTTCGACACGGGCGCCGTGCTCTATGACAAGGCCGGGGAGGAGCGCATCCCGACCGCCTCCATGAGCAAGATGATGACGGCCTATGTCGTCTTCGATCAGCTGAAGAAGGGCAAGCTGAAGCTCGACGACGAGCTGACGGTCAGCGAGAACGCCTGGCGCACCGGCGGCTCGAAGATGTTCGTGGTGCTGGGCGCCAAGATCAAGGTCGAGGATCTGATCCGCGGCATGGTCATCCAGTCGGGCAACGACGCCTGCGTCGTGCTGGCCGAGGGCATCGCCGGCTCGACCGACAGCTTCATCCGCATGATGAACGAAATGGCACCGACCATCGGGCTGAAGGACAGCCATTTCGCCAGCGTCGACGGGCTGCCTGATCCGGACCATTACATGACGGCCCGCGACCTCGCGATGCTGGGCGAGCGCCTGATCAAGGATTTCCCGGAATATTATCACTATTTCTCGGAAATCGACTTCACCTACCACGGTATCAAGCAGGGCAACCGCAACCCGCTGCTGTACAAGAACAGCGGCGCCGACGGCATCAAGACCGGCCATACCGACGAGGCCGGCTTCGGACTAACCGTGTCGGTGAAGCGCCAGGACCGACACATCATCATGGTCGCGACCGGTCTGAAAAGCATGAAGGGCCGTTCGCAGGAGGCCGAGGCGATCGTCGATTTCGCGTTCCGGGAATTCCAGAACTACCCAATCGTCAAGAAGGGCGACGAACTGGATCAGGCCGAGGTCTGGCTGGGCGAGAAGCCCAAGGTGCCGCTGGTCGCGACGCAGGATCTGGTCGTGTCCTTGCCGCGCAGCGCGCGCAAGGACATGAAGGTCACCGTCAGCTATGATGGGCCGCTGCAGGCCCCGATCGTGGCCGGGACCGTGGTCGGCACGCTGACCGTGACCGCCCCCGACATGCAGCCGCAGACCGTGCCGCTCGCGACCGCGGGCGACGTGCCGGTGCTGGGCCGGATGGGCCGCATGACCAAGAACCTGGAAGGCCTGATTTGGGGACACAAGAGCTGAGCCCGCCCCGCGGTCGTTTCATCACGCTGGAAGGCGGCGAGGGCGCCGGAAAATCGACCCAGATCCGACGGCTGGGCGAGCATCTGCGCTCGGCCGGTCGGGATGTGATCGAGACGCGCGAGCCGGGCGGTTCCCCCGGCGCCGAGGAAATCCGCGGCCTGCTGCTGGGCGGCGGCGTCGAACGCTGGGACGACGTCACCGAGGCGCTGCTGATGTACGCCGCCCGTCGCGATCATCTGGCGCGCAAGATCTGGCCGGCGCTTGCGCACGGCCAATGGGTGTTGTGCGATCGGTTCGAGGATTCGACCCGCGCCTACCAGGGCGCCGGCAGCGGGCTCGACCGGACGGTGATCGGCGCCCTGGGCCAGGTCGCGCGCGGCGATTTCACGCCGGATCTGACGCTGATCCTGGATCTGCCGGTCGCGGTCGGCCGGGAACGGGCCGCCGCCCGGCGCGGCCCGAACGACCGGTTCGAACAGCGCGACGACGGCTTTCACGAGCGGGTGCGCCAGGGCTTTCTGGCGGTCGCCGCCGCCGAGCCCGACCGCTGCGCCGTGATCGACGCGAGCCAGCCGGTCGATGCCGTGGCCCGGGCGATCGCGCAGACGGTGGATCGTCGGCTGAGGCTAGGTCTTTAGGTCTTTACGCCCGGGGTCGGTCCCGTTCCCTTCACGCGGGTGACGCGCTGCAGCAGGTCGAACCAGAAGGGGGCGCCGAACAGGGTCGCCAGCGCGGTGATCAGCCAGCCGACGATCGCGTTCATCCAGCCCAGCAGCGACAGGTCCTCGCTGAAATACTGCCCGATCGGCCAGCCGGTCCAGCCGAGCGGAAAGCCCAGTTGGGTGAGCTGGCTCAGGGCGTCGGCCGCCGTGCCGGCCGGCGCCACGGTGATGCCCTTGGCGAGCGACGGCTGTTGCCACAGCACCTTGGCGATATGGATCGTGTCGATGTTCAGCAGCACGACGATCGCGAGCGCGATGAGAAACGCCCAGAGCTGGCTGTAGCGCTTATAGATCCCGCTGACCCGGTCCATCGACCCGTCGAACCAGTCGGCCACGGCCGCTTCGAACCGCGTGATCTCGCCATCCGCGCGGGCATAGAGACTGTCGAGCGTCCGCCTCAGCTGGGGATCCGGAATGGCGGCAATGGCATCCCTGATCGGCGGCGGCACCACTGCCGCGGCGACGCCCTCCAAGGGGGCGACGACCGCGACGACAAGCTCCGGGCCGTGCAGGCGCAGCACGCCCTCGACCAGGGCGGCGGCGAATTTGGCCGGCTCCATATAGGCGGGCAGCGGACCCTGGACCGCGCTCATCGTCTCTGCCGCCCCATTGCCCTGCGGGTGGGTCAGCGCGTGATTGTAGATCTGCAGAACCAGCCCGTCCTCGTCGGGATCGTTCAGCAATCTCCGGATGCCCGCGAGCAGCGCCGCGCCGCGGCTATTCATCAATGATGCGATCGCCTCATTGATCGAACTCGCCGCCAGGCTGACCGCCAGGAAGGCGAACAGGACGCCGGCGACGACATCGACGATGGTGCTGTTGAACATGCGACTGCCCCCCCCGAAGTGACTTCCCCTGCTCGCGATATACGTGTCTTTTTTTTGATCGCGCAACGATTTGCACGCCGATCGGTGTCGCCCGATCACGAAAGCTCGCGCACCGCTCGCGACATCGTGTCGTGCTTTCGGGAATAGATCGGCCGATATCTCCCCCTGAACGGCGGGAGGATCGCAAGCCATGGAAAACAATCCAACGAGCAAACTAAAGCCGGCCATGGCCTGGGTCGCCACGCTGTGGGTAGTCTACATCTTCATCTGGTATCTGCAGTATAAGTTCCTGGGCCATCCGGGCAGCGTCGATCTGTTCACGACCTTGACCGACTGGCTGGGCTTCCATGGCTACGAGAAGGCGATGCGGATCGGTACCGGCTCGTGCGAGCTGCTGTGCTCGATCATTCTGCTGACGCCCGGGCTCCAGGGGCTGGGCGGGCTCGGCGCCATCACGCTGATGACCGGCGCCATCTTCTTCCATCTGGCCTCGCCGCTGGGCATCGATCCCTATGGCGACGGCGGCATCCTGTTCAAGCAGGCGGTGAGCGTCTGGACCTGCGGCGTGATCATCGCCGTGCTGCGCCGCGACCAGCTGGTGACGCTCGCCCATCGCGCCGGCCTGCTGAAGCCGCAAATGGCGTGATTGCCAACCGTCTTCGCAGTGTGATGTGCTGCCCCACATCACGATGTGATTCGGGGCGAGGCAGAGCATGGCGGCAGGCGAGGGGCGGGGCGACGAGGCGGAGATCGATCCGCGGGCGCCCCGGCGCAATCCCGACCTGTTCGGCCATGCGGTGGCCGAGGCGGGGCTGTTGCACGCCGTGACCTCCGGCCGTCTGCCGCATGCGATCATTCTGGGCGGCCCGCGCGGCATCGGCAAGGCGACGCTCGCCTTTCGCTTCGCGCGCTGGCTCTTGTCCGGCGGCGCCGAGGATGCCGGCCCGTCGCTGTTCGGCGATGTGACGGCGCCGACCGATCTCAAGGTCGACCCGCAGCATCCGGTCGCGCGCCGCATTTCGGCCGGCGGCCATGCCGATCTGCTGACGGTCGAGCGCGGCTATGACCCGAAGCGCAAGAAGATGCGCGGCGAGATCGTGGTCGACGACGTGCGCGAGGTCTCGAATTTCCTGCGTCTGACCTCGGCCGAGGGCGGCTGGCGCGTCGTGATCATCGACAGTGCCGACGAGATGAACCGCAATGCGGCCAACGCTTTGCTGAAGGTTCTGGAGGAACCGCCCAAGGGCGCCCTGCTGCTGTTGGTATGTCACGCGCCGGGCCGCCTGCTGCCGACCATCCGGTCGCGCTGCCGCAAGGTCAATCTGCTGCCGTTGGCCGCGGACGAGGTCGTGCGGCTGCTGCTGGACCATCGGCCGGAACTGTCGGCCGAGGATGCGCTGATCCTGGCCCGTATGGCCGACGGCTCGATCGGCCGGGCGCTGGAGCTGGCCGACGCCGAGGGGCTGGTGCTCTATCGCGAGATGGTCGGGCTGCTGGATAGCCTGCCGCGGCTCGACGGCGTGCGGCTGCATCGCCTGGCCGATGCGGTGGCGCGGGGCGAGGCGGAGGACCTCTATCGCACCCTGACCGATCTGCTGGTGGATTTCCTGGCGCGCATGGTCGCAGGATCCGCCGAGGGAGCATCGCGCGAGGTGATGCCGGGCGAGGGTGCCTTGATGCGGCGCCTGGGGGGCCTCGGCCGCCTTGATCAATGGGTTGAGGTGTGGGAAAACCTGCGGGCCCTGTTCGGGCGGGCGGACGCCGTGAATCTCGACCGGAAGCAGGTCGTGCTCGACGCCTTCTTCACCTTGGGTGCAGCCGCGCGCTGAACTCCTGGGCCCGACGGACGGGCTCCATGAACCGGGAGATCAGGATGCCCGACGGGCGGCCGTTTTACATCACCACGCCGATCTATTACGTCAACGACAAGCCGCATATCGGCCACGCTTATACGACGCTGGCGTGCGACGTGATGGCCCGCTTCATGCGCCTGGACGGGCGGCGGGTGCATTTCCTGACCGGAACCGACGAGCACGGCCAGAAGGTCGAGAAATCGGCGGCCGCGGCCGGCGTGGCGCCGCTGGAATTCTGCGACCGCGTGTCGGAGCAGTTCCGCGAACTCGCCCGCGTCCTCAATATCTCGAACGACGATTTCATCCGCACGACCGAACAGCGCCACATCGCCGCCTGCCAGGCGCTGTGGCAGCGGCTGATCGACCGGGGCGAGATCTATCTGGGCTCGTACGCCGGCTGGTATTCGGTGCGCGACGAGGCGTTCTATACCGAGGCCGACCTGATCGACGGCAACGCCCCGACCGGCGCGCCGGTCGAGTGGGTCGAGGAGCCCAGCTATTTCTTCCGCCTGTCGGCCTGGGGCGATCGGCTGCTGGAATTCTACGACCGGAACCCCGGCTTCATCGGCCCGGACAGCCGCCGCAACGAGGTCGTGAGCTTCGTGAAGTCCGGCCTGCGCGATCTGTCGGTTTCGCGCACCAGCTTCACCTGGGGCGTGCCGGTGCCGAACGACCCGGCCCATGTGATGTATGTCTGGCTCGACGCGCTCACCAACTACATCACGGCGGTCGGTTATCCCGACGTCGACTCAGAGAGCTATAAGACCTTCTGGCCGGCCAATCTTCACGTGGTCGGCAAGGATATCGTGCGCTTCCACGCGGTCTATTGGCCGGCCTTTCTGATGGCGGCCGAACTGCCGCCGCCGCAGGGCGTGTTCGCCCATGGCTGGTGGACGAACGAAGGCCAGAAAATTTCGAAATCGCTCGGCAATGCGATCGATCCCTACGATCTGATCGAAAGCTATGGGCTGGATCAGACGCGCTATTTCCTGCTGCGCGAGGTGCCGTTCGGCCAGGACGGCGATTTCTCGCAGAAGGCGATGGTCAATCGGATCAATGCCGATCTGGCGAACAATCTCGGCAATCTGATGCAGCGGGTGCTGAGTCAGGTCCAGAAGAACTGTGCCGCCACGGCCCCGACGATCGGCGTGCTGACCGCCGAGGACGAGGCGCTGCTGGCCCAGGCGCGGTCCTTGCTGCCGGCCTTGCGCGCGGCGATGGAGAAATGCGAGCTGCATCAGGCGCTGGCCCAGCTCTGGGCCGTGAGCGATGCCGCCAACCTCTATATCGACCAGCAGGCGCCCTGGACGCTGAAGAAGACCGACCTCGTCCGTATGGCGACGGTGCTGGGCGTGCTGGTGGAGGTCATCCGCATCCTGGGGATTCTGGTGCAGCCGGTGATGCCCGACGCGGGCGCCAAGATCCTGGATCAGCTGGCGATTTCGGTCGACGCCCGCGATTTCGCCGCGATCGCGTCGGGTCCGATCGCGGCCGGCACGCCGTTGCCGGCGCCGCAGGGCGTGTTCCCTCGGATCGAGACCAAGCCAATCGAGACCGCCAAGGCATGAGCCGCCTGGTCGATAGCCACTGCCACCTCGATTTCGAGGATTTCGCCGACGAGCGCGGCGAGGTCATCGCCCGCGCGCGTCGGGCCGGGGTGGGCACGCTGGTGACGATCTGCACCAAGATCACCGAGTTCCCGTCGATCCGCGCGATCGCCGAGACCGACCCGGACATCTGGTGCACGGTCGGCATCCATCCGCATGAGGCGGCGAGCCAGCCGGACACGGACGAGGCGGCGCTGGTGGAATATGTAGGCCATCCGAAGGTGATCGGCGTCGGCGAATGCGGGCTCGACTATCACTATGACTACGCACCGCGCGACCGGCAGGCGGAGGTGTTCCGCACCCATGCCCGCGCGGCCCGGCGGGCCGGGGTGCCGATGGTGGTCCATACCCGCGAGGCGGACGCGGACACGGCGCGGCTGTTGACCGAAGAGAGCGACGGCGGCCGCCTCGCGGGCGTGCTGCATTGCTTCACCTCCGGCCGGGAGCTGGCGATGCACGGGCTGGATCTGGGCTTCTATGTCTCGTTCTCGGGCATCATCACCTTCAAGAGCGCTGCCGACCTGCGCGAGATCGTCAAGGCGGTGCCGCTCGACCGGCTGCTGGTCGAGACCGACGCCCCCTATCTGGCGCCGGTGCCGATGCGCGGCAAGCGCAACGAGCCCGCCTTCGTCGTCCATACCGCCGCCGCGATCGCCGCGATGAAGGGCGTCTCGGCCGAGGAACTGGCGTCGATCACCACCGAAAATTTCCATCGCCTGTTCACCAAGGCGGCCAAGGCGGCATGACCGGGCTTCGCATCACGATGCTCGGCTGCGGGGGCTCGCAGGGCGTGCCGACCCCGGCGGGCGAGTGGGGCCTGTGCGATCCGGCGAACCCGCGCAACAGCCGCCTGCGCTCCTCGATCCTGATCGACATACCCGACCCGGCGGGACCGAACCGTACCATTTTGATCGATGCCGGCCCCGACCTGCGCCAGCAACTGCTGACGGTCGGATGCCGCCGGATCGACGCCCTGCTGTTCACCCACAGCCACGCCGATCATACCCATGGCATCGACGACCTGCGCGCGGTCAATCGCCATATGGGTGCGACGATTCCGTTCTGGGGGTCGCGGGCCACCATCGACGATCTGCACCGACGCTTCGGCTATGCCCTCGTGGAGGATCCGAACGCCACGAACTTCTATCGGCCGGCCCTGGTCCCGCACGAGATCGCGGGGCCGTTCGAGGCGGCCGGCGTCACGGTGATCCCGTTCGAACAGGATCACGGCTTCAGCCGCTCCTGGGGCTTTCGCATCGGCAATTTCGCCTATTCGACCGATGTCGTCCGCTTGGACGACGCGGCTTTCGCGGCACTCGAGGGCACCGAGGTCTGGATCGTCGACTGCCTGCGCGAGGCGCCGCATCCGACCCATAGCCATCTGCAGCGCACGCTCGGTTGGATCGATCGGGTCAAGCCGCGCCGGGCGATCTTCACCCATATGGACCAGAGCAGCGACTATGACGCCATCGGCCGGCTGTGCCCCGCCGGGGTCGAGCCGGGCTATGACGGCCTGATCATCGAGCTTTGAGGTGACGCCGGACGAGCTGATCGGCCGCATCCTCTGGCGCTCCGACGAGATCCTCGTGCTGGACAAGCCGGCGGGGATCGCGGTGCATCGGGCGCCGGGGACGCGCTACAGCCTGGAGGATTACTTCGACGCGCTCAGGTTCGGGCTGCCGGATCGGCCGGGTCTCGCTCATCGGCTCGACAAGGACACCACCGGCTGCCTGGTGCTGGGCCGCACGCCGGACATGCTGCGCCGGCTCAACCGGTTGTTCGCCGACGGCGCCGTCGCCAAGACCTACTGGGCCGTGGTCGAAGGCGCGCCGCCGCTGACGGAAGGACGGATCGATCGGCCGCTGAAACAGGTGAAGCGCGCCGGCGACTGGTCCAGCGTGATCGACAAGAACGGGCAACCGGCCGCCACGCGCTATCGGACGCTGGGGCAGGGGGATGGCCGCACCTGGCTCGAACTCATACCGGAGACCGGCCGGACTCATCAGATCCGCGTCCATTGCGCCTCTCTGCGCTGTCCGGTCGTGGCCGACGAGCAATATGGCCGGCCCGCCGGCCCGGGCGAGCGTCTGCATCTGCACGCCCGGGCCGTCGGGTTCGATCTTCCGGGCGTGGCACGCGTCGAGGTCACGGCACCGCCGCCGCGGCATATGGTACCGGCGCTCAGGGCCTGCGGCTTTGTCGCACTCTAAATCAAATATTTAGAGACTGATTCACCGATCAAGCCGAGCCGGCTTGATCGGATCAGGCTCTAGCGATCTACCGGACGAGATTTTTGACGCTCGAGTAGCGCAGAGACGTCGGGCGCCCATCCAGCGGGTATTCCTGCCATTTCGACTGGCCGACCAGATGGACGATGTTGATCGGCTCGTAGGGAAATGACGGGGCCGTCAGCTGCCCGCTGGTCCGATCCAGGCGCGGCAGACTGTGCAGCACCAGCCAGTTGTTCACGGCACGGAGCGGATGCATTGAGATCACACCCGAATAGATCAACCGGTGCAACGGGATCTGGTCGGAAAAAAACCTGACTTCACTGCCCGCCAATCGCTGGCGCACATCGATCAGGGCCGCTTTCCAGGCGGCCCACAAAGGCGACAGCGCCGTCGCTCCGAACACGCCGCAATTGATCATCGGGAAGCGGCCGAAACGTTGCCGGTCGTCGGCACCGAACATCACCCGATAGACGCTGAGCGTATAGTCGTCCGGGGCCAGGCAGGTGAAATAGTTCGGATCGGCCTGGGAATTGATCGATATGTCCGCGAGCAATGCGGTCTCGGCGATTTGCGCCAGCCCGATCGGGTTTTGCACCCAGGTGTCGGCATCCAGCCAGATGTAGATGTCGTAGCCCGGAAACAACTCCGGCAATCTTGCTTTGACCGCCTCATGGGCGAGCTGGAACCCTTCATCGGGTTTGATCAGCACAGGTGCCGCGACGCCCACCAGAACATCGGCGCCCCCGGTGATCGATGGAGGCAGGGGCGCGTCTCCAAGACGGACGAACCCGATGTCGTATGTCAGAGCATTGTCGGCCTGCAACGAGGTCAACAGTTCCGCCGCGAGCGGGTAGTGATTGGCGTCGCAGCCCGTCACCACAATCGTTTTCTTCATTCACCGTCTCTATAGGATCGTCGACGAGGGTAGGGTGGGGGATTTCACGGGGCCTGTCATCCGTCTTGCCCGCCATGCGTTGCAGCGCACCCAGGATATCGATTTTTGCGTCCGCATCGGTCGGGCGATGGGTTCATGCTTGATGCTTAGCATTGAAAGGATCGGCGTCCGGGCTGCCTTCAGCCGCGCCGCCGATCGCCGCGCCCGAAAGGTCGATTCTTGTCCGTCGATACAGCCGCAGCGGCCGGTCCGCTGAAATTCACCCATCGCGAAACGATCATCATTATCGCCGGGCTCATGCTCGGCATGTTTCTGGCGGCTTTGGACCAGACCATCGTCGCCACGGCATTGCCGCGCATGGCGTCGGATCTGCAGGGTGTCAGCCATCTTTCCTGGGTTGTTTCGGCCTATCTGCTGACCTCGACCGCGGTTACGCCGATCTACGGCAAGCTGTCCGATCTTTATGGCCGCAAGCTGATGCTGCAAATCGCGGTCACCTTGTTCGTGCTGACCAGCCTGCTGTGCGGCCTCGCGACCAACATGACGCAGCTGATCGTGTTCCGCGCGTTGCAGGGATTGGGTGGCGGCGGGCTGCTGGCCATGGCGCATGCGACCATCGCCGACGTGATTTCGCCGCGCGAGCGCGGCCGCTATCAGGGCTATATCGCGAGCGTCTTCGCCGCCGCGAGCGTGGTCGGTCCGGTCCTGGGCGGTCTGTTCGTCGATCACCTGACTTGGCGCTGGGTGTTCTGGATCAACCTGCCGATCGGCATCGGCGCGCTCATCGCATCGCAGGTCACCCTGAAGCGGCTGGCGGCCAAGCGTCTGCGCCACAAGATCGACTATCTGGGCGCGATCCTGATCGTGTCCGCCGTCTGCTGCGTCCTCTTGGTGACGACCATGGGCGGCGCGGAAGTGCCGTGGGATTCGGTCGTGATCAAGGCGCTCGGCGCCGGGGCCCTCGTCCTGTTCATCGCGTGCATCCTCCAGGAGCGCTCGGCGAGCGAGCCGATCCTGCCGCCGCGCCTGTTCAGCAACCAGGTCTTCGTCGTCGCCAATGCCACCAACCTGCTGACGTCGATCTGCATGCTGGGCGGCATCGTCTTCATGCCGCTGTTCCTTCAGCTCGCCTATTCGATGCAGGCCGACGCCTCGGGCCTGATGTTGATCCCGCTGACCGGCGGCACGGTTACCGGGGCCATCAGCGCGGGTCAGCTCGTCGCCCGGACCGGCCGGTACAAGATCTTTCCGCTGGTCGGTCTGGCGACCAGCACGCTCGGCCTGTTCCTGCTGGTCACCGTGACGCCGCAGACCCCGCTGGCGCTGGTCTGCGCCTATCTGGCGGTGAACGGGCTCGGCATCGGCCTGATCATGCCGGCCCTGCTGGTCGCCGTGCAGAATTCGCTCGACCCGCGCGACCTCGGGACCGGCACCTCCTCCATCACCTTCTTCCGCTCGATGGGCGGGTCATTCGGCGTGGCCCTGTTCGGCGCGGTACTGATCGGCCGGTTGAATGGTTTGATCGCGCGGATTCCCGGCGGCGAGGCGCTGGGCAACTCGCCCGGCACCGATCTGCTGCACGCCGGCCCCGACGCCATCGCCTCGGTCCCGCCGGCGCTGCGGGCCGCCGTGGCCCGCGCCATCGCGGAAGCGTTCCACGACCTGTTCCTGATGGCGGCCGGCCTGTCGCTGATCGCGTTCGTCGTCACCTTATTCCTGAAGGAACTGCCGCTGCGAACCAGCACCGGGGCGCCCGGTGCTGCGGCAAAAATGGTCGCCGCCGCGCTGGCCGACTGACGTAAATCCGTCATCTGCGCCGGTTATAGTCCCCCCGCCAAAACCGGGTTGGGGTATGAGAATGGGATTGTTTCGGAACGCTGTGGTCGCGACGGCGTTGTTTGCGGCCTTGCCTGCCAGTGCGGCCAGTTATGAGCATGTGCTGTTGATTTCGGTCGACGGGCTGCACCAAGCCGATCTGGCGCGCTTCATCGACAGCAATCGCCATTCGACGCTGGCCGGGCTCGCCAAGACCGGCAAGATCTACGACAATGCCGAAACGACCAAGCCGTCCGACAGTTTCCCCGGCATGCTGGCGCTCGTCACCGGCGGCACGCCGGCCGCGACCGGCATCTATTACGACGCCAGCTGGGACCGCGCCCTGTCGCCGCCCGGCTCCGACTGCTCCAAGCTGGGCGCCGCCGCCGAGTTCGACGAAGCGATCGACATCAACGCCGATGCGGTCGATGGCGGTGGCGGGATCGACGAGAACAAACTGCCGCGCGACCCGAAGAACGGCTGCAAGCCGGTCTGGCCCCACGCATACTTGCGCACCAACACGGTGTTCGACCTGGTCACCGCGGCCGGCAAGACGGCCGCCTGGCTCGACAAGCATCCGGCCTACGACCTCCTGCGCGGCCGACAGGGCACCGGACTCACCGACTTCTACGGACCGGAGATCGCGGCCGGCGGCCAGGACCATGACGTGCGGAAGACCGAGGTCAACGACGACCTGCGCGTGACGGCATTGATCAACGAGATCAACGGCCACGACCATACCGGCGCCCGGAAAATGGCGGTCCCGGCCGTGTTCGGCATGAATTTCCAGGCGGTCAGCGTCGGCCAAAAATACGCCGGCTACACGGACGCCGCCTTCACGCCGAGCGCCGATCTGGCCGAAGGCCTGGCGCATACCGACCGGTCGCTGGGCCAGATCCTGGCGGCGCTCAAGGCCTCGGGCCTCTATGACAAGACTCTGCTGATCCTGGCCAGCAAGCACGGCAACTCGCCGGTCGATGGCAAGCTGACGCGCAAGATCGACGGCAAGAGCCTGACCAAGGCGATCGACGATGCCGCCAAGGGCGCGCTGGCGCATGCCACGCTCGACGATGTCGGCCTGATCTGGCTCAACGACCAGGCCACGGCGCCGGCGATCGCGGCCGCGTTGGAGCAGCGCAAGGATGAACTGGGCATCGCCCATGTCTATCAGGGCGAGGAGCTGAAGCGGCTTTGGGGCGCGGACCCGGCGACGGATGGTCGGGTGCCCGACCTGTTCATCGGGGTGCAGCCGGGCGTGATCTATACCAAGCCGACCAATGCCAAGCTCGCGGAACATGGCGGCTTCACCGCCGACGACACCCATGTGGCGCTCCTGGTCGCCGGCAAGGACATCAAGGCCGGAACGGTTGCGGACAAGGTCGAGACGCGCCAAGTCGCCCCGACGATTCTGAAGGCTTTGCGCATGGATCCGAACGCGCTTGAAGCCGTTCGCGCCGAACACACGGCAAGCTTGCCGGGCTTGCCGTTCGATCGCCGATGAGTATCTGACCGGCGGCAGACTTAGATGGTCCGGGGCCGGTTTTTTTATAGTAAGGTCGCCGTCACTGCCGACCGACGGGTCGGCAGCCAGCACGTGAGGCGGGATGTCGGGCGACAAGCACCGGATATTGATCGTCGATGATGCCGCGACGAACATCGAGATTCTGAACGAGGTACTCGGCGCCGAGTATGACAGCCTGTTCGCCATGGACGGAGCGACGGCCCTTCGGCTTGCGGTCGAGCAGGAGCCCGATCTGATCCTGCTCGACGTGGTGATGCCCGGCCTGGACGGCCACGAAGTCTGCACACGGTTGAAGGCCGATCCCCGCACCCGGGGCATACCAGTCATCTTCATCTCGGGCCTGTCCGACGAGTCCGACGAGGCCAAGGGGCTCGAGATCGGCGCGATCGACTATATCACCAAGCCGTTCAGCCCACCGATCGTGCGCGCCCGCGTGCGCAACCATCTGCAACTGAAGCGCTACCAGGACATGCTGGAGCGCCTGTCGGTGCTCGACGGCCTCACCGGCATCGCCAACCGCCGGCGCTTCGACGAAGCGCTCGATCATGAGTGGCTGCGCTCGCGCCGGCAGGGCACGACCATGTCGATCATCATCATCGACGTCGATTGCTTCAAGGCGTTCAACGACAATTACGGCCACGCCGCCGGCGACGAGTGTCTGAAGCGGGTTGCCGGCGTGCTGGCGGAGGGGGTCAGCCGCCCGGGCGACCTGGTCGCCCGCTACGGCGGCGAGGAATTCGTCGTGATCATGCCGGAAACCGACGCCGCCGGGGCGATCGTGATCGCGGAGACGCTGCGTCGGGGCATCGTCTCGCTGGCGGTGCCCCATGCCTTCTCGGTCGCCGCCGACGTCGTCACGGTCAGCATCGGCGGGGCCACGGTCATTCCGGCGCGCCAGACCCAGGGTGCCGAAGAACTGGTGAAGCTGGCCGACGCCCGGCTTTACGAGGCCAAGCATGCCGGTCGCAACCGGATCGCCTGGACGGCGGAGCCATCCCCCGGCAAACCGGTCGTCGGCGAAGTGCTTCGTTGAAGCTCAACGAAGTGCTTCGTTGAAGCTGTCGCTGCGGCGGCCGCGCCAATAACCGCAAGCCTCAGCACTTCAGAGCTTCCAACGCGGCCGCCTGGCTTTCGTAATCGGCGGCGATCGCCTCAAGCTTCCGCCGTCCTTGTGAGTCCGAGATCGTCGCCGCCAAGGCCCGGCAGTTGGCGGCGTCGATCCGCAACGCCCTTTCCTCGCTTGCCTTGGGCTTGCGCCTGACGCCTCTCATACCGAGATAGGCACGGCTAAGGAATCGGCGACCGCCGCCACCGGGAACGTTATCGTCCAGACCGTTCCATGATCGGACGCCACTGAGATCGTTCCACGGACCTGTTCGACCAATCGCCGCACCAACCCCAATCCATGCCGCTTGCTTTCGTCTTGTGGGACGAACCCGCTGCCGTCGTCCCGGACGGTCAGCGTAGCCATCGTGTCGTCGTCGCCCTCGTGGCGTGCCGACACGGTGATGGCACCGTCACCATCGGAAAAGGCGTGGTCGAACGAGTTGGTGACCAACTCCGTCACAGCGATGCCCAAGGCGGTGACCGTGTCGAGATCCAGAGTAATCGCGTCGCTCTCGCAGGTCAGCAAGATCGCACCATCCGTCACGGCCTGGATTTCGGCAAGGTTGAGGCACAACGACGTCAGGTAGCCGCCGAAATCTGTGGTCCGGCTCATCTCGCTGCCGAGCAGGTGGTCGTAGACCTGGGCCAGTGTCGACACCCGGCGGGCAATGGCGCGAAGACCGCGCTGGCCGACCTCGTCGCTCGTTTCCTCCAGCTGCCTGCTCAACATCCCGTAGACGAGTTGCAGATTATTGCGCACGCGATGCTGCAACTCCTCGGCCAGGATCTTTTTTTGATCAAGCAGCCGTTCTTGGCCGTGGACGAGCACGTTCAGCTGAGCGACGAGGCGATCCTTGTCCTCAACCAGGATACGCATCTGTTCGATGGTGGTCTGGAGGAGCGCCGTGCGCTCGCTGGTGGCAACCGCTTCGGCCAGGACGTTGGCGAACGCGGTCAGAAAATTGATATCGTGCTCGTCGTAATCGTGCTGCTGGTCGTTGTCGATTTCCAGCACCCCGTAAGGTTGATAGGCGCCCTTGATGAGAACGTCGACCGTCGAAACGATGCCGTGCGCCGCATAGAACGTCGGCAACTCGAACATGTTGTCCTTGCGCAGGTCGTTGCAGATCGATGGCTTGCCCGTGATGAACGCTCGGCCCTGCGGCGAACTTTCGTCGGCCCGCGAGACGACGTTTCCGATCACGCCCGCTTCCCAGCCGAACCCCGCTTCGATGAGGAGGTCGTTGTCCGTTTCACGGTACCGGCAGATCTTGCTGAAGCGAACATCGAGACCGTCGGCGCAGACGCGCGCCGCTTCCGTCAGAACCTTCATCAGGTCGTTCTGACGAAGCGCGAAGCTGCCGAAGTTGGCGATCGCCGCCTGCTGCCGCAACAGCTTACAAACCTTCGAAGCGTTGCCGACCATAGAGAGGCTCCCGATTGTTCGTCGTGTTGGGGGGGGGGCGAGCGCTCGATGACAAAAAATAGAGAAACAACGCAGAATCTTGAATAAAATTTCCGATTACCGCAGGAATTACTTGTATCACAAAATATATCGGACTGAATCTCGGCCGAATTTCAAATTTTATCGATAATCATCCGGGCCCATTACCACGATTTCGGAAGATTGGCGACAAAAGTCAGATTTCAGCGCTTCGGGAATTCGCGTGGAGCGCCGATCACACCCTGAAGTATCTGAAATCCCCGGGGGAGCGGTGTTGTCGAACGGCCCGTATCGACCAGGTCCGTGACGATCTCCAGCCCACGAAGAAGGTCCGACGGACGATAGGGCTTCGACAGGCAGGCATGACCGTTATCGGCGGTGAGCATGACGTGTGGCATGTTTCCGGACGCATAGAGGACGCCAAGCTTGGTCAAGTGCTTAAGCTCGGCTGCGATCCGCGTCCCGAGCTCGCCATCGGCGAGCCTCATGTCGATGAGGGCAAGATCCGGCTTGTGAAGCCGGGCGAGCGTAACCGCTTCATCCACGGTGCGCGCGATTCCGCACACTTCGTAGCCGTTCGAGACCAAGACCTCTTCGGTCATATCGGCGATCATCAGGTCGTCTTCGGCTATCAAGATTTTAAGCATCGGCTGCTCCTGCGGAGAGTGCCTGGCGCTTCGGTCAACAGCAACGGACCATGGTACCACCATCGACGGGATTTGGCGTATTTATTCCACTGTATCGAGCATAAGGCTGAACCGAC
>JAQGIC010000086.1 GCA_028288725.1 Rhodospirillales bacterium
CACGACCGCGTTCTACTGGGACCGCAACGAGGCGACGCGGGCCTTCGCTGCGCGCTTCTTCGCCGTGGCCGATCGCATGCCGACCATGGCGCAGGCGGGGGATTATTCCGCCGTGATGCATTATCTGCGCGCGGTCGGCGCCGCCGGCACCGACCGCGCCGCCGCCGTCATGGCCAAGATGCGCGCCATGCCGATCAATGATTTCTTCGCGACGGACGGCCATATCCGCGCCGACGGTCGCATGGTCCACGACATGTATCTGGTCGAGGTCAAGACACCGGCCGAATCGCAAGCGCCGTGGGATTATTACCGGATCCTGAAGACGATTCCCGGCGAGCAGGCGTTCCGCCCGCTCGGGCTCGGCGGCTGCCCGCTGGTGGCGCGGAAGTGACGCGCTCGATATGATCCCGCTGCTGAACATCCCGACCCAAATCCTGTTCGGCCAGCTTCTGCTCGGGCTGATCAACGGTTCGTTCTACGCGCTGCTGAGCCTCGGCCTCGCCGTCATTTTCGGCCTGCTCAACATCATCAATTTCGCCCATGGCGCGCTCTACATGATGGGCGCGTTCGGGGCCTGGCTGATGCTGGAATATCTCGGCATCGGCTATTGGCCGGCCCTGATCCTCAGCCCGCTCCTGGTCGGCGCATTCGGCGTGCTGTTGGAAAAGGCGTTCCTGCATCGGATCTACAAGCTGGACCATCTCTACGGCCTGCTGCTGACCTTCGGGCTCGCCCTCATCATCGAAGGCCTGTTCCGCAACTACTACGGCGTCTCGGGCCAGGCCTACGACGCGGTGCCCGACCTGCTGAAGGGCGGCTATAATCTGGGCTTCATGTTCCTGCCGATCTATCGCGGCTGGGTCGTCGTCGCCTCGCTGATCATCTGCTTCGGCACCTGGTTCGCGATCGAGCGGACGAAGCTTGGCTCCTATCTGCGGGCGGCGACCGAGAATCCGAAGCTGGTCCAGGCCTTCGGCATCAACGTGCCCCGCATGATCACGCTGACCTACGGCTTCGGCGTGGCGCTCGCCGCCATGGCCGGTGTGCTGGCGGCGCCGATCTATCACGTCAGCCCGCTGATGGGCTCCGATATCATCATCGTCGTCTTCGCGGTGGTCGTGATCGGCGGCATGGGCTCGATCGTCGGTGCCGTGGTCAGCGGCTTCGGCCTCGGCCTGATCGAAGGCATGACCAAAGTATTTTATCCGGAAGCATCCAACACGGTGATCTTCGTCGTCATGGCGATCGTGCTGCTGGTAAAGCCCGCCGGTCTGTTCGGGAAGGCTGCCTAATGAGCACGATGAATGTTGAAACGCCGGCGGCGATCCCCGGCACCAGCAACCTGACGAAGCTGGCGCTGGTGGCCCTCCTGGTCCTGGCTCTGGTGGCGCCCTTCGGGTTCTATCCGATCTTTCTGATGAAGGCGCTGTGCTTCGCGCTGTTCGCCGCCGCGTTCAATCTGCTGCTGGGCTACGGCGGGTTGCTGTCGTTCGGCCATGCCGCCTTCTTCGGCGGTGCCGCCTACATCGCCGCCCATGTGGTCAAGGTCCTGGGCTGGCCGCCCGAACTGGGCCTGATTGCCGGCACCGCCGTCGCGGCCGTGATGGGCCTGCTCATCGGCTGGCTCGCGATCCGGCGCCAGGGCATCTATTTCGCGATGGTGACGCTGGCGCTGGCCCAGATGATCTATTTCGTGGCGCTCGAAGCGAAATTCACCCATGGCGAAGATGGCATCCAGGCCGTGCCGCGCGGGAAATTCCTAGGGCTGCTCGACCTGTCCGACACCAATACGATGTATTATTTCGTGCTGGTGATCTTCGCGCTGGCCTTCTGGCTGATCTATCGCACGATCAATTCTCCGTTCGGTCAGGTCCTGAAGGCGATTCGCGAGAATGAGCCGCGCGCCATTTCGCTGGGCTATCGGGTCGATCATTACAAGCTGCTGGCCTTCACGCTGTCGGCGGCGCTCGCCGGTCTCGCCGGTTCGATGAAGGCGCTGGTGTTCCAGCTGGCCTCGCTGACCGACGTCGATTGGCGCATGTCGGGTCAGGTCGTGCTGATGACCCTGGTCGGCGGCGTCGGCACCGTGTTCGGCCCCCTGGTCGGCGCGTTCATCCTGGTGACGATGGAGAATTACCTGGCCCAGTTCGGCTCGTGGGTCACCGTCATCCAGGGCCTGATCTTCGTCATCTGCGTGCTGACCTTCCGCAAGGGCATCGTCGGCGAGATCGCCGAGCTGATCCGACGGACGAAAGGCGAACGGTCGAGCGGCGGTGGCGGCGGCCACTGACGCGGGCGCGTTGCCGTCGCTGTGTCGCCTCTACAGCGCGAAACCTGCGGCGACCGCGTCGTCCCGGAACATCTTGACCGTCTCGAGCGAGTATTGATCGAGATTCTTGCCGACGAGTGAGAGCTTCTTCAGCACGTCGGCGGTCACGGTAATGATGTGACAGCCGATGGTGTCGGCGTGGAAAATGTTGAGGAGTTCGCGAGGGCTCGCCCAGATCAGTTGTTGTTTGGGAAAGCGGCGCATGACCGAGACCGCCTCGGCCATCAACGGGAGCGGATCGATGCCCGTGTCTGCGATCCGGCCGGCAAATACCGAAATATTGCTGGGCGCATGATCTTCCAGAGCGTCGCTGACCTGGCGAACCTGATCGAGCGTCATGAGCGCCGTGACGTTCAACTGGACACGCTGTTGCGCGAGCCGATGCTGCAGCGCATAGGTCGGGACGCCAAGAGTGTTCGTGACCGGGATCTTCACATAGACATTGGCGCCCCAGGCCGCGATCTTGAGCGCTTGGCGCTCCATCTCGTCCATATCGTCGGAAAACACCTCGAACGAGATGGGTCGGTCCGGAACGGAAAGCAGAATGTCCTTGGCGAAGGCCTCGTAGTCGGTGATGCCGGCCTTGCGCATGAGCGTCGGGTTCGTCGTAAATCCCTTGATTTCGGGATTGGCGTAAAGGCGGAGGATGTCGGACTTGTCGGCCCCGTCGGCGAAAATCTTGACCTGCAATGCCTTGCTCACGGCTTAATATCCTTTAGTTTTCGATGAGGGAGACGATCCAGGGGACGGCTGCGCTCAGGCTGCCGGCGACGTGATCGGGTGCCTCGGCCGCCCGTTCGTCATAGCCGCACTCGATCAACACGGTCTTGCAGCCGGCATTCCGCCCGGCTTCGATGTCCCGCCAGCGGTCTCCGACCATCACGCTGCGCTCCAGGTCGATCGACAGGGCTGAGGCGGCATCGATCAAAAGGCCGGGCTTCGGCTTCCGGCAGCGGCACCGATCGCTATCCTGATGACAGCAGACGCGGGCGTCATCGAGACCGAGCGCCGCTAACAGATGGGCGTTGGTTCGCAGCACGAAATCCAAAGACGTCTCGCCGCGCGCGACATCCGGCTGGTTTGTAACCAGAACCAGGAGATAGCCGGCCGCCTTCAGCCGGGCGCAGGCTTCGGGAACGTGGTCCAGGACGACCAGCGGTTCGGTTTCCGTGATCGCGTAAGGTCTACCGCCGCGCGCCGCAGTCCGGATCAGAACACCGTCGCGATCGAGGAAAACGGCGCGGTGCGTCACGTCGTCCACGATCGCGGCTCAGCGTTCCGCGGCCGGTGCCGCGACCGATTCCCATTTCGTCTGTGTCGACTTCAGTTTCGGATGTGACACGAGCAGATGCCAGACGACCGCCTGTAGGCCTTCCGTATGGGGTGTCACCAGATCGGCGTCGATCGTCGGAACGACGACGCAGGCGTCCGCAACCTGCTTCGTGTAGCCCCCGTCGCGCCCGACGATGCCGAACACGGACGCGCCCAGTTCCTTGGCCAATTGAATGCAGCGGACCAGATTGACGCTGACGGATCTCTCGAGATCGCCGCCGCCGACGGAGAAGACGAGGATCGCATCCTTGGCGTTGAATCGGCTGGCCTTGAGCGAATTTGCGTATGCGGACTCCCAGCCATCATCGTTGATGCGCGCGGTCAGTTCCGAAACATTGTCGGTTGGCGCGTAGGCTTCCAGACCGACGATCTTGCGAAAATCATTGACCGCATGCGACGCGTGACCCGCCCCGCCACCGGAACCGACAATGAACAATCGTCCGCCGCGAGCCTTCACCGCCGCCAAGCCTTCGGCAATCGCCTCAATCTCGGATTGGTCGAGTCTTCCGACCAGATCGAGCGTCTGCCGGATAAATTTCGCGGAAAATGTCGGCACAGTCGGTCTCCAGATCCTCGGCCGGCATTTCCCGGCCCTTTTATATTGCCGGTCTGCATCGGCATAACGATGATGGCCGGCAATGGTTTATATTGAATCAACGCGTTGTGGCGGACTGACTTAAAAATTGGTGTGATGCTCATCGGGCGCGACGCGCCCCCTTTCGCTCGGAGTACCACTCCTCATGCTGTCACGCGGCTGGCGCTTGTGTGCCGTTTTGCTGGTCATGTCGCTGCCAAGCGTCTCGTTCGCGGCCAATGTCCCGGTGCCGCCCTGTCCGGGCCTGACCGCGGCACCGGCCTTCCCGGGATTGGGGGCGCCGCCCACGATCGCCGTCTGGCACGGCAACACGCTCGATCGCAGTGCCCCGGCGCAGGCCTGCCTCGGCTGGCCGAATTTCGATTTCTCCACCATGCTGGCGATCGCCGGCCGGTTCCGGCATCCCGGGGGCGTCGAGGCGATGCTGGCGGATTTCGGCCGGGTTTCCAGCATGACCGGGCTCAAATACTGGTCGATCAGCGACGAGCGTTGGCAGGTGCTGGTCGAGCGGTCGCAAGCCATTACCGACCTGGAGACGCGGCAGCTCCGGGCCGATTTCTCGCCAGACGAACTGCGGCCGGGACGGGATCTCTATTTCCAGCAGCGCGAGAACCGCGGCAGCAACGAGATCGTCTATCGCCTGCGCATGCTGTCGGTCGGGCCGGATGGCTTCTCGGTCGACCTGACCAATGCCAACGACATCGATTTCATGTTCTTCCGGCTGTTCGCGCCGGGCGACCTGCGCTCGGTCTATTTCTTCCAGCGTCTGGCGGGCGATGAATGGGGCTATTGGGCCCTCGGCGGCACCCACCTGGGCATGACCGGCGTGTTCGGCGCCCATATCGGCTCGTTCGCGAACCGCGCGATGGCGCTCTATCGCCATTTCGCCGCGATTCCCGCGGATCAGGAACCGCCCGCGGCTAAGGAAGAGTAAGGCAGGACTAGAGCGCGATGACATGAGGCCAACTCGGCCTCATGTCTGAATCGCCCTCTAAATCATATATTTAGAGACTGATTCAGCGATCAAACCGAGCCGGTTCGATCGGATCAGGCTCTAGCTGCGCCACTGCAGCGTGCGCGGCTTGATCGGGTTCTCGAACGGCCGGTTCTCTTCCTGGGCGCGGACGAATTCGTTCTTCAGGCGGAAATACCAGCGCGCCTGCACGTCCGGGTCGCCCAGCAGCAAAAGTTGCGGATTATGCTTCAGGCCCAACTGCTGCTGCGAGATCACGTCGCGATCCTGCTTCAGGAACGTCCGCACGAACGGCCAGAACAGGGGCCGGAGCAGCGTCAGGATCCGCGCGTTCCAGAAGACCGAGTGATTGATCTCGGTCTCGAACTCGCTGATCGGCGTCAGCGTGGTCAGGTGGCACATGACGCTGCCGCCGACCTTGATGTGCTCGTAGCGCACCCCCGGCAGCTGGAACACGATCTCGGTCCCCTCGGGCTTGCCCAACAGGAAATTCAACAGCTTGTAGGCGCGCGAATTCGACGAGGGCGGATGACGCACCATGGTGAAACCGAACGGCGAGGGCGCGAAAGCCTTCGCCTTGTTCCGGATCGACTTGGTCGAGCGCCAGAACCAGGCCTTGTGGATGAAGGTCGCGTGGGCCGGATCGACCAGGCCCACGACCGAATGATCGATGCTGCCATCGAACATCATGGTCACGATCATCTTGGGCGTCTCGCCCGCCAGTTCCGGCAACACCGGCACCGGCGGCGCCATTTCAGGCTTGTCGCCGAAGAAGATCCAGATGCCGCCCTGGACTTCCTGGACCGGATAGGAGCGGACCTTGACCTTGGCCAGCTCGGGCTTCTGTTCGTCGATCAAGGTCGGGATATCGGTGCAGACGCCCGAGGGCGCGAAGCGCCAGCCGTGGTAGCAGCATTCGATTTCGCAGCCGTCGAACTTGCCGAAGCGCAGCGGAATGCCGCGGTGCGGGCAGATGTCGACCAGGGCGAAGGCCTTGCCTTCCTTGTCGCGCCCGATCACGACCGGTTCGCCCAGCAGGGTCTTCGGCACCAGGTCGCCGTTCTTCAGGCGTTCGCTCGGCAGCGCGTAGTACCAGGCGTCACGAAGCGGCGGCGTGCTTTGAGCGTCCAAGGAATTCACTCGTCAAAATGATCGTCGGCCGGACACTACAGGCAGGCGCGCCGAGACGGAAGCGGCCAATGGATTGGGCTAGAAGTAGCCAATGGATTGGCTAGAAGTAGCCAATGGATTGGGCGGAAGCGGCCAATGGCTTGATCGGACGGCCGCTTCGGGCTACCTCCTGTGGGCTATGCGTCTTTTCCGGCATCATGCCCCCCTCCCAGCCGACGCGACCGGCGCCGTGCTGGCTCTCGGCAATTTCGACGGCGTGCATCGCGGCCACCAGACGGTGATCGCGGCAGCGGGCAGGATTGCCCGCTCGCTCGGCAGTCCGCTCGGCGTGCTGACCTTCGAGCCCCATCCGCGCCAGGTGTTCCGGCCCGATGACGCGCCGTTCCGCCTGACGCCGCTCCGGGTCAAGACGCGCGAGATCGAGGCGCTGGGCGCCGATCTGCTGTTCAGCCTGCATTTCGACAAGGAATTCTCCGCGCGCACGGCCGAGAATTTCGTCGACGAGATTCTGGTGGGGGCGCTCGGCGTGCGGCATGTGGTCGTGGGTTATGATTTCGTGTTCGGACGCGGCCGGGCCGGCACGGTCGATTTCCTCAAGGACATCGGGGCTCGTCGCGGCTTCGGCGTCGATATCGTCGCCCCCGTGGACGATGGCGGCGCGGACGTGATTTCCTCGACCCGGATCCGCGAACATCTGGTCGCCGGCCGCCCGGCCGACGCCGCCCGCCTGCTGGGGCGCGCCTGGGAGATCGACGGCCGGGTCGAGCATGGCGACGCCCGTGGGCGGACGATCGGCTTCCCGACCGCCAATGTGATGCTGGCCGACTATCTGCGCCCGGCCGCCGGCGTCTATGCCGTGCGCGTCGGCATCGAACGCGGGTCGCAGACGGAATGGCATGACGGCGTCGCCAATATCGGCACGCGCCCGACGGTCGGCGGCACCGATCTCCGGCTCGAAGCGCATCTGTTCGATTTCTCAGGCGACCTCTATGGCGCGCATGTCCGCGTGGCGCTGCTCGACTTCCTCCGGCCGGAGCGCAAGTTCGCGAGCTTCGACGAATTGAAGCAACAGATTGCGGCCGACGCGGTCGAAGCCCGGGCGCTCCACGCCCGCCGATAGATGCCGAGGGTTTACGCTTCGGGCGTCGGCGTCGAGTTGCGCATGCCCAGCGCCCACATCAGGGCGGCGATGGCGCCCTTGAGCGTCGGCAGCAGCAGGGCGGTCAGGCCGAGCGTCAGCGGGGCGAACACGGCGATCGCCGTCGGCGTCGACATGTCGTGCTGCTCGGCGACCAGCATGAGCGGCACGACGATATGGCCGACCACCAGAATGGTGAAATAGGGCGGGGCATCGTCCGCCCGAATGCCCTCGAACTGCTCACCGCAATGGGCGCAGGCGTCGGCCAGCTTCAACACGTTGCGCCAGCCCGGCTTGAACAGGCGCCCCCGACCGCACTGCGGGCATGAACGGCGCAGGCCGCGCAGAATGGCGGTGAAGGTATCTGGGCGAACGACGGCGTCGAGGTAGGACATGACAGCGGCTCCAGGCCGAATCGGGTAACTTATCTTCTATAAAAATAGTCCTTGAAGGTCCCGGAAGCGAGGGATGCCGCTGTGGCGATTGCGCACATCAGACGCGTGCCCGGCGGGACCGATACCGGACGGTCGGTAGGGGCTTCAACGGCCGCCCTAAAGGCGCCATAATCCGGCTCGATTTTGCCGCACGAACCGCGTGCAGACCCGCCGCTCAGAGGCGGGGGAAGACATTGGAGAAGATCATATGCGGAAGGTTCTCATCAGCGCGCTCTGCGTGGTCACGCTTGCCGCCTGCGCCCAGCCGGGCCAGCAGGGCTATGCGCCGCCGGGCGAGGCCGGATTGAACAAGACCACGGGCGGCGCCCTCGTCGGCGCCGGCGTCGGTGGTCTCGCCGGCTCGCAGCTGGGCAAGGGATCGGGCAAGATCGCGACGACGGCGCTGGGCGTGGTGCTCGGCGGCCTGCTGGGCGGCTCGGTCGGTGCCTCGCTCGACCGCGCCGATCAGGCGGCGCTCGACCGCAGCACCCAGGCAGCGCTGGAAAGCACGCCGACCAACCAGCCGACGCAATGGAGCAATCCGGACAACGGCCATTACGGCACTGTCGTGCCGGTCAGGACCTATCAGCCGGCGCCGGGCCAGTTCTGCCGCGAGTTCCAGCAGACCGTCATCATCGGCGGCCAGAGCCAGCAGGCCTACGGCACGGCCTGCCGCCAGCCGGATGGCACCTGGAAGGTACAGAGCAGCTAGCGGTCGGGTCTCGTGATGATCATCCGCAACCCCGAGGGCCGTCCGGCGCCGGAATTCTATCATCATGGCGTCGAGGTCTCGGGCAATCTCCGGACGCTCTACATCGCCGGTCAGATCGGCGTCGGGCCGGACGGAACGGTTCCGGCGGGGATCGAGGCTCAGGCGCGCCTGGTCTACGCCAACATGAAAGCCGTACTCGATGCGGCGGACATGGGGTTTGCGGACGTGGTCAAGACGACGGTGTTCCTGGTCAACCCAAAGGACCGCGCCACCTTCGCCGCCATCCGATCCGAGGCGACGGGCGGACTGAAAACCGCCTCCACCCTGGTCTATGTCGCCGGACTGGTGCTGCCGGAACTGCTTGTGGAGGTCGAGGCGATCGCGGTGAAAGCGGTCACCGCATAACCTCGGGCGATATCGTACCGACGGGCGGCTCCAGCGCTGGAGCCGCCCTTTTCGTTTCAGGCCGCCGCGGCGAAGCGGGCCAGATGGTGGTCCGCGTCGCCGAAGGTCCGGTCGATCAGGGTCAGGCGCTTGAAATAATGCCCGCCGGCATATTCGTCGGTAATGCCGATGCCGCCATGCATCTGGACCGAGCATTGGCCGATCATCCGGCCGGACCGGCCGATCTGCACCTTGGCGGCCGAAACGGCGCGGGCGCGCTCATGCGGGTGGGGATCGTCGGCGCGGTCGGCCGCCAGGATCGCCATCGAGCGCGCTTGCTCCAGCGCCATCTCCATATCGACCATGCGATGCTGCAGCACCTGAAACGCGCCGATCGGCTGGCCGAACTGGGTCCGCGTCTTCAGGTAATCGAGCGTCAGCGCATTGAGCGCCTGCATGGCGCCGACCGCTTCGGCGCACAGGTACGCGATGGCGCGGTCGATCGTGTGGGCAATGGTCGGCAGGCCGTGGCCGGCCTGGCCGATCACGGCCGAGGCCGGCACCCGAACCCGGTCGAGCACGAGATCGGCCGCGCGCGTGCCATCGATGTTGGGATAGGCCCGGATGGCGAGGCCGGGCACCGAGCGCGGCACCAGGAACAGCGAGATGCCGTGCGGCGCGCTTGTCGTTCCGTCGGTGCGGGCCGAGACCAGGAAATAATCGGCGGCGTCGCCGCCCAGCACGACGGCCTTGGCGCCGGTCAGCAGGAAGTCCCCGCCATCGGCCGCCGCCTTGGTGTCGACATGGCAGAGCGTGTAGCGCGATTTGGGCTCGCCATGGGCCAGCGCCAGAAACAGTTCGCCGGAGACGACGCGCGGCAGAATCTCGGATTTCTGGGCATCGCTGCCGGCCAGGCCGAGCGGGCCGGCGCCCAGCACCAGCGTCGGCAGATAGGGCTCGACCACCAGCGCGCGGCCGAAGGTCTCGGCCACTACGGCCATGTCGCCCATGGTGCCACCCAGCCCGTCATGCTCCTCGGCGATGCCGAGACCGGTCAGGCCCAGTTCGGCGAAGGTCGCCCACATCGGCCGGGAAAACCCGTCCGGGCCGGCGAGGATCTTCTTGCGGTCCTCGAAGCCGTAGCGCTCGCGCACCAGCCGGTCGGTCGTCTCGGCCAGCATGCGCTGGGTCTCGGAAAGGCTGAAATCCATCTCGCAAATCCCCCTTAAAGACCCAAGAGCGACTTGCTCAGGATGTTGCGCTGGATCTCATTCGATCCGCCGTAGATCGAGACCTTGCGATAGTTGAAATAGGTCCCGGCGAGCGGGGCCGCGTATTCCGGGCCGATCGGCTCGCCGTTCCAGCCGGGCTCGAGTGCGTCCGGATTGAACGGCAGGGCGTAAGGACCGACCGCCTCCATCAGCAGCTCCGTCAGATTCTGCTGCACCTCGGAACCCTTGATCTTCAGCATGTTGGCTTCCGCGCCGGGCGCCTGGCCGCTCTTCTCGGCCGCGATCATGCGCAGGTTGGTCAGTTCCAGCGCCATCAGGTCGATTTCGACCGCCGCGATCTTCTCGCGGAAGGTCTTAGTCTCGATCAGCGGCACGCCATCGACCATTTCGGCCGCGGCGATCTCTTTCAACCGGCGCAGTTCGCGCTTGGCCTGCCCGACGCGTGCGATGCCGGAGCGCTCGTGCGACAGCAGGAACTTGGCATAGGTCCAGCCCTTGCCCGGCTCGCCGACGATGTTCTCCTTGGGCACGCGCACGTCGTCGAAGAACACTTCGTTGACCTCGTGCTCGCCGTCGATGGTGATGATCGGCCGCACGGTCACGCCCGGCGTGTTCATGTCGATCAGCAGCATCGTGATGCCTTCCTGCTTCTTCACGCTCGCGTCCGTGCGGACCAGGCAGAAGATCAGGTTGGCGTGCTGGGCGAGCGTGGTCCAGGTCTTCTGGCCGGTGACGACCCAGTGGTCGCCGTCGAGCACGGCCTTGGTCCGAAGCGAGGCGAGGTCGGAACCGGAACCGGGTTCGGAGAAGCCCTGGCACCACCAATCCTCGCCCGAGAGGATGCGCGGCAGGTAATATTGCTTCTGCGCGTCGCTGCCGAAGGCGATCAGCACCGGGCCGATCATATTGACGCCGAAGGCGACCAGCGGCGGCGCCCCTTCCTCGGCCAGAACCTCTTCATGGATGTATCGGTTGACCGCGTTCCAGCCGCAGCCGCCATAGGTCGTGGGCCAATTGGGCGCGACCCAGCCGCGGCTGTGCAGCTTGCGATGCCAGCCGAGGAAATCCTCTTTGCCGAGGCGCTTGTGGTTCAGCACCCGATCGCGCACGGCCGGATCGAGCTCGGCCCTGGCGAAGGCGCGGACCTCGTCGGCGAACGCGCGCTCTTCGTCTGAATATTTGAGGTCCATCGGCTGTCGCTCCTCCCGGTCTGACGTTCGATTCAAACGTTCGTTTGGTAGAAACTGTCGCGTGCCGATCCGGTCGTCAAGCCTTCCGATATATCGTCGGATCGGGAATGCCGGCCTCGGCGAATCCCTTGGCGCGCAATTGGCAGGAATCGCAGGTGCCGCAGGCAATGTTCGGCGGTGCCGGATCATAGCAGCTCAAGGTCTGGGCGTAATCGACGCCCAGTTCGGTGCCGCGCCGGATGATCGCGGCCTTGTCCAGCGCCATCAGCGGCGCATGGATCTTCAGGCGCTGCTTGCCCTCGACCCCGGCCCGGGTCGCGAGATTGGCGAGCGTCTCGAACGCGGCGGTGAATTCCGGGCGGCAATCCGGATATCCGGAATAGTCCAGCGCATTCACGCCGATGAAGATGTCCTGCGATCCCACGACCTCGGCATAGGCGAGCGCGAAGGACAGGAAGATCGTGTTGCGCGCCGGGACATAGGTCACCGGGATCTCGCTGCTGTGGGCCCGGAGGTCGCGATCCTTGGGCACCGCGATATCCGAGGTGAGCGCCGAACCGCCGAACTGGCGCAGGTCGATCGCCGTCACCGCATGATGCTTGATGGCGAGGGTGGCGACCACGCGCCTGGCCGCATCCAGTTCGATCCGATGGCGCTGGCCATAGTCGAACGACAGGGCATGAACCTCGAAACCCTGGGATTGGGCGATGGCGGCGACGGTGGTGGAATCGAGCCCGCCGCTGACCAGGACGATGGCGTTTTTCATGGGGCGGCGCTCCTGCGGCGATCGACGATGCCTCAGTCTCTAGGGTTTCGCGGGCGAAGCGGCAAGTCTCTCTTATCCCCGGGCTTGAACCGGGGATGCCACGCGTCGATGTCTTCGAACCGGTGCCAAGCGGAGTTGCGTGGGTACCCGGGTCAAGCCCGGGCACGACGAACTATCTGGAGATCCTCATGATACCCTGCCCGGAGGATAGCTCCACCTAACGGCGATTTAACTTGTCCGGTCCGGTGCCGCCGCTAGCTTCATCGCCCAAGGGGGCTCCGTCAGGGATCACCAGGAGGAATTCGACTTGCATAGATCGCTTCGTTTCACGGCTGCAGGGGCGGCGCTCTCGGCGCTGCTGGCAGGGTGCGCCGCCGAGCCGCCGCCGCCGGTCACCAAGGCCGAGACGGCACCGCTCGTCGATGTGAAGGACTTCTTCAAGAACCCGCAGTCGGCGGGCTATCAGCTGTCGCCCAATGGCGAATATCTGGCCTATCTGGCGCCGTGGAACAATCGGCTGAACGTCTGGGTCAAGCAGATCGCCGGCGGCGAGCCGGTGCGCATCACCCATGACGAGGCCCGCGACATCCGCTCGTTCAACTGGACCACGGACGATCGCCTCGTCTATGGCCAGGATTTGGCGGGCGACGAGAATTTCAAGCTGTTCTCGGTCAAGCGCGACGGCAGCGGGCTGATCAATCTGACGCCGTGGGACAAGGTGAAGGCCGACGTGGTCGACGTGCCGCGCAATGACCGGCGCCATATCCTGATCGAGCATAATCATCGCAATCCCAAGGTGTTCGACGTGTTCCGCGTCGATGTCGAGACCGGCAAATCGACCCTGCTGATCAAGAACCCGGGCGACGTGTCGGGCTATGTCACCGACCATGACGGCGTGATCCGGATCGAGACGGTGACCGACGGCGTGAACGCGAAGCTGCTGTATCGCCCGGACGGCAAGTCCAAGTTCAAGACCGTGATCACGACCAACTTCCGCGAATCGGTCAGCCCGCAGCTGTTCACCTTCGACAATAAGAACCTGATCGCGACCTCGAACATCGGCCGCGACAAGCAGGCGCTGGTCGAGCTGGATCCGGCGACCGGCAAAGAGCTGAAGGTGCTGTACGAGAACCCCGAGGTCGATGTCGACGGGGCGATCTCGTCCGAAGCGCGCAAGAAGCTGACCGGGGTGGTCTATGAGACCGACAAGCAGCATTACGTGTTCTTCGACGCGACGCGCGAGGCGCTGCAGAAGGATCTGGAAGCGAAGCTGCCGGGCGTGAACGTCTCGGTCGCCGGCACGGATCTCGACGAGAAGGTCTGGCTGATCAAGACCTGGGGCGACCGCACGCGCGGCGACTATTATCTCTATGACGGCGCCACGCAGAAGCTCGATCACGTGGCGTCGGTGGCGCCCTGGCTCGATCCGAAGCAGATGGCCGAGATGACGCCGATCAGCTATCAGGCGCGCGATGGGCTGACCATCCACGGCTATCTGACGCTGCCGGCCGGCGAGGCGCCGAAGAACCTGCCGCTGATCGTCAATCCCCATGGCGGACCCTGGGTGCGCGACAGCTGGGGCTTCGATCCGGAGGTGCAGTTCCTGGCCAACCGCGGCTATGCCGTGCTGCAGGTGAATTACCGCGGCTCGACCGGCTATGGCCGGAAATTCTGGGAGGCGAGCTTCGGCCAATGGGGCCGCACCATGCAGGACGACCTGACCGACGGCGCCAACGAGATGGTCAAGCGCGGCATCGCCGATCCGAAGCGCCTCGGCATCTACGGCGGCTCCTATGGCGGCTACGCCACCCTGGCCGGCGTGACTTTCACGCCGGACCTCTATGCCGCCGCGGTCGATTATGTCGGCGTCGCCAATCTCCTGACCTTCATGAACACCCTGCCGCCCTATTGGGAACAGGGCCGCAAGATGCTGTACGAGATGGTCGGTAACCCGGAGGACCCCGCCCAGAAGGCTCGGCTGACGGCCGAATCGCCGATCTTCAGCGCGGATAAGATCAAGACCCCGCTGCTGGTCGCCCAAGGCCTGCACGACCCGCGCGTCAACAAGAACGAGTCCGACCAGATGGTGAAGGCGCTCCGCGCCCGCGGCGTCGACGTGCCCTACATGGTCAAGGACAACGAGGGCCACGGCTTCCATAACGAGGAGAATCGCTTCGATTTCTACCGCGCGATGGAACAGTTCTTCGGCCAACACCTGGGCGGCCGCGTGGCGCCGGGCCAGGACGTGCTGGCGGGGTTGAAGAACTGAGGCTTAGAGCCTGATCCGATCAAACCGGCTCGGTTTGATCGGTGAATCAGTCTCTAAATATATGATTTAG
>JAQGIC010000089.1 GCA_028288725.1 Rhodospirillales bacterium
GAGCTGCTCCGGCGGGCGGGTCCAGACCTGGCTTTTGCCGAGCCAGGGTACGCCGATGAAACCGCGGACCCGGAGCGTCCCATCATCCTGCAGCACCATACGCGACCGATAGGTGTCGCCGTCTTCCGGATTATAGATCCAGCCGTCTTTCCATTCGTGCTCGGCGGTATGGTTGAAGCCGCCGAGCATCTGCAGCTGGCAGATCGGCCGCGTCTTCAGCTTCCCGTCGGGGTTGTTCACGTCGACCTTCTGCTTGCCCGCCGTATCGAGTGGCTCTCGTATCCAGCCAACCTTGCCGCAGAGCTGCTGGCCGCAGGGTTCGATCAGGATGCCGCCGCGCTTCGTCTGATCGAACCACCAGCCGGTGATGTCGTTGCTGACCGCGCTGGCGCAAGCGGTCGCCATCGGCATGGCGGCGCCGACGGTCAGGGCCAAAGCCAGAATCAGTTTCCGAATTATCGCCTCCTTCGTCTCATTCCTTCGGCCGCCTGGCGGCCTGCTCCTTGATTTCCAGCCGGGCGATCGTGCGCAGATGCACCTCGTCCGGCCCGTCGATGATCTGCAAGGCCCGGCCCCAGGTCCAAAGGGCGGGCAGCGGCGTGTCCGGCGTCAGGCCGGCCGCTCCGAAGGTCTGGATCGCCCGGTTGCAGATCGCCGTCTGGATCCGCGGCACGATCACCTTGATCAGGCCGACCTCCTTGCGGGCACCCTTCGTGCCGTATTTATCGATCAACCAGGCCGCCTTCAAAACCAGAAGGCGAGCCTGCTCGATTTCCAACCGGGACAACGCGATCCATTCGGCGACCGTTCCATGGTCCTGCAGGAGGTGGCCGAAGGTCTTGCGGCGGCCGGCGCGCTCGACCATCAGTTCCAGCGCCAGTTCGCACTGGCCGAGCGAGCGCATGCAGTGATGGATCCGGCCGGGGCCGAGCCGGGCCTGGGCAATGGCGAAGCCCTCGCCTTCCTGATGCACCAGATTGGCGACCGGCACCCGGACGTTGGTGAAGCGCATCTCGCAATGCCCCTCCCGCGCCAGGTGATGCATGACGGTCGGGTTGCGCACGACCTCGACGCCGGGCGTCTCCATCGGCACCAGCACCATGGAGTGCCGGCGATGGCTTTCCGGCCGCTCCGGGTTCGACAGGCCCAGCACGATCAGGATCTTGCACCGCGGGTCGGCGGCGTTGGTGATGAACCATTTGCGCCCGTCGATGACGTAGTCGTCGCCGTCCCGCCGGATCGTCGTGCGGATGTTGGTCGCGTCCGACGAGGCCACGTCCGGCTCGGTCATGGCGAAGGCCGAGCGGATCTTGCCGTCCATGAGCGGCACCAGCCACTGGCGCTGCTGTTCGGGCGTGCCGAACATATGCAGCACTTCCATGTTGCCGGTATCGGGCGCGTTGCAGTTGAACACCTCGGACGCCCACATGTAGCGGCCCATGATCTCGGCACAGGGGGCGTAATCGAGGTTCGACAGCCGCATGCCCGGCTCGTCGGCCTTGAGATGCGGCAGGAACAGGTTCCACAGGCCGGCAGCGCGCGCCTTGGCCTTGAGATCCTCGATGAACGGCGGCGGGAAGACGCCGTCGTGCTCGACCAGCCTGGTCCATTCGGCATCGCGCGGCGCCACATGCTCCGCCATGAAGGCCCGGAGACGCGTCTGGATCGCCTGCGAGGTCTCGGAAAATTCGAAATCCATCGATCGTCTCCCTAAGCTACCAACGACCAAGCTTTATCGGACAGGACCTGGCCCATGGCGCCGACCCGCTCGGCGTCGGGGCTCGACGCATTGCCCAGCCGGGCCCGCGCCAGCACGCCCTCGGCGATGACGGCCAGGCGGAACATGGCGAAGGCCATGTGGAACGGCGTCAGCCCCTCGGTCCGGCCGGCCATGCGGCAATAGTCGGCGGCATGCTCGTCCAGGCTCGGAAGGCCTTCGGCCTGGAGATCGGCGCCGGCGACGCCGCCCATCACGGCCTTGGGCATGTGATAGGCGATGCAATTGAACGCGAGATCGGCCAGCGGATGGCCGAGCGTCGACAGCTCCCAATCCAGGATCGCGATTACCCGAGGCTCGGTCGGGTGAAACATCAGATTGTCGAACTTGAAATCGCCATGCGAGATCGCCGCCTCGTCGCCCGGCGGGATATGATCCGGCAGCCAAGCACACAACGCGTCGATCGACGCGTTCTCGCGCACCTTGGAATGGGCCCATTGGTCGGTCCAGCGGCCGATCTGGCGGGAATAGTAATTGCCGGGCTTGCCAAAATCACTCAGGCCCAAGCCCGCCCAGTCGACCTGATGCAGCTTCACCAGCGCCTCGGCCATGGCATGGTAATAGGCGCGCCGCTCGGCGGCCGGCACCTCGGGGAGACCCGCCGACCGGAACACCCGGCCCTTCAAGCGCTCCATGACATAGAACGGCGTGCCGATCACCGCGGCGTCGGCCGCGTAATGCAGCATGCGCGGCACCGGCACCGCGGTGCGCGACAGCGCGTCCATGATCCGGTATTCGCGGTCGATCGCGTGGGCCGACTTCAGCAGCGGGCCCGGCGGCTGCTTGCGCAGCACATATTCGCCGGCGGACGTGGCGACCAGATAGGTCGGGTTCGACTGGCCGACCGACATCTGCCGGATCTCGGTGACCGGCCCGGTCGCGAGCACGCGATCCAGATAGGCGCCCAACTCGACCTCGGGCAGGCGATGCGCCGCGCGGACCTCGGTCGTCTCGGTATCGTCGGCCGGGAGTGCCGATGATGTCATGTCGCTTCCCTTAATCTTGAACGAAACAGCCGTTTGTCCTTCGGATTCTCCGCCGACGATGGCCGATCATAGCGAGCTTGTCCATGCGGCGGAGCGGGCAGGAGGACGCAGGCAGGGTTTCTGGTTGAGCGGGCGAACGGCAAGGGCTGCGCTCGACACCGATTCGCGCTAAAGTGCAAAGACACGTCGGACAGAGCACATGATCCCGGAACCCGTCAGGGAAGGACAGTGCAATGTCAGAATCAGTGTCGACGCTCGGTTTCCGCAGGATCGGGATGGTCGTTCGAACGGGCGGTCGCCTTTGTTGGGCTGTCTTTGCGGTTATTTTTGCGGGGTGCGTCGCGGCCGGATCGGCCGGCGCGCAGACCCGGCCGACCGACGCCGCCGCATCGGATCCCGTCGCGGCGGACACGTCCGTCTCCGACACACCTCTCGCCGACACGGCGGCGTCGCCGGTCCCGGCAGCGTCCGCCCCGCCCGGCAACGTCACGACGTACCATTACGACACGATGCGGACCGGCTGGAATCCGAACGAGACGGTGCTGACGCCGGGCCCGACCGGCAATGTCAAAGCCGGCTCGTTCGGCGTCCTGCAAAGGGTCCAGCTCGGCGTCGCGACCGGCGATACCGCCAATGATTACGTCGATGCCCAGCCGCTGGTCGTCAAAGCCCTGACGATCAAGGGAACGACCCAGGACGTCGTCTATGTCGCGACCGAGGCCAACAACATCTATGCCATCTCCGCCTCCTCCGGACCGGCACTCGGCAAGATCCTCGTCCAGCGCAAACTCGGCCCGCCGGTGCCCCGACCGCTGCATTGCGGCAACAATGGCCCCGCCGTCGGCATCAACTCCACGCCCGTCATTCATCTCGACCCGACCGATCCGACGAGCGGCGGAACGATGTACGTGATGTCGTACGAGCTGGTGAACAATGCGCCGACCTACAAGCTCCACGCGCTCAACCTGATGACCCTGGCCGATAAGATCGCGCCCGCGATCGTGACGGCGTCCCATACGCTGACGCCGAGCAATACGACCTACAGCTTCGACGCGTCCGTCAGCCGGCAGCGCGCGGCGCTGCTCGAGGCGAACGGGCGCATCTATGCCGCCTTTGCCAGCTTCTGCGATCTGAGCGCCAATAAATCGCGTGGCTGGCTGCTCGGCTGGGCCGAGAGCAACCTCGCGCCACTGCCGTCCAATCAGCTGGAGAATCGGCTGTCGAGCGCGCCGCACTTCTTCTATCTCAGCTCCATCTGGATGTCGGGTTATGGCGTGGCCGCGGGCCCGAGCGGCGCCCTCTATTTCGTGACCGGCAATTCGGATGCCTCGGGCACGACCTACAGCCCGCCGAACAACGTTCAGGAGAGCGTGGTCAAGCTGTCGGCCGATCTGACCACCCTCGTGGATTATTTCACGCCGACCGGTCCGGACGGTGTCGGGCCGCTCGACGTCCGGGACGAGGATTTCGGCTCCGGGGGCGCCATGGTCGTGCCGGACCTGCCCGGGCAGGCGGCTCCGACGCTCGTCGCCGCGGGCAAGGCCGGTCATCTCTACCTCGTGAACCGGTCCAGCCTGGGACACAACACCGGCAGCGTTCTCGCCACCGTCTCGGTCGGGGCTTGCTGGTGCGGCCCGTCCTATTTCCTCGGCGCCGATGGCATCCGCCGCATCGTCAGTAGCGGCGGCCACACCATCCAGCTGTGGAAAGCCCCGGCATCGCCGGCGACGCTCCAGCCGGACAGGTCCTTCGGCCTCGGCTCGGGCCAGGATCCCGGCTTCTTCACGACGGTCTCGTCGAATGGGCGGCAGGCCAAGACGGCCATCATCTGGGCCATCAACCGTCCCACGGACCCGAACCCGGCCAAGGTGACGCTCTCCGCCTTCGACCCGACCGCCGTGACCGGCAGTGCGCCGGTCTTCTCGTCCGTTGCCGGATCCTGGCCGAACCCCAGCGCCAACGCGAACCTCGTGCCGGTCGTCGCCAACGGCAAGGTCTTCGTCGCCAGCTTCGCCTCCTTGAACATCTTCGGTCCGGGCGGCACGCTGGCCCCGCTCGTGGTTGCGCCGCCCGCGCCCGCAAGGGCGGCGTTGGCCAGCCAGATCTTCGGCAAGATCCTCCGAATCGGCCCGTCGCAGATCATCATCCAGCCCGCAACCGGCAGGCCCGTGACGGTCGATACGTCCAAAGCCGTCGCGGCGGACCAGAGCGTCGCGTTCGTGGTCGGGCGCGCCGTGCACGTGTTCGGCCCGCGCGATGCCGCCGGGATATGGCATGCGCAGCAGATTCAGCGGGCCAAGGACTCGCCCGCCTTGTGGCTGCCCTTCTAGCATCAGAGTCGGTTCGACAAGCCTTCCCCCCATAGCCCCGCTGCGACAATGCGCCCGCGAAACTGCCGGATGCGCCGAAGCTTCCGATATGGCAAGGTCCGCCCCGCATCGGTACGAGGATAGGATGGCGCGACGGCGCGAACAGTGGCCGGGAAGAGCGGGAGGCGGCCGGATGGGGCCGTTCGGGCTCGTGCTCGCCATTTTCGCGCTGCTGTGCCAGAGCCTGGTTCTGCTGCAGCCGCTGCCCGCGACCGCGATGCCCGCGGCACCCCTGCCGATCGATGCGGCACTGTTCACCGGCGGCTATATCCTGTGCCAGGACGACGACGCACCCGCGTCCGAGCCCGACTCCGACCATGATAAGGCGCCGTGCCCGCATTGCGTCGATTGTCCGGTCTGCCAGGCATTCCACGGCATCGGCGGTCCGATCCCGCCGACGCCCGCTCCGGCCGTGCCGGTGCCAAGCGTCCAAGCCGTCATCTTCGTCCCGGCCGCAACCGGCGCGCAGCCGCTGCGGCTGGTCGCCCGCGCCCATCAACCGCGCGCACCGCCCGTGGTTTCGAGCCTCTGACCATTCCGGCCCCGCCGGTCCAGAAAACTCGATGCCAAGGATGATTCCATGTCGCGCCCGATCCGCGCGGCCGCCTCCCTTATGGGGGCCGGCCTCGCGTCTTTCGCCCTTCCCGTCCATGCCCACGGCATCGCCGGCGATCGCCTGTTTCCCGCCACGCTCAGTATCGACGACCCCGGCGTCGGAGACGAGCTGTCGGCCCCGACCTTCGTCTATCAGCCGCAGAGCGGCAGTGGCGGCAGCCCCGAGACCCGCAGCTATGGCTATGGCGCCGAATGGGACAAGACGATCACGAAGAACCTGGGCGTCGCCATCAACGACGGCTATTCCGTCATCCGTCAGCAGGGTTCGAACGGCCTCTATGGCTGGAACGACCTGATCACGACACTGAAGTATCAGTTCTTCGAGAACGACGCCCACGAGATCCTGATGTCGGCCGGCGTGCAGCGCGAATGGGGCGGCACCGGCGCCCAGCGCGTCGGCGCGAACACGGCCGGCTGGACCCAGCCGACGCTCTATGCCGGCAAGGGCCTGGGCGATCTGCCGGAGAGCCTGGGTCTGCTGCGGCCGATCGCGCTGACCGGAGAGCTGGGCTATCAACTGTCCGACGTGCCGACGGCAAATGATCCGGGCGGCGCCACGCACAATCCGAATTTCTGGAACGTCGGCCTCTCGGTGCAATACGACATGGCCTACCTGCACCGCCAGGTGAAGGACTATGGCCTGCCCGATGTCGTCAACCACCTCATCCCGATCGTCGAATTCGCCTATTCGACGCCGGCCTCGGCCGGCTATGGCAGGACCACGACCGGCACGATCGCACCGGGGTTCCTCTATCAAGGCGGCTCCTACCAGATCGGCGTCGAGGCGCTGGTCCCGGCGACCAAGGCGAGCGGCACCCGCACCGGCATGATCGCCCAGCTGCATTTCTATCTCGACGACATCCTGCCGACCACGCTCGGCAAGCCGATCTTTTAAGGAGCCATACCCATGACCAGACCCATGAAAGCCGCGGCCTTCGTTGCGGGCCTGCTGCTGGCGATGACGGGGCCGGCCTACGCCCATGCCATGCTGGAGCAGGCGGCGCCATCGGCCGGCAGCACCGTCGCGAGCGCCGACAAGATCCGCCTCAGCTTCACCGAGGCGCTCGAGCCGCATTTCTCGACCATCGTCCTGACCACCAGGGACGGCAAGCCGATCGAGACGCCCAAGGCCGCCCCCGATCCGGCCGACGCCAGAACCCTGGTGCTGACGCCCGCAAGCCCGCTCGCCCCCGGCAGCTACCATGTCGCCTGGGCGGTCCTGTCGGTCGATACCCATCGGACCCAGGGCGGCTTCGACTTCACAGTCAAGCCCTGATGACACCGGACACCGTCCTGCTTCTGGTCCGCTTCGTCCATTTCTGGGCGGTATTCGGTCTGTTCGGAACCGCGCTGTTCGGCCTCTATGCCGGCAGTGCGGCCCGCGCGCTCATCGGCCCGAGGCTGGGCGGGCCGGTGGCGCTGATGAGCGTGGCGGCGCTCGCGTCGGGTATCGTCTGGCTGTTGGTCGAGGCCGCCCATTTCGGCGGCGACTGGGCGGCCTGCTGCGATGCCGACACGCTCACCGCCGTCGTGTTCGAAACCGGCTTCGGCAAGCTGTGGCTGTGGCGCCTGCTGCTGGCCGCGGCCCTGCTGCCGATCGTGACCATGGAACGCGGGCCGGCGCGCGACGGGCTGCTGATCGCGGTTTCGGCCATGCTCGCCGGCAGCCTGGGCCTGACCGGCCATGCCGCCATGGACCTGGGCTGGCGCGGCGTGGCGCATCAGGCGAACCACGCGGCGCATTTGCTGGCGGTCGGCGCCTGGCTGGGCGGGCTGCTGCCGCTGGCTCGCCTGCTGGCTGATCGGCCGGCGGAAGCGCTGCAGACCAACGCGCCGCAGACCAACGCGCTCCGGGCCGACGCGCTGCATCGCTTCTCGACCGTCGGCATCATCGCGGTCGGCATCATCCTGGTGACCGGCATCGTCAATGCCGGCATGATCGTGGGCTCGCCGATCCCCTCGCTGGCGACATCCTGGGGGCGCGTCCTGGCGGTCAAGCTGCTGCTGGTCGCGATCATGCTCGCCGCGGCGCTCGCCAATCGGCTGGTCCTGATGCCCGGCGCCCGCTACGCAGCCATCGCGCGGCTCGTGCTCGCGGAACAGATCCTGGGGCTGGCCGTCGTGGCCGCGGCCAGTCTGCTCGGCACTCTGCCGCCGGATGGGGCGATGTAATTGCCTCCGGCCGCCGCTTCCGATAACGATAGGGAACGGGAAAAGATCGGTGCGGCGCATGCCGGTCGGCCCACGGGGAAGCGCAACGGAAGATGAGGCCACGATGCTGGGCATGATGATGGACCAGCCGCTGTTGATCTCGAGCCTGATCGAGCACGCGGCGCGGTTCCACGGCGACACGGAAATCGTGTCGCGCGAGACGGATCGAAGCCTGTTTCGCTACACCTATGCCGATGCGTCGGCCCGCGCGAAGCGGATCGCCAAGGCCTTGCAGCGCCTGGGCACGGCGCCGGGCGATCGCGTCGGCACGCTCGCCTGGAACAGCCACCGGCATTTCGAACTCTATTACGGCATCTCCGGCACCGGCCGGGTGCTGCATACGATCAATCCGCGCCTGTTCCCGGACCAGCTGCGCTACATCATCAATCACGCCGCCGATCAGATCCTGTTCATCGAACCGAGCTTCGTCGGACTGGTCGAGAAGCTGGTGCCCGATCTGCCCACGGTGCGCCACTACGTGATCATGGCGCCCAAGGCGCTGATGCCGGCGACCAGCCTGCCGAACGCGCTGTGCTACGAGGATCTGATCGAGGCCGAGACGCCGGAGCTGGAATGGCCGCGGTTCGACGAGCAGAGCGCGTCCTCGCTCTGCTACACCTCGGGCACCACGGGCAACCCGAAGGGCGCGCTCTATAGCCACCGCTCGACGGTGCTGCATGCGTTCGGCTCCTGTGCGGCCGACATGCTGGGCGTCGGTGCCGCCGACTGCGTGCTGCCGGTCGTGCCGATGTTCCATGTCAACGCCTGGGGCATTCCCTATTCCTGCCCGCTGGCCGGCGCCAAGCTGGTGCTGCCCGGCCAGCATCTGGACGGCGAGAGCCTGTGCACCTTGTTCGACCAGGAAGGCGTGACCTTCTCGCTGGGGGTGCCGACGATCTGGCTGGGTGCCTTGAAATATGCCGACGAGACCGGCAAGGGCTTCTCCAGCATCAAGCGCGTCATCATCGGGGGTTCGGCCGCCCCGCCCAGCATGATCGAGGCGTTCGACAAAAAGCACGGCGTGCGCGCGGTCCATGCCTGGGGCATGACCGAGATGAGCCCGCTCGGTACCGCGGCATGCCTGAAGGCCCGGCACGCGGCCGCGTCGCCGGAAGCAATCACCCGCGTGCTGTGCAGCCAGGGTCGGCCGTCCTTCCTGGTCGATCTGAAGATCACCGACGAAGCGGGCGAGCGCCTGCCCCATGACGGCGTCGCGGTCGGCAATCTCTATGTCCGCGGCCCCTGGGTCGTGCGCGGCTACTACAACGATCCGGACGCCAGCGCCGAGGCCTTCGATGCCGAGGGCTGGTTCAAGACCGGCGACGTCTGCTCGATCGATCCGGACGGCTATGTCCGCATCACGGACCGCAGCAAGGACGTGATCAAGTCCGGCGGCGAATGGATCAGTTCGATCGATCTGGAGAATGCCGCGGTCGGCCATCCCGATGTGGCGGAGGCCGCGGTGATCGGCTTAGCCCATCCGCGCTGGGACGAACGGCCGTTGCTGATCATCGTCCCGAAGGAAGGCCGCACCATCGACAAGCCCGCAATCATGTCGTTTCTGGCGGATAAGGTGGCCAAATGGTGGCTGCCGGACGACATCGCAGTGGTCGAGCAACTGCCGCATACCGCGACCGGCAAGCTGTTGAAGACCAAGCTGCGCCAGGATTTCGCCGACTATAAGTTGCCGACCGCATGACCCAGTCCGTCGAAGTGACCGGCCGGCGCCTGGCCGGCAAATGCTGTTTCATCACCGGCGCCGCCTCGGGCCTGGGCAAGGCGATGGCGACCGCCTTCGCGGCTGAAGGCGCGCAGATCGCCGTCGCCGATCGCGACGTCGAAGCCGGCCGCGCCGTGGCAGCCACCATCGGCAACGGTTTCTTCATCTCGCTCGACGTGACCGACGAGACGCAATGGACCGTGGCGCTGGGCGCCGCCGTCCGCGCCATGGGCCGGCTCGACGTGCTGGTCAACAATGCCGGCGTGGTCGCGTCCCGATCGATCGAGGACACCACGCTCGATGAATGGCGCTTCGTCAATTCGGTCAACGTCGAGGGCACGTTCCTCGGCTGCAAGCACGCCATTCCCCATCTGCGCGCATCGGGCGGCGGGGCGATCATCAATATCTCGTCGGTCGCCGGCATCACGGCCGCACCGATGATGGCCGCCTACAGCGCCAGCAAGGGCGCGGTGCGCGCGCTGACCAAGACCGTCGCGATCGAGCTGGCGCGCAAGGGCGACCAGATCCGCTGCAACTCGATCCATCCGGTGTTCTTCCAGACGCCGATGCTCGACAGCATGGTGGCGACGGTGCGCGACCCGGACCGCTTCCGCAGCGGCCTGCAGGGCACCGTCCCCTTGGGCCGCTTCGGCCAGCCCGAGGAAGTCGCCGCCATGGCGCTCTATCTGGCGTCGGACGAGGCGAAGTTCGTGACGGGCGCGGAATTCGCGATCGATGGCGGGTTTACCGCGGCGTAACGGCGACTTTTATCGTCATCCCCGCGCAGGCGCCAGGCTATTTACATATCTTTCTGTTTCATTTCAGATGGTTAGTCTTTTACATCGTCATGGCCGGGCTTGACCCACGGCTGTCCGGTTTAGATTTTGCCACTCTGTATTTTGGTCAGGCGCGGCTTGGGCTCGCGGTAACCCGGGACTGTCCGAGACAGGAACGATGCGTCGGCATTTTTCACCGTCATTCCCGCGCAGGCGGGAATCCAGGGGGGCCGCAAAGGCTCTCTCAGCGACGGAAATCCTCAACTTGTGCCGTCGATCTTGCGCGTGGCTCTGGATTCCCGCCTGCGCGGGAATGACGGAAGAATTAAACCGGACAGCCGTGGGCTTGACCCGGGCATCCACGCCCCTCCGCCGGAGCCCTGTTCGGCCGTGAAATCGCCTCGCCCAACCGCGTGGATGGCCGGGTCAAGCCCGGCCATGACGATGAAAAAGACTAACTCTCTGAAATGAAACAGAAAGATATGGACATAGCCTAGCGCGCAGGCGGGAATCCGGAGTGGCAGCAATGATGGCCTGAGCGGTTGCTCTGGATTCCCGCCTGCGCGGGAATGACGGAAGAGATTTACCAACGCCCTCCCTCGACCCGCTCGATGAAATTCCCGAACAGCCGGGCGCCGGCCTCGGTCCGGATGCTTTCCGGGTGGAACTGCACCGCCTCGATGGGCAGAAAGCGGTGGCGCAGGCCCATGATATGGCCGTCATCCTCGGCCCGGGCCGAG
>JAQGIC010000098.1 GCA_028288725.1 Rhodospirillales bacterium
GGATCTGCGACTTCACCACCCAGACCGGCCCACCCAGATCGGTCGCGACCCGCTTCGCCTCGTCCGGCGTGTAAGCGACGCCGCCGCGCGGGACGGTGACGCCGTACCCCTTCAGCAAGGCCTTCGCCTGATACTCATGAATATTCATTGGTGCGCGCCCCTTGGATTTGTTGGGGTCCTGCCGCCGGGCACCTGGGCCCGCACGGCCGGACCAGCCAAACGCTTAGGCCTGGACGTTCTTGGCGACTTCGCAGAGCGTCTTGACGGCTTCGACCGACTTGTCGAACCCGGCTTGCTCTTCGGCCGACAGGCTGATCTCGACGATCCGCTCGACGCCCTTGGCGCCGATCACGACCGGCACGCCGACATAGAAGCCGGAAACGCCGTACTGACCGCTGAGATAGGCGGCGCAGGGCAGAACCCGCTTCTTGTCCTTGAGATAGGACTCGGCCATCGCGATCGCCGACGAGGCCGGCGCGTAGAAGGCCGAACCGGTCTTCAGCAACGCCACGATCTCGGCACCGCCATCGCGGGTGCGCTGCACGATCTTGTCGAGCTTGTCCTGGGTGGTCCAACCCATCTTGACCAGGTCGGGTACCGGAATGCCGGCGACGGTCGAGTAGCGCAGCAGCGGCACCATCGTGTCGCCATGGCCGCCCAGCACGAAGGCGGTGACGTCCTCGACCGAGACCTTGAACTCGTCGGCCAGGAAATAGCGGAAGCGCGCGCTGTCGAGCACGCCGGCCATGCCGACGACCTTCTCGTGCGGCAGGCCCGAGGCCTCCTGCATGACCGAGACCATGACGTCGAGCGGATTGGTGATGACGATGACGAAGGCGTCGGGCGCATGCGCCTTGATGTTGGCACCGACCGACCGCATCACCTTGGTGTTGATGCCGATCAGATCGTCGCGGCTCATGCCCGGCTTCCGCGGGATGCCGGCGGTGACGATGATGACGTCGGAGCCGGCGACGGCGGCGAAATCGTTCGAGCCGGTCATGAGCGCGTCGAAGCCCTCGACCGGGGCCGCTTCCGCCAGATCGAGCGCCTTGCCCTGCGGCACGCCCTCCGCGATATCGACCAGGACGACGTCGCCCAGGTCCTTCAAGCCGGCGAGCAGAGCGAGGGTACCGCCGATCTGACCGGCGCCCACCAATGCGATCTTGTTACGTGCCATGGAATTCTTCCCTTCGGTTGCCCTGGGAGCGGGCGGCATGGAGCGGACCCCGCGCGGATCGCGGCGCCTGTTGGAATCTCCGCCGAGCAGGTTGCCCTGCCAGAGCGGCGGTCTTAGCGCGAAACGCCGGGGCCAGCAAGCAACTCGGAATGCTGGGCATCCCTGGCATCCTGCGACACATGGGGCTGGGCCCGGCGGCTCGAAATATAGTCGATCGACTGCATCTCCATCAGGCGCGAAACGGTGCGTTCGAACTCGAAGGCGCCGTCGCCCTCGGTGTAAAGCTCGGCCGGCGGTGCCGCGGCCGACATGACCACATGGACCTTGGCCTCGTATAAGGTGTCGACCAGCGTATTAAAGCGCTTGGCCTCGTTACGATTCTCCGGCCCCAGCGTCGGAACATTGCTGATCACGATGCTCTCGAACCGCTCGGCAATAGCAAGATAATCCACAGCGCCGAGCGGTTGCCCGCATAAATCCATGAAATCGAACCAGGCGACGCCCATCGCCTGGCGCGGCACCCGCACCTGGCGCTTCTTGACCTCGATCACCATCGGCGTCGGCCGGATGTCGTCGGTCAGCTCGGCAAAAGCCTCTTCCAGCGACTTGGCCGAAGCCTCGTCGAGCGGCGAATAATAGACCGGGCGGCCGATGAGGCGCATCAGGCGGTAGTCGCGGCCATTGTCCAGCTCGAGCACGTCGAGCTCGTCCTTGATCGTGGCGATGAAGGGCAGGAAGCGCTCTCGCTGCAGCCCGTCCTTATAGAGATCGTCCGGCTCGCGGTTCGAGGTCGCGACCACGACCACGCCGGCGGCGAACAGCGCCTCGAACAGGCGCCCCAGGATCATTGCGTCGGCGATGTCGGTGACCTGGAACTCGTCGAAGCACAGGAGCGTCGCTTCCCGGGCGATCTCGGCGGCGAGCACGACCAGCGGATCGGCGATCTTCTCGGTCCGGTGCTTATAGAGCCGATCGTGCACTTCCTGCATGAAGGCATGGAAATGCACCCGCCGCCGTGCCGCGATCGAACTGGTCTCGAAAAACAGGTCCATCAGCATGGACTTGCCGCGACCGACGCCGCCGTAGATGTACAGGCCGCGCGGCGGCTTCGGCGCGTCGCGGTGCGGGTTGAGCCCCAGGAACGCGCGCCAGCCGGTCCCGGGCGTCGCCGGCGGTTCCGGCCGATAGCTCAACAACGCGCGATGCAGTGCCTGCAGCTTCTCGACCGCCAGTTCCTGCATCGGATCGACCTTCAGCAGGCCCGCGGCGCGCTTCGCGCGGTAGGCCGGCATGGGACCCGGATAGGTCTCGAGCGTGGCGGTCTGGGGGGTGGCGTCCGGTGGTTGGTCTGAAAAAAGACGCATCGACGATCTGACGAGCGGCGGGACAGCGCGAAAGAAGCTGACTCCGCCTCCTCTTGCAACGCAAAAATCCAATCGACAGGACATTCAAGTGCTTCGAATGCTGTCTTTCTCCTATCTCGCACCGGCGAAAGCCGTTCGCAAGCGCACCATCGCCCGGTCAGCCCCTCGCCCGACGCATGCGCCGGGGTCGATCCATGCGTCAAACGACCAGGAGGTTCCGGCGGATCGGCTCCCCAAGCTCTTCTCCCTGCGCTATGAAGAACCATCTAGTGGAACCCTTCCGTCCGCTCCCGAGGATGATCAGCCCGGTCATGACCTATTTCGATCTCGACGGCTTCGCCGCCACCCCGCTCGTCACCGATCCGTTCCCGTACCTGATCGTGCCCGGCTTCCTGAAGGCCGATATGCGCACCGCGGTGACCGAGGATTATCCCCAGATCGCGAAGGCGGGCAGCTTTCCGACCAGCGAGGTATCCTGCGGCGGTCATTTCAAAGCGATGCTCGACGAGTTGGAGGGCCCGGCGATCCGCGCCGCCTTCGCCGAAAAATTCGATACCGACCTCAGCGACCTGCCGACCATGGTGACGGTGCGCGGCCAGGCCCGGGCCAAGGACGGCCGGATTCACACCGACAGCACGACCAAGGTCATCACCGTCCTGCTCTATATGAATGGTCAGTGGGAAGCGCCGGGCGGCCGGCTCCGCCTGCTGCGGTCGGCCGACAGCCTGGACGACGTCATCGCCGAAGTGCCGCCGGACGAGGGCACGCTGCTGGCCTTTCTGGTCACGCCCAATTCCTGGCACGGCCACCAGCCCTTCGTCGGCCCGCGCCGCGTGATCCAATTGAACTGGGTGACCGGTGAGGATGTCGTGCGGCACGAACAGGCCCGCCATCGCTTCTCCGCCCGCATGAAGAAGATCCTGCCCTGGGCGTCGTAGCCTAGCGGCGCGGGGCCGCGACGATCAGAATTCCCCGCTCGCCGGCGATGCGCTGGATCGTCTTGGTCCCGCGCACCAGCAGGAACAGACGGGCCATATCGCCGGCACCCCTCGCCTCGGCCGCCCCGGCACGGGTGCGCGCCCAGAGCGCTCTCAGATCCGGCTCGGCCAGAGCATGCAGCATCGCTTCGAGGGCGGCTCTGGTGGGATCGTCTTCTTCCAGCGTCAACACCCGCGGTAGTTCCATCCCGGCTCTCTCGTAAACCTGCGCGGAAAAGCGCTGAACAAGCGGACGAACCTATCCTATAACGGCAACACCATCGCCGCCTTTCAAAACAAGGTGTTGTACGTGTTCCGATCGTTGCGTCCGCTATCCGCGGCATTGCTGCTGCTGCTGACCGCCTGCGGCGGCCGTGGCGACCATCTTCCGATGCCCGACCTGCCCGTGGCGCCGGCGGTTCAACCGAGCGTGCCCATCGATGCGGCGACGCTGGCGCATCCCGAATTCCATGTGCTGCTGACGGCCGGCGACGCGAGCCGCCGTGTCTACAACAATGCCGTTCTGCAGATGCGCGACAGCCTGAATGACGTCGGGCTGGGCATCGACCGCGTCCGCACGATGAGCGCCGACCAGAAGACCGTCGGCGCCGACGTCTACGAGCGTGAAATCGTCACGCGCAGTCAGCGAAACGCCGGCGATCGGGTCGCGGCATTGCCGGGAGCCATCGAGCCGCCGACGCTGGCGCTGCTGTCGAACCGGATTCTGGACTTGGCCGCGACCGCGCCGGGCCAGGCATGCCTGGCCTATCTGGTCAGCACGCCCGTAGGGGGCGGCCTGAAGCTGGCGGACGACAAGGACCTGACGCCGGAGATCCTCGATCGCGCGCTGATCGGCGGCTGCGGCACCTCGCCGACCGTCGTGGTCGTGTCGGCGTGCGATGCCGGCGCCTTTGCGACCGGGCAGATGGCGCGGCCGAACCGGATGATCCTGACCGCATCGGCGGCCGGCGCCGCCGGCTTCGGCTGCGGGCCGAACGTCGGCTTGACCACCTTCGATGAATGTTTCCTGGGCGCCGTGAACGGTGCCGTCACCTGGGACATCGTGTTCGACCGCACCCGCGCCTGCGTCATCCGGCGTGAGAAGCTGGTCAATCAACCGACCGTGGCGCCGCAGAGCTTCATCGGCCCGGCCGTCGCCGGGCTGGCGACGCCCTGGGCCGATGCCGCGCGCCGGGGCCCGGCAGTCCAAGTCAATTATCTGCAGGGCATCGGTCGCTTCACCGCCGATGCCCTGCCCTATTTCCCGACGCTGCAGGCCAAGAACGGGCCGATCGCCGTCGATTATCTCCATGGGCCCTCGCCCAAGGCGCTGGCGCTGACCTATGCCGGCACGGTCGTCTGGGTCGGCGCGCAGCGGAACGAGACGCCCGACGACGTGGCGCGACTGGCGGTTCAGCGCTGCGAGTACGAGTCGGGCGGCGCCTGCCTGCTCTATGCCCGCAATCTCAACCTGACCGCGGCATCCGCCTCCGGTCTGCCGGCGATGCAACCGCCGCTGCTGGCGCGCGCCGGGCGCTTGACCGCCCAGACGACGCCTTTCATCCGCGATGCGCAGCGCGGCGAGATCGCGGCTTATCTGGCACAACCGGGACCGAAGGCGCTCGCCCTCTCGCCCGGGAGCGAGATCATCGGCACCGGCGCCACCCCGGCGGCGGCCCTCGCGCGCTGCCAGGCGCAGGGGGCCGGCGATTGCGTCGCCTATGCCGACGGAGATCGCATCGTGCTTGCCGCGCAACCCTGACTTCGGCCGCAAGGCACGGACAAAGGCCGGCATTTTTGATAGCGTAACAATTTGTTGCACGCATGAAATAGGAAGATCGTTCGATGCGCGGTCGAACGACGACGCGAACCGGCTGGATCCGGCTGCTATCAGGTCGGTCCTTCTGGGCCGGCATGCTGCTGGCATGGCTCGCCGGCTGCGCCACCGCGCCGGCCCCGCAGCCCCAGCCGCAGGCCGGGCCGATGGACCCGAGGCGCCTGGTCGCCGTGCTGGTCGCCGGCGACCAGGCGCCGGCCGCCTTCGACAATGCCACGGCCTACATGGCCGACAGTCTGACCGCCGTCGGCGTTCCCCCGGCACAGATCCATCGCCTGAACGCCTCCAAGCGTCGCGCGCCCACGGCCGAGGTCGCGACGAAAAGTGCCGTGCTGGATCGCATTCATACATTGTCCGTGCCGTCGGGCGGCAGTTGCCTGATCTATCTGACCTCGCATGGCGCCTACGAGCATGGCCTTTATCTGGCCGCATCGGACAACAGCCTGATGCCGGCCGAACTCGACAAGGCGCTGACGGCGGGCTGCGGTGAGGCGCCGACGGTGGTCGTGATATCGGCCTGCTTTGCCGGGCAATTCGCCCAGCCGCCGATGGCACGGGCCCATCGCATCATCCTGACCGCCTCGGACGCGAACCGGACCTCGTTCGGCTGTGGTGCCAGCATCCGCTACACCTATTTCGACGAGTGCTTCCTAGGCGCCTTGGACGAGGCCGCCGACTGGCATGTCGCGTTCGACCGCGCCGTCGTCTGCGTCGCCCAGCGCGAACGCCAGATCGGCGCCTTGCCATCGCAACCGACCGCGTCGTTCGGCGACGCCATGGCCGGCGTGGCCCCGCCGGGCGCCGAGCCGACCAGCACCGCGATCGAATTCGCCGCCGGCGCCGGCCTGTTCGACCCGGCTTTGATCCCGCTGCCGGCCCCGGAACGTCTGCGCCTGCACGACGAACTGGCGCATTATGCCGCGGCGGCGGCACCGAAGGCGTTGGCCATGACCGCGCAGGGGCTGCTGGTGCCGGTGACCAGCGACCGCGATGGGCGCCGGACCGACGGCGATGTCGCACGCCTGGCCTTGCAGCGCTGCGAATGGCTGACGGACGGGGCCTGCATCCTCTATGCGCGCAATGCGCAGCCGGTGGCGCTGCTGCCGTCGGGCCTGGCCCCGTTCCATCCGCCGCGTCTGGTGCGCACGGGCCGTCTGATGGTCGATACCGTGCCGTTCATCCGCGACGACCAGCGGCCGCAGATCGAGCGCTACCTCGCCGCCGAGGCGCCCAAGGCACTGGCGCTCAGCCCGGGCCACGAGGAAATCGGCGTCGGCCACGGGGCGACCCTGGAGGACGCCCGACGCGACGCGTTGAGCCAATGCCGCGCCGGCCGGCTCGATTGCATCGTCTATGCCGAGGACGACCGGATCGTGCTGGGGTGGACAGACTGATGGCAAAGGCGAAGAAGCCGCGGCCGGCGATCGTCGATGCGCTGGAATTCCGCCTGGGCCCCTGGGGCCCGATCCTGGTCAAGCGGCTGTTCGGCGGCTACGCGCTCTATCGCGACGGCATCGTCTTCGGGCTGGTGATGCGCGAGCGGGTCTACTTCAAGACCGACGCCGGCAACCGCGCCGACTATGTCGATGCGGGCATGTCGCCGTTTCAATACACCCGCTCGACCGGACGCGTTATCGCCACCCGTTACCATGAGGTTCCGGCAGCCGTGCTCGACGATCTGGACGAATTGGCGAAATGGGCCGACAAGGCACTGGCCGTGACGCTGGGGCATGGCCTACAAAGCGACATCCACGAAGCGGAGTAATCGTCTGATGCGTCTGAGCCTTGTCCTGATCCTTCCGCTGCTGGCCTCGGCCGCCGGCTGCTCGCTGATTTTCGGGGACGACGCCGGCAAGGCGCCGAGCGATATCCTGCTGCGGCTGCCGGCCTCCGACATGACCAAGGCGCAGGCCGACGCCGCGACCGCCTGCGCGCCTTACAAGAAAGGCGCGCAGCTGAAGGACGTGATCGACATGAACGGCCAGCAGATCGCCGAATTCGCCTGCAAGTAGGCCGAACGGGGGACGCATCGTTCCCCGTTCGACCTTGTCGTCAATGGGCGCTGGCGACCATCTCGTAGGCCGGCAGCGTCAGGAACGTCTCGAACTTGTCGGTCTCGACCAGTTTCAGGAACAGCGCCGCCGCCTCGGCGTAGCAATGCTGGCCGACCGTCTCGGGCGCCAGGCCCTTGTCGATCTTGCGCAGCTCGTCGTCGAGCACGCTGCGGATCAGCGCCGCGTCGACCGTCCGCCCGTCATCGAGCGTCGAGCCGTGGCGGCGCCATTGCCAGACCTGGGCACGGCTGATCTCGGCGGTCGCCGCATCCTCCATCAGATTGAACAGCGGCACGCAGCCGATGCCGCGTAGCCAGGCCTCGATATAGCCGATGCCGACGGCGATGTTCTGGCGCAGGCCCGCCTCGGTCTTGGTCCCCTCGGGGATGACGACGAGATCGGCCGGCGTGACGTTGACGTCCCGGCGCTTCTTGTCGATCTGGTTCGGGCCGGGCATCAGCCGGTCGAAAACCTCGCGCGCGATCGGCACCAGGCCGGGATGGGCGACCCAGGTCCCGTCGTGGCCGTCACCGGCCTCGCGTTCCTTGTCCGCCTTGACCTTGGCCATGGCCGCGTCGTTCGCCGCCTGATCGTTCTTGATCGGAATCTGTGCCGCCATGCCGCCCATGGCATGGACGTTCCGGCGATGGCAGACCTGGATCACCCGCTGGCTGTAGGAGCGCAGGAAATGGGTCGTCATGGTGACCTGCCCGCGATCGGGCAGCACCGCCGCCGGGTCGTTGGCGAACTTCTTGATGAAGCTGAAGATATAGTCCCAGCGGCCGCAATTGAGGCCGGCGGAATGCTGCTTCAGCTCCCACAGGATCTCGTCCATCTCGAAGCTGGCGAGCACGGTCTCGATCAGCACCGTCGCCTTGATCGAGCCGGCAGGAATGCCGAGCGCCGCCTGGGCATGCAGGAACACTTCGTTCCACAGCCGCGCCTCGAAGCGGGATTCGAGCTTGGGCAGATAGAAATACGGGCCCGAGCCTTTGGCCAGCAATGCCTTGGCGTTATGGAAGAAATACAGGCCGAAATCGAACAGCGAGCCGCTCATCGGCCGGCCGTCGACGATCAAATGGGCCTCGGGCAGATGCCAACCGCGCGGGCGCACGAACAGCACCGCGGTCTTTTCGGCGAGCTTGTAGGCCTTGCCGCTGTTCGGATCGGTGAAGCCGATCGTGCCGGCGATCGCATCCTTGAGGTTGACCTGACCGTCGATCAGGTTGGCCCAGGTCGGCGTGCTCGAATCCTCGAAATCCGCCATGAACACGTGGGCGCCGGAGTTGAGCGCGTTGATGATCATCTTGCGATCGACCGGCCCGGTGATCTCGACCCGCCGATCGAGTATGTCGGCCGGCAGCGGCGCCACCGTCCAGTCGCTGTCGCGGATTTCCTGGGTCTCGGGCGGGAAGACCGGCTTGTTGCCGGCATCGAGCCACGCCTGCACCTCGTCGCGCTTGGCCAGCAGACGATGACGTTCGGCGGAGAACTTGCGCTCCAGCCCGACGATGAAGGCTAGGGCCTCCGGTGTCAGAATGCTTTCCTGGCCGGGCGCCGCCTGCGCCCGCAGTTCGACGCCCGCCGGCAGAATCAAATCGCTCATTTCCGTCCCCTTATCCCGCGTTTCTTGAAATCCGTTCGACCCATCGCCGATAAACGCCGACGCGTCCTCAGAATTCGGCCTCGTCGATGATCATAGGCTCGTTACCGGCCGCCGCCTGCCACTCTTGGAACGACGGCAGCGTCCAGACCGCATCCGCATAGGCCTGGCAGACCTCGTCGAGATCGATCTTGAAAGTGCGGAAGCGGCTGACGACCGGCGCGAACATCGCATCCGCGATCGTGAACCCGCCGAACAGGAATGGACCGACCGACTCCTCGCCGAACCGCTTGCGGCAATCGCGCCAGATGCTGCTGACGCGATTGATATCCGCCTGGACCTCCGGCGTCACGCCCCGGTTCGGGAACGAGGACCGGATGTTCATCGGACAGTGGGCGCGCAATGCCGCGAAGCCCGCATGCATTTCGGCGGAAATCGAGCGGGCGAGCGCGCGGGCGACCGGGTCGGCCGGCCATAGGAGCCGCTCCGGCGCCAGCTCCGCCAGATATTCCGCGATGGCGAGACCATCCCAGATGACTCGGTCGCCATGATGCAGCACCGGCACCTTGCCGCTGGGCGAATAGCGCAGGATCTCGGCCTTGGTGCCCGGCTGGTCGAGCGGAATCACCACCTCGTCGAAATCGAGCCCAGCCGCCTTCAGCACCAGCCAGGGCCTGAGCGACCAGCTCGAGTAATTCTTGTTGCCGAGATAGATCGTGAAATCGGCCATGGGGTCACGTCCCTCTCGTGAGTAGTCGGCCGCCAGTTTTGACCGGTTCGGCGAGCCCATGCAACCTTCGACCGTTGCAAGGGCAACAATATCCGCCGCTCGCATTCCGCGCCTTCCCAATCGATATCGCCAGGGAGCAGGATGCGCACCGGGTTTGAGAACGAATAGCCTAGGAGCAGGAAGACGATGGTTGAAACACTGATCGACGGCGTGGGCGGCATTCCGATCATGGCCGTGACGACAGAGAGTTTCGGTGAGTGGAAGGCAGCCCAGCCCGGCACCGTCGGCGCCTGGCTGGCCGCGACCGGCTTCACCGGCGAAGCCGGCAAGACCGCTCTCGTCCCCGGCCCGGACGGGCATCTGTCGATGGTGGTCCAGGGTGTGGCGACCGATGACGCGCTCTGGGCGCTGGCCGGCCTGCCCGACAGCCTGCCCGAGGGCGACTATCGCCTGGGCTTCGACGGCGAACCCCTGTTCGGCGCGGGGGCGGCCACCCGCCTGGCGCTCGGTTGGGCGCTCGGATCCTACGTCTTCAGCCGCTACAAGGCGCCCAAGCGCAAGTTCGCGAACCTGGTCTGGCCCGAGAGCGCCGATCGCGCCGCCGTCGCCGGGCTGGCCGGGGGCCTGTCGCTCGCCCGCGATCTGATCAACACGCCGGCCGAGGATATGGGCCCGGCCGAATTGGCATCCGCCGCGACCAAACTGGCCGAGCGGCATGGCGCCCGGATCACGCTGATCGTCGGCGACGACCTGTTGGCGCAGAACTACCCGACGATCCACGCGGTCGGCCGCGGCAGCGCCCGGGCGCCACGCCTGATCGACCTCGTCTGGGGCGACGAGACGGCGCCGAAGCTGACCCTGGTCGGCAAGGGCGTCTGCTTCGACAGCGGCGGGCTCGACATCAAGTCAGCCACCGGCATGAAGATGATGAAGAAGGACATGGGCGGATCGGCGACCGTGCTGGGATTGGCCCATGCCATCATGGCGGCCGGCCTCAAGGTCCGGCTGCGCGTGCTGGTGCCGGCGGTCGAGAATGCGATCTCGGGCAACGCCTTCCGCCCGATGGACATCTTCAAGACGCGCAAGGGCCTGACCGTCGAGATCGGCAACACCGATGCCGAGGGCCGTCTCGTCCTGTGCGACGCGCTCGCCGAAGCCGTGACGGAAGAGCCGGCCTTGCTGATCGACATGGCGACCCTGACCGGGGCGGCCCGTGTGGCATTGGGGCCGGAACTGCCGGTGCTGTTCTCCAACGACGAGGCGGTCGCCGCCGAGCTGCTGGAAGCCGGCACGGCCGAGGCCGATCCGCTGTGGCGCCTGCCGCTGTGGAAATCCTATCGCAAATATCTCGACAGCAAGATCGCCGACATCAACAACGCGTCCGACTCGGGCTTCGCCGGCGCCATCACCGCGGCGCTCTACCTGCAGGAGTTCGTCGGTTCCAAGGTGCCATGGGTCCATATCGATACGTTCGCCTGGAACCAGTCGACCCGCCCCGGGCGTCCGGAAGGCGGCGAAGGCCTGGCGCTGCGCGCGCTCTTTCACTTGATCCAAAAGCGATTCGGCTGACAGCCGCTGCTTAACATTTGCGAAAGACCTGTCGCGCATCCTTCGGTACGTTGGCGTAACGAATCGGCGATTTGGCGCGGCAGGTCGACATATGGCGATCGAGTTCAAGGGGCCTGAAGGGCTCGACCTATGGCGCCGCGCGCTATGCGAGAGCGTGCGCCGGTCCGGTCCCGACCTGTCGGCCCGCCAGATGGCGATCCTGCTGACCGTCTACCTGACGCCGTCGCCCCATACGGTGCGGGGCCTCGCCGAAATCCTGAACGTCTCCAAGCCCGCCGTCACCCGTGCGCTCGACCGCCTGGGCATGCTGGGACTGGCGCGTCGCAAGCGCGACGAGGCCGACAAGCGCAACGTGCTGGTTCAGCGCACGGTGAAGGGATCGGTCTTCCTGACCGAATTCTCCGAAATCATGCTGACCTCGGCCAAAGGCGGGAAATAGAAACCGAGACGGGAAAGGCGCCCCCCTTTGGGGCTCTCGCTCGATACCGTCCTCGTCAATTAATCCGTCTCAAAGCGCCATTCGCGCTTCGATGCCACGCGTCGATAAAGGCGGCGGCATCCTCGCGCGCGGACCCGCCGATCGTAACCTTGACCTTGTTCATAGCCGCCCTCCTTCCGCTGCCACCTCCGCAAAGAAGTCCTCGATCAACTGTTCGATTGTCGAGAAGACATACGGATGTTCAACGTCGCGGATATGCTTGTGATCGCCCTTGCCCCGCTCATTGTCGAAACCGACAAGTCTTTGACCAGAACGACCAATGGTCGTGGCTAGTATCCGCTGGCGAGATCGACCCGGTCGGGCCAGGGCTCGCCCTGGACCAGCCGGCGCAGGTTTTCCGCCACGATCAGCGAGGCCGTGCCCGGGTGGGTCAGGGCCGCGACATGGGGCGTGACCACGATCCGTTCGTGCTGCCAGAACGGGTGGTCGGCCGCCAGCGGCTCCTTCGGGAACACGTCCAGCACGGCTTCGGATACTTGACCGCTGTCGAGCGCCGCCAGCAGGTCGGCCTCGACCAGATGGCGGCCGCGCCCGACATTGATGAGGCCGGCGCCGCGCGGCATCTGCGCGAAGGCGGCGGCCGACAGGATGCCCTCGGTCGCCGGCGTGAGCGGCAGGAGGCAGACCAGGATCTCGGTGCGGGCGAGAAAGGCCTGGAAGCCGTCGTCGCCGGAAAAGCAGGCGACGCCGTCGAGCGTCTTCGGCGTCCGGCTCCAACCGGCGACGTCGAAGCCCAGATCGACCAGTGAAGCCGCGGACGCGGCACCCAGTTCGCCCAAGCCCAGGATGCCGACGCGCCGTTCCGACGCCCGTGGTTGCGTATGCGGCTTCCACTGGCCCGCCTGCTGCTGCCGGCGATAGGCGGGCTCCGTCAGATGCAGGCGCAGGACCTGGAAGGTCACGTATTCGGTCATCGCCCGGGTCATGTGCGGGTCGACCAGGCGTACCAGCGGAACCTGGGCCGGGTAGAGCTTGTCCAGCAGCACGTGATCGACGCCGGCGCCCAGCGAATGGACCAGCTTCAGATTGGGCAGCGAGGAGAGCCAGCCTTCGGGCGGCAGCCAGCACAGCGCCACATCGACGGCGGCCGGGTCGGTCACCTCCTGCCAGGACAGAAAATTCAGGTCCGGCAGCAATGAAGCCAGCGCCGCCCGCCATTTCTCGACATGATCGCCCGGCGAGCGAAACGCCAAAGTCAGCGGCGCCATCAGTTCAGCCGCTCGACCAGCAGGGCGTGAAGCGCCGGGTCGCCGGCCGCGATGATACGCCCGTCGCTGCCGAGCCCCGGTGTCCTGCCCTGGAAATCGGTCACGATGCCGCCGGCGCCTTCGATGATGGGCACATGAGCGCAATAGTCGTAGGGCTTCAGGCTGCCTTCGATGACCGCATCGACGAAGCCGCTCGCGACCAGGCCGTAGGCGTAGCAATCGGCACCGAAGCGCACGAGCTTGGCTGCATCCGCGATCGCGTCGAAGCGCGGCCGGTCGACCGCGTCGAACATCGCGGGCGTGGTCGAGAAGATCGCCGCTCGTGCCAGATCGGCGCATGCGCGTGTCCTGACCGGCTGGCCGTTGAACAGGGTCGGACGGCCCTGGCCGCCGATCCAGCGCTCGCGCGAGATCGGCTGATCCAGCACGCCCAGGACCGGACGGCCCTGATGCAACAGGGCCACCAGCGTGCCGAACAGCGGCACGCCGGAGATGAACGATTTCGTGCCGTCGATCGGATCCAGCACCCAGACCCATTCGGCATCGATCCGATCGGGCCCATGCTCCTCGCCCAGCACGCCATGCTCGGGGAAATGCCGGGTGATGAGACGGCGCATCGCCGTCTCCGCCTCGCGGTCGGCGATGGTGACCGGCGAGGCATCGTCCTTGTCGATGATTTCGACCGACTGGCGGAAGTAGCGCCGGATGACCTCGCCCGCCGCATCGGCGAGTTCGGCCGCGAGGAGGGCGGCCGTGTCGAGCACGGCGGAGGAGGCGTTCGTCATGAAGCGGACTATTCCTTGGTCAGATCGACCGGGCTGTCGCTCTGCTTGTTCAGAAAGGCGATGACGTCGGCGCGATCTTCCGGCTTCGGCAGACCGGCGAAGCCCATCTTGGTGCCGGCCAGATAGGCCTTCGGGTTGAAGATGAAGGCGGCGACTTCCTGGGGCGCCCAGGTGCCGCCCAGCTTCTTCATCGCGTCGGAATATTGGAAGCTCGGCTCATGATCGCGCGGGCCGTTCAGCACGCCATAGAGGTTCGGGCCGACCTTGTTGGCGCCGCCCTTGTCGAAATTATGGCAGGCCGCGCATTTCTTGGCGATATCGGCGCCCTTGACCGGATCGGCCTTGGCCCAGATCTCGGCCGGGATCGGTGCCGGCTTTTCCGGAGCGGCGCCGGCCGACGCCGCGGCCGGGGCCGCTTCCCCGCCGGCGATCGGATAGGCGGCGGTCTCGAGGTGCTTGGGATGCACCAGTCCCTCGGCGACGAGGCCGGTGACCATGGCGACGATCAATGCGACGAGCAGCGACGCCGCGAGCTTGTTGAACTCAAACGAAGACATGGTGCAGCCCTTGACGGTTTACGCAGTTTGGTGATCGGGTCGGAAAAGATCAGGTGCGCGCGAAAGCTCCGGTGATTTTTCGTGCGGCAACCTGGACAATCATTTCCCACCAGGATGATACGGACGGGTGGTTTCATCATGCCGAGCGACAAATGTCGAGTGCTCGTCTCGTTAAAACACCCAGCCCCGCGTTCGGACCATACCCCGGCACGCGATGGCGAATGACGCGAAATCCTGCGTCATAGCGCCGCAAAATCAAGGAAAAACAATGATTCCCCCCGCAAATCCCAAGAAAAATTCGCCAAATGCCCTGGTCGTCATCCCCGCGCGGCTCGCGGCCACCCGGCTGCCCAACAAGCCGCTCGCCGATATCAACGGCACGCCGATGATCATCCATGTCTGGCGCCGGGCGATCGAAGCCGACATCGGCCCGGTCGTGGTCGCCTGCGGCGACCGCGCGATTCTCGAGGCCGTCGAGGCGGCGGGCGGTCGGGCGGTGATGACCGATCCGGACCATCCCTCGGGGTCCGACCGGGTGTGGGAGGCGGTCGGTCTGGTCGACCCGGACGGGCGTCACGACATCGTCGTCAATGTGCAGGGCGATCTGCCGACACTCGACGGCACTTTGATCCGCCGTTCGCTCGATCCTCTGGCCGAAGCCTCTGTCGATATCGCAACGCTGGTCTGCGAGATCGCCGACCCGGCGGAGCGCGAACGGCCGAGCGTGGTCAAGGCCGTGGTCGCCTGGGGACCCGGCGGCATCGGCCGCGCGCTCTATTTCAGCCGCGCCGCGGTACCGGCCGGTGCCGGGCCGCTTTACCATCACATCGGGCTCTACGCCTATCGTCGGGCCGCTCTGCAGCGGTTCGTGGCATTGCCGCCGGCGCCGCTGGAACTGCGCGAGAAGCTCGAACAATTGCGGGCGCTGGAGGCCGGCATGCGCATCGATGCGGCGGAGGTGCATACCGTGCCGCTCGGCATCGACACGCCGGAAGATCTTGAGCGCGCGCGCGAGATGCTAAAGGGTTAGGTCTCGCGCATTTCCGATAGAACCTCTCCGTCAGTCAGATCGAACGAACAGCCATGCCCGCACCCAAAGTCACGACCGGCCCGATCGCCTTCCAGGGTTCGCCCGGCGCCTATTCCGACCTCGCCTGCCAGGACGTGCATCCGGACCGCCGCACCCTGCCCTGCCGCAGCTTCGAGGATGCGCTGGCGGCCCTGGTCAGCGGCGAGGCCGATCTCGCCATGATCCCGATCGAGAATTCGGTCGCCGGCCGCGTCGCCGACGTGCATCACCTGCTGCCGCGCTCGGGCCTGTCGATCATCGGCGAGCACTTCGCCCCGGTGCATCATCACCTGCTGGCCGTGCAGGGCGCCTCGATCGAAACGTTGAAGACCGTGCGCAGCCACGTTCACGCGCTGTCGCAGTGCCGCGACATCATCCGCGCGCTGAAACTGACCCCCGTGGTCGCCGCCGACACAGCCGGTGCCGCCGCCGAGATCGCGCGCCTGGGCGATCCGTCGGTCGCGGCCATCGCGTCGGAACTGGCCGGCCGGATCTACGGCCTGGTCTCGCTGAAGGCCGGGATCGAGGATGCCGCCCACAACACGACCCGCTTCGTCGTGCTGGCGCGCGAGCCGGAAGTGCCGAAATTCACCCCCGGCACGCTGATGGTCACGACCTTCCTGTTCCGCGTGCGCAACGTGCCGGCGGCGCTCTACAAGGCCTTGGGCGGTTTCGCCACGAACGGCATCAACATGACCAAGCTGGAAAGCTACATGAGCGGCGGCACCTTCGCCGCGACCGAGTTCTATGCCGATGTCGAAGGCCATCCGTCCGAGCGCCGGCTGCAACTGGCGCTCGAAGAGCTGA
>JAQGIC010000119.1 GCA_028288725.1 Rhodospirillales bacterium
TGGGGAAATAGCTGAGCGCGCGCAACACGGCGTCCTGCACCACGTCTTCGGCCAGGCTCGGGTCGCGCACCAGCCACCGGGCGACGTTATGGGCCGAATTCAGATGCGGCAGCACGACCCGCTCGAAGCTGGTCTCGCTCGGGTCGGGCCGCAGGCGCCATCTCAAGCCGTCACCGGGACAGCGTCACGGCACGCCGGTCGCGCCCGGCCGGTCGCGGACCCGGTAAAACCTGTCGGCAAGGTCGCTTGGAGGGTCGGCATCGTCGCATCTTCGATCAATGCGGGTGGGCCGGCAAGCGGCAGCGCCAAGCTCCGCTTCAAGCCGATCGGCTGCTGCGACAAATCACCCGGCCGCCCGCGCGCAAAAAGATGGCACGGATCCGCCCCGCCGCCGGTAGGCTCCTTTCCGACCCATGGAGCTTCCCCGCATGCGCCAGACCATCTCCTTATGCCTGCTCGCCCTTCTCGCCATCCTGTGCCCGCCGGCCACCGCCGGCACCATCGTCGATGAATGGGCGAGCGTACAGCCGCCGCCGCCGCCCGTGCTCAAACCGGCGGCGGTCGATGTCAAGACGACCGCGCTGCTGATCCTCGATATCGTGCGTCAGGGGTGCAATGCCGAGCGCCGGCCGCGCTGCCTCGATAGCTTGCCGGCCGTTCATGCTCTGCTGGCGCGCGCCCGGACGGCGGGGGTGATGGTCGGCTATAGCCTGGTCCGGGGCGCGACCGCGGCCGATATTCTGCCGCCTGTGGCTCCCGTGGGCGGCGAGCCGATGGTCACGTCGGGCACGGACAAGTTCCTCGGCACCGACCTCGAGGCGACGCTGAAGGCCAAGGGCATCAAGACCGTCATCATCCTGGGCGCGGTCGCCCAGGGTGCCGTGCTCACGACCGCGACCGAGGCCGCGCTCCGCGGGTTCGAGGTCGTGGTGCCGGTCGACGGCGTCTCGTCCGACAGCGTCTATGCCGAGCAGTTCACCGCCTGGAACCTGCTGAACGCGCCGGTCATCGCCGGCCATGTGGCGGTGACCCGCTCGGACATGATCCAGTTCTAGCCTGATCCGATCAAACCGGCTCGGTTTGATCGGTGAATCAGTCTCTAAATATCTGATTCAGAGGCTATATCCGGGTCGGGATCCTCGACGGCCGGCGCGCGAAGCGCTTACTCCGCGACCGGCTCGTCGCGGAAATAGGGTTCGACCAGGCCTTTGAGCTTGATGGTGAGCGGCTGCCCATGGCGGTCCATGGTCTTGCCGACGGCCAGGCGGACCCAACCCTCGCTGACGCAATATTCCTCGACCGTGGTCTTCTCGGCGCCGTCGAACCGGATGCCGACGCCGCGCGCCAGCACGGCCTCGTCGAAGAACGGGCTCTTGGGATTGGTCGACAGGCGGTCGGGCGGGGCATCGGTCATCGCACAGGCTTTCGGCGGGGAAACATGAGGGGCCGGTCATAGCCGCCCGGACGCGATATGGAAAGCCCCGAGCGGAGCACGGCGGCGCCACCCCTACCCGGCTCGCGCTGCTCGCCTCCCCCTCCCGCAAGCGGTAGAGGGTTGAGAATGCTCATTTTTGCCCTACCGCTTCGCGGGAGAGGGAGGGCTCCGCGTAGCGGGAGGGTGAGGGACGCGCCATCGCTCAGGACTTGAACGCCACCTCCGACAGCGGCAGGGCCGTCGTGTATTTCAGCTGCTCCATGGCGAAGCTGGAACTGACATCGAGCAGACTCGTGACCCGGATCAGCTTGCGATAGACCCGGTCGTAATGCGCGATGTCGCTGACGATGATCTTCAAGAGGTAGTCGACCTCGCCGCTCATGCGGTAGAACTCGACGATCTCGGGGATGGAGGCGACGCCCTTGGCGAAGCTTTCCAGCCATTCCTCGCTATGCTGGCTCGTGCGGATATTGACGAAGACCGTGGTGCCGAGCCCGAGCTTGGCTGCGTCCAGCAGCGCCACCCGGCTTTTGATCACACCGGATTCTTCCATCGCCTTGACCCGGCGCCAGCAGGCGTTGCTCGACAGGCCGACCGCCTCGGCCAGCTCGGCGATGGTGACGTCGGCCTCGGCCTGCAGCCGGGCCAGGATGCGCGCGTCTGCCCGGTCGAAATCAACCATGATTTCTGCCTTCCATGGGATGAACTCATCTCCATCCTAGCAGATTTCAGAGATTTTACGCGGCGACCGGGCGAAGTTCGACGGTTTTCCCGGGATTTGAAATCAGGAAATGATCCGGCGGCACGCGGTTCCAGCTATGGACCTCGCCGTCGAGCGGCTCGGACACGACCACGATCGTGCCGTTCTCCTGGCGCCAATAGAGGCTGGGCGGCTTGTCGTCGCTGGCATAGCGCACGGCGACGATGCGTTCGCCGTCGCTGAAGGCCGCGGTAAAGCGCAGCGGCTCCTCGACATCGGCCCGGCGCATTTCGGCCCGGACGTCGGCCAGCATGGCGCGGAAGGCCGCAATCGGGTCCTGCTCCACCCCGTGGCGGAACAGCAGATAGAACGCGGTCTCGCTGTCGGTCGTGCCGGCGCGGAACGGATAGAGTTCGTCCGGGATCTTGGCTTCCAGCCGCCGGCGCAGCTTGTCGAAGCCGCCGATCTGGCCGTTATGCATGAACAGGTATTTGTCATAGGCGAACGGGTGGCAATTGCTGCGCGCGGTATCGGTCCCGGTCGAGGCCCGCACATGGGCGAAGAACAGGCGGGCGCGCAGCTGGCGGGCGAGCGAGCGCAGATTGCGGTCGTTCCAGGCCGGCAGGGATTCGCGATACAGGCCCGGGTCGGCATGATCGCCGTACCAGCCGAGCCCGAAGCCGTCGCCCTGGGTGGCGCAGACCGACTTGCGCGCGGCGAGCGCCTGCTGGACCAGGGAATATTTCGGCTCGAACAGCAGGCGGTCGAGATAGGTCTCGGCGCCCAGATAGGCGAGCCAGCGGCACATCAGGAACGGACGGCCTCGACGGCGGCGCCGCGATGGCGGGCCGCGACCATGCGCTCATAAAGATGTCGCACGGCCTTGCTGCCGGTCTTGGTGAAGGCGCCCGGGATGATCGCATGGACGAGGCAGGCGAGGCCGGCGGCCAGCAGGGTCACGCCGAAATAGCCGGCGACCTGGAGATGCTCGAAATAGGTCTCGTCGACCGTGCGCGGGTGATCGAGGAACAGCTTGTCGAACATGGCGGGCGTCTCATCGAAGAGGTTTGATGAGGGCGAGTTTACGGCGGGCTTGGCCGGGTATTTTCCCAAAGATTTCGGGAAAGGGAGGAGATTTTGGGAAAATCTTCCAAGGAGACGCGATATTGGAAAATTCTCTTAGGTCCTCATCCCGGTCATTCCGGAGGTGGCGTGCTGATCGCGGCGCGCGTGCTGTTCGGCATCGGTCTCGGCGGCTTCTGGGCGTTCACTGCGGGTCGAGCGACACCAGCCGTGCGTAGTAGAATCCCAGAATATTGAGCGCGTAGCCCTTCACATAGGGCTTCACCAGCCGCTTCAGGGTGTAGTTGAACATCGGTGCGATCGGCTCGTCCCGCAGCAGCTGCTGTTCGGCCTGTTCCAACAGCGCGTTGCGGGCGGCGGGATCGACCGTCAGCTGGGCCCGATGGACCAGCTCGTCGTAGGCCGGGCTGGCATAGCCGCTGTCGTTGAGGCCGGCCCCGGTCAGCAGCACTTCGGCGAAATTGTTGGCGTCGGGATAATCGGCGGTCCAGCCGTCGCGGAACAGCTCGGTCTCGCGCTTGGCCTTGCGCGCCTCGACGAACACCTTGAACTCCTGGTTCACCAGCGTGACCTGGATGCCCAGCGCCTGCTTCAGCATCGAAGCGACGCCGATCATGATCTTCTTGTGGTTTTCGCTCGTGTTGTAGCGCAGTTCCAGCGCCAGCGGCTTTGCCGGGCCATAACCGGCCTCGGCATAGAGCTTCCGGGCGCGGGCGATGCGCTCGGCCATCGGCAGGGCCTTCCAATCGAAGCTCCGGTTGGCATAGCCCTCGATGCCGGGCGGGACCCAGCCATAGGCCGGGGTTTCGCCGGCCTTGGTGATCTTGGCGACGATCGTCTCGCGGTCGATCACCAGGTTGATCGCCTGCCTGAGCTTCAGGTCATCCTTGAACGGCGGCCGGGTCAGATTGAAGCCCAGGAAATAGGTACCCATGGACGGCGTGATGCGCAGCTCGGCCGGCAGTTCCGCACGCACGAAATCGAGCTGGTCGGACGGCACGTCATAGGTCTCTTCCAGCTCGCCCGCGCGATAGCGCTTCAGCTCCTCGTTCTGATTCTCGATCGGCAGGTACACGACCTTGTCGAGCTTGACCGAAGCGGCGTCCCAGTAACGCGGGTTCTTCGCCACCACGATGCGCGATTGCGGCGTCCATTCGACCAGCATAAAGGCGCCGTTGCTGACCAGATTGCCGGGACGGGTATATTGCGTGCCGAACCGCTCGACCGCAGGGCGGTAGGCCGGGCTGAATTGCGGCAGGCCCGTGAGCTTCACGAAAAACCCGGTCGGCGCTTTCAGGCGTACCTCCAGCGTACGGTCGTCGATCGCGTGCACGCCCAGCGTCGACGGGTCGGCGGTGCCCGCCACGATCTGCTCGGCATTCAGGATCGGATAATAGGGAAAGGCGTATTTCGAGCCGGTCTTGGGATCGACCGTGCGCCGCCAGCTCCAGGCGAAATCCTCCGCCGTCAGCGGCGCGCCGTTCGACCAGGCGAGGTCGGGCCGGAGACTGAAGCGATAGGTCAGCCCATCGTCGCTGACCGTCCAGCTTTCGGCCTGGCCCGGCAGCGCCTCGCCCGACGGGCCGATGGTGACCAGCCCTTCCGACAGCTCGTGCAGGATCTGCAGATCGGGATTGAGATCGCACAGCGCCGGATCGAGCGTCGCCGGCTCGGACCCGTTGCCGACCCGGAGCACCTGCTCGCCGGCCCGTGCCGGATGGACGAGGAGCGCCAGGACCGGCAAGGCGAGCAGCCAGCGTCTCAGCAAGGGCGATCCTCCGGTCGGTGGGGTTAGAAGCCTACAATGGCAGACATATTCGCCCCCGTCATTCCCGCGCAGGCGCTAGGCTATGTACCTATCTGTTTTCGCCTTTTGAAATCAGGAGGGACCCTAACGCTCCGTCATGCCCGGGCTTGACCCGGGCATCCACGCCCCTCCGCCGGAGCCCTGTTTGGCCGTGAAATCGGCTTGCCCAACCACGTGGATGGCCGGGTCAGGCCCGGCCATGACGATGTAAAAGACTAACCATCTGAAATAAAACAGAAAATATGTACATAGCCTAGCGCCTGCGGGAATGACGGAACGTTATGTCGGCCGCCGCATGTCGAAGCGGGTCTCCGGCCCGATCGCGGCATAGGCGCTGGGGCCGCCGGCGCGCAGTACGATGCCGGCGCTGAACGTGTCGAAGATGCCGTCCTTCAGCACGCGCCTGTCGATATGCACCGCCACGACCTCGCCGAGCGTCAGCCAGCCCTGGGTCGGCTCGCCCTTGTGGTTCTTCAGCTGGATGATCTCGGTCACCTTGCATTCGAAATTGACCGGGCTTTCGGCGACGCGCGGCACGTTGACCAGGCGCGAGGGCACGGCGGTCAATCCGGCGAGGCCGAATTCATCGGTGCCGTAGGGCACCGGTGCACAGCTCTGGTTCATCTGTTCGGCCAGATCGCGCGTCGTCAGGTTCCAGACGAACTCGCCGGTCTCCTGCACGTTGCGCAGGCTGTCCTTCGGGCTGGTGCTGGAAAAGCCGATGATCGGCGGCGTGTAGTTGAAGCCGTTGAAGAAGCTGTAGGGCGCCAGATTGACCGACCCATCGGCGCCGCGCGACGAGATCCAGCCGATCGGACGCGGGCCGACGATCGCGTTGAATGGGTCGTGCGGCAGGCCGTGGCCCTTGGCCGGTTCATAAAAATGGGACGTGCTGTCGTCGGTCATGGGCGGGATGGCCTCGAGGTGGATTGGGCGGGATGCCCCAGTCTGCCCCAGAAGCGGCCGCGCAGGCCAGTCGCGAACCGTCTGATCAGTCCCGCGTCGCCTCGACCAGTTTCAGCCGGCCGAAGATGCCGGTCGGCCGGATCGCGGTGATGGTGAGGCCGGTCTCGGCGATGAAGCGGGGCAGCGGGAAATAGGGCTCGAAGCCGAGCGAGCCGGCATAGCGTCCGAGATAATGCCCGAACCGCGCCGACAGTCCGCCGGGCATCGAGAAATGATTGACCAGCACGATCCGGCCGTCCGGCCGGCAGACCCGGCGGATCTCGGCGCCGAAGCGGGCCAGATCCTGCACGGTCGAGGCGACGAACAGCGCCACCACCACATCGAAGCTGGCATCCTCGAAGCCCATCGCCTCGGCATTCATCAGCTGGAAATGGCAGCGTCCGGCGAGCGGCGTGTGGGCCGCGCGCGCCCGGGCCTTGGCCAGCATCTCGCCCGAGACGTCGATGCCGTCCAGCCGCGCGTCCGGCCGGTAATGCGGCAGGGACAGGCCGGTGCCGACGCCGATCTCCAGCACTCGCTGTCCCGGCCGATCGTTCGCCAGCCGGATCGCCCGGCGCCGGGCGCTCTGCAGCAACGGTCCGAACAGCAGGTCGTAGGCCGGCGCGTAACCGCGATAGGCCTGCCGGGTCTCAGCCAAGGTGATCATTGGAACCGCCGACAGAGTGGATGTGCCGATGTTAACCGCGGTGTGGGGGTGTGGGTTCCAAGGACGGTCCGGCCGGGCCGACGCCGTCGATGCTCTCGGCCGTCACGACGCCGTAGGCGCCGCGCCGGTAGTTCCGCTCGATCCGGCTGACGCAGGCGAGGCAGCCGGCGAGCGACAACAGGACCGAGCCGGCGTTGCCCGCGAGTGCGGCCGCCACGAAGAGGCAGCCGGCGGCGGCGAGCAGGCCGCGCAGGGCTTGAACTTCAAAATCCACCTTGCGGCGGCTGATCTGTGTCGGCATCGAAAAGCACCCATCCCGTCGTGAGCGTCAGGAATGGGTGCAAACCCCATCAAAATTCGAGACGGCAAGTGCGCCGCCTTCATGCAAACCATGTTCGAAATTGAATGCCGGCTTTATGAAGCCGGCCCCAGCATCGTCTCGAATTTGCATGTCGTCCGGGCCAATTCTAGCTCAGTCGCAACATGAGGACGGCCGCTGGTCGACCGTTGATGAGACGATGAGAACCGCGAATATCGACGAACCCGACGGGCGTCCGCGCAATTTGGGCGGTTTGCTGGCCACCGCGGCCGGCGCCAAATCTTCCGATCACCTTGTGATCGCCGGCGGCGGCGTCGAGCTGCTGATCGACCTTATGCACCGCGGCTTCGCCAATGCCGTCTGCGCCTACCCCGGCCATCCGCTGGTCGGCGAGGATCCGGACGTGCTGCTGATCCCCGATGCCGGCTCGCCCGGCGAACTCGCGAACATCCTGGCCGGTCTCGGCCGGCGCCTCCACGCCGCCGGCGTCGCGGTCATCTACGACCGCCGCTTGCCGACCCGGGAGCGCCTGGCCACGCTCGATCGCCTGCTCGCGGCCTATGGCTTCGGTGCGCTGGTCCCCGTGAAATGCGCGCAAGGCCATGTGCTGAAATCGCTGAAGCTCGACACCCGAGCCCTGGTCGCGGCCGCCTGATCATGCTGCACGCCACGCCCATGATCGCCCGCCTCAGCGGCTATGTCACCGCCGTGCCGACACCATTTCACCATGATGGGCTTCACGGTGACGCGATCGACGAACAGCGCTTCGCCCGCTTCTGCGACGGGCAGATCCGCCAGGGTGTCGCCGGACTGGTCGTGTGCGGCACGACCGGCGAGGCGCCGACGCTGAGTCCGGCCGAACAGGACCGTCTGGTCCGGCTTGCGGTCGAGGTCGCCCACCATCGCGTGCCGGTCATCGCCGGCGCCGGGGCGGCATCGACCAGCCACGCCATCGATCTGGCGCGGGCGGCCGAGCGCGAGGGCGCCGACGGCCTGCTGATCGTGACGCCCTATTACGTCCGACCATCCCAGGAGGGGCTGGCCCGGCATTTCGCCGCGATCCACGATGCGACCGGCCTGCCGATCCTGCTCTATGACGTGCCGGCGCGGACCTGCTCGGGCCTGGAAATCGAGACGATCGCCCGGCTGGCGGCATTGCCGCGCATCGTGGGATTGAAGGACGCGACCGGCGATCTCGCCCGACCGGCACGGCTCCGGCGCCTGCTGGGCAATGACTTCCGACTGATGACCGGCGACGATGGGACGGCGCTGGGATTTTTCGCCGAGGGCGGCAACGGCTGCATCTCGGTCACCTCGAACGTGGCGCCCAAACTCTGCACCCAGATGTATGACGCCTGGGCGCGCGGCGACGGCGCCGAGGCCGGCATGCTATCGGCCCTGCTGGTCAAGCTGACGCGCGCGCTGTTCGCCGAAAGCAACCCGGTGCCGGTCAAATACGCGCTCGAACTGATGGGCCATATGTCGGCGGCGGTGCGCCTGCCGCTTACCGCACCCGCCGAGCCGACGCGCGCGCTGGTGGCCGACGCGGTGGCGAGGCTCGGCATGGGGTGCGTTCGCCCGCGGTACCGCCTGGCGTCATGAACCGGTCGGTCGCGACGCCGGCGCTCGATCCCGCCTCGCTCGTGACGGTGAAGCGGTTCCTGCTGCGCCTCGGCCTGCTCGCGAGTTTTGCCCTGATCTTGAACCGGCAGCCGGGCAGCGCCTTCTTCGGCCCGTAATCGAAAATCTTGCACGAAAGCACGAAAGCACGAAAGCAAGCAGGCCGCGGCGACGAGGATTGCAAGAAGATCGAACTGCTGGAACGGATGTTCGAAGCCTGGAAATCCGCTCGCGCCTAGCGGATGGTCCATCGGCATGATCTGGCGGGCGGCGCCGGGGTAACACCCGGCGGCGCCCGCCGTGCTAGCCGACCGGGCTGTCGGTCACCTGGTTGGCGCCGATCCGATCGATTTCCCGCTTCAGTGCCAGGCGGCTCAAGCACGATAGCGGCAGTGCCGCGAAACCTTGCACGCGGTTGTTGATTTCGCGATAGGTCGTGACGAACCCCAGTGCGGTTTCGGCCGGTGGTGCCGGCTGACGCCCGATCCGGCAAATTTATTTGAAATCTCAGCTAAATATTCTCCCTCCGCTCGCCCGGACCGCTCATCATCATCCCCGGGGCGACGATGCAGAGATGTGGGAATGGGGCTCGAACAACCAGGCAGGCAGGGATTTTCTGCCGGCGCCGTCGTCTTTCGTGAGGGCGATGCCGGCCATTGCGCCTATCTGATCGAGGAGGGCGCGATCGTGATCTCCAAGCGGACGCCGGAGGGCTGGGTCGAGCTGGGCCGATTGGGCGCGCACACGATCTTCGGTGAGATGTCGATCATCGACGGTCAGCCGCGCATGGCGACCGCGACGGCGATGACCGATACGATCCTGATTCCGGTCAACCAGCCCCTGCTCGAGAAAAAGCTCGCCGCCGCCGACCCGTTCCTGCGCAGCCTGCTGCTCATCCTGATCCGCAGCATCCGGTCGACCAGCGACAAGCTGCATATCGCGGTCTAGGGCCGCGGGCTCACCAAACCCGGCAGCTCTTCACCGGCGCCATCGGCGCACCAGCCTTACACGCAAACGCCTTGGCGAATTCCGGCATGTTCGCGACCACGCCATTCACCCGGAACGACGCGGTCGAATGCGGGTCGGTCAGCGCCTGCAGCCGGGCCGATGCCGGGGTCTGGTTCTCGCACCAGCTCTGGGCATAGGCCAGGAAGAAGCGCTGGTCCGGCGTATAGCCGTCGATCCGGTCGGTCTTCTTCGTGCCGGCCAACGCCTTCCTGAGCGCCATCAGGGCGAGCCGCGTGCCGCCATTGTCGGCGGTGTTTTCGCCCAAGGTCAGGTGGCCGTCGAGCCTGGTGCCGGGCACGGCGGTGAAGCTGCCGTATTCGGCGGCGATGCATTCGGTGCGCGTGTGGAAATTCTTGGCATCCGCCTTGGTCCACCAGTTGGCCAGGTTGCCGTCGGCGTCGAACTGGCGGCCGCTGTCGTCGAAGCCGTGGGTCATCTCATGGCCGATGGTGGCGCCGATCGCGCCGTAGTTGATCGCGTCGTCCCAACGGGCGTCGAAATTCGGCGGCTGCAGGATGCCGGCCGGGAAATTGATGTCGTTCTTCTGGTCGTCGTAATAGGCGTTGACCGTCGGAGGCGTCATGAACCATTCGCCCCTGTCGACCGGCTTGTCGATCTTGGCGAGCTGGCGGGCGAATTCGAACTCAGACGCGCGGAAACGGTTGCCGAGCGCGTCGCCGCGATCGATCGCCAGCGCCGAATAATCGCGCCATCTATCGGGATAGCCGATCTTCTCGGCCATCACGGTCAGCTTGTGCAGCGCCTTTTTCTTGGTGTCCTTGCCCATCCAGGCGAGCTGGCGGATATCCTCGGCGAAGGCCGTCTTCAAGTTCTGGACCAAAGCCAGGATGCGCGCCTTGCCCTCGGGCCCGAACGCGTCCTCGACATAGATCCGGCCCAGATCCTCGCCCAGGTCGCCGTCGGTGAAGCCGACGCAGCGTTTCCAGCGCGGGCGCAGCTCCTTGATGCCATGCAGCCGGCGGCCGTAGAAATCGAAGCTTTCCTCAACGAACCGGGCCGGCAGCATGTCGGCGGCATGGGCCAGAAGATGCGCGCGCAGATAGGTCTTGATGTCTTCGAGCGGAGTCTGCGCGATCAGCTTTTCCGTCGTGGCGAAAAAGCCGGGCACGGCCACGTTCAGGCTGTCGAACTGGGGCGCGCCCACCTCGCCCAGATAGGCGGCCCAGTCGAAGTCGGGGGTGAGCGTGTCGAGCGTGGCGCGGGCCTGGCGGTGATAGATCGCCGACGGATCGCGCCGCTTGACCTTGGTCAGCGAGCCCTGGGCCAACGCCGTCTCGAACGCCATCACGGTCTGGGCGTCGCGCGCGGCCTGGGTCGCGGGCTCGCCCAGCAGCTCGAACAGCCGCCCGGTATGGGCGACATAGGCGGCGCGCGTGTCGTCGGCGTCCTTGCCCTTCTTGAAGTAATAGTCGCGCTCGGGCAGGCCCAGGCCACCCTGGTCGGCCTCGGCGATGACCTTGGTCGCGTCATGGAAATCCTGGTCGGAGCCGAAGCTGAACAGCACGTCGAGCCCGATCCGGTGCAGATGGGCGACGAGCGGGGCCAGGTCCCGTTTGTCGGTGACGGCGCCGATCCGTTCCAACTCGGCCCTGAGCGGCTCGGTGCCCTTGGCCTCGATCTGGGATTCGTCCATGCAGGCGGCCCAGTAGTCGCCGATCTTCCGGGTCGCCGGTGTCGGCTGCGCCGCCGCCTGTTCGAGGATGCCGCGCAGCTTCGCCCGCGTGTTCTCGATCAGCGCCGAATCGACGTCCCAGGAGGATTGGTCGGGCGGGATCGGGTTGGATGCCAGCCAGCCGTTGCAGGCGTGCGCATAGAAATCCTGGCAGGCCGGCACCTTGTCGTCGATCGCCCCCAGCATCAAGCCATCCTCGGCCGTCGGCGCCACGGTCTGGGCTTGGGCGCCCTGGGCTAGACCGGCGGCGAGGATCAGGACCGGCAGAGACAAAC
>JAQGIC010000022.1 GCA_028288725.1 Rhodospirillales bacterium
GCGTCGAAGGCGGCGTCACCAAGCGCAACGGCAAGGTCGAGGCGATCTACGACGCCGCGATGGAGTACCAGAAGGAAGGCACGCCGCTCGTCATCTTCGCCGGCAAGGAATACGGCACCGGCTCGTCGCGCGACTGGGCGGCCAAGGGCACGCGCCTGTTGGGCGTCAAGGCGGTCGTCGCCGAGAGCTTCGAGCGCATCCATCGCTCGAACCTGGTCGGCATGGGCATCCTGCCGCTGGTGTTCAAGGATGGCATGACGCGCCAGACCCTGAAGCTGGACGGCACCGAGACGGTCGACATCACCGGCGTCGAAGCGGGCATCAAGCCGGGCATGGACATCGCCTGCGTCATCACCCGCGCCGACGGCAGCAAGACCGACATCACGCTGAAGTGCCGGATCGATACGCTCGACGAGGTCGAGTACTACCGCCATGGCGGTATCCTGCATTACGTGCTGCGCAATATGATGAAGGACGCCGCCTGAGTTCAGGCCGCAGTCTTCGTCGGATAAATAAATGAAACGGCCGGGGTGGCGACGCCCCGGCCGTTTTGCTTTTGGACCTTTGTCGGGCGGGCGTACCATGGCATCGGTATCGTGGCGTCTCTCTTTTCCGAGGACCGAACCATGCTCAAAGACATTCTGGTGCATGTCGACGGCGGCCCGGCGGCCGCGCGGCGGGTCGAGGCGGCGGCCGTGCTGGCCGAAGCGGGCGAGGGCCATCTGGTCGGGCTGCACGTGACCTCCGGGGCCGAGGATCTGCCCTGGATCGAGGGCTATGCGACCGAGATGGTCATCCGCTATGCGACGGAGCGCGCCGAGGCCGAGCGGATCCGGGCGCGCGACGCTTTCGACCGCCAGATCGCCGGCCGGGCCATCACCCATGAATGGCGCGAGGCGACCGGTCTCGCCGACCGGGCCGTGGCGCTCCATGGCCGCACGGCCGATCTCATAGTGCTGGGCCAGAGCGAGCCGGCGACGGCCACGTTCGGTCCGGCGCCGGCCGTGGCCGAGCATGTGCCGCTGTCGGCCGGCCGGCCCTGCCTGGTCCTGCCCTATGCCGGGCATTGGCCCACGCTGGGCCGGCGCGTGCTGGTCGCCTGGGACGGCGGTCGCGAGGCGGCGCGGGCGGTCCACGACGCGCTGCCGCTGCTGCACCGGGCGGAGCAGGTCACGATCGTGACGATCGGCGACCGGCTGCAGGGCGGCGGCACCGCCGCCCAGGGTGCGGCCGCGCTGGGCGCGCATCTGACCCGTCACGGCTTGGCCGTCGAGGTGCGGCACGACGGCGGCGGCTCCATCGGGGTGCCCGACCTGCTGCTGTCGCTCGCCTCCGACCTGTCGGCCGATCTGATGGTGATGGGCGCCTATGGCCATAATCGATTGCGCGACCTGATCATGGGCGGCGTCACCCGGGCGATCCTGGACCATATGACCCTGCCCGTCCTGATGTCGCATTAGAGCCTGATCCGATCAAACCGAACCGGTTTGATCGGTGAATCAGTCTCTGAATCGCCCTCTAAGCAGGATGCCTGGATGAACAGACCGCCGCGGCAAGCCGCCTGGATCGATCAACTGGGCCGGTGGATCCGGCCGGCCGCCCCGGCGCCGCGCCGGGCCGGGTTCCACGGTCGTCTGGCCGGTCGTCTCGCCCTGGGCCTGCAGGGCGGCGGCGCGCTCGGCGCCTTTACCTGGGGCGTGCTGGATCGCCTGCTGGAGGAACCGGACCTGCCTTTGAGCGCCGTCAGCGGCGCCAGCGCCGGGGCGGTCAACGGCGCCGTGCTGGTCAGCCATTGGGTCAAGGCGGGGCCGAAGGGCGCGCGCGCGGCGCTCGACCGGCTGTGGCACCGCCTGGCGGAAAAGGGCCGGCCGGTCTGGATGCCGGCATTGGGCCAGGCGGCGGGCGCCATGGCGCTCGACGTCACTGCGCGCCTGTTCTCGCCCTACCAGCTCAACCCGCTCGACCTCAATCCGCTGCGCGAGATCCTGGCCGAGGAGGTCGATTTCGCGGCGCTGGCCAGCGCCCGGGCGCCCGAGCTGATCATCGCCGCGACCCGGGTCAGCGACGGCGCCGCCCGGCTGTTCCGGCGGGGCGAGATCACGCTCGACGCGATCCTGGCGTCGGCCTGCCTGCCGGTGATCCATCAGGCGGTCGAAATCGAGGGCGAGGGCTATTGGGACGGCGGCTATTCATCCAACCCGCCGCTGCGCGCCCTGGTCGAGGGCGACCCGCCGGATGATCTGCTGGTGGTGCAGTTGAACCCGGTCCGCTACGTGGGCCTGCCGAAAAGCTCGCGCGACATCACCCAGCGCGTGAACCAGGTCGTGTTCAACCGGCCATTGATGGAGGAATGGGCCAGCCTGGAGCCCGAGGCGGCCGCCGGCCGGTTCCGGCTGCACCGGCTGGTGATCGAGCCGGACAAGCTGCCGCCGGGCGGCGCGCTGGATCTGGACTGGAATTTCCTGGAGGCGTTGCGCGATCAGGGCCGGGCGCAGGCCGCCTTCTGGGTCGAGGCCCGCGCTCTCACCGGAACGTGAGGCGAGTTGAATGGCGGGAGCCCAGGTTCCGGCGTCTAATCCTTCCCATCATGAGCCTCATCCGCCGCCTCGCCCTTTCCGCCGCCGGCTTCGTCCTCGCCGGCTCCGCAGCCCATGCCGCGCGCGCCGCCGACCGGCCCGTGCTGATCGAGCTGTTCACCTCGCAGGGCTGCAATTCCTGTCCGCCGGCCGATGCGCTGCTGGGCGAACTGGCCCGGCGGCCGGGCGTGCTGGCGCTCGCTTTCCATGTCGATTACTGGAACGGGCTCGGCTGGAGCGACCCGTTCTCGAGCAAGCTCGCCACCGCGCGGCAGAACGATTATGCCCAGCGCCTGGGCAAGCGCTCGATCTACACGCCGCAGCTGGTGGTCGATGGCGCAGAGGACGCCGTCGGATCGGACCGGACCGATATCGACGCGCTGATCGCCGCGGCCCGCCGCCGCGACGCGACCGGGCCGACGATCGAAGCCGCGACCGATGCCGCGGGCAAGCGCGTCGTGCGCCTGGGCGCCGCCGCCGCTGCGCGCGCCACGGTCTGGCTCGCCGGTTACGACCGCAGCCGCGTGACCCCGGTCGGCCGCGGCGAGAACGGCGGCCGGACCTTGACCGAATATCAGGTCGTCCGCTCGCTCGTCCGTCTGGGCGACTGGACCGGCGCCGCCGCGCAATATGATTTGCCGGACATCGAGTCCGAGGGTGCCATCCTGTTCGTCCAGCCCGATCGGCCCGGCCCGATGCTGGCGGCGCAGGACATCACGGCGTAAGGCCATGAATCGCGTCCCTCTGCCGCTTGCGGGAGAGGGACGTGCCCCGGCGCTTCAGCGCCGGGTAGGGTGAGGATGCGAAAAGAAGCACACTGTTCGCTCGCGAATCCCACCCCCATCCCAACCTTCTCCCGCCCATGCGGGAGAAGGAGTCCGCACGATACGCCGCCTGACGACAAAGCGCCCTGCCGATGCTATGAGTTCCGCCCCTTCCCCGCGAGCGGACCCCATGAAACGCGACAGGCTCATATGCGACTGACGGCCGAGGGCCTGGCCGCCGCGCGGGGCGAGCGGGCGCTGTTCAGCGGCCTCGGCTTCGCGCTCGGTCCCGGCGACGCGCTGGTGCTGACCGGCCCGAACGGCAGCGGCAAGTCGAGCCTGCTCCGGCTGGTCGCCGGCTTCGGCCGCCCGACCGGCGGGACGCTGCGCTGGGACGGCAAAGCGCTGACCGAGGATCTGGAATCCTACCGCACCCAATTGCACTATGTCGGCCACCAGGAAGCGCTGAAGCCGGCATTGAGCGTGGTCGAGATGCTGCGCTTCTGGGCCGATCTGGCGGAACGGCCGCTGCAGGATCCGGCCGGGCCGCTGTCGGCGCTCGGCCTCGTTCACAAAGCCTCGACGCCCTGCCGGTTCCTGTCGTCCGGGCAACGGCGCCGGCTGGCGCTCGCCCGTCTCACCGTCTGGCAGGCCCCGCTCTGGCTGTTGGACGAACCGACGGTCGGGCTGGACGACGAGGCGCTGGGCCTGATCGCCGGGCTGATCGAGCGCCACCGCGCCGGCGGCGGCATCGTGCTGCTGTCGACCCATCAGCCGCTGCCGCTCCAGGATGCCCGATCGATATCGCTCGCCGATTTCCCGCCGGTGCGGCCCCTGGTGACCGCGGCATGGTGAGCTTCAAGGCGCTGCTGCTGCGCGATCTGCGCCTGGCGTTCCGCCAGGGTGGCGACGGGGCCATGGCGGTGATCTTCTTCGTGCTGGCGGCCCTGCTGTTCCCGTTCGGCCTGGGGCCGGAGCCCGAGGCGCTGGCGCGCGACGCGGTCGGCATCGTCTGGGTCATGGCACTGCTCGCCTCGCTCCTGGCGCTCGACCGGCTGTTCCAGAGCGATTGGGAGGATGGCTCGCTCGATCTGATGGCGCTCTCGCCGCTGCCGCTGGAACTGGCCGTGCTGGCCAAGGCGCTCGGCCATTGGCTGGTGAGCGGGTTGCCGCTGCTGGTCGCGGCGCCGGTCGTGGCCTCGATGCTGCAATTCGATCCGGCCGGATTGCCGCGGCTGGTGCTGGCGCTGGCGCTCGGGACCCCGACGCTCAGCCTGCTCGGCGCCGTGGGGGCGGCACTCACCCTGGGCGCACGCCGGGCGGCCGTCCTGGTCTCGCTGCTGGTCCTGCCCCTGGAAATCCCGGTATTGATTTTCGGCGTCGCGGCGGCGGATCCGGCGGCGACAGGCGACGGCTCGACCCAAATCATGGTATTGGGCGCGCTGCTGGCGCTTGCCCTGCCGCTGTGTCCTTGGGCCGCAGCGGCCGCCCTGCGCCAAGCCCTCGATTAACCGAGCCCGGCCGGGCTTCGATGGGGTAGAGAGGTTCGATGCATCGTTTCGCCAATCCCGCCCGCTTCATGCGCATGAGCCAGATCGTGCTGCCATGGCTCACCGTCGTCACGACCCTGCTGCTGGTGGCGGGTCTCGTGCTGTCGTTCGTGGCGCCGCCGGATTACCAGCAGGGCGAAAGCGTGCGCATCATGTTCGTCCATGTGCCGGCGGCCTGGATGGCGATGTGCGCCTATACCAGCCTGGCGGCGGCCAGCGCCGCGGCGCTGATCTGGCGCCACCCGCTGGCCGAGATCGCGGCCGAGGAGACGGCGCCGCTCGGTGCGGTCTTCACCGGCCTGTGCCTGGTCACGGGATCGCTCTGGGGTCAGCCGATGTGGGGCACCTGGTGGGCCTGGGACGCGCGCATGACCTCGGTCCTGGTGCTGTTCTTCCTCTATCTGGGCTACATGGCGCTCTTGAACGCGTTCGACGATCCGACCCGGGGCCGGCGCGCGGCCGCGATCCTGGCCCTGGTCGGGTTCGTCAATGTGCCGATCATCAAATTCTCGGTCGATTGGTGGAACACGCTGCATCAGCCGGCGAGCGTGCTGCGCGTGGGCGGGCCGACGATCGATCCGTCGATCCTGCTGCCGCTCTTGATCATGGCCGTGGCCTTCACCCTGCTGTTCGCGACCCTGCTGGTCGTGCGCATGCGCGCGGCCCTGATCGAGCGCAAGATCCGCGTGCTGGACGCGGCCGCCGGCGGGGCGCTCGGCTGATGAGCTTTTCGACCTGGATTCAGATGGGCGGCTACGCGATGTTCGTCTGGCCGGCCTACGGCATTGCCGCTGCGGCACTCGGCCTCCTGGCGCTCGGCTCGATCCGGCGGTATCGCTTGGCGCAGCGGCGGCTGGCCGTAATGATGGCCACGCGCCGCGGAGAGGATGCATGACCCGTAAACGCCGCCGCCTGATCTTCGTCCTTGCCGGCATGAGCTGCCTCGGCATCGCGACCTTCCTCGTGCTGAACGCGTTCGACGACAATCTCGTGTTCTTCTACAGCCCGACCGACCTGGTGCAGAAGCATCCGGGCACGACCAAACGCCTGCGCATCGGCGGGCTGGTCGAGAACGGCAGCCTGGTCACGTCCGAAGGCGGCAAGCGGTTCAATTTCAAGGTGACCGACGGCAAGACCGATCTCAGCGTCAGCTATCTGGGCGTGGCGCCGGCCCTGTTTCGCGAGGGCCAGGGCGTGGTCGCCGAGGGTAAGATGGCCGCCGACGGCCGGTTCGAGGCCGCGACCCTGCTGGCCAAGCATGACGAGAAATACATGCCGCCCGAGGTGGCCGACGCGCTGAAGAAATCCGGCGAATGGCGGCCCGACCAACAGGCGGCGGCCCCCGGCGCGGCCGACGCGCCAACATCATCGAAAAACGCGGGCGACGCGCCGGCGAACTCCGCGAGCGCCAGACCGTGATTGCGGAACTGGGTCACTTCGCGCTGATCCTGGCGCTGCTGATCGCGATCGTGCAGTCGATCCTGCCGATGGTCGGCGCCCAGCGCGGTGCGCGGCCGATGATGGATGTGGCGGCACCGGCGGCCCTGCTGCAGTTCGGCGCGGTGGCGCTGGCGTTCGCGGCCCTGACCCATGGCTACGTCACCTCGGATTTCTCGCTGAAGAACGTGGCCGAGAACAGCCATTCGCTGAAGCCGCTGCTGTACAAGATCACCGGCGTCTGGGGCAATCACGAGGGCTCCATGCTGCTCTGGGCCCTGATCCTGACGCTTTATGGCGCCGCCGTCGCCGCGTTCGGCCGCAATCTGCCGCCGGCACTGAAGGCGCGGGTGCTGTCGGTCCATGGCATGATCGGCGTGGGTTTCCTGGCGTTCATCCTGTTCACCTCCAACCCGTTCCTGCGCATGCTGCCGGTGCCGCCCGACGGCCAGGGGCTGAACCCGATCCTGCAGGACCCGGGCCTGGCCTTCCATCCGCCGTTCCTCTACCTGGGCTATGTCGGCTTTTCGATGGCGTTCAGCTTCGCCGTCGCCGCGCTCATCGAAGGCCGGGTCGATCCGGCCTGGGCGCGCTGGGTCCGACCCTGGACCCTGGTCGCCTGGTGCGCGCTGACGCTGGGCATCTGCCTCGGCAGCTGGTGGGCGTATTACGAGCTGGGCTGGGGTGGCTGGTGGGCCTGGGATCCGGTCGAGAATGCGTCCTTCATGCCCTGGCTGTCGGGCACGGCGCTGCTGCATTCGGCCATCGTGGTCGAGAAGCGCGACACGCTGAAAGGCTGGACCATCTTCCTGGCCCTGGTGACCTTCTCGCTGTCGCTGCTCGGCACCTTCCTGGTCCGCTCGGGCGTGCTGTCGTCGGTTCATGCCTTCGCGGTCGATCCGGCCCGCGGCGCCTTCATCCTGGTCCTGCTGGTCGTCGCGATCGGCGGCTCGCTCGTGCTGTTCGCGCTCAAGGCGCCCAATCTGCGCGCGACCGGCAACTTCGCGCCGATCAGCCGCGAATCCGCCCTGGTGCTGAACAATCTGCTGCTGGCGACCGCGGCGCTGACCGTGTTTCTGGGCACGCTCTATCCCCTGTTCCTGGATGTGATCGGCGGCGACAAGGTCTCGGTCGGATCACCCTATTACAACGCGACCTTCGTGCCGCTGATGGTGCCGCTGGTGCTGGTCATGGCGGCCGGACCGTTGATGACCTGGAAGCGGGCGGACCTGGCCAGCGTGCTGATGCGGTTGCGCCTCGCCTTCGGCGCGGCGCTCGCCGTGGCGCTGGTCATGGTCATCGTCACCCGGGGCCATGAGGCGCTGGCGCCGCTCGGGATCGGGCTCGCCGCCTGGCTGCTGTTCGGCACCCTGAAAGAGCTCGCCGAACGGATCCGGCTGTTCCAGGCGCCATGGGAAGTGGTGCGCAACCGCCTGACCCACACCACGCGCGCGGCCTGGGGCATGAGCGTCGCCCATGCCGGCCTGGCCGTGACCATCGCCGGCATCACCGTCGCCAGCGGCTGGCAGCAGGAAGCGATCCAGACCCTGAAGCCCGGCGAAAGCGTCACGCTCGCCGGCGACCTCTATCGCTTCGACCGGGTCGAGCCGCGGCCCGGACCGAATTATTCGGCCGAACAGGCGACGGTGACGCTGAGCCATGACGGCCGGACCTTCGCCACGCTGCATCCGTCGCGCCTGACCTATCCGCTACAGCGCATGACCACGACCGATGTCGCGATCCATACGGACGGGTTCAGCGACCGCTATGTCGTGCTGGGCGATCCACAGCCGGACGGTGGCTGGATCTTCCGGATCTACTACAATCCCCTGGTGCCGTGGGTCTGGTTCGGAGCGCTGATCATGGTACTGGGCGGCGTTCTGTCGCTGAGCGATCGACGGCTCAGGATCGGAGCGCCGGTCAAACGGTTGAAACGCGCGGAGGCCGAACTTGCCGCCTGAGAATAAAAGCACCCTGGGCCGGCGCCTGCTGTTCCTGCTGCCGGTCGCAGCGTTCGTCGCCCTGGCGGTAACGTTCGCGCTGGGCCTCGGCCATGACCCGACCATGCTCAAATCGGCCATGATCGACAAGCCGGCGCCGGCCTTCGCCCTGGAGCCGGTGATGGCCGACAAGCCCGGCCTCGCTCGCGCCGACTTGGGCGGCAAGCCGATGCTGGTCAATTTCTTCGCGTCCTGGTGCGCGCCTTGCCGGGTCGAGCATGCGACCTTGAACGGCATCGCCGCGTCGGGCATCCCGCTGGTCGGCATCGCCTACAAGGACAAGCTGGAGAATGCCCAGCGCTTCCTCGGCGACCTGGGCGACCCCTATCAGAAGATCGGGCTCGATCTGGACGGCCGCACGGCGATCGATTTCGGCGTCTATGGCGTGCCGGAGACTTATATCCTCGACCGCGAGGGCCGCATCCGCTTCCGCTATGCCGGCTCGCTCAGCGACGAGGTGCTGAAGACCGAGATCCTGCCCCGTCTGGCGGCGTTGGAGCGCCCGTGATCCGACATCTGCTTCTGGGACTACTGCTGGCGCTGGCGCTGACGGGACCCGCCTGGGCGGTCAATCCCGATGAGAGATTGGCCGATCCGGTGCTGGAGGCCCGCGCGCGCGCGCTGGGCAAATCGCTGCGCTGCCTTGTCTGCCAGAATCAATCGATCGACGATTCCAACGCCGATCTGGCCCATGACCTGCGCGTGCTGGTGAGGGCGCAGTTGACCGCCGGCGACAGCGACGCCCAGGTGCTGGCCTATCTGCAGGCGCGCTACGGCGACTATGTCCTGCTGAAGCCGCCGGTCGATCCGGCGACCTGGGCGCTGTGGTTCGGGCCCCCCGCCGTGCTGCTGATCGGCGGCGGCGTGCTGGTCGCCCGCCGCCGAGACCATCCGGCGGCACCGATCCCGCTCAGCGCCGAGGAACGCGCGCGGCTCGATCTGTTGATGACGGACGCCGACGAATGATCTGGCTCTGGGTCGTGCTGGCCCTGATGACCGCCGCGGTGCTGGCGATCCTGCTGCGTCCGCTGCTGCGGGTCGGTGCCCCGGCGTCCGACCGCGCTCTCTATGATCTGGCGGTCTATCGCGATCAGCTGGACGAGCTCGCCCGGGACGAAGCCCGCGGGACGATCTCCCCGACCGAGGCCGCTGCCGCCCGCATCGAGATCGAGCGCCGGTTGCTGGCCGTGGCGCCGCCGGGCGCCGCCCCACCGCCGCGCCCGGCGCGGCTGGCCGCCCTTGTCGTGATGATGCTCGTGCCGATCGCGGCAGTCGGTCTCTATCTGAAGCTGGGCGAGCCGGAGCTGCCCGACCAGCCGCTGAGCGCGCGCGGCGCCGAACGGCCGCTGCTGGCCGACGACGGCTCGCTAGATCCGGCCAAGGTCAAGCTGGCGCTCGAGGCCAGGCTCAAGGCCGATCCGACCAGCCTCGACGGCTGGCTGCTGCTCGGCCGGACCGATGCGGCCTTGAGCGCCTGGGACGATGGCAAGCAGGCCTACGCCCAGGCCGCGGCCTTGTCCCATGATCGGCCCGACGTACTAGAAGCCTATGGCGAGCTGGTGGTCGGATCCGCCGGCGGCCAAGTGACCGATGCGGCCGCCGACCTGTTCGCCCGCACGGTTGCCGCCGACGGCAAGCGGGTGAAGGCGCGCTATTATCTGGCGCTGGCGGCGGCCCAGCACGGGGATTTGGCCCAGGCGATCGCGGGCTGGAAGGCATTGGAGGCCGACGCCCCGGCCAACGCGCCCTGGCGCGCGACCGTCGTCGAGCTGCGCCAGGAGGCAGAACGCCGTCTGGCCGGCGGTGCCGCGGCCGATCCGCTGCCCCCGACGCCGGCCGACCCCGCTGCGGCCCAGATCGCCAAGCTGCCGCCGGGCGAACAGGGCCAGGCGATCCGCGGCATGGTCGAGGGGCTGGCGGCAAGGCTCGAGACCAATCCCGACGATCTGCCGGGCTGGCAGCGGCTGGCACGCGCCTATGTCGTGTTGGGCGAGGGACAGAAGGCCGAGGCCGCCTATCGCCAGGTGCTGCGGCGCGACCCGAAGCAGCCCGACGCGCTCTGGCAGGTGGGATTGGCCGACGCGGCCAACGGTAACAAGACCGAGGCGGCCGAGCATTTCCAGGCCCTGCTGGCGCAATTACCGGCCGGATCACCCGCCGCGACCGAGGTCCAGAAGGCCTTGGCCAAGGTCGGCGCTAAGTAAGCCATTCGAAGAAAGTCTCCTGACCGGATTCGAATCGGTCGCGAAACGCCTTGTCGAAGCGGAAACCGTGCGGGTCGTCGTCGATCAGCAGGCCGATCTGGCTGTGATGCGCCTCGATCGCGCGGCGCTTGGCGGACAGCACCGACCAGATGTCGAGCTGCAGCACCCGGAAAGCATCGATCGGCGGTCGTTCGGTCATATCCGGCACCAGATCGAGCCAGACCGGATATTCCAGCAGCCGCGGCCGCCCGTCCCATCGGCCGAGGGCGGCGCGCCAGATCGCCGAGGTCGCGATATGGTCGGCATGGGGATCGGCCCGCCAGGGCAGCACCAGCGTGCCCGGGCGACTCTCGGCCAGCAGGCCGGCTGCGCGGACGACCAGCCGGTCGAATTCCGGATGACCGGCGGTCGGCACCTTGCCATCGGCGACATTCCAGAGCTCGAGCCGCGCCGGCTCGACCCCGAGCACGACCAAGGCCAGGCGCGCCTCGTCGGCGCGCTGCTCGGCGAGACCGGCGCGCGAGAATCGGCGCGAATTCGGGTGGGATGCGCCGCCGTCGCTGACCACGACCACGCGGATATCCTGGCCCGCCCGCCGCATCAGCGCGATCAGGCCGGCGGCACCCAGGCTTTCGTCGTCCGGATGCGGCGCCACCACCAGCAGCGGCCCCGCCAGCTGGGCCGGGTCGAGCAGCGTTACGGGTCGTCGATATCGGCCGATCTTGAACCGCGTCATCAAGGACATCGGTCGATCATGGCCGAGAAGCCCCGGTGCGTCGACCGCAGACAACCGACCGCCGACAATCGACCGCGGGCGGCATCAATCGATACGGCTGCGGGTCCGGCCGCTGCGACGAACGACATCGGCCAGATCGGACCAGCCATAGGCGACCGCCGGCACGCCGAACCGGCCCATGTCCAGCTGGCGGTCGGCGATGCGGCGTCCGCCGAGCCGTTCGTAAAAATAGCGCGAGGGATTGGCCGCCAGCACCCATAGCATGGCCGAGGACAGACCCTCGCCCAGCATCCGCTGGAACAGCGCCAGCAACAGTTGCCGGCCGATGCCGCGGCCCTGGTCGTCGGGCCCGACATAGAGCGTGAAGATCTCGCCGGCATAGGGCAGCACCGTCTCGCGCTGGACGCCGCAGCTGCCGAACCCTTGCAGCCGGTCCCATTCGTCATAGGCCAGCACCACGTCGTGGGGCCGGTGCGCGATGAAGCGCGACCATTGCCGCGCCCGCTGACGCTCGTCGAGCGCGGTCAGCAGATCGTCGGGCAACATGCCGGGATAGGTCGTCCGCCAAGTCTCGATATCGACATGGGCGATCGCCTGAACATCGGACGCCCGGGCGGTTCTGATCGACAACATGCGCGTCTCCTGGTCGACGGGCGCTTCGTCCGGCAATCGTAGCAGGCAAAGCCGGGCCTCTCGCAAGAGAGAACTACGTCGACCGGCTTTTGGTTTCGCCCCGTGACTCCAGGCCCGAATGAAACAGTCAGATACAAACCAGGCGGCCGGCCGAAATCAAAAAGGTACAGCAGCCCGCTAAATCTTGCAGGACAGAACGACGTCCATCAGGAGCCTCCGGACATGCGGTCTTTTCTCGACGCGATCCTCCCCCTCGACCTCGCCGGCGCCATGCCGATGTTGCTGGGCCTGACCTCGCTCGGCCTGGCGCTCTACGCGGTTCACTGATCATGGCGCGCTTTCCGAAGTGGCAGGACACCGAACGGCGATTGCTGGGCCATGCCTGGGGCAAGACGCCGGTGGAGGAGATTGCCCAACAGCTTGGCCGAAGCGAGAACGCGATCCGGCAGGAGGCCTATAAACTTTTCGGCACGACGCTCGACCGGGCGCCGATGCGCCGACGCCGCAAGCAGCCACGGGTCCGGTTCTATTCGCTGGGCCTCGCGGACTGACCACCACCGTCGGGAGGGTGTTTACCCCCCAGTCCGCACCAATCCCGACGGTGGTTCTTTTTCTTTTCGGTCGACCAACGGCTTGACGGAGGTCCACGCGACCTCCGACGCTCGATCTCGAGAGTCGGTCTGGCGGAAGCCCGGCTGATGCGCCATCTGCGGCGCGTGAACATGGCGAAGCCGGCACGGACGACGCTTGACGGCGTCCGTGCCGGCTTCATGCCATCTTCGGGACTAGCTGGCCGGGCGGAACCCGGACTGGGTTGCATCGGCGGCGCAGGCATAGGCGCCGACCTTGGTCCGGCCATAGTACTTGTCGGCCGGCAGATGCACCGTGCGCGTCGACCAGTTCGCCCACACGACCTGGTCGCTCGGACAAGCGGCCTGAGCCTGTGCGGCCGAGACATAGAGCGACGGCAGAGCCTCCGCCCGATACAGCTTGGCACGCGGAACATCGGCAGCCGACGCGGCGCCGCCGACCAACAGAGCGACCGTGGCGCAGAGCCCGGCAATCATCGACTTGTTCATTTCCTTCTCCTTGAAACACGCGGCAAGCGTTCCAACGCTCGACATGCCTCAAGTGGGCTCGAAAACTTCATACGTCCAAGATCGAATGAATAAATAACTATATGGTTTAGGTCTGATATCGCGGCGGAACGCAAAACGACCCGCGCGGGTTGGGCTTCCCGAGTGGCCCTGATCTCCAGGGTCGTCGCACGGGAGACATGTCATGCGCTCGACCATGATGGATCGCGCTATCAAGGCTCTGATGATGCTGGTCCTGCTGGGTTCGCTCGGCTCGACCCTGGCCGCCTGCAATACGACCGCGGGGGCGGGCGAGGATATCAGCAACACCGGCCATGCCATCACCAAGTCGGCCGACAAACATACGCCCGACTAGAGCGCGATGACATGAGGTCGGACCGACCTCATGTCTGAATCGCCCTCTAAATCATATATTTAGAGCCTGATCCGATCAAACCGAGCCGGTTTGATCGGATCAGGCTCTAGTTGTCGTTTCCAAACAGGCGGGCGCTGCGGCCGTTTCCTACGGCCGCAGCAAGCCCACCAGGTCCTTGATCGCCGCGAGGTTCGGCTGGGCGATCGCATTGGCCCGTTCCGCCCCGCGACGCAGGATGGCGTCGAGCGCGCCAACGTCGGACAGGATCCGGCCGCGCGCCGCGGCGATCGGTGCCAGCTTGGCCACCGCCACCTCGGCCAGGGTCTCCTTGAAACGGGAGAATTCGCTGCCGGCGAACTGGGCGATTGTATCGGCCAGGCTGGCATCGGTCAGCGCGGCATAGATGCTCAGCAGATTTTCCGCTTCCGGCCGGCTTTTCGCGGCCTCGATGCTGTCCGGCAGCGGCAGCGGATCGGTCTTCGCCTTGCGGATCTTCAGCGCGATCGTATCGGCATCGTCGGTCATGTTGATGCGCGAATAGTCCGACAGATCCGATTTCGACATCTTCTTCGACCCGTCGCGCAGGCTCATGACACGCGTCGCCGGCCCCATGATCTGCGGCTCCGGCAGGGGGAAATATTCCGCGCCGAATTGCCGGTTGAAGGTCTGCGCCAGATCGCGCGCCAGTTCCAGATGCTGCTTCTGATCCTCGCCGACCGGCACGTGGGTCGCCTGGTAGATCAGGATGTCGGCGGCCATCAGCACCGGATAGGAATAAAGCCCGAGCCCGACCGAATCCTTGTTCTTGCCGGCCTTGTCCTTGAACTGGGTCATGCGGTTGAGCCAGCCGAGCGGCGTCAGGCAGGTCAGGATCCAGCCGAGTTCGGCATGGGCCGAGACCATCGACTGGTTGAAGATCGTCGCCCGCTCGGCATCGATGCCGGCCGCGATATAGGTGGCTGCGACCTCGCGCGTGCTCTGCCTGAGCGCCGCCGGATCCTGCGGCACCGTGATGGCGTGAAGATCGACGATGCAGAAGATGCAGTCATATTCGGCCTGCAGCCGCACCCAGTTCTTCAACGCGCCCAGATAATTGCCGATATGCAGATTTCCGGTCGGCTGGATGCCTGAAAGAATGCGGTTCATGAGACGAAGACCGAGCGGTTTGAGGAAATGGGGAGGTTTCGGTTAGCCCCTGGACCAGGGTCGGGTCAAGCGGCTTGATCCCTGGGATCAGGCCGCTTGGCGCCGCAGCAGCCGTTTGAGGTCGCGCCACCGGGCGGCGCCGAACAGGAACACGAACAGCGCGTAGCCCGCGAGACCGGTGCCGATCAGGCCGGCCAGCGCCAGATAGCGCACCCAGCCGGCGGCATCCCGCAGCGCCCCACCCAGCGCCCGGTCGGCCAGGAGCAGCAGGCCGGCCATCGCGATCGCCGCCAGGATCTGGCGCGGCACCATGGCCAGCAGCCGGCGGTCGAGGCGCAGATGCCCGCGCCGCCTGAGCGCCAGGCCGAGCAGGACGACATTGACCCAGCCGGCCGCGGTCGTCGCCAGCGCGTTGCCGACATGGGCGAAAAAACGGCTCAATAGCAGCGTCAGCACCAGATTGACCACGAGCGACGCCACCGCGATGCGCACCGGCGTGCGCGTGTCCTGGCGCGCGTAGAACGCCGGCACCAGCACCTTGACCGCGACCAGCGCCGGCAGGCCGAAGGCATAGACCGTAAGGGCCAGCGCGGTCTCATGCGCGGCATATTCGGTGAAGTCGCCGCGCACCAGCAGCACCGACAGGATCGGCTGGGCGATGATCGCCAGCGCCGCCGCGGCCGGCAGCGTGAACAGGAAGGCGAATTCGAGCCCGCGGTTCTGCGTGTCGGTCGCGGCTGCGGCATCGCCGCCGCGCAACTGCCGGGACAGGGTCGGCAGGATCGCCGTGCCGACGGCGATGCCGATCACGGCCAGCGGCAGCTGGTTCAGCCGGTCGGCGTAATAGAGATAGGTCACCGATCCCGCCGGCAGCAGCGAGGCGACATTGGTCGAGACGAACAGGTTGATCTGGTTGACGCTCGCGCCGAACACGCCCGGCCCCATCAGCGCCAATAGCCGCTTGATGTCGGGCGAGAGCCGCGGCATCGGCAGCTTCAGCGCCATGCCGGCCCGCGCGCAGGACACGGCGAGCCACAGGAACTGCACCAGGCCGGCGATGCTGACGCTCCAGGCCAGCGCCTCGACCACATGGCCGAAGCGCCGGCCCCAGAACACCGCCGCGATCATGAAGATGTTCAGCAGCACCGGCGTGAAGGCGACCGCGCCGAACTTGCCCAGCGAGTTGAGGATGCCGCCCTGGAGCGAGACCAGCGAGATGAACAGCAGATAGGGAAACGTGATGCGCGTCAGCGCGGTCGCGGCGGCGAATTGCTCCGGCCGTTCGGTGAAGCCCCAGGCGATCGCCGGTATCAACAGCGGCATGAACGCCTCGGCCAGGACCGTGATCGCCAGCAGCCCGGTCAGCAGCACCGCCATCGCCCGCTCGGCATAGGCCTGCGCCGCGGCCCCGCCCTCGTCGGCGATCCGATGGGCGAACAGCGGCACGAAGGCGGTCGAGAAGGCGCCTTCGGCGAAGATCGTCCGGAACATGTTGGGCAGGCGCTGCGCCACCACGAACACATCCGACAGATGCCCGGCGCCGAGCGCCTGGGCCGTCAGCATGTCTCGGACCAGGCCGAGCACGCGGCTGATCATGGTATTGCCGCCGATGGTCGCGACGGCACGGAACAGGGACATGGGGGATTCGGATCTTGCTCTGGAGGCGGCGGCAACCATACACATGAGCCAGGAGCGGCGCAAAGAGGAGCGACCAGATGAACGAGTGCCGGATTGGCGTCGTCGGCTGCGGCGGGCGGATGGGTCGCATGCTGATCGCCGAAATCGCCGGAACCGAGGGCGCCGTGGTTTCGGGCGGCCTCAGCCGAACCGCCGGACAGGATCTGGGGGCGCTCGCCGGCCTGGGATCGCTGGGTGTCGCCACCGGCACCGATGCCGCCGCCTTGATCGCCGGGTCCGACGCCATCATCGATTTCACCATGCCGGACGCCACAGTGCGCCATGCCGAGCTGGCCGCATCGCTGGGCCGGGTGCTGGTGATCGGCACGACCGGCATCGATGCCGCCCAGACACGCGCGATCGAGGCCGCCGCGCGCCACACGCCGATCGTCTGGTCGCCGAACATGAGTCTGGGCGTCAATCTGCTGATGGGCCTGGTCGAGCAGGTCGCGGCCACGCTCGGTCCCGACTACGACATCGAGATCGTCGAGATGCATCACCGCATGAAGATCGACGCGCCGTCGGGCACGGCGCTGGGTCTTGGTCGGGCCGCCGCGGCCGGGCGCGGCGTGGCGCTGGAAGACGTCTGGGTCAAGAGCCGGGACGGCCATACCGGCGCGCGCGAGGGCGGCACGATCGGCTTTGCCACGCTCAGGGGCGGCGATGTGGTCGGCGATCACACCGTGGTCTTCGCGGGATTGGGCGAGCGGCTGGAACTGACCCACAAGGCGGCCGACCGGCGCATCTATGCCCGTGGCGCCGTCCGCGCGGCGCTGTGGGCCAAGGGCCGGGCGCCGGGTCTCTACGGCATGAAGGACGTGTTGGGATTGCGATAGCGCGTCAAGGCGGCATCGATCTCGCCGGCCAGGCTGCGGCGCTCGTCCGCGGTCAGGAAGCCGCCGATCGCCAGCTCGTGCCCGTGGGAGCGCAGCAGCAGCTGGTTGCGTTCCGCCCCCTGTTCGATCAGCAACAGCCGCAGCCAGAACGCCTGAAAGCGCCAGATCCTGACCTCGCCGCGCACGCTGACCCGCTCGATCGTCAGATCGTCGCCGGCCAGGCGCACCGTCTCGCGCATCCGGCCGCTGCGATAGGACAGGCGGAAGGCGCCATACAATAACAGCACGTCGAGCCCGAAAAACCCGGTGACCGGCCAGGCGCCCATCGCGACGAAGGCAACGCCGGCCCCGAAGCTGACCCCGGAGATCGCCAGCATCAGGAAGAAGAACCCGCGCGGCGGCAGGCTGCGGTGCGGCCGCAGCACCGTCTCGTAATACAGAATGGGCTCGGCCTCGGTCATGATGCTCCCGAGCATAGTCCCGGGACCGCCGCCGGCAAAGCGGCGTGGCGGCAGGCTGGCGCGACCGACCGTCGCTCTATAATCTGGCCCCCATGCCCTCCGCCCTGATGACCAAAGCCGATATCGACGGCTTTTTCCGAACGCTCTCAGAGCGCATGCCGGCACCCGAGACCGAGCTGGTCTATTCCAACCCCTTCACCCTGCTGGTCGCGGTCGTGCTGTCGGCCCAGGCGACCGACGTCGGCGTCAACAAGGCGACCAAGGCGCTGTTCCAGCTCGCCGACAATGCCGCGAAGATGGCAGAGCTCGGCGAAGAGACGATCCGCGATCACATCAAGACGATCGGCCTGTTCAACACCAAGGCCAAGAACGTGGCACGGCTGTCGCAGATGCTGGTCGCCCACCATGGTGGCGAAGTACCGCGCGACCGCGACGCGCTGGAGGCATTGCCCGGCGTCGGCCGCAAGACGGCGAATGTGGTGCTGAACGTGGCCTTCGGCGAGCCGACCATGGCGGTCGACACTCATATCTTCCGCCTGGGCAACCGCACCGGCATGGCGCCCGGCAAGACACCGCGCGCGGTCGAGGACGGGCTGATGAAGCGCGTGCCGCGCCATTGGCTGCTGCATGCGCACCATTGGCTGATCCTGCACGGACGCTATGTCTGCAAGGCGCGCAAGCCCGATTGCCCGACCTGTCCGGTCGCGCAATTCTGCCGCTACAAGGCTAAGACGGAATAGAGCGAATATCTGGAGACTGATTCACCGATCAAAACCGATGCGGTTCGATCGGATCAGGTTCTATTGGGCCGAAGCCGAGCGCTGATCGGGAAACGGCGTGCAGCTGTTGTTGGGCGTACCGAGCTTGATCCGGTCGCGCGTCGTCGCATGGACGACCTTGAGGCCGCCGTCTTCCGGATAGAGGAACACGTCCAGCACGCAGGACGCACTGCGATACTGCCAGATCTCGGCCGGGGCATCGTGCCGGGTGAAATCGGGTGCGCCCAGACGCTGGGTCAATTGACGATCCGACATCTGGGTCAGCGACGCCATTTCGGTCAGCGAGAAATGCGGACGCGCCGCGCCCGGCGTGCGATAGGCGATATCGGCCGGCGACAGGGCGAGAGTGTCGGAAGGCGCATTGCCGGTCGAGCAGGCCGCCAGCGTCGCCGCGAGCAGAACGGCCGAAATCGGGCCGCCGAACAGCTTCGGACAGCGGAAATTCCAGTCGCGCCGGGCCCCGTACCCCGTCTCGACAATGCCTGCGGCTGGGCCGGACATCGCACGCACTAATAAACCCCCTGAAAACACCCCATCGATACTTGCCGGATTCCGAGCCCGCACAGCAACGGGAATCCAAGGGCAAGCGCCGATCTCCTGAATATACAACCCAGGACGGTAGGCGGCAGGTCTTTAAATTTGACTAACGCGGCAACCCTCCCGACACCGGAGCCGGGAGGGTGCCTGATCAGACGATCCGGGTGGCGCTCAGATCATTGAGCGGCAGGTCCCCGGTGGAGGCGGAAGCCGGCGTGGGCGCGCCCTCGACCGGCGCGGACTTGACCGCGACCGTCTCCAGACCGGTCGACTGGATGTCGCCGGAAATCTGGCCGCCGCACTCGACCTCGAGTTGGCCATAGCGGATCGAGCCGGATACCCGGCCGGTCGCCTTGATCAGCAACCGCGTCTTGACCGTGAGCGAGCCTTCGAACCGGCCGTGGATCTCGGCGTGATCGACCGAGGCCGTGCCCTTGAACAGGCCGGTGGTGGCGATTTCGATATCGGCACAGTTCGACAGGTTGGCCTCGACGCTGCCTTCGACCAGAAGCCGGTCGCAGGTCGTGATCTCGCCCGAGAGCGTGATCTCGCGTCCGACCAGCAGCTGGCGCAGTTCCGGCTCGCGCTTCGGCTCCGGCTTCGGCGCCGCGGGCGCGCTGCCGAACGACGGGGCGGATGTCGGCGCGGCCGGAATGGGTTCGGCGGGACGGCGGGGCAATTCGGTGGTCATCGGTCGGGCTACCTCAGGTGTGGCGGGACGCAAAGGAACGGTCGGGACGCGGTTCGGCAGGGCGGGTTGGGATGCGCCCGGTCCGAAGCCCGGCCGCGGTCCGACCTTGGCGGCCGGAGCCACGAGATTTTCCGGCGCGAGCGCCTGATCGGACGCCCCGTCTTCGCCTTCGGTCTTCTTGCGGCGGAACATGTAATCGATCCCCAGTTTGTCTTAAAGCGTTGTCGGATAACGAATCTCTATGCGGTTCCTTCAGGCCGGATCGGGCCCCCGGAGCCGTTCGACCAGATGGACGGCAGCCGCGAGGCCGATGATCGGCGCCACCAGATTGACGACCGGAAGAGCGAACAGCCCTGCGACGAAAACACCGGACAGGATGAAGGTCATCCGCTGGGCCCGCCACAGCCGCTGCGCCGTCCGCCAGTCGACCCTGCGTAGCGCCACGACATCGAAATACTCGCGCCCGAGAAGGTAGCCGTTCAGGCCGAGAAATAGAACCAGATTCAAGCCTGGAAACAGCAGGTAAAGCGGCAGGGCCACGATGTTGAGCACCAACCCGATCAGGGCCAGCCGGATGCCGCTCCACAGGTTTGCCACCTGACGGGATTTGGGCGGCGTGGCAAGATTGGGATAATGACGGTGCTCGACCGCCCGGATGATCGCTTCGGAATAGAATCCGAGGATCATCAGCACCATGCTGGGGAACAGCAGCCAGGTCACGACCGGAGCGGCGAAGACGCCCAGAATGCCGGCCACGATCTCGATCCAGCGCGAATTCCGGACGAGTTCATAATGGAGCAGCGCGGCCAGTCCCCACCAGAGCAGCAGGAACACCAGGCAGGCCCAGGCGGCGGAACGAATGAGCGGCCCGCGCATTTCAGGACGGGGCAATTGCGCGAAAGCGCGCGAAAGAGCTGACAACATCGGCGGGTCGAACCTCGACGGATAGGCCGCGACATCTGTCGTCGGCGGGTCGCGACATCTTGTCGTCGACACATGGGGATCGGGACGTCGCGGTTTTGCAGATACTACCCCTGCGCGGGGGTCGGTTGCCAGCGGGACGGAAATTCATATACTGCGCCGCAAAATACGCCCTTCGTTTTAGGAAAATTCTGTCTCATGACGACCGCTAAGCTCGACGTCGTCGGCATCGGCAATGCCATCGTCGACGTGATCAGCCAATCCGATGACGCCTTCCTCGCCGCCCAGGCGATGGACAAGGGCGCCATGATGCTGATCGACGAGCCGCGCGCCGAGGCGATCTACGGCGCCATGGGCCCGGGGATCGAGGCCTCGGGCGGTTCGGCCGGCAACACCGTCGCCGGCATCGCGTCGCTCGGCGGCAAGGCCGGCTATATCGGCAAGGTGCGCGACGACCTGCTGGGCAAGGTCTACCGCCATGACATCACGGCCGCGGGCGTCAGTTTCCCGACCCCCGCCGCCCAGTCCGGCCCCGCGACCGCACGCTGCCTGATCCTGGTCACGCCCGACGCGCAGCGCACCATGAACACGTTCCTCGGCGCCTGCGTCGGCCTCGGCCCCGACGACGTCGATGCCGATTTCATCGCGAGCGCGCAGGTGACCTATATGGAAGGCTATCTGTATGACCCGCCGCTGGCGCAGGAGGCCTTTCGCAAGGCCGCCGTGATCGCCCACGCGGCCGGCCGGAAGGTGGCCCTGTCGCTGTCGGATTCCTTCTGCGTCCATCGCCATCGCCAGGCCTTCCTCGACTTCATCGAGGGCCATGTCGACGTGCTGTTCGCGAACGAGGCGGAATTGACCGCGCTCGCGGGCACCGGGAATTTCGACGAGGCGGTCGCAGCGGTGCGCCGCCTGACCGAACTCTGCGCCGTGACGCGCGGCGCCCGGGGCTCCGTCGTCGTGACGCGCGATCAGATCATCGAAGTACCGGCCGCCGCCGTCGAGCGTGTCGTCGACACGACCGGCGCCGGCGACCTTTACGCCGCGGGTTTCCTCTACGGCCTGACCCGCAACCTGCCGCTCGCCGAATGCGGGCGGATCGGCAGCATCGCCGCCGCCGAAATCATCAGCCACTACGGCGCTCGCCCCGAGACGCCGCTCGCGGCCCTCATCCAGGCCTGAGTAGAGATCCGAGATCCCCATGGACATCCGTAATATCGCCATCATCGCCCACGTCGACCACGGCAAGACCACCCTGGTCGACGCGCTGTTGCGACAGAGCGGCACGTTCCGCACCAACCAGCAGGTGGCCGAGCGCGCCATGGACTCGAACGATCTCGAGCGCGAGCGCGGGATCACCATCCTGGCCAAGTGCACGTCCGTCGTCTGGAAGAACACCCGCCTCAACATCGTCGACACCCCGGGCCATGCCGATTTCGGCGGCGAGGTCGAGCGCATCCTCAGCATGGTCGACGGCGTCGTCGTGCTGGTCGATGCCGCCGAGGGTCCGATGCCACAGACCAAGTTCGTCGTCGGCAAGGCGCTGAAGCAGGGCCTGAAGCCGATCGTCCTGATCAACAAGGTCGACCGGCCCGACGCCCGCGTGCAGGAAGTGCACAACGAGGTGTTCGACCTGTTCGCCGTGCTGGACGCGACCGACGAGCAGCTGGATTTCCCGACCCTGTTCGCGTCGGGCCGCAACGGCTGGGCCGCTGAGACGCTGGACGCGCCGCGCGAGGATCTGTCGCCGCTGTTCGAGCTGATCGTGCGCCATGTCGAGCCGCCCGTCGGCGACAAGGATGCCCCGTTCTCGATGCTGGCGACCACGCTCGAGGCCGACCCGTATCTGGGTCGCGTTCTGACCGGCCGCATCCTGACCGGCACCGCGCGCGTCAACATGCCGGTGAAGTCGATGCATCGCGACGGCAAGCTGATCGAGAGCGGACGCCTGTCGAAGCTGCTGTCGTTCCGCGGCCTGGAGCGCGTGCCGGTCGAGTTCGCCGAGGCCGGCGACATCATCGCCGTCGCGGGCCTGACCGAGACGACCGTGGCCGACACGATCTGCTCGCCGGAAGTGATGAACGCGATCCACTCGACGCCGATCGATCCGCCGACGCTGGCCATGACCTTCTCGGTCAACGACAGCCCGCTCGCCGGTCGCGAAGGCACCAAGGTGACCTCGCGCATGATCGCCGAGCGCCTGCTGCGCGAAGCCGAAGGCAACATCGCCATCATGGTGCGCGAGACCGCCGACAAGGACGCGCTGGAAGTGGCCGGCCGCGGCGAATTGCAGCTGGGCGTGCTGATCGAGAACATGCGCCGCGAGGGCTACGAGCTGTCGATCTCGCGGCCGCGCGTGCTGTACAAGACCGAAAACGGCCAGCGGCTGGAGCCGATCGAGGAAATCCAGATCGACGTCGACGAGGAGTTCTCGGGCGTGGTCGTCGAAAAGATGAGCCAGCGCAAGGCCGATCTGACCGACATGCGCCCTTCGGGCGGCGGCAAGACCCGCGTCACCTTCCTGGCACCGGCCCGCGGCCTGATCGGCTATCAGGGCGAGTTCATGACCGATACGCGCGGTACCGGCCTGATGAGCCGCCTGTTTCACGGCTATGCGCCCTATAAGGGCCCGATCGAAGGCCGCCGGGTCGGTGTGCTGATCTCGAACGGCGACGGCAACGCAGTCGCCTACGCGCTGTGGAACCTGGAAGACCGTGGCCCGATGTTCATCGTTCCGGGTGCGGCGATCTATCAGGGCATGATCATCGGCGAGCATAACCGCGAGAACGATCTCGAGGTCAACGCGCTGAAGGCCAAGCAGCTGACTAACATCCGCACCACCTCCAAGGACGAGGCGATCCGCCTGACCACGCCGCGCGTCATGACGCTGGAACAGGCCATCGCCTATATCCAAGACGAAGAACTGGTCGAGGTGACGCCGAAGAGCATCCGCCTGCGCAAGAAGCTGTTGGACCCGAACGAGCGCAAGCGCGCCAGCCGTTCGGCCGAAGCCTCTTAAAGGCGACCGGTCGGCTGGAGAAGAAGGGCGGGCCTGCGGGTCCGGCCTTTGGCACCCTCACCCGGCTCGCTAACGCGATCCACCTCTCCCGCAGGCGGTAGAGGGTCGAAATCTCCTTCCCCTGAATTTTGCGGGGGAGGGTCGGGGCGGCGGGGGCCGCGCCGCTATTCGGCCGCCACGATCCTCAACCACGGCCAGCGTGCCCGATAGCTCTCCGCCTTGGCCTGGAACAGCGCCGGCTGGGGATTGACCGGGTTCATGCGCAACACCCCGTCCCACAGCTCGGCCAGGCCGTAGGGCGCGTAGAGCGCGCCATCCGCGGCCCGGATGCCGACGCAGGTGCAGGCGACCAGGTAGCGGTCGATACCGTCCTCGGTCGAGGCGAGCGGCGGATAGCCGGCGCCTGACCGTTCGCCGTACCAGAGATGGACGCGCGCCTGGTTCTTCAGCTCGACCAGGATCCCCAGATCGGCGAACAGCGCGGCGGCGCGGCGGATAGCCCGGTCTTCCGCCGCCCAGCTGGTGTCCGGATCGAAATAGAAGATGTCGTAATCCTTGATATCGGCCTGGACCGGACGCCCGGCCTGCCGGTTCCAGACCGCCTGATAGAGACAGCCGGCGACCAGATAGGCCTGCGGCAGGCCTAAAGCCGGCAGCCGGCGCAGGATTTCGGCATTCGCCGGATTTTCTCGAGCCCAGGCCTCGAGCAGGGCCGTCCGGTCGCCTTCCGTCACCCGCCGCCCCCTTCCCGCCGTGTGCCGAGAATTCTCGCCCAGCCCATCCGAAAGCGGAAGAGCGAGCTTGCATACCTTTGGTATGATAATACATACTCAAGGTATGTACTTCGGGTCTGATCGATCCGATGCAAGCACGAGGGAGCTTCCGATGATCGTCATCTGGATCGTAATCGCCTTGTTCGCCGTCGGCGATACCGCCGCGGGCCTGTCCCGGAACCCCCCGCCCGCAACCTTGGCCACCGCCTCGACGGGTAACCCATCGGAGCCAGCGCCATGAAGCTCTATGCCAGTCCCTTCGCCTGCTCGTTCACCGTGCGGGTCGCCCTCGCCGAGGCGGGCCTCGATGCCGAAATCGTCTGGGTCGATCTTCAGACCAAGCAGGCCGCGGATGGCGTCGATCTCCGGACGCTCAACGCCAAAGGCCAGGTCCCAACCCTGGTGCTCGACGACCGGGCGGTGCTGACCGAGATCGGCGCGATCCTGCAATATCTCGGCGATCGGGTGCCGGCACGACCGCTCGTGCCGCCGCCGGCCGCGTTCGAACGCTATCGGCTGCAGGAATGGCTGAGCTTCATCGCCGGTGAAATCCACAAGACGCTGGGTGTCCTGCTGATCACCGCGCCGGGCTTCGATCCGGCCGGGGCCGAGGTGACGCGCCGTCTGGCGCACCATCTGCTGCCGGCCCGCCTGGGTCACATCGCCCGGGCGCTCGACGGCCGATCGTTTCTGATGGGCGAATATTTCACCGTCGCCGACGCCTATCTGTTCAACATGCTGATCTGGGCGCGCTATGTCGAACTCGACCTGGCGCCCTGGCCGGCTCTCGGCGCCTATTTCGCCCGCTTGGCGGCTCGGCCTGCGATCGCCCCGGTGTTGGCGGAGGAACGCGCCGCCCGCCTCGCCGCCCAGCGCTAGCCCGCTTCGCTCACGCGGTCGGGGCCTCTCCCGGCTGCGTGCGCAGGGCCTGAAGCATCAACTCGATTTCGGCCCGGACGCCCGGCAATGCCGCGGCCGGGTCATCGAGCTGCGCCAGATAGCGCGCCGCTTCCGTCAGGGCGCCGTAGATTGCCGCCGCCAGCGGCTCGCTCGGCCGGGGCGGGATCTGGCCGGCCTTGATCGCGGCCCGGATCCCGCCCGAGATCAAACCCAGCGAATGGCGTGTGCAAACCTCGCGCCACACGTCCCAGCCCAGCACCGACGGGCCCTCGCGCAGCAACAGCCGCAGGGTCCCGGGATGGAGCGTGATGTCGAGAAAGGCAAGGCAGCCGGATTTCAGCATGCTCCAGGGGTCGTCGCGCGCGCAAGCGGCCCGGATATCGGCGTGGAGTTGAGCCTCGGCCTCTTCGAACACGGCCCGGAAGATCGCCTTCTTGTCGGTGAAGTGATGATAGAAGGCGCCCTTGGTCAGGCCAGCGGCGCGCGTGATGTCGTCGACCGACGTCGCGGCATAGCCTTCGGCCCGGAACAGCGCGCGGGCGGCTTCCATCAATTTGGCCAGTGAGGCGGCCGAGCGTTCTTCCTGTGTCGCCATCGGGACGAGGCTAGCATGCCGACGATCCCAGAGACCAGACGGCATGCCGGACGACATGCCGCGCTTTCCCCACGGCGCCGGCTCCGCTATCGTCGCGGCCTTTCACCACCCGTCCAGGGATCGATCATGCAGAAGCTGTTCCGTGTCCTGCTCCTCCTCGTTGCTCTCGTCATGGCACCCATGATGGCCCGGGCGGCCGATCTGGAGAACACGCTCTACCTCGATATTCCGGCCGGTCGCGTCGTGATCGCGCTCAGGCCCGATCTGGCGCCCAATCATGTCGCCCGCATCAAGGAACTGGTCCGCAAGGGTTTCTATGACGGCCTCAGCTTCCACCGCGTCATTCCCGGCTTCATGGCCCAGACCGGCGATCCGCTGGGCAACGGCAGCGGCGGTTCGGGCAAGAACATCAAGGCCGAGTTCTCCAAGGAGCATTTCGGCCGCGGCGTCGTCGGCATGGCGCGCTCCAGCTCGCCCGATTCGGCCGACAGCCAGTTCTTCATCACGCTCGGCGACGCGGGCTTTCTCGACGGCAAGTACACCATCTTCGGCCAAGTCACGTCGGGCATGGAGTTCGTCGACAAGATCAAGGCCGGCAGCGAGGCCAATAACGGCGCCGTCGCCCAGCCGGACAAGATCGTCAGGGCGCAGATCGCGGCCGACGCCAAGGGCTAAACCCTGACGCGGCTTGTGAGGCGGGCGCGGGGCCGCTAAGGTCCCGCGTTATTTTTCTATCGACTCAAATATTCCGGAGGAACCGCCATGGCGGATCTCGAAAACACGCTCTATCTCGAAGTGCCGGCAGGCCGGGTCGTCATCGAGCTGCGTCCCGACCTGGCGCCGAACCATGTCGCCCAGATCAAGCGTCTGGTGCGCGAAGGCTTCTACGACGGCATTCCGTTCCATCGCGTCATCGACGGCTTCATGGTGCAGACCGGTTGCCCGCGCGGCGACGGCACCGGCGGCTCGGGCAGCAAGCTCAAGGCCGAGTTCTCCAAGGAGAAGCATGTTCGCGGCATCTGCTCGATGGCGCGTTCGGCCGATCCGAACTCGGCCGACAGCCAGTTCTTCATCATGCTGGCCAACTCGTCCCATCTCGACAACCAGTACACCGTCTGGGGCAACACCGTGTCGGGCATGGAATTCATCGATGCGATCAAGAAGGGCAGCGCCGCCCGCAACGGCAGCGTGACCGACCCGGACAAGATCGTCAGCTTCAAGGTCGCCGCCGACGTCGAAGCCGCCTGATCAAGCGCTTCGACCATTCCTCGCGGGGCGGCCCCGATGCTTGAGACCCTCAAGATCTATGGCCGCCCGCGCCTGCTGGCGATCCTGGGCATGGGCTTCGCCAGCGGCCTGCCGCTGGCGCTGACCGGTTCGACGCTGGCGCTCTGGCTGGCGGACGCCCATGTCTCGCTGCGCGATATCGGCGTGTTCGCGCTGGTCGCCATTTCCTATAATTTCAAATTCCTCTGGGCGCCGCTGGTCGATCGGCTGGCGATCCCGGGCCTGACCGCCTGGCTCGGCCGCCGCCGGTCCTGGGCACTGCTGTTCCAGGTAGGCGTGACCGCCAGCCTGGTCGGGCTCAGCCTGACCGATCCCATGACGGCGCCGTTCTGGACCGCGCTCATGGCCGTGCTCGTCGCCTTCTTCTCCGCCAGCCAGGACATCGTCATCGATGCCTATCGCGTCGAGCTGCTGCGGGAGGAGGAGCAGGGGGCGGGGGCGGCCGCCACCCAATTCGGCTATCGCCTGGGCATGATCGCGGCCGGGGCGGGCGCGCTGTTCGCGGCCGAGGCCTGGGGCTGGCAGGCGTCCTATCGGGTCATGGCCGCCCTGATGCTGATCGGCATGGCGACCGTGCTGGCGACGGCCGAACCCGTGGTCGAACGGCCGCCCCGGGGCGGTCTGGCCGCGACGGTGCTGGCCCCGTTCCGCGATTTCGCGCGCCATCCGGGCTGGATCGGCATCCTGGCCTTCGTGCTGGTCTACAAGATGGCCGACGCCGTGACCGGCCATTACGCCAGCCTGCTCTATCGCTCGCTCGGATTTTCGCTGGGCGAGATCGCCGGCATCAGCAAGATCTTCGGCGTGATCGCAACGATCGTCGGGATCGCGCTCGGCGGCGCGCTGGTCTATCGCCTCGGCATGTTCAAGACGCTGCTGATCGGCGCGCTGCTGCAGATGGCATCCAACGCGATGTATGTGGTGCAGGCGCTGGTCGGCCACGACCTGAGCGTACTGACCGTGACCATCGCGGTCGAGAATGTCGCCGGCGGCATCGGTTCCGCGGCATTCGTGGCTTACCTGTCAGCTCTGTGCAGTCGCGCTTATACTGCAACGCAATATGCGCTACTGTCGGCGCTGGCTGCGTTCGCCCGGAATTTCTTCGTTTCCGCCGGTGGCGCCGTCGCCGAATGGCTCGGCTGGCTCTGGTTTTTCGTCTTCTCGGTCGGTCTGCCGCTGCCTGGTCTGATCCTGCTCGCCTGGCTCATGTTTCGAGCGCGATCGCAGGCCGATCCGGTAGAGGAAATCGCCGCGGATACCCGTTAGTCGTCCGGTCATTCGTTCCCGACCGCGCTTCATCCAAGCACATCCAAGCGGAAGCCCCCCGACCTCAACTTTCGAGACGCCTAATGGACATCAGCAAGATCCCGACCGGCAAGAACCCGCCCTACGACATCAATGTCGTCATCGAGATTCCGATGGGCGGCGTCCCGGTCAAGTATGAAATCGACAAGGAATCCGGCGCGATGTTCGTCGATCGGTTCCTGCATACCGCGATGTTTTATCCGGCCCATTACGGCTTCATCCCGCATACGCTGTCGGACGACGGCGATCCGGTCGATTGCATGGTGATCGGGCGGCATGCGCTGGTTCCGGGCGTCGTCCTGCCGTCGCGGCCGATCGGCGCGCTGATCATGGAAGACGAAAGCGGCCAGGACGAGAAGATCCTGGCGGTGCCGGTCAACAAGCTGCACCCGTTCTACGAAGACGTCGTCTCGTACAAGGATCTGCACCACATCCTGATCGAGCAGATCGAGCATTTCTTCACCCACTACAAGGATCTCGAGAAGGGCAAGTGGGTCAAGGTCAAGCATTGGTGCGGTCCGGAAGAGGCAGCCGACCTGATCCGTCAGGGCATGGAGCGCCACAAGACCGGCAAGTAGCGTCCGAAACGAGTAAGGGCGCCGCCGGGAGATCCCTGGCGGCGCCCTTTTTTTCATTGGGCTCAGGATCAGGATCTGGGGATCAGGATCTGACTGCGGCCGTCCCGACATAGACCGTGCCGGGCGGCGCCGGCAGCAGCACGACCAGCGGCTTGAACCAAAGCTCCGGCGTACCGCCGCCCAGGTTCGAGACATGGGTGACCTGAAGCGCATCGGCCGCCCGGCAGACGGCATAGCCGCCGGCCGCCTCGCGCGCCTGCAGCCCGCGGATCAGATAAGGCTGCAGGGTCGGCTGCGCCTCGCGCCGAACCGCCGCCTCGATCCGTTGGTTCTGGGCCGCCTGGCGATAGGCCGGATTGGACAGCACCGGATCGGCGGCGATCGCCTCGCGCCGGTCGGCCTCGTCCTCGGCATCGATCGCCGAAGTCTCGGCGATCACCAGCCGGTCGATATCGGAAGCCGGCAGCATCTGCTTCATCTGGGCCGCGTCGAGCGGCATCGACGATTGGACGGTCAGATAAGCGACCGCCTGCGGGACGGCCAGGGTCGGAACCTCGCGCACCAGCATCGCATGCACCGGCTGACATTGCGCCAGGCTGCCGCCGGGCGCCGGTGCCAACCAAGCCACCGGAGCGATCGTGATCGGGACCACGACCGGATCGGGATGGACGCAAGCCGCAAGGCCCAGGACCGTCAGGAAACTGCAGGCGATGCCTCGTCGCATGGATCAGTCGCGGGCCTCATCAAGCGCATAGCCTGCGGAACGCACCGTCCGGATGACATCGATCTCCGTCGGACCGTTCAAAGCCTTGCGCAGTCGACGGATATGCACGTCGACGGTGCGAGGCTCAACATACACATCATGACCCCAGACCGCATCCAGCAACTGTTCGCGCGAGAAGACGCGGCCCGGATGCTCCAGCAGAAAGCGCAGCAGCCGGAATTCGGTCGGCCCCAGATGGATCGGTCGGCCGCCGCGCGTCACCCGATGGGCCGCCAGGTCCATCGACACGTCGGCAAACGAGAGCGTTTCCTCGGCGCTGTCGGGCTTGGCCCGGCGCATGACCGCGCGCACGCGGGCGATCAGCTCGGACGGGCTGAACGGCTTGGTGATGTAGTCGTCGGCCCCGCTGTTGAGGCCGCGGATCTTGTCCGTCTCCTCGCCGCGCGCGGTCAGCATGATAACCGGCAGGGTGCGGGACGCCGGCGACCGACGGATCTGGCGGCAAACCTCGATGCCGGAAACCAGCGGCAGCATCCAGTCGAGCAGGACGACGTCCGGCTTGCGTTCCGCGATCTGGACCAGGGCATCCTCGCCGTCGGTCGCTTCGCAGACGCCGAACCCTTCTTTTTCCAGATTGTACTTGAGCAGGGTGACGAGGGGTGCCTCGTCTTCGACGATCATGACCAGGGGCTTCATTTCGCCTCTTGCTCGCTGGAGGGGGTGGCAACCGCCATGGGGCCCGGAAGGACGACCGAGGAGCTGGACCGGTCGCGCTTCGGCCGGGTCTCCTTCAGCGGCGTGCCGTGGATGAGGTAATAGATGGTTTCGGCGATGTTGGTCGCGTGATCGCCGATGCGCTCGATGTTCTTGGCCATGAACAGAAGATGCGTGCCGGCGGTGATGCTGCGCGGATCTTCCATCATGTAGGTCAGGAGCTCGCGGAACAGGCTGGTATAGAGTTCGTCCAGTTCCTCGTCGCTCAGCCAGACATGCATCGCCTTTTCGGCGTCGCTATGGACATAGGCGTCGAGCACGTCCTTGATCAGCGCCTGGGCCAGCTTGCCCATGCGCGGAATGGCATAGACCGGCTTCGCGACCGGCGCCTGGTTCAGCGCGATCGAGCGCTTGGCGACGTTCGCGGCATAGTCGCAGATGCGTTCGAGGTCGGCCGCGATCTTCAGCGACGAGACGATTTCGCGCAGATCGCGGGCCATCGGCTGGCGCAGCGCCAGCAGCCGCATGGCCAGCGCCTCGACCTCGGCCTCGAGCGCGTCGACCGCGGCGTCGTTCTGGACGACCTCGTGCGCCAGCTCGCTGTCGCGCTTGATGGTCGCCTGGATCGCGGCGGCGACCTGGCTTTCGGCCAATCCGCCCATGCGGATGATCGCGTTGTTGAGGCGGGTGAGCTCCTCGTCGTAGCTCTTCATGATGTGATCGGTCGGCATCGCGCTCTCCTCAGCCGAACCGGCCGGTGATGTAGTCTTCGGTGCGTTTGTTGTGCGGGTTGGTGAACACCGTCTCGGTGTCGTTGAACTCGATCAGCTCGCCCAGATACATGAAGGCGGTATAGTCGGAGCTGCGCGCGGCCTGCTGCATCGAATGGGTCACGATGACGATGCAATAGTCGGTCTTCAGTTCCGAGATCAGCTCTTCGATCTTCTGGGTCGAGATCGGGTCGAGCGCCGAGCAGGGCTCGTCCAGCAACAGGATCTCCGGCTTGACCGAAATCGCGCGGGCGATGCACAGGCGCTGCTGCTGACCGCCCGACAGGCCCAGGCCCGACTGCTTCAGCTTGTCCTTGACCTCATCCCAGAGCGCGGCCTTGCGCAGCGCCTGCTCGACCCGGTCCTCGAGCTCGCCCCGGGGCAGGTCCTCGTACAGATTGATGCCGAACGCGATATTATCGAAGATCGACATCGGGAAGGGCGTCGGCTTCTGGAACACCATGCCGATCTTGGCGCGCAGCAGATTGAGATCGATCTTCGGATCGAGGATGTTGGCGCCGTCGACCAGCACCTCGCCCTCGGCCCGCTGCTCGGGATAGAGCGCGTACATGCGGTTCAGCACGCGCAACAGGGTCGACTTGCCGCAGCCCGACGGACCGATGAAGGCGGTCACCTTCTTGTCGGCCAGGCTGAGGTTGATCGTCTTCAGCGCTTCGAACTTCTTGTAGTAGAAGCGCAGATCCTTGATCTGGATCTTCTCGACCAACTTGCCGCCGGCAACTGGTTGGGTCGGCGACGGCACCGGCGTGGTGCTGAAATTGGGCTTGCCGGCGCCGGTGAGCGCGGCACTGCTTGAGTTCGTCTGCATGGGCTCTGAGCTCATTGTTTGGCACTGCCGAAAGAGGCGAGGGTCCGGGCGGCAATGTTCAGGGTCAGGATCGTCAGCGTGATCAGCAGGGCGCCGCCCCAGGCGAGCCGCTGCCAGTCCGGATAGGGACTGAGCGCGAAGTTCGAGATGACGACCGGCAGATTGGCGATCGGCCGGTTCATGTCCGTGCTCCAGAACTGGTTCGACAGCACGGTGAATAACAGGGGTGCCGTCTCGCCGCTGATGCGGGCGACCGCCAGCATGATGCCGGTCAGCATGCCCTGGCGCGCCGCACGATAGCAGACCGAGACCGTGATCTTCCATTTCGGCGTGCCGAGCGCCGCCGCCGCCTCGCGCAACGCGTTGGGCACCAGGATCAGCATGTCGATCGTGGTCCGCGTCACCACGGGGATGACCAGGATGGCAAGCGTCGTGCTGCCGGCCCAGCCGGAGAAATGCCCCATCGGCACGACCAGCAGCTGATAGACGAACAATCCCACGATGATCGAGGGCGCCGACAGCAGCACGTCGTTGATGAACTGGATCGACTGGCCAAGCTTGTTGCCGCGGCTGTATTCCGCGACATAGGTCCCGACCAGGATGCCGATCGGCGTGCCGACGACCGTGCCGACCAGCGTCATCACCGCCGAGCCGTAGATCGCATTCAGCAGGCCGCCGTCGCTGCCCGGCGCCGGCGTCATTTCGGTGAAGAGCGACGGCCGGATCGCCGCCAGACCTTCGGTCAGCAACGCAAAGAGGATGGCGCCCAGGAAGAACAGGCCGATGCCGGTCGCGCAGAGCGACAGGCCCAGGATGATCCAGTTCTTGCGGCGGCGGCGGGTATAGCGTGCCAGGTTCTTGGCCATGGGTCAGCTCCCCGCCTGGCGCTGCATGCGGATCAGCATGTATTTGGCGGCCGCCAGCACGATGAAGGTGATGACGAACAGGATCAAGCCGAGCGCGATCAGCGACGATTGATAGGTCTCGCCCGACGCTTCGGTGAATTCATTGGCGAGCGCCGACGAGATCGTCGTGCCCGGGGCCATCAGCGACGTGGTGATGCGGTGCGCATTGCCGATCACGAAGGTGACCGCCATGGTCTCGCCCATGGCGCGGCCCAGGCCCAGCATGATGCCGCCGACCACGCCGACCTTGGTGTAGGGCAGGACCACGCGCCAGACCACTTCCCAGGTCGTGCAGCCCAGCCCGTAGGCGGACTCGCGCAGCATCGGCGGCACGGTCTCGAACACGTCGCGCATGATCGACGAGATGAAGGGCAGCACCATGATCGCCAGGATCAGGCCGGCGGTCAGAATGCCGATGCCGAACGGCGGCCCGGCGAACAGTGCGCCGACGACCGGCACCTGGCCGATGGTATGGATCAGGAACGGCTGCACATGTTCCTGCAGAAAGGGCGCGAACACGAACAGGCCCCAGATGCCGTAGATGATGCTGGGAATGCCGGCCAAAAGCTCGATCGCGATGGAGAGCGGCCGCTTCAAGAGGGGCGGGCATAGTTCGGTGATGAAGACGGCGACGCCGAAGCTCAAGGGAATGCCGACCACCATGGCGATGAGCGAGGTCATGAGCGTGCCGTAGATCGGCACCAGCGCGCCGAACTTGTCGGTCGCCGGGTTCCAGGTGTCGGTCACCAGGAAACTCGGGCCGAAGGTCTTGAACGCCTCGGCCGAACCGACGACGAGTGAAACCGCCACGCCCCCCAGAATCAGGAGGATGAACAGTCCGAAGAACAGGGTCGCGCCGCGGAACAGCCCGTCGAACAGATGCTGGGGGCCGCGCAGGCGGGAACTGCTGTCGCTGCTGGGAATATCGACCACTGTCGCGCTTCGCTCCTCATGCACGCAAGGGGAAGGGTAGCATGACGCCGCCCTTCCCCCACGCTTTCCAAAGGCCGTTGCCTTAGGCCGTTACGGCCAGAGCGGCTTGCCGTCGCCCTTGATGTCCTTGGTCCAGCTGTCTTCGATCAGCTTCACGACATTTTCCGGCATCGAGACGTAATCGAGCGTTTCGGCGGCCGGCTGGCCGTTCTTGTAGGCATAGTCGAAGAAGGTCAGCACGGCCTTGCCGATGTCGGCCTTGTCCTGAGCCTTGTAGACCAGCGCCCAGGTCGACGCGGTCATCGGCCAGCTGTCCTTGCCCGGCTGGTTGGCCAGGATCACCTTGAAGCCGGGGGCATGCGCCCAATCGGCATTCGCGGCCGCGGCCTGGAAGCTCTTCAGGTTCGGCTCCGGATAGGCGCCTTCCTTGTTCTGGACGAGCGCGTAGGCCAGCTTGTTCTGCTTGGCATAGGCGTATTCGACATAGCCGATCGCGCCATCGGTGCGGCTGGTGAAGGCCGAGACGCCTTCATTGCCCTTGCCGCCGATGCCCGAGGGGAATTGAACGGCGGTATTGACGCCGATCTTGTCCTTCCACTCCGGCAGCTGTTCGGCCAGGTAGTAGGTGAAGTTGAAGGTTGTGCCCGACCCGTCCGAGCGATAGACCGGCGCGATCGCCAGATCCGGCAGCTTCAGATCGCCGTTGAGCGCCACGATCTCTTTGTCGTTCCAGTTGGTGATCTTGCCCAGGTAGATTTCGGCCAGGACCTTGCCGGTCAGCTTGAGCTTGCCGGCATCGATGCCCTTGACGTTGATGACCGGAACGATGCCGCCCATGATGAAGGGGAACTGCGCCAGGCCCGGACCGTCGAGATCCTTCTGCTCCAGCGGCATGTCGGTCGCACCGAAATCGACCGTCTTGGCGTTGATCTGCTTGATGCCGCCGCCCGAACCGATCGACTGATAGTTCATGCCGACGTTGGCCTTCGCCTTGTAGGCCTCGGCCCACTTGGAGAGGATCGGATAAGCGAAGGTCGAGCCGGCGCCGGAAATATCGGCAGCCTGGGCACCGGCCGCGGTCAGCGAGACGGCGCCGAAGAGGACGGCACCGATCAGCTTCCTGCTGAGTGCATTCACGAGACGATCTCCCAAAGTTTCTCGTGGGGTGCGACTGGCCCGGATGGTGCGCCACCCCACGACCGAGGAGATACAGGTCGTTCATGACAGTTAGATGACAGTTTGGCGCCGTTTTCGTGAAGGCCGCCCCGCGCCCTTGGCGCGCTTTCCGTTCGGGTCTCCTGATGCGAACGACAAGAATTCGCGCCGGACCAAGAACGTCTCAGCATGGTTCGATTACGCGCAATCGAACCATGCTCCAGGTCAACCCTGCGCGGCTTTCGCCGGGGCGCTGGTGCCTGTCATCGAGCCACGCAGATGCACGGTGAAGACGGTGCCCTCGCCCATCTCGCTGTCGATTTCCAGCTGGCCGCGGTGGCGGTTGATGATGTGCTTGACGATGGCGAGACCCAGCCCGGTTCCGCCCATCTCGCGCGAGCGCGCCGTGTCGACCCGATAGAACCGTTCCGTGAGGCGCGGTAGATGGGTGCGCGGGATGCCCTCGCCCCGATCGCGCACCAGGATCGCGAAGCCGTCGCGAAAGCGCTTGGACGGGCCGAGGCCGATCGTGATCGCCGTATCGGGCTTCGAATATTTGATCGCGTTGTCGATCAGGTTCTGGAACAGCTGGGCCAGTTCGTCGGCATCGCCCACGACCCGCGCACGCTCGTCGCTCACGTCATATTCGATCGACATGCCGCGCGCCGCCGCCTTCATCTCCAGCGTCTGACCGACATGGCGCAGCACGGTGACCACCTCGATCGGCGTGGTCGGCGGCAGATGCTCGTTCATCTCGATGCGCGACAGCGACAGCAGATCCTCAACCAGCCGCGCCATGCGCGATGCCTGTTGCTGCATGATGGCGAGGAACTTGATCCGCGCGTCCTCGTCGTCGGCCGCGGGCCCCTGCAGGGTTTCGATGAAGCCCACCAGGGTCGAGAGCGGCGTGCGCAGCTCGTGGCTGGCATTGGCCACGAAATCGGCGCGCATCTGCTCGGCCCGCTTGACCGAGGTCAGGTCGTGGAGCGAAACGAGCAGGATGACGCCATCCTCGGTCCGGGCCGGCAGCGGATCGATCCGGGCGCTCAGATGACGCTCGACCGGGCTCGCCAGATCGAACTCGACCATCCGGCCGGCGCCGCCGGCGATCACCATATCGACGGCGGCCAGCAAGGCCGGTTGCCGGAGCGCCACCGCCAGGTCGCGGCGCAGCACGTGGTCGCCCAGCAACGCCTTCGCGGCGGCGTTCTGCCGAACCACTTCGCGCCGTTCGTTGATCAGGATGAGCGGGTCCGGCAAGGCCGCGATGACCGCGTTCGAGCCGGTCAATTCGATTTCGAGCCCCCGGATGCGCTGCCGCCAGGCCCGGGTCAGCCGCATGATCGCCAGCCAGAGATCATTGACCGCGGGGCTCGACGACCGGATGACGGGCACCGCGCGCTCCGGCTCGACCAGGATCTCCTCCACGCCGGTGCGGATCCGGGTCAGCCCGTCGAGGAAGGCGCGCAGCAACAGCGCATGCAGAACGACGATCACCAGGCAGGCGACCGCCGCCGGCCAGACGGAGACGTTGCCGGCGAAGACCAGGATCGTGAAAGTCAGCAATACGACGCCGGCCATCATGGCGACGGAGACGGCGAGACGGCGCAACGGCATGAGCGGACGCGACCCTTTCTGGTGCGGTTCGGCGGACGGAAGGGTCAACACCCTTCCGTCGCACATTCCGAGATATCCGTCACCAGCGTTACAGTTTAGTGACCATCACTCTAGATTTCACCGAACCGTCGCAAAAAGCCATAACACAACTTATGCGATTGCGTCGTAGCCGGCCAACGCCGCGAGATTGACGATATCCGACACGGTCGCCGCCATCTCGACGATCTGCGCCGGCTTTTCCAGACCGAGCAGGATCGGTCCGATCACCGTGCCGCCCCCCAGCTGCTGCAGTAGTTTGGAGGCGACATTGGCAGTGTGCAGCGCCGGCATGACCAGGACATTGGCCGGACCGGTCAACCGGCAGAACGGATAGCTCTTGCGCATCAGGTCGAAATCGAGCGCCACGTCGGCCGACATTTCGCCGTCATATTCGAAATCGACCCGGCGCCGATCGAGCACGTCGACCGCGTCGCGCACGCGCTTGGCCTTGTCGCGCATCGGATTGCCGAAGTTGGAGAAGGACAGCAGCGCCACGCGCGGCGTGGCACCCATCTGACGCGCCTTCTCGGCCGCCTGTTCGGCGATGTCGGCCAGCTCCTCGGGGCTCGGCAATTCATGGATCGTGGTGTCGGCGACGAACACGGTGCGGCCGCGCGCGATCATCATCATCAGACCCAACAGCCGCTTGCCCGGTTCGGCGTCGAGCACGTGGCTGATCTCGTCGAACGAGGCCGCATAGCTGCGGGTGGTGCCGGTCACCATGGCATCGGCATCGCCCATCGCGACCATGCAGGCGGCGAAGACGTTGCGGTCCTGGTTCACCAGACGCTGGCAGTCGCGATAGAGGAAGCCCTTGCGCTGCAGCCGCTTGAATAGGAAATCCGTATAGGCCTTGTTCGCGTGGCTGAGCCGGGCATTGTGGATTTCAAGCCCGTCCGGCGCCGACAATCCCAGCGACTTCAAGGTCGCATGCACCCGCTCCTCGCGCCCGATCAGGATCGGGAAGCCATAGCCCGCCGCCTTGAATTCCAGCGCGGCGCGCATGACCTTTTCCTCCTCGCCCTCCGCGAACACGATCCGCTTCGGCTTGGATCGCACGGCCTCGAAGATGCCCTGCAGGCTGCCGGTGACCGGGTTCATCCGTGCCGAGAGCTGGCGGGCATAAGCCGCAAGATCGGCGATCGGCTTGCGCGCGACGCCGGAATCCATCGCCGCCTTGGCGACGGCGACCGGCACATGGGACATCAGGCGTGGGTCGAACGGCGAGGGGATCAGATATTCGGGGCCATAGGTCAGGCGCCGGCCGGAATAGGCGGCGGCGACCTCGTCCGGCACATCCTCGCGCGCCAGGGCCGCCAGCGCCTCGGCGGCGGCGATCTTCATCGGCTCGTTGATGGTGGACGAGCGCGTATCGAGCGCGCCGCGGAAGATATAGGGAAAGCCCAGGACATTGTTGACCTGGTTCGGATAGTCCGACCGCCCGGTCGCGACCAGGGCGTCGGGCCGAACCGCCTTCACATCCTCCGGCGTGATTTCCGGATCGGGGTTGGCCATGGCGAAGATGATCGGCTGCGGCGCCATCTTCTTCACCATCTCCTGGGTCACCGCCCCCTTGACCGACAGGCCGAAGAACGCGTCGGCGCCCTCCATCGCCTCGCCCAGCGAGCGGGCATCGGTCTTCGCCGCATGCGCCGACTTCCACTGGTTCATGCCGTCGGTGCGGCCCTGGTAGATGACGCCCTTGGTATCGCACATGACGACGTTGTCGTGGCCGACGCCCATCGCCTTCAACAGCTCGATGCAGGCGATCGAGGCGGCGCCGGCGCCGTTCACCACCAGCTTGACGTCGCGCAAGGTGCGGCCGGTCAGGTTGCAGGCATTGATCAGGCCGGCGGCGGCGATGATCGCCGTGCCGTGCTGATCGTCATGAAATACCGGAATGTCCATCAGCTCGCGCAGGCGCTGCTCGATGATGAAGCATTCGGGCGCCTTGATGTCTTCCAGATTGATGCCGCCGAAGCTGGGCCCGAGGTAGCGCACCGCGCCGATGAACTCCTCGACGTCGCGGGTATCGACCTCGAGATCGATCGAATCGATATCCGCGAAGCGCTTGAACAGGACGGCCTTGCCTTCCATCACCGGCTTCGACGCGAGCGCGCCCAGATCGCCCAGGCCCAGCACCGCCGTGCCGTTCGAGATCACCGCCACGATATTGCCCTTGGCCGTATAGTCGTAGGCGGTCGCCGGGTCCCTGGCGATGTGCAGGCACGGGTAGGCCACGCCCGGCGAATAGGCCAGCGACAGGTCTCGCTGGGTCGTCAGCGGCTTGGTCGGCGCGATTTCGATCTTGCCGGGCTTGCCCTCAGCGTGGAATCGCAGCGCATCCTCTTCGGTGATGCGCCGTGTGATATCGTCCATGTCCTCGTCTCCTCCCGCCCCTGGCGCGGCGGCACGGCCTTCGGCACCGTTTCGCCCGCCGCGAGGGCTGATCCAATCTCTCGATCCCGAGCTTTGCCCGAAGCGGTCGTCCGGGTCAAAGCTTCCGTTAACCTAAAGCGAGCGCAGCAGGCTTGGCGCCCGCTCGGCCAGAATATCCTCCATCCGCGTCTGGATCGCGGCCTTATGGCCGGGATGGGTCAGGATATAGAAGCGTTCGGCCGCGATGGCGTCGAACACGTCGTTCGCGACCTGTTCGACCGGGATGCCGTTCTCGACCGCGTTCATCACCGCCAAGCCGACCTTGGTCGCGACCGGATCGAGCGTGCTGAGCGGTGCCGTGTCGTCGCCGGCCGGGCGATTGCGGCCGGACAGATGGATGCGGGTCTTGACCCAGGCGGGACACAGCACCGAGACCCGAAGCTTCGACTGGCGCAGGGTCAGGTCGTGATGCAGCCCTTCGGACACGGTCACGACCGCGTGCTTGCTGGCGTTGTAGATCGCCAGTCCCGGCTGCGAGGTCAGGCCGGCCATCGAGGCGGTATTGACGATGTGACCCGGCTCGCCCTTGGCCAGCATGGTCGGGATGAAGGCGCGCAGGCCGTTGATGACGCCATAGAGATTGACGCCCATGACCCAGTCCCAATCGGCCTGGGTCGTTTCCCACACCGGCCGGTTATGGCCGACACCGGCATTGTTCACCAGGAGATGGACGGTGCCGAACCGCTCGAACGCGAGAGCGGCGAGCGCCTCGACCTCGGCGGCCTTGGACACGTCGGTCTTAAGGCCGACCGCCTGCACGCCGCGGCTGGCGAAATCGGCCAGTGCCGCCTCAAGCCCGGCCGCGTTGATATCGGCCAGCACCAGCTTCATGCCGGCCGTGGCCGCGCGCTCGGCGATGGCGCGGCCGATGCCTTCGGCCCCGCCGGTGATGACGGCGACCTTGCCGTTGAAATCCCGCATGCTTCCCCCCTGGTCGCTCGGGCTATTACCCGTTCCGCCTTCGACCCTACCGGAAGCCGCTCACGCCGGTCTCGTGGAAATTGACGCACCATGCTATCGAGGCGGTCCCGCCCCGCCTTGTTGCCGTCAGAGCCCGATGCCGCCAGAATCCCATATCACATCCGATTTGCCAGAACCCGACGCCGAGATCTCGGCCGGCCCGGTCACGCCGATGATGGCGCAGTTCCTCGACATCAAGCGGCAGCATCCGGATCATCTGCTGTTCTATCGGATGGGCGATTTCTACGAGCTGTTCTTCGACGACGCGGGCAAGGCCTCGGCGGCGCTCGACATCACGCTGACCAAGCGCGGCAAGCATGACGGCGCCGATATTCCGATGTGCGGCGTGCCGGTCCATGCCGCCGACGCTTATCTGGCGCGGCTCATCCGCCAGGGCTTCCGCGTGGCGATCTGCGAGCAGATGGAGGATCCGGCCGAGGCGAAGAAGCGGGGCGGCAAGCAGCCGGTCCGGCGCGGCGTGGTCCGCATCGTCACCGCGGGCACCATCACCGAAGACAATCTGCTGGATTCCCGGCGGCATAATTTCCTGGCCGCGCTCGCCGAAGCCGCCGGCGAACTGGCGCTGGCCTCCGTCGAACTCTCGACCGGCGAGGTCGAGTTCCAGCCGCTGGACGCGGCCCAGGTCGGTGCGGCACTGGCGCGCCTGGCACCGGGCGAACTGCTGATCGCCGACCGCCTGCTGCAGCGGCCGGACCTGTTCGAGGTGCTGGGCGACTGGAAATCGGTGCTGACGCCCCTGCCCGGCGCGCGCTTCGACAGCGAAAGCGGCCGCCGGCGCCTGGCCCAGCTCTACGGCGTCGGCACGTTGGACGGCTTCGGCACGTTCGGCCGGGCGGAATATGCCGCCGGCGGCGCGCTGCTCGACTACATCGACCTGACCCAGCAGGGCAAACACCCGAAGCTGGGCATTCCCCGCCGGATCTCGGCGGGCGCGGTCATGGAGATCGACGCCGCGACCCGGCGGAACCTCGAGCTGTCGCAGACGCTGACCGGCGAGCGGCGCGGCAGCCTGCTGGCGGTGATCGACCGCACCGTGACCGGCGCCGGCGCCCGGCGGCTCGCCGCCGAACTGGCCGGACCGCTGACCGATCCGATGCTGATCGATGCCCGGCTCGACCTGGTCGAATGCTTCGTGCGCGACGAACGCTTCCGCGGCGACATCCGGGCGTTCCTGAAGGAATGCCCGGACATGGCGCGCGCCCTCTCGCGCCTGACGCTCGGCCGCGGCGGCCCGCGCGATCTGGCGGGATTGCGCGACGGCCTGGCCGCGACGGCGCGGATCCGCCCGCTGGTGCTGGCCCGGCCCGAAGCGGTCCCCGGCAGCCTGCTGCGCGCGGCCGGCGTCGATCTGGGCGAACACGGACCCCTGGTCGATCGGCTGGGGCGCGCGCTGGGCCCGGAGCTGCCGCTGATGGCGCGCGACGGCGGCTTCATCGCGAGCGCCTATTCGCCCGATTTGGACGAATGGCGGTCGTTGCGCGACGAGAGCCGCCGCATGATGGCGGCACTACAGGCGCGCTATGTCGAGGAAACCGGCGTCGCCAGCCTGAAGATCCGGCACAACAACGTGCTGGGCTACTATATCGAGGTAACGCCGACCCACGCCGCCAAGCTCGATTATGGCGCCGGCGGCCGGTTCATCCATCGCCAGACCATGGCGAACGCCATGCGCTTCACCACGATCGAATTGAACGAGATCGAAACCCGCATCGGCCAGGCCGGCGACAAGGCGCTGGCGCTGGAACTGGCCCTGTTCGAGGATCTGGTCGGCGAGGCGGTCGGGCGCGCGACGGAAATCCAGCGGGCCGCCGCGGCGCTCGCCGCGCTCGACGTCGCCGCCGGCCATGGCGAGCTGGCGATCGAGCGGCGCTATTGCCGGCCGGAGATCGACGACAGCGTCGCGTTCGAAATCGCGGGCGGCCGCCATCCGGTTGTCGAGGCCAGCCTGCCCGCCGGCACGAGCTTCGTCGGCAACGACTGCACGCTCGAGGCGGGCCGGCGCCTGTGGTTGCTGACCGGCCCGAACATGGCCGGCAAGAGCACGTTCCTGCGCCAGAACGCGCTCATCGCCGTGCTGGCCCAGATCGGCTGCTACGTGCCGGCCGAGCGGGCGCGGATCGGCATCGTCGACCGGCTCTACAGCCGCGTCGGCGCCGCCGACGATCTGGCGCGCGGCCGATCGACCTTCATGGTCGAGATGGTCGAGACCGCGGCGATCCTGAACCAGTCCGGCCCCAAGGCGCTGGTGATCCTGGACGAGATCGGCCGCGGCACGGCCACCTACGACGGCCTGTCGATCGCCTGGGCTGCGGTCGAGCATCTGCATCAGTCCAACCGCTGCCGCGCCTTGTTCGCGACCCACTACCACGAGCTGACCGCGCTCGCCGCGCGCCTTGCCGATCTCGCCTGCTACACCATGCGCGTCAAGGAATGGCAGGGCGACGTGGTCTTCCTGCACGAGGTCGCCCCCGGTGCCGCCGACCGGTCCTACGGCATCCATGTGGCGAAGCTGGCCGGGCTGCCGAAGCCGGTCATCGCGCGGGCCGAGGAGGTGCTGGAGATCCTGGAGCAGGGCGAGGCCGGCGGCGCGCTGACCCGGCTGGCCGACGATCTGCCCCTGTTCAGCGCCGCGCGCCGGCCGGCCTCGAAGATCGCGCCGCCGCCGCCCTCGGCCGTCGAGGAAGCGGTGAAGGCGGTCAACCCGGACGAGCTGACGCCCAAGGCGGCGCTGGACCTGGTCTATCGGCTGGTGGGGCTGAGCCGCGACTAGCCGCCCTGCAGCTTCGGCACTTCTTAATGCCTCCTCGCTACATCACATACCGGCTGATCAACCCGCCCGCTTCGGAAACCCTGTCCCCATGCGCTCCCTGCCGCGTCCGAGTGTCCGCTTCAGACGGAAGAAGACGGCCGTCGCCGACGCGCCTGTTGCGCCCAAGAGCATTCCCCGGCGAAATGGCGGGATGCAGCATCTGGCCCATCCCGAACGCATCGTCGATCCGGTAGCGCTCGACGCCATACTCGACGCGGCGATCGAGCAGCGCGGCGCCCAAAACGCGCAACCGGTCTTGGTCGAGCAGTTGAAGCCGGTCCTGCAGCGTGGCCGGACCGAGGTCGAAGCCCGGTTCCTCGCGAGCCAGGACGGGGCCGCCGCCATGGCCGGCAATTCCTGGCTGATCGACACGATCATCCGCGCGCTGCATCGGATCACGCAACGGACCCTGTTCCCCGTCTCCAACCCGACCAAGGGCGAGAAGCTGGCGATCGTGGCGGTCGGCGGCTATGGCCGCGCCGAGCTGGCACCGCAATCCGATATCGATCTCCTGTTCCTGTTGCCCTACAAGGCGACGCCCCATACCGAGCAGGTCGTCGAATTCCTGCTGTATGTCCTGTGGGACCTGGGACTGAAGGTCGGCCACGCCACAAGATCGGTCGACGAGACCCTGCGCCAGGCGACCGGCGACGTGACGATCCGCACCGCCTTGCTGGAGGCCCGGGTGGTCTCGGGCGACGAGACGCTGTTCCAGGATCTGGAACGGCGGTTCGAGAGCGAGGTGATCGAGGGCAGCGGCATCGGTTTCGTCGATGCCAAGCTGGCCGAGCGCGACGCGCGCCATCAGCGCTTGGGCGACAGCCGCTATGTGCTGGAGCCGAACATCAAGGAAGGCAAGGGGGGCCTGCGCGATCTCCATGGCTTGGCCTGGATCGCCAAATACCTGTTCCGCGTCCATAGTCTGGACGAACTGGTCGACCGCGGCATCCTCAGCCGCGACGAGGCGAACCGGTTCCATCGAGCCGAGATCTTTCTCTGGACCGTCCGCTGCCATCTGCATTACCTGACCGGCCGGCCCGAGGAGCGGCTGACCTTCGACGTGCAGACTCAGATCGGCCAGCGCATGGGCTATACCGACCATGCCGGCACGCGCGGCGTCGAACGCTTCATGAAGCATTATTTCCTGATCGCGAAGGACGTGGGCGACCTGACCCGCATTTTCATCGCGGCGCTGGAGGCCGATCAGAAACGCAAGCCGGTCTCGCTCTGGCGGCGCCTGCTGCCCGGCACCAAGTCGATCGAAGGCTTCAAGATCGACGGCGGCCGCCTGTCGCTCGTGTCCGACCGGGCGTTCGAGGACGATCCGGTCAATCTGCTGCGCCTGTTCCACGTCGCGGAAAGCCACCGGCTCGACATCCATCCGCGCGCGCTGCGGCTGGTCACCCAGTCGCTGAAACTGATCGATGCGAAGTTGCGGGCGGACCCCGAGGCGAACCGCCTGTTCATGGAAATCCTAACATCCAGGATCGATCCGGAAACCAGCCTGCGCCGGTTGAACGAAGCCGGCGTGTTCGGCCGCTTCGTCCCGGATTTCGGCCGGGTCGTCGCCCAGATGCAATACGACATGTATCATGTGTACACGGTCGACGAGCACACCATCTTCGCGCTGGCGCAACTGCACAAGATCGAAGCCGGCGAATCGAAGGAAGAGCTGCCGCTGGCCAGCTCGATCGTCGATACCATCGCGTCGCGCCGCGCGCTTTATCTGGCCGTCCTGCTGCACGACATCGCCAAGGGGCGTCCGGGCGACCATTCGGAATTGGGCGCCAAGATCGCGCTGAAACTGGGGCCGCGCCTGGGGCTCGACGCCGAAGAGACCGAAACCGTTTCGTGGCTGGTGCTGCATCACCTGGTCATGAGCCGGACCGCGTTCAAACGCGATATCGACGATCCGAAGACGATTCAGGATTTCGTGGCGCTGGTACAGTCGCCGGAACGCCTGAAGCTGCTGTTGATCCTGACCGCCTGCGACATCCGCGCCGTGGGGCCCAACGTCTGGAACGGCTGGAAGGCAGCCTTGCTGCGCGAGCTTTACAACCGGGCCCAGGAAGTCATGTCGGGCGGGGTGGTCGCCGACCCGCGCGACGTGCGCATCGCCAAGGTCCAGGACCAGGTGCGCGGGCTGCTGCCGGAATTCTCAAATGAGGATTTCGCCGCCTTCACCCAGCGCGGCTATCCGTTCTACTGGCTGTCGCACGATGCGATGACGCTCGCCCGCCACGGCCGGCTGATGCGTGAGGCCGAACGGTCGGCCGCCCCGCTGACCGTGGCGAACCGGGTCGACCAGGCCCGTTCGGTCACCGAGATCACGGTCTACACCGCCGATCATCCCGGATTGTTCTCGCGCATCGCCGGTGCGCTCTCGGTCGCCGGCGCCATGATCGTCGATGCCCGCATCGTCACCATGGTGAACGGCATGGCGCTCGACACGTTCTGGGTCCAGGACAGCAACGGCGGCGCGTTCGACCGGCCGGACAAGCTGGCGCGGCTGGCCGTGCTGTTCGAGAACGTGCTGGGCGGCAAGCTCGACCCGCGCCAGGAGCTGAAGCGGCGGCCGGCCTTTCCGAGCCGCACCCGCGTCTTCACCGTCGCCCCGCGCGTGCTGATCGACAACAAGGCATCGACGGCGCACACCGTGGTCGAGGTCAACGGCCGCGATCGGCCGGCCCTGCTGTTCGATCTGACCCGTGCGCTGACCGCCCAGGGCGTCCAGATCTCGGGCGCCAAGATCACGACCTACGGCGAGAAGGTGGTCGACGTCTTTTATGTGAAGGACATCTTCGGCCTGAAGATCGAGCATGAGAGCAAGATCCGCGAGATCCGCGAGGCCCTGGTCCATGTGCTGACCGAGCCTGACGGCGAACCGGTCAAGCCGGCCGCCGTCGTCGCGAAGGCCAAGGTCAGCGCGTAGCGAGCAGGGGCGACTGCGCGCGGCCGACCGGCAGATTGATCAGGAAGGCCAGACGCCAGCCCAGCAGCTGGCCGCAGGTGCCGCCCAATCCCATACGATGCCGAGGAGCGCGAAGGCGAAGCCGCGGCGCTCGGCCGCGATCTGGGCCCGAAGCATGGCGAGCACCTGCGGAAACATGACCGCGCCGGTCACGCCCTGGGCCAAGCGGGCGACGATCAGCAGCATGACCGACGGTGCCAGGCCGCACAGCATGGAGGCGAGCGTGAAGCCGCCCAGCCCCAGCATGAAGCAGCGCTTGCGGCCGGGTCCGACCGAACGCACCCATCTGTTCGTGCTGGCCGGCCGCTCGGCCCGGCGCTGCCGCTCGACACGGCGGCACCGGTCAGCCCGCTGATCCAACGCCTGATCGACGATCTGATGGTGGCCAGCCCCGAATTCCGGCCGCTCTGGCGCCAGCATGACGTGCTGGCGCCCGGCGACGGGCTGAAGCGCTTCGATCATCCGGTTGTGGGAATGCTGGAGCTGGAGCATACCGTGCTGGCTTTGAGCGACACGAACGATTTGAGCCTGATCGTCTATTCCGCAGCACCCGGCACGCCCAGTGCCGCGCGGCTGGCCCGTCTGTTGGCGCTGGTCAGCGCCGAGGAGAACGACTGAGTGAGCGACCCCATCCATCTCGCCATCGGCACGCCCTGCTATGGCGGCCAGGTCACCAGCCATTTCACCGCCTCGCTCCTGAAGCTGCAGCGTGCCTGCGACCGGCGCGGCGTGGGCTTCACCGTGCTGATGCAGGGCGGCGACGCGCTCATCACGCGCGCCCGGCAGAATGTCGTGGCGCATTTCCTGGGCAATCCGACCACGACCCACCTGCTGTTCATCGATGCCGATATCGGCTTCGAGCCGGAAGAGGTGTTTCGGCTGCTGGATTTCGGCGCCGACATGGCGGCCGGGGTCTACCCGACGAAGAAGATCGACTGGCCCAAGGTCAAGGCGATCGTGGCCCAGGGGCGCGAGCCGCTCGAAGCCGCGGCCCTGTCCTATGTCATCGAATTCCTGGAACCCACCGGCCGGATCGGCGTCAGGGACGGCTTCGCCAAGGTGCGCTATGCCGGTACCGGCTTTCTGATGATCCGCCGCTCGGTGCTGGAGCGCATGCAGGCGCATTATCCGGAGCTGCAATACAGCCGCGAGCATCAGGCCCATGATCCGCTCAGGGACAGCCCGCACCGCTTCGCGCTGTTCGACTGCCTGATCGACCGCGCGACCGGCGCCTATCTGTCCGAGGATTTCAGCTTCTGCCAGCGCTGGACCGCGATGGGCGGCGAGATCTGGGCCGACCTTGCCAGCAAGCTCAGCCATACCGGACCGCTCACCTTTCAGGGCGACGTCGCGACCCAGTTCGGGCCTGCCTCATGATATCCCGCCTGCTGGTCTTGCCGCTGATGGTCGCGCTCGCCGCCTGCTCGCCCGGCACACCGATCGAGTTCGTCGTCCATCAATCGACCGTGATCGCCGATGCGGGCAAGCCGACCGAGCGCCGGATCGAGATCCTGGAGGACGCGCGCTTCACGCCGGCCATGCGCACGGCCATGTGGGGCGGCAGCAAGGACCCGGCGGATTTCCTCGCCGCCCCCGGCGTCACCGCCGATGCGGCGCTGAAGAGGAGCTTCGCCGAGACCGAGCCGCGCCGGGCGCTGGTGCGCCTGATCGATCCGACCGGCAAGGTACTGGCCGAGCGGCAGCTGGATTGCGAGCTGGCGGCGACGTCCGATCATCCGCTGCCCCAGGCCGGCGACCGGAAGGTCTGGGCGGTCGGCAACGACTGCTCGACCGGCGACGGGCTCTATGCCGGCCTGATAACCCGCTTCACGACGGTCGAGGGCGACAAGTTCGTCTGGCAGCATTACGTCGACGCCGCGAGCCTGGACAATGAGGAGATGACCCTGGTTCAGGCCGCCCGCATCACGTGGCACCTGCGCCCGAAGGACCGGGCGGAGACCATTCTGGAGGTCAGCTGCCATCCGGATTTCACCGACCGGCGCTTTCAGGCGGTGAAGCCGGGCGAGGCGCTGCCGCAAGACCTGCCCGACGTGACCGACTATATCCGCTATCGCGCCGACGGCCAGGGCGGCTGGATCCGCCAGCAGCGGACGGTCAAGGGCAAGCGGTGGGACGACCGGCAGGATTTCCCCGCGGAGAGCGAATTTCCGGGGTAGATCCCAACTCCGTCATGCCCGGACTCGACCCACGGCTGTCCGGTTTAGATTTTGCCACTCTGTATTTTGGTCAGGCGCGGCTTGGGCTCGCGGTAATGAGGATTGTCCGAGACAGGAACGACGTGTCGGCATTTTTCACGGTCATTCCCACGCAGGCGGGAATCATGCGCAAACCGCAGGTTTGTCGCTGAGGGGCCGCAAAGGCTCTCTCAGCGACGGAAATCCTCAACTTGTGCCCGTCGATCTCGCGCGTGGCTCTGGATTCCCGCCTGCGCGGGAATGACGGAAGAATTAAACCGGACAGCCGTGGGCTTGACCCGGCCATCCACGTGGTTGGGCAAGCCGATTTCACGGCCAAACAGGGCTCCGGCGGAGGGGCGTGGATGCCCGGGTCAAGCCCGGGCATGACGGAGCGTTAGGATAACCTGCTGATTTCAAAAGACGAAAACAGATATGTACATAGCCTGGCGCGTTCGCGGGATGACGGAGGAGTTTGTCGTTATCCTCCGTCACTCTTTCTTGGTCCTCAGATCTCGTCGATCTCGGTCAGCAGCGGCTCGGCGCGGACGGCGCCGGGGTTCTGCTTGCGAGCGACCGTCAGCAGCGCCTCGAAATCGGCCTGGCTGCACAGGCCGATCGCGACCGGATTGCGCGGCTTGATATTCGGCGAATTCCAGTGCGAGCGGTCGCGGATGGCCGCGATGGTCGGCTTGGTCGTGCCGATCAGGCGGCTGATCTGGGCGTCCGACAGTTCCGGATGGTTCTTGACGATCCAGGCGATCGCGTCCGGCTTGTCCTGGCGCTTGGAGATCGGCGTGTATTTCGGGCCCTTGTGCTTGGACGGCGCCACCGGAT
>JAQGIC010000056.1 GCA_028288725.1 Rhodospirillales bacterium
CTTAGCGCCCAACATCCAACGATGTTGACATTCGCTGACTGGCTCAAAGTTCCAAGCGCTAAATGGTCATGGTAACCCGCACACGGGCCGACGACGCCCGCGCTCCGACCGACCCCATGCGCGAATATCATGAAGCGGGCCTCGGCTATATGTCTGCTAAAGTGTATTGGTTGGAGAGGAGCGGCCATTCCGCAATCGGCCCGATCGAGCCACCAGACGAACGTCCGGTTTTTGGTCTCGCCGTCGCAGAGCGGACCGGCGCAAATCCACCCTTCTCGGGCGTTGTTTTACGCCTGACTGAATTGGCCCCTAAGGCGCCATCTGCACCCCATCGAACCGCATGATCCCGTCCGGCATCGGCTTGAAGCCCTTGAGCTTGGCCTTGGCGGCATAGAGCCAGAGCGTGTGGTACAGATAGACGATCGGCAGTTCGTCCTCGAGCACGGCGACCGCCTTGGCATAGGCCGGCTTGCGCAGCGCCGGCTCGGGCGAGGCGCGGCCGATGGCGAGCGCCGCCTCCAGACCCTGGCTGCAGAAATGCCCGTCGTTGCCGGCGGCGCCGCAGCCCAGGAGCGGCGTGATGTTGAGATCGGGATCGATCCGGCCGCTCCAGGCGATCAGGTCGGCCTGGAAATCGCCGCGCCGGGTCCGGTCCAAGAGCGTGACGAACTCGGTCTGGACCAGGTTCACGGTGATGCCGGCCTCGCCCAGCATGGCCTGGATCATCTGGCCGATCTGGCCGCGCACCGGATCGGTCGGGATCAAGAGGTCGAGCGTCACCGGCCCGACGCCGGCCAGCGCCGCCTTCGCCCCGGCCAGATCGCGCTTCGGCACCGGGAAGGCGGTGTCGTAATAGGGCGAGCCCGGCGGGAACGGCTGATTTCCGGGCAGGAAGCGGCCGTCGAAGGCGACCTGGTTGATGGCATCGCGATCGATCGCCAGGCTGATCGCCTTGCGCACCGCCTTGGATCTGCCCGCCGGATTGTCCGCCTTGGCGCCGTTGGCGACATTGATGGTCATGCCGGTATAGCCGAGGCCGGTCGCCTCGATGCCCGCGAGGCTCCGGTCGGTCTTGACCTCGGCCATGTCAGTCGGCAGCACCTGTTCGATCAGATCGAGCTGGCCCGAGCGCAGATTGGTCAGCCGCACGGTCGAATCCGTGATCGGCACGAACACCAGACGGTCGAAATGATAGTCGGCCGCGCGCCAATGGCCGGGATCGCGCTCCAGCGTGATGTGGTCCTGCACGGCCCGCTCGACGAAGCGATAGGGCCCGGCGCAAACCGGATGCTGGGCGAAACTGGCGCCCGCCTCGGTCGCGGCCTTGGGGCTGACCATCATGCCGGCCCGGTCGGCCAAGGCGGCCAACAGCGGGATCGAGGGTTTGCTCAGATGGATCGCGACCGTCAGCGGCCCGGTCGCGTCGACCGACTGGATCGCGTCGATCTCGCTCTTGCGCCGGCTGCCCGGCATGGCGAGCTCGCGATCGAGGTTGAACTTGACCGCCGCGGCATCGAACGGCGTGCCATCCTGGAACTTGACCTGCTCGCGCAGCGTCAGCGTCAGGGTCTTGCCCCCGTCGCTCCAGGTCCAAGCCGTCGCCAGCATCGGCACGAGATTGAGCTCGCCATCGATATCGACCAGCTTGTCGCACAGCGACTGCAGCACATGGCGGCCGACATAGGTCCAATTGAGCGCCGGATCGAGCGTATCCGGATCGTCCTGCAGGCCGATGCGCAATTGCGTGGCGGCCGTAGCACCCGATGACGCGACGACGAGAAGACAGAGAGCGGCAAGAGCGCGAACTCGCATGGTCTAGAGCCCCGCGTAGAAGCTGAGCATCGCCGACGTCACGGCATCCGGTCGCTCGACGGTCGGGATATGCGCGGCATTCTCGATCACCACCAGCTTGGCGCCGGGGATGCCGGCCTTGAGCGCCTCGGCCGCCGACGGCGGGGTCGAGACGTCCTGGTCGCCGACCAGCACCAGGGTCGGGCAGCCGATCCGACCGAGCGCCGCCGTGGTATCGCCGTCCCGGACCGCACAGGCCGCCGAGATATAGGCCTCCGCCGGCATGCGCAGCAGCATCGAAGCGAAGCCGCGCGCGATCTGCGGCGCGGCCAGAAGGAAGCCGGGCGTGAACCAGCGGGCGAGGACGGCATCGACGATCGAGGCCATGCCGTCGGCCCGGATGGTCGCGGCCCGATTGTCCCAATTGCTCCTGGGCCCGATCACGCTGGCCGTATCGCCCAGCACGAGCGAGCTGAGACGCCCGCCGGCCTGGGTCCCGAGTGTCTGGGCGATCATGCCGCCCAGGGAGACGCCGGCGACATGGGCGCGGTCGATGCCCAGATGGTCGAGCAGGCCCAGCGCGTCGCCGGCCAGCAGATCGAGCGTATAGGCGCCGTCGGTCGCTTGGCTCAGGCCATGGCCGCGCAGATCGTAGGAGATCACCCGGAATTTTCCGGCCAGCGCCTCGGCCTGGGGCGCCCACATTTCCAGCGACGTGCCGAGCGAATGGATCAGCAGCAGCGGCGGCGCTTCGGCCGGACCCTGGACCCGGTAATGGACCGATAGACCCTTGATCAGTGCAAACGCCATCCGAGACCTCCCCTGCTGTGACCGACAAATAGTTACGATCTTAAACTGAAATGTTTGACAACCCAATCACCCGGACGAATCATCCCGAGCAAACGACGGGAGGAACGCCATGGACGATGAACTCTACGCACGCGGCATGAAGGTCCGCCGCGCCGTGCTGGGCGACACCCATGTCGATCGCGCGACCCAGAAGATCACCGAGTTCGACCACGACTTCCAGGAGTACATCACACGGCATGCCTGGGGTGCCATCTGGGACCGCCCCGGCCTCGACCGCAAGGTGAAGCATCTCCTGACCATCACCCTGATGGCGGCACTCGGTCATGAGGAGGAACTGGCGATGCATATCAGGGCGACACGCCAGACCGGCGTCACCGCCGACGAGGTCAAGGAGGCCCTGATGCATGTCGCGGTCTATGCCGGCGTCCCGATGGCGAACAGCGCCGTCCGCATCGCCAAGGCCACTTTCGCCGAAATGGAGCAGCAGCCATGAGCGAGACTGACAACAGCGAGATCTACAGCGACGTTCCGGCCGGGACCCATCCGGCCTATGCCTCGCCCGCGTATAAATCGACCATCCTGCGCGCCCCGTCGCGCCCGCTGATCCGGCTGCCGCAGACCCTGACCGAGGTCACCGGCCCCAGGCCCGGCGCCGAAACGGTCGGTCCGACCTTGGCCGATTTCACCAAATGCCACGGCGGCGAGGCGGTAGGCGAGCGGATCATCGTCACCGGCCGGGTGCTGGACGAGGACGGCCGTGCCGTGCCGAACGCGGTGCTGGAGATCTGGCAGGCCAATGCCGCCGGCCGCTACAATCACCCGGTCGATCGCCATGATGCCCCGCTCGACCCGCATTTCGACGGCAGCGGCCGGGTCACCACGGCCGAGGACGGCGCCTATCGCTTCCAGTCGATCAAGCCCGGCGCCTATCCGTGGAAGAACCATCACAATGCCTGGCGGCCGAACCATATCCATTTCAGCCTGTTCGGCCCCGGCGTCGCCACGCGGCTCATCACCCAGATGTATTTCCCGGGCGATCCGCTGCTGCCGCTCGATCCGATCTACAACAGCATTCCGGATGCGGCCGCCCGCGCGCGTCTCGTCTCGACGTTCGACATCGACGTGACCCAGCCGGAATATGCGCTCGGCTATCGCTTCGACATCGTGCTGCGCGGCCGGCACGCGACCCCGATGGAGCAGTGAGATGCCCGGTTTGACGAGTTCCCAGACGGTAGGGCCCTTCTTCCACGAGGCGCTGCTGCGCGACGGCCAAACCACGCTGGTCAAGCCCGCGACCCAGGGCGTGCGCATCGCGATCGAGGGCATCGTGACCGACGGTGCCGGTGCGCCGGTCACCGACGCGATGCTCGAGATCTGGCAGGCGAACGGCGCCGGCCGCTACGATCATCCGGCCGATACCCAGGACAAGCCGATCGACCCGGCGTTCCACGGCTTCGGCCGGGCCGGCACCGACAAGACCGGGCACTACCGGTTCGAGACCATCCGGCCGGGCGCCGTCCCCGGCCGCGGCAACAGCCTGCAGGCGCCGCATATCGCCGTGACCCTGTTCACCCGCGGCCTGCTGCTGCACCTGACCACCCGGCTCTATTTCGCGGGCGAGCCGCTCAACGACACCGATCCGGTGCTGGCGCTGGTGCCGGACGAGGCGGCACGACGCACCCTGATCGCGACGCCGGTTGCGGGTACGGCGATCCCGACCTACCGTTTCGACATCCGCCTGCAGGGCGATGGTGAAACCGTGTTCTTCGAGATCTGACATGACGCTCAACCCCGCCGATTCGAGCCTGTTCGGCGGGCTGTTCGGCACCGACGAGATCCGCCACCTGTTCGACGACCGGCGCCGGCTCGCGTTCATGCTGGAGGTCGAGGTGGCGCTGGCGCGTGCCCAGGCCGCGGTCGGCATCATCCCGGCCGACGCGGCCGAGGCGATCGCCAAGGCGGCCGACCCGTCGAAGCTCGATCTGGTCCAGATCCGGGCCGAGACCGAAAAAGCGGGACAGCCGGTGATGGCGCTGGCCAAGGCCTTGACCCAGGCGGCCGGAGCGGAGGCCGGACGTTGGGTCCATTGGGGGGCGACCACCCAGGACATCACCGACACGGCCCAGGTCCTGCAGCTTCGCGCCGCGCTGGATTTCATCGAGCGGGATCTCCTCGCCTTGATCGCGGCCTTGGCGACCCAGGCCGACCGCCACCGCACGACGGTCATGGCCGGGCGCAGCTTCCTGCAACAGGCGCTGCCGGTCAGCTTCGGCTACAAGGCCGCGGTCTGGCTCGCCCCCTTGCTGCGCCATGTCGAGCGGCTGCACCAGATGCGGCCGCGGCTGCTGCAGGTCCAGTTCGGCGGCGCGGTCGGTACGCTCGCCTCGCTGGGCGACAAGGGCCGTGCCGTGACCGAACGGCTGGCGGCGGAGCTGGGCCTCGCCTGTCCGCTCACGCCCTGGCACGCGAGTCGGGACAATCTCGCCGAACTGGGCGCCTGGCTAGGCCTGGTCGCCGGCAGCCTGGCGAAATTCGCCGGCGACGTCACCCTGCTGGCCCAGACCGAGTTCGGCGAGCTGGTCGAGACGACCGAGGCCGGCCGTGGCGGCTCCAGCACCATGCCGCAGAAGCGCAATCCGATCATCAGCACCCATATCGTCGCCGCCGCGATGGGTGTCGAGGCCCAGGTGCCGCTGCTGCTGGCGGCCCAGCATCACCAGTTGGAACGCGCGGTCGGACCCTGGCAGGCCGAAGCGCTGGCCCTGCCCCAGGCGCTCGCCTTGACCGCCGGCGCGCTGGCCCAGTCGATCCGCGTGGCCGACGGCATGCGCCCCGATGGCGACCGCATGCGCGCCAACCTCGCCATCACCAACGGTCTGGTCATGGCCGAGCGGGTGATGATGGCACTCGCGGACAAACTCGGCCGGGGCGAGGCGCATCACCTGGTCCAGGCCGCGTGTCTCGCCGCCATGGCGGAGAATCGGCCGCTCCGCGAAATATTGGGCGAGAACAGCCAAGTCGCGGGTTTGCTCGACCCGGCGGCGCTGGATGTGCTGATGGACCCGGCAGGCTATCTGGGCGAGTCCGAGGCGGTGGTCGACCGGGTGGTCGCGGTGGCACGGACACTTCTAACCCAATAGTCGTCATTCCCGCGAAAGCGGGAATCCAGGATTGCCGGAGCGATCTCGTGGTTGCTCTGGATTCTCGCCTGCGCGGGAATGACGGTCAGATTCGAGGGTCACCGCGATGCTGACATGCCCGCTGCCGCCGATCGCGCCATACTCGCCGAACCGTTCGCCGCGGTAGGTCTCCGCCACCTCATCCAGACAGCCCAGGAACGTCGCCAGCGGCCGTGCGCCCATTTCGACGTTGGACGCGTCGGCATAGGCCGGCAGCGCCGCCTTGGCGGCCGCGATCTCGCCGTCCGTGATCAGCTTCAGGAAATGCCAGTCGGCGGCGAGCGCGGGCTCGGGCGGCCAGAGCTGCGGCCCGCGCACCATGCGGGCGGCAAAGGCGGTGCTCGCGACGAACACCGTCCGGCGCCGGGTCGCCTCGGCCGCTCGCCGGATCAGGCCGCCGATCCGCTGGCCCTCGCCCAGCGTCGCGTTCAGGCAGGTGCTGAGCAGCACGACCGGCAGGCGAGCGTCGGGATCGAGCATCCGCAGCGGCACGGCGCAGCCGTAGTCCCAGGCGCGATCGCTCTCGGCCATTGCCGGCATGCCGTCCTCGCGAATGAGGTCGATCAGCGTCTGGGCGAACAGCGGATCGCCCGGCCGGTCATAGGGTAGTTCGAGTGCGGGGCTCGCATCCGGATCGCGGCAGATGCCGCGGTGATGCGCCTCGGTCCCGACGAACCACAGGAACGGCGTCGCCCAGTGCGAGCTCTGCACGACCAGCAGATCCGGCTCGAGCGCGCGCACCCGGGCGCCCAGCGCCTGGGCGCCGGCCAGGATGCCGGCGGCATAGCCGGGGACATCGGGACCGATCAGCTTTGGACTATGCGGCGTCACCACGCTCGCGAGCAGCATGGGCGCCGCCTACTCGGCCCCGTTCAGGCGGCACAGCAGCCGCAGCAGGGTCTGGCGTTCCTCGTCGCTGAGCGGCGTCGTCACCTGGCGCTCATGATCGCGCACGACGCCTTTCAGCCGGGCGATCAGCACCTGGCCGGCCCGGCTCGGCACGACGGCATGCGAGCGCCGATCGGCCGCCGATTTTTCGCGCGCGACCAGGCCGCGCGCCTCCAGCTTGTCGAGCATCGGCACCAGCAGCGACCGATTGCTGCCGATCGCCTTGGCCAGCGCGTTCTGATTGAGCCCGGGATTGGCGCCGACCAACACGAGGAGGCCGAACTCGCCGGGCGAGACGTCCATCTCGTCGAGCCGCTTCAGGAAGGAATTGAACACGCGCACCTGGGCCCGGCGCAGCTGATAGCCCAGCAGCTCGGGCAGGATATCCAGATCGACATCGGCCGGCGTCAGCTGAAACAGCTCGGCCGCTTCGGCCGGGGCGTTT
>JAQGIC010000071.1 GCA_028288725.1 Rhodospirillales bacterium
CCTCATGCTGGTCTGGCAAGGCATCGCGACCTATCTCGACTACCTGCACCATCGCGCCCAATTTAACCCGGAGAACCTGGAGCAGACCGGGCTCTACTACCTCGCCTTCGTCATGATCGACCTGATCACGGGCATCGTCGCCTTCAGCTTTGAGCGATCCGAAAATTGGCGCCTGCTGCCCTGGTTGCCGTTCCAGCGGTTTGGCTATCGACAGCTCATGTACTGGGTCGTCCTGAAATCGGTGGCGGCCGCCATGGGCGGCCTGTTCGTTGGCTGGGGCAAGCAGGATCGCAAGGCAACGGTGACCGCGAACGTGTCTCCTTGAGCGGGGCACGTTCGCTGTAATTGCGATGACACCACTCATCAGCAGACGGTGATCAGTTGGAACGTCCTGCGGCTGGTCGGCGCTAACGCTACGGATCTCGCCGCCGCCAGATAGCTGGTGGCGAGATAGAGACCCGCCGCCACGTTCCAGGCGGGCAAGCCATGATTGACCGGACCGTCGCCGCGCCTGGTCGCGGTCGGGAAACCGCTGGCACAATTGAGGTGTAGTCGACCGCAGCGCTGCCGTCGGCATTGCCGGTCAGGCGCAGCATGATCAGGTCGGGCCGCGCAGCCGACAGCGCCGGATAGCTCATCCAGCCGCTCGACGGCAGGTTGGTCAGCAGCGTGCCGGCGTCTCGCCCTTCGCGCGGATCAACGCCCGCGCCAGCTCCTGCCCTTCCGGCCGATGCAGCGCCAGGCAGACAGATGGCTTTCGCCTTTGGCGAAACGAGGGTGATTCCCTCGTGCACCCCTTGCGACCGGCTCGCAACGAAGATTTTCTTCGTTGCGAGCCGGTCGCCAAAAATATGACGACGTCGCGCGAGAAATACACGTCGTCATACACTTCTCTATGGATGACACCGTGTAATCCTCGGACTTCGATGGTCATCATACGCTATCCGGGTATATAAGTGCGGCGCCACGAGCGGCTGCTCATAGGCGACCCGCGAATAAGTCCCTTTTTTTTCCGGAATAAATCGGGGCGCTCAGAGGTCAAGAACGCCGCTACAGCCGTAGCGGCGTTCTGCTGCGTCTGCACCGCCATCGTGTTAGAGCCTGATCCGATCAAGCCGGCTCGGCTTGATCGGTGAAGCAGTCTCTAAATATTTGATTTAGAGTGCGATTTAGATATGAGGCCGAGCAGGCCTCATATCATCGCGCTCTAGTTCCGGAGAAACCGCAATGGATCGGCGTCTCGCCAGTCTCGCCTGCCTGGCACTCGCCGCCTGCGCGTCACCGGCGCCGCCCGGGCCGTCGCCGGCGGCGCGAGCCGCGCCTGAGGTCGATTGGGAGAAGGCCCGGCCGGTGACGGTGCGATTGACCGACTTCGCTTTCACACCGGACCATCTTTCCTTCGTGGCCGGGGTACCCGTGCGCCTGATCCTCATCAATGCGGGCAGCGGCACCCATGATTTCTCCGCGCCCCGCTTCTTCGCGGCGGCGGCATACCGCCAAGAGACCGCTGCCGCCGCTGACGGCGACGTCACTCTGAAGGCGGGGCAAACCACGGAACTCGACCTCGTTCCAGGACAGGCGGGCACCTATCCGCTCGAATGCACCGAATTCCTCCATGCGACCTTCGGGATGACGGGGATGATCGCGGTGACCGATCGATAGCGGGCGCCGGGGCATCTCGGCCCCTTTTGCGATCAGCCGAGCCCGTCCGCCGTCACGAACCGCACGCCCAGCCCGTCCAGCCGCCCCCGGGCCAGGTCCATCGTCGTCCGGCCCGCGCCCGCCGGCATGCCGATGCCACGGCAGGCGTCCTCGATGACGAACGCCTGGAACCCGAGCCGGGCCGCGTCCTCGGCCGAATAGGCGACGCAGAAGTCGGTGGCGAGCCCGGCGAAGAAGATCCGGGCGAAGCCGCGCTCCTTGAGATAGCCCGCGAGCCCGGTCGCGGTCGTGCGGTCGTTTTCGAAAAAGGCGGAATAGCTGTCGATCGCCGGACGGAAGCCCTTGCGCACGATCAGCGCGATCTTGGCCGCATCGAGCGCCGGATGCAGCGCGGCCTCGGCGCTGCCCTGGATGGCGTGATCGGGCCAGAGCGTCTGGTCGCCATAGGCGAGCCGGATGGTGTCGAACGGCGCGCGGCCGGGATGCGCGCTGGCGAAGGAGCTGTGACCGGCCGGATGCCAGTCCTGGGTCGCAAACGCATGGTCGAACCGGTCCGCCAGCAGCCGGTTGGCGATCGGCATCACCGCCGCCCCGTCCGGCACGGCGAGCGCGCCGCCGGGCATGAAGGTCGGCTGAATGTCGATCAGGCCCAGGATGTCGTGGGCGCGGTCGATCGTGATCTGGTCCATGGCGTGAAACCGCCTCCCCCTCCGCTGCGTCTGCCGTGTATGCTAACCGCAAAACGAGCCCGGACGGAGATGATCCATGGCCAGAGTCCTCGGTGTCGGTGGTATCTTCTTCAAGTCGCCCGATCCGGCGGCGCTGGGCGCCTGGTACGCCAAGCATCTGCGCTTGCCCGTCACCCCGCCGCACGGGGCCAGCCTGCATCCCGAGCGCATGCCGCCCGGCGGCTTCACCATCTGGGCGCCCTTCGCGGCCGACACGGATTATTTCCAGCCGGCGACACGCGACTTCATGGTCAATCTGGTGGTGGACGATCTGGAGCAGGCGCTGCATCAGGTCGCGGCCGGCGGCGGCACCATCGTCGGCACGATTGAGGACTATGATTACGGCCGGTTCGGCTGGTTCCTGGATCCGGACGGCAACAAGGTCGAACTATGGCAGCCGCTGGAGCCGGGATCGGCTCCAGCGGTCCCGGCTTAGCTTTTCGGCCGCGCGAAGGCGTAGGGGCCGCCGCGTTCGACCGCACGGGCGTAGGCCGGCCGCGCCTGCAGGCCCGCCAGGTAGCGCACCAGGTTCGGATAGGGCGCGAGGGCGCCGCGCGCCGCTTCCAGCACGAAGCTGGTCTGGATGTCGGCGCCGGTCAGATCGGTGCCGACCAGGAATTCGCGCCCCTCGAGCGCGCCGTCGAGATAGCCCAGGTGATTGGCGACCTCGCTCTGGATGCGCGGCAGGATCGGGGCCGCGGCCTCGCCGATCCGGCCGCAATAGAGCCCGAGCATCAGCGGCAGCATGGCCGAACCCTCGGCGAAATGCAGCCATTGGACATAGGACACCCAATCGGCGCTGCCCGGTGCCGGCGCCAGGCGGCCGTTGCCCCGGGTCTGGATCAGATACTCGACGATCGCCCCGGACTCGATCACGACCCGGCCGCCGTCGACCACGACCGGCGATTTGCCGAGCGGATGGATCGCCTTCAGCTCCGGCGGTGCCAGATGGGTCACCGGATCACGCCGGTACGAGACGATCTCATAGTCGAGACCCAGTTCCTCGAGCAGCCAGAGGATACGGTGCGAGCGGGAATTGTTGAGGTGATGGACCTGGATCATGAGGGACAACGGCCTTCTTGGGTGGGCGGATAGCCCCAAGATAGCGCGATCGCGCTCTAATTCATCTCTCCTTCAGCCCGAGGCGAGCGCCGCCGGTCGCGGACAGCCCGGCCCGATGATCCGATCGCGGCCGGTGTGCTTGGCCTCGTACAAGGCCCGGTCGGCGCGGTCGAGCAGCGGATCGATCGCCGCATCCTCGGGCGCCAGCGTGCTGAGCCCGATGCTGACCGTGACCGGCACCGCCACGCCGTCGACCAGCGCCGGCGAGGCCGAGATCGCCAGCCTGAGCCGCTCGGCGATCATGGCGGCCGTCGCCGGATCGGCATCCGGCAGCAGCACCGCGAATTCCTCGCCACCCAACCGGCCCAAGAGGTCGTAGGGCCGGATGCCGATCGAGATCGTCTCGGCCACCCGCTTCAGCACCTGATCGCCGGCGGCATGGCCATGCGCGTCATTCACGGATTTGAAGAAATCGATGTCGAGCATCAGGCAGCCGAGCGGCGAATGGCGCCGGTGCGCGGCGCCGATCTCGATCCCGGCCCGCTGATAGAAATAGCGCCGGTTGGCGACCCCGGTCAGCGGGTCGACCATCGCCAGCCGTTCCAGATCGGCGTTGAGTTCGCGCAGCGCCTCGGTCGCCTGCTCGCCGGCCATGCCCTGGCGGCGGAACGCCTGAATCGCCCGCGCCATCTCGCCGACCTCGTCCGGCCGGTCGGTCGCCGGCACCTCGGTCGTCCAATCGGCCTGGGCCAGCCGGCGCATGGCCATGGTCAGGCGGGCCAGCGGCTCGATGATGCGCGCGCCGACATAGAGCACAGCGGTCAGGGCCAGCAGCAGCGTGGCGCCCAGCATGGTGCCCGCCAGCAACGAAAGATTTTGGCGTTTGACCCGGGCGTTTGCGACATCCCATTCCGCGCGACGATCATTCTCCTCGATCAGCGCCTCGATCGCCCCCTGGGTCTGGTCGTAGACTTGCCGCCCCTCATGCCGGTACCAGGCGATCGGACTGCCGTAAGCCTCGACGAACTGCCGCTCGAAATCGCTCTGCGCCGCGGCGAAGCCGTCCGCCCGCGTTATCAGCGTCTGGTAAAGCAGCGTTTCCTGCTCGTTGGCCATCAGTCGGGCATAGCGGCCGACTTCGCGCTGGAACCGGCTGGCGCGGGTCCGCGCCTCTTCGAGCGCCTGATTCTGCAGATCGACCGTATCGCCCAGGATCGCCCGTCCATCGGCCACGCGGATGTCGGCGGCGAGCTTGCCGATCCGGGCGAGGGATTGGATACTGTCGATCGAATTGCCGGACAGCCGATCGATCGTCCGGCCGATATCGCGCGTGCCGCCGGCTTCGAAGACGGCGACCATCAGGATCAACGCCGTCAAGACGCCGAAGACGAGATACAGGCGGAACCTGATCGATCTTATCATATGCGCGGGCCCTGGGCTGGCCGTGAACGGTGCCGGCGCGGTAGGTAGAAACCGCGCTGCCCTTACTCTACGCCGCAACGCGCGCCCTGGCGAGACGGTGCTGCCCCGGTTCCGCTCGCCCCTAGGTGGTCCGCCTTGTCGCGCGTGCCGCGCCGCCGCATGATGCGCCGGCCATCCCTCCAGGAGCTGCCGTGTTCAGACTGATCGACAAGCCGCGCCGGACCCTGCAGCCGCCGTTCGACGTCGCCGTGGTCATCCCGACCGTGCTGCGGCCGGCGCTCGCCCGCGCGGTCCGCTCGGTCTATGCCCAGGATTTCGCCGGGCGGGTGCAGATCCTGGTCGGGATCGACGAGCCGGCCGGCGACCCGGCCCTGCTCCGGACCCTGGCCGGGGAATGCCCGGCGACCATGGATTTCTCCTGGCTCGACCCCGGCTATTCGACCTCGGCCCGCCATGGCGGGCTCTATCCGAATCATTTCAGCGGCGCGCTCAGGACGATCCTGACCTATCTGGCGAACAGCCGGCTGGTGGCCTATCTCGACGACGACAATTGGTGGGCGCCCGATCACCTGTCCAGCCTGGCCCAGGCCATCGCCGGCGCCGATTGGGCCTATTCCCAGCGCCTGTTCGTCGAGGCCGCGACCGGCGAGCCGATCTGCGTCGACCAGTGGGAATCGGTCGGACCCGATGCCGGCGTGTTTCAGGAGAAATTCGGCGGCTTCGTCGATCCGTCCAGCCTGATGGTGGACAAGATCGCCTGCCACGACCTGGCACCTTACTGGTCGCTCGCCCATTTCGAGGACGGTTCGGGTGAGGACCGCCTGGTGTTCGGCATGCTGAAACAGCATTTCCGCGGCCGGCCGAGCGGTCGGGCGACCAGCTATTACCTGCTGTCCCCCGCCGATCCGATGCATGCCGCCCGCATGCAGATGCTGCGCGCCGCCGGCGTTTCCCTGCCGTCGGAACGGGCGGAGGCCGGTCGAACCCTGGCCGAGGTCATGACCGAACTGGGTCCGGCCCCGGCCCCGCCGGCACGCGTGGCGACCCCGCCCGAGGCATCGCTGCTGACGCGCGAACTGATCGCCCGGCTGAACCCGCGCGATCTCCTGGTGCTGGGCGCGGGACCGGAGGCGGCGACGGCCCTGATGCTGGCCGATGCGGTCGCGGCGGCCGGATCGGACGCGCGCCTGCTGGCAAGCGATCCGGACTGGAACCTCCTGTCCCACATGGCGGCCGCCCTGAACCTGGCGGCGACCCGCCTGGGCCCGGCCGCCCGCACCCTGCCGCCCGACGCGGGACCCGCGGCCGAATGGCTGACGCGGCGCGGCGTGACGGTCGACCTGATCCGGATCGGCCCGGTCGGGGATCCGGGCACGCTGGTCGAGCTGTGCCAGGCGGCGTGGCCCTGCCTCAAGACCGGCGGCGTGCTGCTGGGCGAGGGCGCCACGCCGGCGCGGCCGATGGTGCAGAGCGCGATCGAGAGTTTCGCGGGGTCGGTCGGCGCCGAATGCCTGGTGCCGGCGCTGGACGAGGCCGGCGACTGGATCGTCCAGAAGCTATGAATATGGCTGTGAACATCGAGGCCCTGTTCGCGACCGCGCGCGGCCATCTGAACGCCGGCCGCCTGCAGGAAGCCGGCGCGCTCTACCAGCAGATCCTGACCCAGGCGCCGGACCACGCGCCCAGCCTGCATCTCCTGGGCGTGGTCGCCCTGCAGATCGGCCAGACCCAGCTCGCGGTCGACCTGATCGGGGCCGCGGCCGAGAACGACCCGGCGATGCCGGCCTATCGCAACGACCTGGGCGAGGCGCTGCGGCTGCTGGGCGACGCGGACGGCGCCGCCGGCTGTTTCGAGGCCGTGATCGCGCTCGCGCCCGACCATGCCGGCGCCCATGTCAATCTGGGCGTCGTCCGCCAGCAGCAGGGCCGCCTGGCCGAGGCATTGACGCTCTACGAACGCGCGGTCGCCCTCAAACCCGCCATGCCCGAGGCCTGGACCGATCTGGGCGCGCTGCTGCTGCAGCTGCGGCGGCTGGACGAGGCGGAAAAGGCGCTCGGCACTGCCTTCCGTCTGGCGTCGACGGATGTCGCGACCCAGCTCAATCTGGGCAATCTGCGGCTGGAACAGGGCCGGCTCGACGAGGCGGCGGCGCTATACCAGATGGTGCTGAATGCGGAGCCGAACCATGCCGCGGCCATGCTCAACCTGGGCCGCGCGTTGAAGGAGCTGGGCCGGCCGGCCGACGCGCTCAGGCACTATCGCCAGGCCGAGGCGCTGGCGCCCGACAACACGACCATCCGTTGGAACCTGGGCGTCTGCCGGCTGCTGCTGGGCGACTGGCTGCGCGGCTGGCAGGGGTTCGAGGCGCGCTTCGCAGCCGATGCGGTGACCGGGCCCGGCATCGACGGACCGGCCTGGACCGGCGCGCCGGTCGGCACGCTGCTGATCCATGCCGAGCAGGGCCTGGGCGACACGATCCAGTTCGCCCGCTTCGCGGCGCTGGCCAAGGCCCGGGGCGTCGGCCGCGTCGTGCTCGCAGCCCAAGCGCCGCTGATCGACTTGATGCGGGGCGTCGCCGGCATCGACGCGGTTATGCCGCGCGACGAACCGCTGCCGCCCTTTGATGCCCAGATCGCGATGATGAGCCTGGGAGCGGCACTGCAGATCACCGGCGCCACCATCCCGCCGGCGCCCTATCTGGCCGCCGATCCGCAGCGGGTCCGGGCGTGGGCGGAAAGACTGGGCCCCGGTTTCAAGGTCGGGTTCGTCTGGCAGGGCCACCGGCTGCATCGCAACGACCGCAACCGCTCGCTGCCGGCGGCGGCATTGGCGCCGCTGCTGGCGGTACCCGGCATCCACTGGTTCAGCCTGCAGAAGGAGCCCGCGACCGGCGATCTGACGGCATTGCCGGGCGTCACCGACCTATCGGCCGAGCTGACCGACTTCGCCGAAACGGCGGCGGCGGTCCAGGCGATGGATCTGGTGATCGCCGTCGATACCGCCGTCGCCCATCTGGCCGGCGCGCTCGGCCGGCCGGTCTGGCTGGCCCTGCCCCATGCGCCCGACTGGCGCTGGCTGATGGGCCGGAGCGACAGCCCCTGGTACGGCACGGCGCGGCTGTTCCGTCAGAGCGAGCGCGGCGTGTGGAGCGGGCCGGTCGCCGCCATGAAGGCGGCGCTGGCGCAACTCGCCCTCAAGGCTTGAGCTTGATCCCCATCAACGGCGCCACCGCCTCCGGCGGCAGGCGGGTCATGCCCGGCGGCAGCTCGAACAGGCCGGGCTGCTGCGGTCCGCGCCGGACGTTCGAAAGCTCGTAGCTCGCCTTGGTCTCGCGCCCGTTCGGCGCGATGAAGGAGCCGTCGAGCTTGAGGACGATGCCCTCGTCATTGATCCAGGCATAGCCGAACATCTGGGAGCCGTCGGAGCCCTGGCGCTCGATCCGGTATTTCTTCGCCATCAGGCCCGCGACCGGCTCGGACCCGATCGGCGCCCCCAGCTGATCCTGGCTGGCATAGTCGCTGATCGCGTCCGGGAACCGGAAATCGGTGAAGATGTGCAGATCGGCCAGCTCGAGCCAGGCGACCTTTTTGTCGGCGCGCAGGATGGCGACGATCGGCAGGCCGTTGATATTCTCCTCGTGCCGCTGCTTGCCGGGGCTGGCATAGACCCGGCCGACATAGGTCTTGCCGCCGGTCACGACCGTGCGGTCGGCGCTATAGGGCACGCGCGTGTCGCCGAGCAGCTGCTGCGCCCGGGCCGGCTGCGCCCCGACCAGGGCCGCGACCAGAAGCAGACAGGAAAGCATGAAGCGCATCGAGCTGAAATTCCTACGCTTGGTGCGGCCGGGGGCCGCTTGTATGGTGCCGCGGAAGCTTGCGACGGGATTTAGACAATCCCAAGGCGTCGCGGCAAACAGAGAACGCCGGAAGGAGACGACATGTCCCAGAAGATCGAACAGCGCCTGAAGGAATTGGGCATCGAGCTGCCGGGCGCCAGCGCGCCCGCGGCCAATTACGTGCCCTATGTCATCACCGGCAACCTCGTGTTCATCTCCGGTCAGCTATGCATCTGGAACGGCGAGCGCCGCTATCCGGGCAAGGTCGGCGCCGAGGTCAGCGTCGAGGATGCCATCGCCGCCGCGCGGATCTGCGGGCTTAACCTGATCACCTGGCTGAAGGATGCGGCCGGCGGCGATCTGGACCGGGTCGCGCGCTGCGTCCGGCTGGGCGGCTTCGTCAATTCGACCGCCGATTTCTCCGACCAGCCCAAGGTCATCAACGGCTGTTCCAACCTGATGGTCGATGTGTTCGGCGACAAGGGCAAGCACGCCCGCGCGGCCGTCGGCGTCAATGTGCTGCCGTTCAACCTGGCGGTCGAGGTCGACGCGGTGTTCGAGCTGCAGGCCTAGTTCAAATGGACGCGGGGGCCGGATCTTGCTCCGGCCCCCGCCGCGGTCCATCTTGATCCTGTGGCAGTGCAGCGAGGATCGGTCGGGATGGATGGTGGCGACGGCTTTACCCTGCGGGTGGCGAACGGTCTGGGGGCGGTCGATGCCGTCGACTGGGACGCCTGCGCCGGCCCCGACAATCCGTTCGTCTCCTATGGTTTCCTGAGCGCGCTCGAAGACTCGGGATCCGCCTCGGCCAGGACCGGCTGGCTGCCGCAGCATCTCTTGCTGGAGGATGCGGCCGGGCGGCTGGTCGGCGCCGTGCCGCTGTACCTGAAGTCCCATTCCTGGGGCGAATATGTCTTCGACCAGAGCTGGGCCGACGCCTATGAGCGCGCCGGCGGCGAGTATTATCCGAAGCTCCAGGCGGCCGTGCCCTTCACCCCCGCCCCCGGTCCGCGATTATTGGTTCGCCCCGACGCGGCGTCCCAGGCGCGCGATCTGCTGATCGGCGGGCTGGTCGAGATCGCGACCCGGCACAAGGTCTCGTCGCTGCACGTGACCTTCCCCGACGCGGCCGACTGGCAGAAGCTGGGCGAGGCCGGCTTCCTGCAGCGCATCGGCCAGCAGTTCCACTGGACCAACGACGGCTATGCCAGCTTCGAGGATTTCCTGGCGCGCCTGAATTCGCGCAAGCGCAAAACGATTCGCAAGGAACGCAAGGCGGCGACCGAGGGCGGCATCACGCTCAGGACCCTGGTCGGTGCCGACATCACGCCGGCCCATTGGGACGCGTTCCACCGCTTCTATCTCTCGACGGTCGACCGCAAATGGGGCGGTGCGTACCTGACGCGGGAATTCTTCGAACTGCTGCCCGAGCGCCTGGGCGACCGGATCGTGCTGGTCGTGGCCGAACGCGACGGCCGCACCATCGCCGGTGCGCTCAATCTGCAAGGGCGCGACACGCTCTACGGCCGCAACTGGGGCGCCGACGGCGAGTATCCGTTCCTGCATTTCGAGGCGTGCTACTACCGCGCGATCGATTTCGCGATCGAGCGCGGGCTGAAACGGGTCGAGGCCGGCGCGCAAGGCATGCACAAGATCCAGCGCGGCTATCTGCCGAGCGAGACCTACAGCGCCCACTGGATCCGCGACCGGAGCTTGCGCAACGCGATCGACCATTTTCTAAAACGCGAACGGCCCGCCATGCGGGCCGAGATGGCAGCGTTGGCAGAGCTGTCGCCGTTCAGGAAGGGCGGGGAGGAGTAGGGGCGATTGCCGGCTTCGTACTTGTCGAGGAGGCGCTGCCAAATCCCGACCGTGAAGCGCGGCCGATGCTGGTTGGCTCATTTGGCCTGCTGATGCTCGTCGGAGCCTGCATCTTGTGATCGGCACAATGACCGTTCGCCGCCGCGGTGCTGCAAGATCCCACGGCACGGCCGCCTGATCCGCGCGCAAGCTTGCCGCTGCCACGCACATGGTCAGATCCTCGCGAAGGGGGCCTGAATCAGGCCCGGGACAGCTCATGAAAACCGGTGGCAGTTGCTATCTGATACCGAAATTTCACCTTTCGCTTGCATAAAGAACAGACCATGAACAATATTGCCTCCCATGGTAGTGCGGAGGTTAGGAATGCATACGGTCGCAGCCAGACGTTTCAGCCTTTCCAGGAGCCTTGGCCTCGACTGCACGACTGACGGCCTGACCCTGGCCGGCGTTCCGCTCTTTCGCCGAACGATGCGAGGCTTCATGCCGCGCGACGAACTGGAGATCCGCTGGCTGCTGGAACGTGCCTATGGGCCGGCCCTCGATTTGGGCCGGATCCTCAAAGGCATCAAGACGATTGCTCGTGCGCTCAACGAGGATCAACTCGGCCAAGCGTCGATCCGGGCACTCCTGCTTGACCTGCCCGAACTCGATTGGGCCAGCGCAGTGCGGCTGGCGCAGGCAGACGAGGCGCTCGCAAAGTTCGATCCGAACGAGCCGCGTGACGAACAAGGACGCTGGGCGGCCAACGGTAATGCACCAGCCGCCGTACATGCTCCGCACGGTTTGCCGCCAAAGCTGAGCCGCGCGCCGCTGCACCTCGTCAGCGCCAGACCGAACGATGCCGCCGACGAAGCTCGTTTGCACGCCGACACCTCGTCGGACGATCCCGAAACGGCGCCTTGGGTGATCCTCCCCCCCGGCAAGCGGATCGACGAGCTGGCCGATCTGCTCGAATGGGTCGCGAACGCCGAGGCGGAAGAGGCGCCGATCGTCCGAGGCGAGATCAGACGTCTTTACTACGATCACGGTGACACGAGCGGCGGCAACGCGCTCAATCTTGCCTTGACCGATGCGCTGGAGGCGACCAGTCGCGCTGAGCGCGCAGCGATCCTGGAACGGTTCGAACCCTATACACGGGAGGACCCATCGCAGGCAGCGATGGACACCCTTGGCCTCACCTTGGGCGTCGGAGTCGGTCGTGATCTCGCTGCGGCGCTGGAAGGCGCTCCAGCCGCCCAACTGCTCGCTCCAGATCGGGGGGCCATCCTCTTTTCCACCTACTTCTGGCGGGAGATGGGGCCGGTTGAGCGCGGCGCATTGCTTCACGAGGCGCGCACTCCTCGGCTCGCGTCCAACTTTCCGATCATCGATGACGAAAGGGCCGGTCTGGTTATCAGCACCAAGACTATCGATCTCAGCACCCCCGGTTACCAGAACGAAAATAGATTACGACAAGTCGTCTCTAAGTACGTTAAACAACTATCTGAGTTCAACGGCGGAAAATGGGATAGCATTGAAATAAAATATGAGGATATAAGAGCAAAACGTTTGGATCTAATTGTCCCTAGACATTTTTCTACGGAGTCTCAATGGCGGATTCTACGGAATGCGGCGTCTCGAGCGCGAGATCGAGGCGTTGATTTAAAAATAACGGAGTTCTAGCCGTTCGAAATATCTGTAGAGCGCGATGATATGAGGCCTGCCGACGAGCTTCGCTCGTGGCTGCTCGGCCTCATATCTGAATCGCCCTCTAAACCAAATGTTTAAAGACTGATTCACCGATCAAACCGAGCCGGTTCGGTCGGATCAGGCTCAAGGTGGAGAGAACGAGTGCCCGAAAGGACATGGTTTTTCGTCTGGCTGGTCGTTATGGCGCTCAGCAGACTCATCCGAAGTTACTCTGCGACTTCCTTGAAACCATCCCGCCCGAGCAAACCGTCGGCAAAGCGCCGGGAGGTCATTGTCCGCGGCTGCATCTACATCCCTGAGGGCTTGTGGGCCGCCCTTGAGCGAGTCGATCGCTACGGCGAGCCCTGGGCGAGCTTGCCGCCAGGCGAGCGGGACGCCGATCTAGAGGGGCTGCTCGAGTGGATCGCGAACGCCAAGCCAGGCGAAGTGCTGGAAATCGTCAGCGAAATCAGGCGCCACTATTACAATACCGGCGACAACGAAGGCGGCGATGCGCTGAGGCGGGCTTTGCGCAAATCCTTGAAGGCCACCAGCATGGCCGAACGCGAGGCGATCCTGTTCCACTACGAGCCCTATACACGGCAATCCAGGCTCCCGTCATTCTGGATTGAGGAAGCTTAAGCAGACCGGTGAGACGTCAGGCGCTCCTCAGCTCCAGCACACGCAACTCCTCATCGATATAGCGTCCGTCTGGGAGCCGGAGCGCATGCCGCTCAACCCCGTGGATCTCAAAGCCCATGGCACCATAAAGCGCCCGCGCGGGTTGATTGTAGACGCCGACCAGCGCCTCGCCCTGGAACGCGCCGAAGATCGCGGACGGCGGCGCGTCCGGGATGCGGCCGGCGAAATCCTCGTCGCCGCGCTGGATCTCGTCCTCGTAGGCGGCGCTGAACGCCTCGGGCGCGAGGCGCAGTCCTTCGAGCCGCAGCATGCGGAAGGCAGCGGCATCGGCCCGGGTCAGCGGCCGGATCTCGATCCCGCTCACGGCTTCGCCTGCAAGAGCGCCACCATGCCGACCGCGACGGCGGTGCCCAGAAAGAAGCCCGCGATCGTGTCGCTCAGCCAATGATAGTCGGCGCCCAGCAACCCGACGACGACCAGGGCGATCAGCGCCGCCCAGACCATGCGCAGGCGCGGCAGGCACAAAAACAGCACCATCATCGGTGCCGCGATCAGCGTGGTATGGCCCGAGGGGAACGAGAACCAGCCGGCGCCGCCGTGCAGCGGTTCGAAGCCGAAGGTGCCGTCCTTGATCCAGGACGGGTTGTTGTTGGTCCAGGTTTCGGGCCAGGTCCGGCCGAACAGGATCTTGAGCTGGTCCTTGATCACCAGCGCCGCGACCGTGGCGAGGCAGGCGGCCAAAAGGATCCGGCCGCTGGTGCCAGGCCGCCAGCCGGCGATGGCGGCGATGCCGGCGCCGATCAGCCCGATGACCGCCAGCGGCGGGATCGGATCGACGATCCAGGTCAACCAGATGAAGCCCGGTTGCCCGTGGAACTCGGCGTGAGTCCAGGTCGCGAGCGGCCGGTCGGCGAAGCCGATCGCCAGCAGCACCAGCAGGGCACAGCTGATCGCGCCCACCAGGAACGGTCGGGCCGACGACGGGCGGTCGGGCGAATACATCGGGTCTCTCCAGCGAAACGGTTGAACGCGCTGGAAAAACTAGCATGAAACCCGTGACGGATCGGAAACGAGAAACGCCGGCTTCCTCACGAAAGCCGGCGTTTTGTCATTCGGCGAAGACCGGTTCCTTTTCCGGAGGATCGGCACTGTCGCCGGGCTTCTCCTGGGCGGTGGCGGCCTTGTACTTGAAGACCAGCTTCTCGTCCTTGACCGTGACCGTGACCACGCCGCCCTTGGCGAGCTTGCCGAACAGCAGCTCCTCTGCCAGCGGCTTCTTGATGCTGTCCTGGATGACGCGGCTCAGCGGACGCGCGCCGTAAAGCGGATCGTAGCCCTTTTCGGCCAGGTAGTCGCGGGCGAGCTGGTCCAGCTCGATCGTGACGCCGCGGTCGGCCAGCTGCACTTCGAGCTGCAGGACGAACTTGTCGACCACCTTGTGGATCGTGTCGCGCGACAAGGGCGCGAACGAGATGATGCTGTCCAGGCGGTTGCGGAATTCCGGCGAGAACAGCCGATTGATCGCTTCTTTATCGTCGCCGGTGCGGACCGGATTGCCGAAGCCGATCGCCGGCTTCGACATTTCAGAGGCACCCGCGTTGGTCGTCATGATCAGGATGACGTTGCGGAAATCGACATTCTTGCCGTTGTGATCGGTCAGCTTGCCGTAGTCCATGACCTGCAACAGGATGTTGAACAGGTCGGGATGCGCCTTCTCGATCTCGTCCAGCAGCAGCACGCAATGCGGATGCTGATCGACCGCGTCGGTCAATAGACCGCCCTGGTCGAACCCGACATAGCCCGGCGGGGCGCCGATCAGGCGCGAGATCGTGTGCCGCTCCATATATTCCGACATGTCGAAGCGGGTGATCTCGATGCCGAGCGTGCGGGCGAGCTGACGGGCGACCTCGGTCTTGCCGACGCCGGTTGGCCCCGAGAACAGGTAGGAGCCGATCGGCTTTTCCTGATCGCGCAACCCCGCCCGCGCCAGCTTGATCGCCGAGGTGAGCGCCTCGATCGCGCTGTCCTGACCGAACACCATGGTCTTCAGGTCCCGGTCCAGGTTCAGCAGCACTTCCTTGTCGTCGCGCGACACGCTCTTCGCCGGGATGCGGGCCATGGTTGCGATCACCGCCTCGATCTCCTTGTCGGTGATCGTCTTGCGGCGCCGGCTTTCGGGCAGCAGCATCTGGGCCGCCCCGACCTCGTCGATCACGTCGATCGCCTTGTCCGGCAGCTTGCGGTCGTTGATGTAGCGCGACGACAGCTCGACCGCGGCACGGATGGCGCCGGCCGTGTAGCGGACCTTGTGGTACTTCTCGTAATAGGGCTTCAGGCCGCGCAGGATCTTGACCGCATCCTCGACCGACGGCTCGTTGACGTCGATCTTCTGGAAGCGCCGGACCAGCGCCCGGTCCTTCTCGAAATAGCTGCGGTATTCCTTGTAGGTCGTCGAGCCGATGCAGCGGATCGTGCCGCTGGCCAAGGCCGGCTTCAACAGGTTCGACGCATCCATGGCGCCGCCCGAGGTGGCGCCGGCACCGATCACCGTGTGGATCTCGTCGATGAACAGCACCGCATGCGGCTGGGCCTCGAGCTCCGACAGCACGGCCTTCAGCCGCTCCTCGAAATCGCCGCGATAGCGCGTGCCGGCCAGCAGCGAACCCATATCGAGCGAGTAGATCACTGCGTTCTGCAGCACCTCCGGCACTTCGAGCTGGACGATGCGGCGCGCCAGGCCCTCGGCGATGGCGGTCTTGCCGACGCCCGGATCGCCGACATAGAGCGGGTTGTTCTTCGACCGGCGGCACAGGATCTGGATGGTGCGATCGACCTCGGACTCGCGCCCGATCAGCGGATCGATCTTGCCGGACTTGGCCTTTTTATTGAGGTTGACGGTATAGGCGTCGAGCGCGTCATGGCCGCGCTTGGCATTGCTCTTCTCGCCGCCGCCGCCTTCGACCCGCTCCTCCTCGGCACCCTGGACACGGCGCGTCTCGGACCGGCCGGGCGCCTTGGCGATGCCGTGGGAAATGTAATTGACCGCGTCGAACCGGGTCATCTCCTGCTCCTGCAGGAAATAGACGGCATGGCTCTCGCGCTCGGCGAACATGGCGACCAGAACATTGGCGCCGGTCACTTCCTCGCGTCCGGACGATTGCACATGGATCGCCGCCCGCTGCAGCACGCGCTGGAAGCTCGCGGTCGGCTTCGCATCCTCGACATGGGGCGAGATCAGGCTGGCGAGCTCATTGTCGACATAGCCCGCGAGATCGCGGCGCAGCTTGTCGACATCCACCGTGCAGGCGCGCAGCACGGCGACCGCGTCCTGATCCTCGGTCAGCGAGAGCAGCAGATGCTCGAGCGTCGCGTATTCATGACGCCGCTCGTTGGCATAAGCCAGGGCACGGTGCAGCGTCTTTTCAAGGTTCCGCGACAGCATGGGGCGCTATTCCTTCTCCAGAGTGCACTGCAAAGGATGCTGATGCTGCCGAGCAAAATCCATGACCTGCGTCACTTTTGTCTCGGCAACCTCATAGGTGAAAACGCCGCAGATCCCAACGCCGCGCCGGTGCACATGCATCATGATGGTGTGCGCCTCCTCGCGGTTTTTCGAGAAGAACCGCTCGAGCACATGCACGACGAACTCCATCGGCGTGTAGTCATCGTTCAGCATCAAGACCTTATACAGCGACGGCTTACGGGTCTTGGGTTTGGTCTTGACGACGACGCCGGTCGAATGGTCGTCGTCATCGCGCTTTTCGATGTCGCTCATCTGTGGCTCGGGGCGGGCAGTCGCGGGTGTTTCATTGGGTCCGAATGACGTCGCTAGAGGAAGAAGGCTTGGAAGAAACTATATGGGATCGGATCGCCCACCCCCAAGCCCCATGAGCGCTTTCCGTTCGGATGGTTTCATCCGGACGACAAGAAAATCGCCCAGGATCAATACCGTCCGTCCGATGGCAGGTCACCCTCGGCCGGTCATCGGATCAGGCTCCAAACATATGATTTGGAGGGCGATTGGTCGCGAGCGTCGCTCGTCGACTTAGACATGAGGCGGCGTTGGCCTCATGTCATCACGCCTTAGAGCCTGATCCGATCCGGCTCGGTTTGATCGGTGAATCAGGCTCTAAATATTTGATTTAGAGTGCGATTCAGATATGAGGCCGAGCAGGCCTCATATCTGAATCGCACTAGGGACGCGCAGAGCAGCCAAAACCGTCCGAAAACGAAGACGGCCCCCCGGCGGATGCCGGGGGGCCGTCTCGATCGAGGTTGGGCTGAAGACGGGCCTTAGGCCTTCTTCATGGCCTTTTCGGAAGCGGCGGTGACGCGCGCGCCGATCGGGGCGGCCGAGTCGGTCGCCAGCTTGACGGTCATCTCGCCGAGCTTGGTCGAATTGGCGACCATCTTCTCGAACGAGGTCTTGGCGAAGTCGGCCTGCAGCTCGACGACGTCCTTGAGCGTCTTGGCGGCGAACATCGCCTTGGTGGCGGCCGTGCTGCTCTCGAGCGACGACTGAGCCAGGCTCACGACTTCCTTCGACAGGCTCTCGATGCCCGACGTGAACAGCTTGTTGGCCTGGACGAAGGCCTCGAGGTTGGCCTTGCCGAAAGCGGCGAAATCTTCGTAGCCCTTGAAGGTTTGAGTCGACATAGCGGACACCATGATTTGGGGGATGGGGGGGATCGTCGAGGCCTTGGCAGCAATTGATGACGAAACCGGCGCCTCGACCGGCTTCGAAACGGGCGTCCCGGCCCCGACGGCGATAGCCGCCTTGACCGCCGGCGCGATGGGCGCCAGGGAAATGTCCATGAGAGTCTGAGCCGCCGACTTGGGCGCGACGGGCGTCGGAGCCGCGGCCTCGGGAGCCGGCGCCTGGGCGACCGGAGCCGGCGCCTGGGCAGCGGGCTTCACGGCAACCGGCGTGGCGATCTTGGGGGCGGCAACCTTGGCGACGGGCGCCGGCGGCTTGGCAGCGACGGTCGGCGTCGGCACGGGAGCGGGCTTGGCGATCGGGGTCGGGGCCTTGGCGACCGTGCTCGGCGCCTTGGCGACCGTGCTCGGCGCTTTGGCGACCGTGCTCGGCGCTTTGGCGGCCGAGGCCGGCGTCTTGATGGCGGGGGCTTTCGCGGCAGCGGCTTTCGCCACCGGCTTCGGCGCGCTCACAGCCTTCGCCGGTTTGGCGACGACGGGCTTGCCGGTCTTCTGGTCCGAATTCGTCATTCTCAGGTCCTCCAGAAGCGGCGACCGAGGCGGGCTTTGTTTCCCGCTCCCAGTTATTGCTGCACCGCAACACAGCTTTGTGGATATGCCTCCCCACGCCAGGAGTCAATTGTTTTTTTGTGCAGTGCAACATGGGCAGGCCCGATCGCCCGAACCCGGGGTAAACTTACCGATCCTTAATCGCGAGCGACGCTTGATGGGGGCCGCATGCTGGCGCATCCTCGCGCGCGGAACGATTTTGGGAAGAAGCGGTGTGACCTATTGCGTCGGGATCAAGATCAAGGAGGGGCTGATCGCTCTCTCCGATGGGCGGGTGACATCGGGCAACCAGGTATCCCATGCCCGCAAGCTGACGCTGCACGGGGCCGAGGACGGCCGCTTCATGGTCATGACCTCCGGCCTGCGTTCGGTCCGCGACAAGACGCTGGCTTATCTGGAGCGCGACATGCGCACGCCCGGCGCCAAGCCGTTTCGCCGGGTGCTCGACGCGGTCGACGGCTTCTGCAGCGCGCTGCGCCAGGTCAAGCTGGAGGATCAGGAAGCGCTGGAGGCGGCGGCCCTGCCGCTCAACCTCCATTGCATCATGGGCGGCCAGCTGGTCGATGATGCCGAACCCGGCCTGTACATGATCTATCCCGAAGGCAACTGGATCGCCTGCGACGAGCGCACGCCCTATCTCTCGGTCGGCTCGACCTCGTATGGCAAGCCGATCCTCGACCGCGCCCTCAGCTACGACACGCCGATGCAGGTGGCGCTCAAAATCGCTTATCTGTCGTTCGATTCGACGCGCTTCAGCGCCGCCGACGTCGGATATCCGATCGATCTGGCGACGCTGACGACCGCCGACCGCAAGATCCGCCTGGCCGAACTCGACTATGATGACCTGATGGAGCAGCGCCAGTGGTGGAACAGCCATATCACCCAGCTTGCCGGCCAATTGCCGGACGGGCCCTGGCTCGGCAAGCTGCTGCCGTAACCTGCTGGAATGAATCAATCAATCCGGACCGTGCGCGGTAAATTCACGTCGGGATGCGAGAACAGGCCGTGTGTTCATCGCCTATTCCGCAGTGCCGTGCCGGCTGCCCGATGGACTCGTTCCGGTTTTATTCCATCGCTTTGCAGACTCGCGACGACTTGCCGCGAGCGATAAGATTTCCACAGCTATTTCGATTTATGTATCGAAAGTCAGTGGACAGAGATTCAGTAATTTTTTAAGGTCTTGCCCTATGGATATGGTGGAACGTCTGTTTTGGGGGAGGCCGAGTTGAGCATCCATTCAATTCGGCGGCCGCGGCGGCAGGGGGGCCTGGCCGTTGCAGCCGTTCTTTTGGGTATGACCTGTCTCGCCGGTGGATCTACTTCCGCCTGGGCGGGCTACGCCTCGATGGTCATCGACAGCACCACCGGCGAAGTATTGAACGAAGTCAATGCGGATGAATTGAACCATCCGGCGTCACTGACCAAAATGATGACGCTGTACATGACTTTCGAAGCGATGCAGCGCGGCAAGATCACGCTCGATACCAGTATGCCGGTTTCGGAATTCGCTGCCGCCAAAATGCCGACCCATCTGGGCGTGCCGGCCGGCGACACCGTGACGGTCAAGGAATGCGTGCTCGGCATGGTCGTGCTGTCGGCCAATGACTGCGCCGCCATCGCCGGCGAATATCTGGCCGGCGGCAGCGAGACCGCCTTCGCCCGGATGATGACCGAGAAGGCGCATGCGCTGGGCATGACCAACACGACCTTCCGCAACGCCTCGGGCCTGCCCGATGACGAACAGGTCACGTCCGCGCGCGATCTGGTCAAGCTTGCCCAGCATCTGCATGACGATTTCCCGCAATATTACCGCTTTTTCTCGACCCGCGAGTTTCTGTTCCGCGGCCGGCTGATCAAGGGCCACAATCGCCTGATGTACCGGTACGCCGGCATGGATGGGCTGAAGACCGGCTTTACCTCGGCCTCGGGCTTCAACTTGGCATCCTCGGCCGAGCGCGACGGCCATCGCCTGATCGGCGTGGTCATGGGCTCGACCAGCGGCGGCGTGCGCGACCGCCTGATGGCGACCCTGCTCGACAATGCATTCGCCCATCGCCAGACCGACCCGATGCTGGTCGCCGAGGCCGGCGGCCAGAGCGCCCGCACGGCAAGGCGCCTGTTCGCCAATGCCGGCACCATGCTGGCAGCATTGTCGCCGATCCCGAAGGCGGAAGCCGCGACCCCGATGCCGGCGCCCGCCCATGTGCTGCACGCCCATGCCGCCAAAGCCGGCAGCGTCGTGACCGCCGTCTCGACCGAGCGCTGGGCCATCCAGGTCGGCGCCTTCTCGAGCCATGCCCAAGCCGAAGAAGCCGCCGATCATGCGATCCGTCTGTCGGGCATGCATGGCGAGCCGGCGATCCTCGATCCGACCAAGCATGAGAAGCACAAGATCTACCGCGCCCGCCTGAACGGCTTCGCCTCGGAACGGCAAGCCCGCGAAGCCTGCGGCGCGCTGCACAAGAAGGGCCATCTCTGCGTCGTGGTCCCGCCCGGCAAAGGCGGCGTCAAGCTCGCGAGGAACTGAGCGGTCGCGACATATCGATGAACGAAGCCCGTCCGGCATCCGGACGGGCTTTTTTGTTTCGTCATTCCCGCGCAGACGCTAGGCTATGTACATATCTGTTTTCGCATTTTGAATCAGCAGGTTAGCCTAACACTCCGTCATGCCCGGGCTTGACCCGGGCATCCACGCCCCTCCGCCGGAGCCCTGTTTGGAATGACGGAAGAGATTTACCAACTCCCTCCCCCGACCCGCTCGACGAAATTCCCGAACAGCCGGGCGCCGGCCTCGGTCCGGATGCTTTCCGGGTGGAACTGCACCGCCTCGATGGGCAGAAAGCGGTGGCGCAGGCCCATGATATGGCCGTCATCCTCGGCCCGGGCCGAG
>JAQGIC010000106.1 GCA_028288725.1 Rhodospirillales bacterium
GCAACCCGCACGAGATCCAGGTCAAGGAACTGGCCGAGCGGGTGATATCCATGACCGGCTCCAAATCCAAGATCGTCCACCGCCCGCTGCCGGCCGACGACCCGCTGCAGCGCTGCCCCGACATCACTGAGGCCCGGCGCGTGCTCGACTGGCAGCCGACCGTGCCGCTCGAAACCGGCCTCGCCAGGACCATCAGCTATTTCGACCGGCTGCTGGCGCGGAGCAACGAACGCGCGGAGTAGCACGGCGAGCCGGTGGCCGACGCCGCCGGCTCTGGATTTGCTAGTTGATCGCGCCGTTCAGACGGTCCGGAAAGAACCCGAACCCTGCCGACTTGCCGCCCAGATACACGACATTGAGCACCCGGGCCGGCGTGCGCGCGAAGACGAGCCCGTTGGGAAACGCGAAATTCAGGATACTGGCATCGGTCAACGCCGCATCCGGCGTCGCCTCCGCCGCGAGCGCTCTCGGCGCGAAAAGCGGCACCCCGCCCAAGGCGCCCGCGACAGCAACGACGGCGAGGCCGGCCTGCCGAACGCCTGTCTGGAGTCCACGGCGATCGCCGTGCTGCAGGTGATGAAGGCGGCGGTGGCACTCAACGCCGAGGCCGCCCTCGAGCACCTGTGCCAGATGTTGTGCCAATATCTGGCGCCGCATCTGCACGTTGCCGAAACCACTCCGGCAGAGTTGTAGCGCCTTCGCGCGAAATGCTATGGTCGCCTCGCCCGGCCCGGGGCCGAAAGCCCGGCTGGGCAAGCACCTTCGCTGGGAGGCAAGATGAATCCCGTTCCGCTGTTCTGGGCGATCGGCCTCGGCCTTCTTCTGCTTTTGCTGACGCCGCGCATCCATCGCGTCGTGATCACCGGCTTTGCCCGGCGCCTGGGCGTCGCCGAGACCAATCGTGAGTCGGTCGATGCCATGGCCGGGCTGCATGAGGCGCGCCAGCATCTGGCGACCATGGAAAATACCTCGCGGGACCTGATGCGCGAGCGCAATCACCTGAAGGACAAGATCGCCGGCGCCCAGCGCGATATCGCCGCCCCCCGCCGCGAGCGGGTCGATCTGGTGTTCGAGCTCGGCACGCCGCGCCCCGAGGAGGGCTGCTGCCTGTTCGCGGCGGTCCGCCTGCCCGCCCCGTCCCAGGTCGCCGGCAGCAACGGCCGCATGCCGGATCCGGACGTCTGGCGTCAAGCGCGCCTGGTCCGGGTCTGGGGCCAGAATGCCGGCCTGTGCCAATCGATGGCCGAGCAACGTTTCGGTTCCAAGCGCGATTTCCAGCTGGTGCCGATCGACGAGCACCAGCGTGCCAGGTTGCATCTGTGATGCAGGACGATCTCTCCCCCGCTGCGCTCTGGACGACGCTCTATACCAACGGCACGATCACCGGCGTCGCTTTGCTGGGCCTGATCGTGATCGTGGTCGTGCTCGGGTTCCAGTTGGAGGCGATCTTCAGCGCGTGCCGCTATCTGATGGCCCATCGCCAGCAGCTGATCAGCGCCCAGCAAAAGATCGAGGGCGACGCCCGCCACGCCCTGCAGACCGTGATGTCGATCGACGAGTCGTTGCCGGAACTGCGCGAAACCATCGCGACGCTGGCCCACGAGTACGCGAAGCTGGACATCAAGGCGACCGCGGCGCGCAAGCTGCACATCCGCGAAGTGGTGATGTCCGAGATCTTCGTGCAGCCGGGCGACCGGCCGTACCTGGCCAAGGTCTACCGACCGAAGGCCGAGCCGGACGAACCCATGGCCGCGGAATGGCGCGCCGGCCGCGACCATGTGCTGTACGGCGTCGACAAAAAGGCGGCGGCGATCCGCTTCGCGCAGCGCTATCCGGCCGAACACGGCTTCGTCGTCGGCCCGATCAGCGTGTTCGACATTCCTTGGAATTCGCCCTCGGAACTGCCTACGCTCAACGCTGGCTAAGTCCCCGCTCCCGTCATTCGCGGAAAGTTGGAACTCATTGATGATTTCTGCCGCCGTTCGCGCGCCGCTGCTGACGCTGACGTTGTTGATGCCGCTCCTGGGCCAGACGGCCCTCGCCGATACAGTCCTGCGCCGGGACAATGGCGCCGAGCCGGGCACGCTCGATCCGGAGAAGTTCGCGACCATCCCCGAAGACCGCATCCTGGGGGATCTGTTCGAAGGCCTGACCGCGGCGGGACCGGGCGGCACCATCATCCCGGCCGCCGCCGAAAGCTGGACCGTATCCGACGACCGGACGGTCTGGACCTTCCGCTTGCAGCCCGACGGACGCTGGTCGACCGGCGACGCCGTCACTGCCGAGGATTTCGTCTATAGCCTGCGCCGGGAGGTCGACCCGGCCAATGCCTTCGTCAACAGCTTCCTGGCCGACCCGATCCTGAACGCGGCCCGGATCCGCACCGGGATCGAAAAGGATCTCACGGCCCTGGGCGTCCGGGCGATCGACGCGCGCACGCTCGAAATTCGCCTGGACGCACCGAACCCGGCCCTGCCGGCGATCCTGGCGCGGCTCCGGCCGGTCCAGCGCGCCTCGGTCGAGAAATTCGGGCGCGAGGCGTTCCGGCCGGGCAACCTCGTCTCGAACGGCGCCTATCGTCTGGTCGAATGGCGGCCCCAGGCGCGCGTGGCGCTGGAGCGCAGTCCGACCTATTGGGACCATGCCCATGTCGCGATCGATCGGGTCGAATATTACCCGATCGAGGATCAGAACGAGGCGCTGAAGCGCTATCGCGCCGGCGGGCTGGACCTGACCGACGAGGTGCCGCACGACCAATCGGCCCTGGTCCATGGCGAGCTTGCCGCCGAATATCACAGCGCGCCGGAACTCGGCATCTATTATATCGGCTTCAACGAGGAGCAGCCGCCGTTCAAGGGCAATCCCGCGCTGCGCAGGGCGCTCAGCCTGGCGATCGATCGGCCGCTGCTGGTCGAGAAGGTCGTGGGCGGCGGCGCCACGCCGGCCTATGGCTGGATCCCGCCCGGCATCAAGGGCTATCCGAACCCCCGGCTGTCCTGGGCCGGTCTGGCGGCGGCGGAGCGCGTGACGCTGGCCCGTGCCGCCTATGCCGAGGCGGGCTACGGGCCGGACCGGCCGTTGACGATCTCGCTCATGTACAATACCAGCGAGAACAACAAGAAGGTCATGATCGCCGTGGCCGCCATGTGGAAGCAGACGCTCGGCGTCGAGGTCACGCTGGAGAATCAGGAGTTCAAGACCTTCATCGATACGCGCCGGCAGAAGAAAGCGACCCAGGCCTTTCGCGCCGCCTACATTTCCTTCTACGAGGATCCGGCACCCTTGGCCGAAGCGCTGCTCTCGACCTCGGCCAACAACGACCTGGGCTATCGCAGCGAGGCCTATGACGCCCTGGTTTATCAGGCAAGCCGGGCCGCGACCCTGGCGGAGCATTACCGCCTGTTCGCCGCGGCCGAAGCGCAGGCGCTGGACGACCAGCCGGTAGCGCCGATCTATTTCTACGCCGCCGAGCATCTGATCAAACCCTATGTCACCGGCTGGCAGCCGAGCCCGCGCGACAGCTATCGCAGCCAGGATCTGACCATGGCGCCGCACTGACAGTGCAGGACCGTAATGGACCCATGCCAGATTAATGAGTTATGGGAAAACCAGACGGATTCTCCGGTCTGATTTTATCCGCTAGGCTGATGCCCGATGCCTTTCGTCCTCCGCACCTTAGTCCTTGCGACATTGCTGCTGCCCGGCCTCGCCCGGGCCGGCGCGCTCAGGGCCTGCTTCGTCGCCTGGCCGCCCTATGAGGAGACGGTCGACGGCAAGGCCGCCGGCCTCAGCGTCGAGATCATGACCGAGGCGGCGCGGCGCGCCGGTTATCAGATCCAATTCGTCGAACGGCCGTGGCAGCGCTGCCTCTCCGACGTCACCGAGGGCACTGCCGACCTGTTCCTGGACGGTTCGGACTATCCGGATTACCTGAAGGGCCGCAACCCGACCGCGGCCTTCGTCAACGCGTTCTTCGTGCGGACCGACGATCCGCTGCAGCGCTACGACGGGCTCGACGCGCTGACCGGCCACAGCGTCGGCCTGGTCCGCACTTATAAATATCCGGCCGAGATTCAGAACCATCCCGGCCTGCAGCGCAATCTGGCACCGGAGACCGACCAGCAGCAGGCGGCCATGCTGGCGGCCGGCCGGTTCGACCTGCTGCTGGGCGATTTGGTCAATATCCGCGCGCTCGCCGCCGTCGACCGCCTGCCCATCCGCAACCTCGCGCCGCCGTTCAGCGTGACGCCGCTCTACCCGCATTTCGGCCAGAGCGACGCGGTGCCGATGCGGCGCATCGACGAGGCGGTCGGCGCCATGGCGGCCGACGGCGCGATCGACCGGATCTATCGCGCCCGCCTCGGCACGGGCTTGAGCGAGCTCTTGGCGGGAAAACCCTAACTAGCTAGAACCGATACGACACGTCGAGTTCGGCGGTGGCGGTGGCGCCGGTCCGGGGGAAGACCTGCTTGTCCTGGCCGCGCAGCGTGCCCGACAGCGTGATGCCCTCGAACGGCACGGTCATGCCGGCCTCCAGCTCGTTGATCTTGACCGGCCGCAGGCTGACCACGTTCGAGGCGCCGGCCGGATCGTAAAAGGCAGTGCCGTTCGCCAACTGGCTGCTGCCGATCTGGGCGTTGTAATAGGTCAGCCGATAGGTCCAGCCGGCCGTGTCGGTCAGCGAGGCCGCGAGCGACAGCAGCTTGGAATCGCTGTCGAGCGAGAAGCCCAGCGCGCGGCCGTTATAGTGGAAGCCGTCGCCCGGATAGCGGAATGAATTATAGGCGGCGCCATTGGCATTGCCGCCGTCGAAGAAATCCAACGTCGGCACGGTGTCGGCATATTCCGCCGTCACCCGCCAGCGCGACCCGGCCGCGCCAAAGGGCCCGGCGAACGAGGTGCCGTAGAGGTGGCTGGTGAAGGAATGGCTGAACGGGCCATTGTCGCGGTTGTAGAATTGCGCGTAGGGCGAAATCAGCAGGGGCCCGATCGCGCCACTGTATTTCAGCTCGATCGTCGAGGAATCGGCATTGTTGTTCGGGTTGCTGTTGGTGTTCTCGAAATGGAAATACGACACGACCGGGTCGCAGGAATGGCGGCTGCCGCACACGATCATGTTGCGCGACAGGGCCAGTTCCAGGCCGGTCACCGGCATGATCGACACGCGCGTGGCGATATAGCCAGGGTCGGACGCGACGCGTGGATCGTCGAGCACGCCGCCGAACAGATTGAATTGCCACGGCCCGAGCCAGCTCAGCCAGGGCGTCTCGAACGCATGGGGATCGTCGCGCATGATGCCGATCTTGGGAAACGGCCGCGCGTTGTTCGACAGGATCAGGCTGGAAGTCCAGCCGGGCCCGTACCATTGATCGACCAGCCCGCCATAGATCAGCAGATTATGGAAGCTGCCGGCGACATAGCTGCCGTCGAGCGCGAAGCGGCCCTGCCGCCCATCGACGCGCGATTGCTCGCCGACCTTGAGCCGGGCGGCGAGCCCGTCGCCGGCATAAGCCACCCCGGCACTGACATCGGACTGGTTGCGGGCCTCGGCGTCGAAGCCGCGCACCACGTCGGGCTGGTTGGTCAGGCGCGCATCGGCGGTGCCGGCGACGCCGCTATGGCCGAGCGCCGCCAGAACCCGGGCCGCCGCCGCCTGGACATAGGCCGGTTGCTGCTGCAGCGCGTCCGGATCGGACAAGCCGGCGCGGATACCGCCGGCCGGCAGCGGCCAGGTCGTGGTCGACCCGTCGATCAGCCCATGGGCCGCCAGGATTTCCACATCGCCGCGCAGCGAGGCATCGCCCACTTCCAGCCAAGGCTCGCCAGCCAGCGCCGGAGGGGCGGCTCCGATCAGAAAAGCCGCGCACCCGGCAGCGATGACGCGACGAGCCCCCAGCCGTCGAGACGGTCGCCGATCGATCGGCACTGACATGAACGCTTCCCCGCACCCCCGACCCAGGCCGCCATGGCCGGGCAGAGGATGAACAGGCGAGCCGTGCCGGTCATTCCATTGCCGATCAGCGGCTATTAGCCGCTGGTCACCAGCCTTGCGATGATGAAAGCCGCCCCGGCCGCCAGGCCGCCGACCAGCGCCGTCTGCAGGCCCGCGCGCCAGGACGGCACGCCGGTCAGCCAGCCCTTGACCGCGCCGAACAGCATGAGCGCCACCAGCGTGAAGCCGATGGATAAACGGAACGCCTGACCGATGTTATCGGCCAGCATATAGGGCAGCAGCGGCACGAGGCCGCCGATGATATAGGACAGGCCGATGGTCAGCGCGGAGCGGGAGGCCCGTTTCGGGTCCGGCTCCTCCAGCCCCAGCTCGAACCGCATCATGAAGCGGACCCATTTTTCCTTGTTCCGCGACAAGGCGGCGACGATCGTGTCGGCCTGGGCCGCGTCCAGACCCTGCTCGCGCAGGATGAAGGCGACCTCGCGCCGCTCCTCGTCGGGCAGTTCGTCGGTTTCGCGCCATTCCCGGCGATATTCGCTCTGGTAATGCTCGATGTCGGTCCGCGCCGCCAGATAGCCGCCCAGCCCCATGGCGATGGCGCCGGCCGCGATCTCGGCCAGGCCGGCCGTCACCACCGTACCAGTCTCGGCCAGCGCCGCCGACAGGCCCGCCGCCAGCGCGAACGGCACGGTCAGTCCGTCCGACATGCCGATGACGACATCGCGTACCGAGTCCGACGCCATGAAATGGCGCTCGTGATGATGGGCTGTCGGCATGGCGAGACTCCGGTGCGTAATGGCGCCGATAAATATCTGAGTTTTTGCGGAAATCAAGGATCGAATATCGAATTATTTCTGTATTGCGACGCATTATTATAATTTAGCAGTAATGATAATCGTTCTCTCGACGATAATGCGATTTATTATTACCGAACCGGGCGAAGCCGAGGCGACCGATCGGCACACGGATCGGCGGCCAAGGCATTTTTGGACTTTCGTTGTCACAACTTATGGTTTACATCGACAATCGGAAAAGTTGGCCCATATCGAGGGGAGACGAGCGATGCGTTCTGCGGCTTTGATTCTGGGCCTGCTCGCCAGCGGTGCGGCGGCGGCCGCGCCGAGCGGGAAGCTCAAGATCTGCCTGCCGCCCGGCAACGGCGACCGGACCAGTGCCGGCGGCGCCGGGACCGTGATCTTGTCCGCGGGCGTCATCTTCGTCAGTTCGTCCGGCGCGCTGGGCCAGCCGGACGCCGACATCATGATGGCCGTGACCCCGGTGAAGCTGTTGGAGCTCAACCGGACCAAATGCACGGTGGCCGACTTCCAGGTCATCGACTTCATGGGATCGGGGACCGACGTCGTCCCGCCGCGCGGACGGGAATTCACCAGCGTGTCGACGGGGATCAGCGCCACGGTCGTCGCCGATTTCAAATAGCGGCGCCGGATCGTACCCCAACACCGTTCCAAAACAGAACCTTGACAGGCCGGGCCTGCCGGTTCGATTCTGGGATCCGGCACGAGGGAACGATCGATGCGCTGGGACATGCTGGATGAGGAGGCCTGTTCGGTCGCGCGCACCGTCTCGGTGATCGGCGACCGCTGGAGCCTGCTGATCCTGCGCGACTGTTTCCTGAAGGTGCGCCGGTTCGAGCAGTTCCAGGAGCGGCTGGGCGTCACGCGCCATGTGCTGGCCGATCGCCTGAAGAAACTGGTCAAGACCGGCGTGCTGGTGCGCAGCGCGTACCAGGACCGGCCGGCGCGTTATGACTATCGCCTGACCGACAAGGGCATGGCGCTCTATCCCGTGCTGATGGCCCTGGTGCATTGGGGCGATACCCATGGCGCCGACGGCAGGGCCCGGCCGGTGCATTACCGCCATCGCGGCTGCGGCGCCTTGCTGGACCCGGTCACGGTCTGCTCCGAATGCCGCGAACCGCTCGACGCGCGCGACGTGGCCGTCGAACCCGGGCCGGGCCTGCCCGAGGGCCATGGGCTGCTGGATCTGGTGCTGGGCGCACGCGGGTGAGTTCGCCGCCGAAGCCCGACGCTGCGGCGGTGCTATCGGACTACGGGAAATTCCCCGTCACCGATGGGCCCTGGACCCGCGACGTCTATCGGCCGCGGCAGCGGCCCGGCCGTGATCGCAGCAGCCGGCGTGATCGGGTTCCTCCGGGGGGCGTGAGGACAACAGCTCGAAGCTGCGAAACACACTCTCGCCGGCAATCAGAGCCCGGTCCCGTGCCACGACGTCCCGCTCAGGTTCTGGCCCTGACAATGAGATTTGACTCTAACGCCGGTGTCTGCGTCGATCGTCGTTGGAGTCTCTTCTTCGGCTTTTCCGCAAAGAGGACCGGCGTGACGAGTGCGGGTTGCGGGAAGACGAGGAGTGCCTCGAATCCTGCCGTGCGTCCCTCCGGCGGCGATGACAGCCGCAAAGAGCCGCCGACCTGCTGCATGATGCTGTCGACGATGGCGAGGCCGAGGCCGCGTCCCGGGCCTACCGTCGTGCCGCGTTGAAACGGTTGCGTCAAGACCGCGAGCAGGTCCGGACTCAGCACCGCGCCGCCGCTGACTACCCCGATTGAGTTCCCGCGCACGAAAACATAGATAGGCTCATCGGCTGCACCGTACCGCGCGGCATTCTCGAGAAGGTTGCGAATGGCGATGCCCAGAACATCGATGTCCGAGTGAACAATGAATTCCGCGGTGTCGCCTAATTCAATCTCAAGCCTCTCTCTCAGCCCGTCCTGGCGGCGGAACTCGTCGACCAGGACTTTCAGCGCGGGCAACAAGTCGACGGGTTGGCGGCCGAGCGCGAGGCCCGCCCCGGCCCGAGAGAGCTGCAGCAGCTTCTCGGTCAATTCGCCGAGGCCTTTGATCTGGCGGATAATCACGCCGACGCGCTCGGCATGCCGCGGATCGTTCAACTGCGCAGACAAAACCTGCATCTGAGCGAGGGCTCCTGCAATCGGCGTCCGCAATTCGTGCGCGCTGTTGGCGGCGAACTGTCGCTCCGTGGTCAATGCGCGCTCGAGGCGCTCCAGCAGCCGGTTGACTGCCATATGGATGGGCACCAGCTCGGCTGGAAATTCCAGGTCTGGAATCCGCGCGAGGTTTGTTCCGCTCCGCGTGCCGATCTCGCTCTGCAGCTTGATCAGCGGCCGGAAGCTGCGACGTACTGCCCATCGGATCACGATCCAGGAGAGCGGCAGGAACGCCAGCAGGGGCAGGATCGCAAGTTCGATAGCCCGACCGATCGCCTCATTGCGGTGTATTTGCGGCTCGGCGACGGCAAGCCAGTACGGACCTGTGGTCGCCGGCGCGGTATAAATTCGATAATGCGGCGCGTCATGAAAGCCGGCCTGCGGGGTGCCGTCGAACGGTTCATCTGGCGCATTGGGCGAGCGTAGGATGATCTGACCCGCGCTGCCGAGGATCTGGTAGGCGATCGCCCGTTGGTCCACGGCGGGCAGCATGTGCTCGCCCAAAGACCGCATCGCTTCTGGCTCCAGGTATGATCCATCCACCACCGGCATCAGGCGCTGGGCAACCTCCTCCAGAGCATTGTCCAGCCGTTCGTTGACCTCGAAGCGGGTCAGTAGCGCGGCGGCAACGCTGCCGAGCAGCCAGACCACCGCCAAAGCCGACGCGATCAGCCAAATCAGACGCGATACGATGCTGCGATTTGCCATCTGCCTAACCTGTCAAGCTGTAGCCGAGCCCGCGAACGGTCCGGATGAAGTCTCGGCCGAATTTCCGACGAATACGGCTGACGTACACCTCGATTGCATTGCTTTCGATCTCGCTTCCGAACGCATAGAGCGCATCCTCAATCGCTTCCTTGGATACGGTCGAGTTCGGGCGTCGAAGGAGGACATCGAGCACAGCCCACTCGCGCGCGGTCACCTCCACGGACCTCCCATTGAGGCGGGCAAGGCGCGCCTCCGGCTCGAGTTCAACGGGCCCGAGCTGGATTGTCGGGATCGCGTTGCCCTGATAGCGGCGCGCGACCGCCCCGAGCCGCGCATTCATCTCATCGAGGTCGAACGGCTTCACCAGATAGTCGTCCGCCCCGGCCTTGAGCCCCTCGATCCTGTCGCTTACCTGATCGCGCGCGGTCAAGATAACGACCGCAAGCGCATCACCCCGTCGCCGCAATTTTTTCAGGAAGTCCAGCCCCCGACCATCCGGTAGATGAAGGTCGAGCAGCAACGCATCGTACGGCACCGAGCGCATTGCGTCATCTGCGGCGCCGATTTGGCGGACCCAGTCGACGGCGTGGCCGGCGGCCCGAACGTGCTCCTGAACAGCCGAGCCGATATGCGGCTCATCTTCGACCAATAGAACACGCATCGCACCGCCTCCCGGACTTGATCCTATATCCGTCAATCAGCTTACGCCAAGCTGACGGTCGGACGTGGGCCCCGTCAGGTTCACGTCACGGCACATGGGTCAGTCTCCCACCGAAGTTCACCGCTCGGATGGGTATGGCCAAATGCGAAACACACACATCTCGATGACCGTCCAGGAGCCGATTCTCGGGCAGGGTCGCGTGCCATGAGACGGTCCCGGATCATGCTCCTGATGGGAGCGAGCGCCCTGGTAGCCGCCGCGGGAGGCTTCGAGGCCGGCCATGCCCCGGCAGGCCTGCCGAGCGCCGCAGCGTCAGCGCCCGCAGCCGAGACGGCTCAGCCATCGTCCGGCAGCGTCGACGTGGCGCCGCCGGCCCTGCAAAATATGGACCTGCACCTCGCCACGGCCGACGTCCAGCCGCTCGTGCGAACCGTAAGCGCGACCGGAGTCGTCGCCTTCAACGAGCTGCGGATGGCGCAGTTGAGCCCCCCGGCGCGCGGGCGGATCCAGTCCATCGAAGTCGCCGTCGGCCAGCCGGTACGGGCGGGCCAGCGGCTGGCGCTGCTCGACAACTTCGACCTTGGCGACACGCGGAGCCACATCGCGGCCGCGCAGGCCTCGCTCGTGCAGGCGAGGGCGGAGGCCAGTGCCGCCCAGGCCGCTTACAACCGCGCGGGAGAACTCGTGCGCATCGGCGGATTGGCCCAGAGCGAGCTTGAGCGCCGCCGCGCCGAAGTCGCCCGGACCGACGCCACGACGCGCACTCGCGAGGCCGAACTGCAGCAGTGGAAGGAGACTGAGCAGCGGCAAATGCCGGCGGGGCCCCAAGACGCACCGGCGAACGACATCGCCTCGGTCGTTCAGGGGCCGGCGAACTCCCGCGGCGTGATCGTCGCGCCCTTCGACGGCATCATCCATTCGATCGGGGCCGTGCCAGGCGAACTCGTCGATACCGCCCGGCAGCTCTTCTCGCTGGCGGACCTGTCGACCGTCTGGGTCGAGGCCGATGTCGTCGAGCGGGATCTGGGCGCCCTCCAGGTCGGCGAAACCGTGACGGTCAGCGTCGATGCCTACCCAGGGCGCACCTTCGTCGGGCGGGTCGCCTATATACCCGACCAGATCGATCCCCGCAGCGGGACGGCCAGGGTGCGATGCGAGGTGCCGAATCCCGATGGCGCGCTGCGCGCCAACATGTTCGTGACGGCCGAGATCAAGTTCCCGCTCGGCCGGGACAGCATCATGGTGCCCGATTCTGCCCTGCAGGACATCGATGGCAAGCCCGTCGTCTTCACGCCTGCCGGGCCGGGGCATTTCGACCGGCATTTCGTCCGCCTCGGTCTGCGCAGCGGCGGCTTCACCGAGATCGTGGAAGGGCTGGCAGCCAAGGCCCCCGTCGTGACAGACGGCAGCTTCTGGTTGAAAGCCGCCCTGATGCAGTCATCGATCCCCGACGCCGGCTGAAAGGAACCAACATGTTCGCGCGCTTCGTCGATGCGGCACTCGCCAACCGCATCATCGTCATCATGCTGATCGTGATCCTGGTCGTCGCCGGCTGGGCCAGCCTGCGGCGCCTGCCGATCGATGCCCAACCGGACATCTCACCCCGGCAAGTCCTGGTCATCACGCAATCGCCGGGCCTGGGCCCCCTCGACGTCGAGCGGTTCATCACGGCGCCCCTGGAGCTGGCGCTGCAGGGCATGCCGCATATGGACAACCTGCGCTCGGTCTCGCGCTACGGCCTCTCGGTCATCTACGTGCGGTTCGCCGACGATGTCGACATCTATGCGGCGCGCAACCTGGTCAGCAGCCGCCTGCCGCAGGTGCAACTGCCTGCCGAGGCGAGCCCGCCGCAACTCGGGCCGATCTCCACCGGCCTGGGCGAGATTTACCAGTTCGAGGTGCGCGGCGCCCACACCTCCGCGATGGACCTGCGCACGATCCTGGACTGGCAGATCGCTCCGCGCCTCCGCCAGGTTCCTGGGGTCATCGACGTGAACGCCAATGGCGGCGAGCTGAAGACGTATGAGATCCAGGTCTCAGCCAATGCGCTGACCCGCTACGGCCTCTCGATCGGCGACATATTCGATGCCGTCCAGCGCAACAACGGCGCCCGCGGCGGCGCCACCCTGGAGCATAACGGCGAACAGGCCGTGATTCGCGGCGAGGGGTTGGTGCAGAACCCGGCCGACCTGGGCAACATCGTCCTGCGCACCAGCGAGGGAGGGGCGCCGCTTTATGTGCGCGATGTCGCCACCATCGCGGCGGCGGCGCGCCCGAGGCTCGGCGCCGTTACGCGGGACGGCAAGGGCGAGACGGTCGTCGGCGTCGCGCTGATGCTGATGGGGGAGAACACCCGCGCGGTCGCGCAGAGCGTGGCCGAGGCGGTCGACGACATCCGGCCAAGCCTGCCGCCGGGCGTCGAGATCCTTCCCTACTACAATCGGGCGGACCTGATCGGGCTGACGATCCACACCGTGGAGCACAACCTCGCGGAGGGCGCGGTGCTGGTGATGGTGGTGCTGTTCGCCTTGCTGGGCAATGCGCGCGCCGGCCTCATCGTCGCCTCCGCCATCCCGCTTTCGATGCTTGCGGCGGCCACGGCAATGTATTTCGCGGGTCTATCGGGCAATCTGATGAGCCTCGGCGCCATCGACTTCGGCCTGATCGTCGACGGCGCGGTGGTGATGATCGAGAACGTGGTGCGCCGGCGGGCCGATGCTCCGCATCGTCCGGTCGACGAGGTCGTGCGCAGCGCGGCACGCGAAGTGGCTCGGCCAATCGTGTTCGCCGTGGCGATCATCACGGTGGTCTATCTACCGATCCTCAGTCTGCAGGGCATCGAGGGCAAGTTGTTCCGTCCGATGGCGTTGACGGTCATCTTCGCCCTGATCGCCTCGCTGGTGCTGACGCTGACGCTGATGCCGGTCCTGGCCAGCTTTCTCCTGCGCGGGCGGATCGCTGAAAAGGAGAGCCGCCTGATCGTATGGGCCCGGTGGGCCTACTCGCCGCTGCTCATCCGCACGACCCGGCATCCCGGCTGGACCCTTGGCCTCGCGGTTCTGCTCCTGCTGGGAAGCGGCATTCTCGCCACCCATCTCGGCGGCGAGTTCATCCCGCGCCTGGACGAGGGCGCGCTGACCGTGACGACGACCAAGCTGCCGAGCATCGGGCTTTCGAGCGCGGTCAAGACGCAGACGATGATCGAACAGACCCTGTTGAAATTCCCCGAGGTAAAGACCGCCGTCACGCTCGGCGGCAGCTCCGAGATCCCGACGGACCCGATGGGTGTGGAGCAGAGCGACACCTTCATCATGCTCAAGCCGCGGTCCGAATGGCGGACGGCGCAGGACCGGGAGGGGCTGATCAGCGCCTTTTCGGCGGCATTGAACGACAGTGTGCCGGGCTTGCAGCTCAGCTGGGCGCAGCCGATCGAGATGCGGATGGATGACATGCTGCAAGGCGTGCGCTCGGACGTCGCGGCTGTCATCTACGGCGACGACGCGGACGCGCTGCGAACGGCGGCGCAAGGCGTGGCTGCCGCCCTGTCGGGCGTCCCCGGGGCGGCTGACGTTCAGGCGGAGCAGACGGCCGGACAACCCTACCTGAGGATCATCGTCGATCGGGCGGCGATCGCGCGGTACGGCATGAACGCCAGCCAAGTGCTGGACGAGGTCGAGGCCCTGGGCGGCCGAACGGTCGGCACCATGGTCGAGGGGGCGGCACGCTTCGACATCCGGGTCCGGCTCAGCCCCCGGGACCGCAGCGATTTCGCCCGCATCTCGAGCCTGCGCATCTCGGACGGCACCGGCCGTTCCGTGCCGCTGAGCCAGGTGGCGGACATCCGGATGGAGGAGGGCCCGGCCCAGATCGATCGGGAGCATGGCCGCCGGAAGATCACCGTGCAGGCCAACGTTCGGGGGCGCGACGTCGCCAGTTTCGTTGCCGATGCCCAGAAGGCGGTGGCGGCCCGCGTGAAGCTGCCCAGTGGGTACTCGATCGAATGGGGCGGCCAATTCAAGAACCTGCAGGATGCGGTCTCGCGGCTGCTGGTCGTGGTTCCGGCAGGGTTGGCTCTGATCTTTGCGCTGCTGTTCATCATGTTCCGGCGCCTGAGCCTGGCGACGATGATCTTCTGCAACGTGCCGTTCGCAGCGATCGGCGGCGTCCTCGCGCTCACGGCCCGGGGCCTGCCCTTCAGCATCTCGGCTGCGGTCGGGTTCATCGCGCTGTTCGGCATCGCGGTGCTGAACGGCGTGGTGCTGGTCACCACCATCGAGGAGAAGCGGGAGGAAGGGCTCGACCCGGTCCGTGCCGCCTTTGATGCCGCGATGCTGCGTCTGCGGCCCGTGCTGATGACGGCGACGGTCGCGAGCCTGGGTTTCCTGCCGATGGCGATCTCGACCAGCGCCGGCGCGGAGGTGCAGCGGCCGCTCGCGACCGTCGTCATCGGCGGGCTGGTGACGGCGACCCTGCTGACCCTGTTGGTGCTGCCCGCCGTCTATCCCTGGTTCAGGGGCCGCCGGGGCACGGTGGCGCAGCAACCCGCGCCGAGCGTCTTGAGTGCCGCAGAATGAGGACCCTCAGCATGAACACCGTGACGGCCTATATGGCCCTTGCGCTCGCCGGCTCGCTTTGCGGCTGCGTGGTCGGACCCGACTTTGCCAGCCCGGCGGCGCCCGAAGGGGCGGGTTATGGGCCGCTGGCCGGTCAAACCACGTCCGCCCCCATCCAACAGGGCGAGGCGCAGCGCTTCGTCCAGGACATGGATATGCCTGGCCAATGGTGGGCGGCGTTTCGGTCGCAGCCGCTGAACGATCTGATCGAGAAGGCGCTGAAAGCCAACCCGACCATCACCGCTGCCCAGGCGACGCTCCGCGTGGCGCATGAAAATGTCCTGGCGCAGCAGGGCGCCTCTTACCCAACCGTCACGGCGGGACTGTCGGACGCTCGCAATCTGACGCCGACGCGGGCGCTTTCGCCGGTTTCGGCGTCGGGCAGCCCCTATTATTCGCTGTTCACGGCGCAGCTCTCGATCGCGTACACGCCGGATGTGTTCGGCCTCAATCGCAGGACGGTCGAGTCCCTGGCCGCGCAGGCGGAGAACCAGAAGTTCCAGTTGGAGGCGACTTATCTGTCGCTGACCTCGAACGTCGTGGCTGCCGCAGTGCAGGAAGCGCTGCTGCACGACCTGATCGGAGCACAACAGGACACGATCAAGGCAGACACGGAAATCCGTGACATCATCCGGCGCCAATACAGCACAGGCGAAATGGCGCAAGCCGACCTGCTGGGGCAGGAGGCGGTGCTGGCCCAGGCCCAGCAAGTCCTGATACCGCTGCAGAGCCAGTTGATACAGCAGCAGCACTTGTTGGCGGCCTTGGCCGGCGGATTTCCGAACGACCCCGTCGCCCAGAATTTTGATCTCGCTTCGCTCCATTTGCCGCAGGACTTGCCGGTGAGCGTGTCTTCGAGACTGGTCGAGCAGCGGCCCGACATCCGCGCGGCGGCGGCAAGCATGCAGGCCGCCAGTGCGCAGATCGGCGTCGCGATCGCCAACCGGCTGCCGCAGGTATCGCTCACAGCTTCGCTGGGCACATCGCCGAACAGCATCGCGAACGCGTTCACGCCCTACAACCAGTTCTTCAACCTCGCAGCGGGCCTGGTACAGCCGATCTTTGACGGCGGCACGTTGCGGCATCGCCAGCGCGCTGTCGAAGCGGAGTTCGGCGTGTCGGTGGCCCAATATCGCTCGACGCTGATCACCGCGTTCCAGAATGTCGCCGACGTGCTGGTTGCGTTGCAGTCGGATGCCGACGGGTTGCAGGCGGCGGTCACTTCGGAGCGGGCAGCTGCGCGGAGCGTCGAGATCGCCCGCGGGCAACTCAGGCTCGGCGCCGGGTCATACCTTTCGGTCCTGGCCGCGGAGCAGCTCCACCAAACCTCGCGTAGCGCGCTCGTCCAGGCGCAGGCCCGCAGGCTGAGCGACACGGCGGCCCTGTTTGCCTCGCTCGGGGGAGGATGGTGGAATCGCAATGACGTCGCCCCCGCTGCCCCCGAAATAGCGTCAGCGAATTGAGTAGTTCGCTCTTCTCCCAAGCAAAATAACCGCCACTCAGGCTGGCGGCTCTTGGCTGACGCAAGAAAAACCCAGCGTGAGTACGCCTGGGGATCACTGGAGACTATTGTGCGAAATCACGCATTTCCTTTCTTATTCTGGCTAGCCCTCAGTGGTCTCTACGCGACCATGGCGCAGAGTGCTTTCGCTGCCACCAGCGGTCAAATGACCTCAACGAGCGGCGCGACGCGCATCGAAGTTGGGACGATCGGTTCGGTTCCGGGATTTCGGACCGCTGAACTGCGTCGCTATCTTGCGGGTGAAATGGAGCAGGGGAGAGAGAACTCCTGGCGATTTGAGCCGAAGCCGCAGGCAGCAGATGTTCCTGCGCCGGACCGCGTCGAATGGAAGTTTGTCCTCAAGCCCTACGCAGGCTGGCAACCACGACGGCGCGCTGGCGCGAAGGAAGATTTATTCGGCGTTCATCGTCCGATCAGCGTGAAAGCACGCCTGTATGTCTCCGGTGTTTGTCGATCATTCGTATCCGCCTTGGCGAACATTCAAGGAGGTTCTCGCGACAAGGACCTAGCGTCCCTGATCGAAAGAATGAGCCATAGTCTGATCGATACTCCCGATGAGGCCCAAACCTGCCGAGCCGAGCCGATTAGCCTCTCATGAAGGGGCGCCAAAGCGAATCTCCGCTTCGGCGTTCCCATCGTCCAAGGCTGCCAGTCTGCTTCCGGCCCAATTCCGTCGGCCCGGATTGCGCCCGACGCAGGCGGCACCAGACCCGAAGGGGGCGAGAACGCGCCCTTCGGGTCTGGTTGATCGTTCTTGAATGTCCTAGCCGACGATTCTAGTTCCGCGGGTCGTCATCCCGCTCGTCTCTGACGCAGGTGAAATTATCCTCGTCCGTCGTGGTGCCGGTTCCCTTGTAACGCGCCGTCTGGGGGTAGGGGCAGAGCGGCCGCTGGAAGGCCACGCCACTCGCCGGCCTGTCGTTGATGTATTTCGTGGCGATGATCTTTGCCGGGGCGACGCCCTCCTCGACCCAAAGGTTGAGCGCCTTCAGCAGATCGTGCCGGGCATCGACCACCGGCGCGTCTGCGCCGTTGCCAAACGCGTTCGGACCGTCGCCGCCGCCGCAATGTGCCATGCCGGGGACCATGAACAGACGATAGAAATCCTTGGTGTCCTCGAAACGGTCGCCGTGGTCGCCGGCATCGCGGACCACATCCGTGACCTCGTTGTAGTAATTGATGCTGTTTGCGGGCGCGATCGCCGAATCCGCCCAGCCGACATAATGGATGATCTTGCCGCCGTGGCGCTTGAACGGCCGCAGGTCGGGATTGGTTGAATTGACGATCTGGCCGACGCCGTCATCGGCGGTGTCGACGTCCTTGGTGAAATTGAAGGTGCGGAAATTGAAGTTCGGGTTCTGGAACACGAAGTCGGCGAAGAAGCTGTTGCCGAAGAATTGTTGCAGGGCCTGCCCCTGCGCCAGGCTGTTTGACAGATCGGCGGCACGCGAGGCGCCGACGATCCAGAGCGGCCAATTCAGGGGATTGGCCTCGGTGCCCGGTTCATAGCCCGGGAAGATCAGCTTGCCGGTGTGCGGATCGTGCGGGCCGCTGTAAATTTTCCGCGCCGCCGTCACCTGGGCCGCGCTCAGGCAGGTGCTGGGATCCTGGCCGGCCTTGCACTGGACCTGCCTCGGGTCGAAATTGCAATCGCGCGGGTCATTGAGGAACTTGTCGCTGGCGACACCGCCGTCCTGTGCTGCGCATTGGGCACGCGCCGCATTGCTCAGGACCGGCAGAAGGGCGGGCGGAATGTAGCTTGCCGGATTGTCGAGCAGGGCTTGCTCGTTCCAGATGAAGCCCGAAAAGAGATGGGTCCAGGCGTTGGCCGGCGAACCCACGATGATTCCGTCGAAATCGTCGGGATAGCGCTGCGCTTCCATCAGCGCCTCGCGCCCGCCGTCCGAGCAGCCCGCGAAATAGGACCGCCGCGGGCCGTGGCCGGTGAAAGCGCCGATGATCGCCTTGGCCTTGTCGGTCGTCTCCTTCAGGGCGCGATAGCCGAAATCGACGATCTTCTCCGGATGGCCCAAGGCGAAGGTGCCGAGCCCGCCGGCCTGGCTGCCGTCATCGGTCGCGGCGCCGGCGTAGCCGCGCTTGATGGCGGTGGCGAGGGCGTTATAGCCGATGCTGCCGCAGAAGCCGCCGCAGCCGAGCTGTTCGTATTTGCCGTTGAAACCGCCGCCGGTCGGGATCCAGACTTCGAGCTTGATTAGGGAATCGCTGGTCGGAGTCGAGGTGACCGCAACCCGGCAGAAGGGCGGCAGGCCGGTAATCGCTGTGGTCGTGCCCGGTGGGGTAAACGATCCGCCGATCACCGATTGGGCAGCGGTGACCGTGGCATGCGGCAGCGCCAGTCCGGCGAGGCTGGCGCATGTCGCAGCGGAGGACGGTGTCGCGAAGACGATCATGGCAGTGACCGAGACGGTCGATAGGGCGAGAGCTTTGACGCACCCGTTCATAATGGCGTTCTCCCTTTTTGGCCGCTGCAATCGTCGTCCGGCATGGAGGCGCTGCAGCGTTATTGTGGCTTTGGGGATGCTGGTATGGCACCGGGCGGTCGGCCGCGATGATCGCCGTCCGTGCGGAGTTCATTAAAAAAAAGTCCATCATCTGGACCTTTTGCTGCCAATGTATTTGTCGCTTTACTATAGTCTCGGGGGATAGGCGAGGCAATCGAGTTCGGAAAGATCAGTATCGATTTCCGGCTTATTGAATTTTTCCCCCGCGACTCCCAAATACATCCATAATATGGACCTATCCGTACTGCCGATATTGAGATGGATTCCTCCTCCAATGATTGAGTCACCCGACACGACTCCCGGCGCGACGGGAACCCAGAGTTTCGAGCGGGCCGTACTGCTGCTGCGGGAGATCGCGGCGCACGGCAGTCGCGGCGCCCGGCTGACCGATCTTGTCGCCGATACGGGTCTCGCCAAGCCGACGGTGCATCGGTTACTGGCGGCTCTGATCCGCGAGGGCCTGCTGGAGCAGGCGCCCGAGACGCGCCGCTATTTCCTCGGTGCCGAACTGTTCGTCATGGGCAGCATTGCTGCCGTACGGATCAGCGCGCACCAGTTGCCCGCCGATGATCTCAGGCGGATCGCGACGCTCTCGTCGGCGAAATACTCCGGTCCGTCAGTGCCGTTGGCAGCGCTGCTGTGCGATCACTATCCCGATGCACGGCGCGGCGCCGTGGCCGCCCTGCTGCACGAGACCGCCGCCGGCCATACCTCGCGCCTCAGCTATGCCGAACTACAGGAGCATTCCAAGCGCTTCGCCGCGGTATTGCGGTCACTTGGCGTGAAGCGGGGCGACCGGGTGGCGACGCTGCTGCCGAAGGGCCCGGAGGTGCTAATCACCATGCTGGCGGCCTGGCGCCTCGGCGCCGTCCATGTGCCGTTGTTCACGGCGTTGGGAACGCAGCAGGTGACCTATCGTCTGGAGCATTGCGGCGCGCGCACCGTGGTGACCAACGGAACGTTCCATAACAAGCTCTCCTACGAGATCGCGACGTCGCCGGCGCTTCGCATCGTGCTCGTCGAGAACGAAGGCGCGGCCGCCGGCCCGCTCGGCGCCACCCTGTTCTGGTCGTCGCTGCATCGAGCGGCGCCGATCGATGCGGTCGCGACGTTCGCCGGGGACGACACCTTCGCGCTGCTCTATCTCGCGGGGACGACGAATTCGCCGCGCGGCCTGTCCGTCCCGATCAAGGCGTTGGCGTCGATCGAGCAATACATGCGCGTCAGCCTCGACGTGCGTGAGGATGACGTCTTCTGGAATATTGCCGATCCCGGTTGGGCCGGCGGCCTCTACTACGCCGTACTCGGCCCGTTGCTGCTCGGGCGCAGCGTGATCTTCTGCGACGGTCCCTTCGATGTCGGCCAGATCTATCGGGTGCTGACCAAGTTCGGCGTCACCAACCTGCTGGCGCCCCCGTCCTGGTATCACAAGATGCGCGGTGCGGAAGCAATGCACCCGCCGCCCGCCGGGCTGCGCCTGCGCGCCGCCTCGGCAATCGGCGAATGGCTGTCCGAAGACCTGATCGGCTGGGCCGAACAGCGGTTCGGTGTGCGGGTGGGCGACAATTACGGCCAGGCGGAACTCGGCATCATCATCGCCAATCCGCATGCGCCCGGACTGCAGTTCCCGCGCCTCTCCGGGTCGCTGGGCCGCTCGCTGCCGGGGTATCGCATCGTGCTGCTCGATGCCGCGGGGAGCCCGGTCGCGCCCGGCACGGAGGGCGAGATCGCCGTCGATATCGAGAAGTCGGAACTCTACTGGTTCGCGGGTTATGAAAATGACGGCGACGGCACGGCCGACCGCTTTCGGCATGGGCCACGCTTTTACATGACCGGCGACAAAGCGATGATCGATCAGGACGGGAATTTCTTTTTTCTGGGACGCAATGTCGAGAGTGTCGGCAGCGGCGTCCGCGCCGCCGAAGGGATCGCCGAGATCGAGGTATTTCTTGCCTCGCACCGAGCCATTGCCGCGGCGGCGGCGATCGGGAAACCCGACCGGCTGCATGGCGAGTTGATCAAGATCTTCGTTGTGCTCCGGCCTGAGATCGGCGCCTCGCCCGATTTGGCGGAGGAGATCGTCCGTTTCATCAAGCCGAAGCTTAACGTCGATGCGGACCCGCCGGAAATCGAGTTCGTCGTGGCGCTACCGTGGGCGCTCCAAAGAGTAACGCGGCCGGAAGTAGGGCATTCGCAGGGCCAATCGGGGTGAATCTCGCCATACCCGGCACGGTAACAGCGATCCGACGATGAGCCCCTGTCAGCCGCTGGAGCGATTCAGCCGGAAGCATGCCGGTGAGCAGCCTCACTCCCGCCTAAACTCCAGCCCCTTCCCCACCTGTTCTGCCGGAAATTTAATCGCTGCCCACCCCGCGCCCCGCCGCTCCCGCTCACCTTCCGTCATGGCATGACGCTTGCTCTTGCAAGCAACCATGGCCCTTCCCGCTGCGCTCCCCACCCTCCTCCCCCCGCCCAAGCTCGCGCTGCGCGGCATCGCCAAGCGCTTTGGCGCGACACCCGTGCTCGATGGGCTCGATTTCGAGATCGCCGAGGGTGATTTCGTGTCGATCATCGGGCCGTCGGGCTGCGGCAAGACCACGATCTTCAACATCATCGCCGGCTTGCTGGAGCCGGACGCGGGCACGCTGCTGTACGAGGGTGCACCCGTCGACGGTTTACGCGGCCGGGTCGGCTATATGATGCAGAAGGACCTGCTGCTGCCCTGGCGCACGGTCCTGGGCAATGTCGTGCTCGGCCTCGAAGTGCGCGGCATGGCCCCCAGGGAAGCGCGCGACAAGGCGATGGATTATCTGGCGACCTATGGCCTCGCCGGGTTCGAGAATTCATATCCGCGCGCGCTCTCGGGCGGCATGCGCCAGCGCGTTGCGCTCATTCGCACGCTGATCGTCGATCCGGATATCCTGCTGCTGGACGAGCCGTTCTCGGCGCTGGATTACCAGACGCGCCTCTATCTGGAAGGCGTGCTGATGGAGGCGGTCGAGCGCTTCCACAAGACCGTCGTGCTGGTGACCCACGACATCGACGAGGCGGTGGCGCTGTCGCGCAAGGTCGTCGTGCTGAGCCACCGGCCGACCCGGGTCAAGGCGCTGCACGATATCGAGATCGCCGAACGCTCGCCGATCGGCGCGCGCAGCGATCCGCATTTCTCAGGTTACTTCCACGCGCTCTGCAGTGAGCTGGATATCCAGACCAAACGGGTCCAACCATGAAGCGCGCCGCCCCGCTCGACACCGCGTTCGGCCGCGCCGCCATCCAGTTGACCCTGGTGATCCTGTTGCTGGCGGGCTGGGAGGGCGGCGTCCGCGCCGGCTGGATCCAGGCGTTCCTGGTCGGATCGCCGGTCGGCATCTGGGGCGAGCTGGTGCGTGACGTGTCGAACGGCTCGCTGTTCTACGACACCGGCATCACGCTGTATGAATCCATCGTGGGCTTCGTCGTCGGCACCTTCGCCGGTTCGCTGATCGGGCTGGGACTGTGGTATTCGCGCTTCGTCGCACGCACGGTCGAGCCGATGATCGTCGCCTTCAACAGCGTGCCCAAGATCGCCTTCGCGCCGATCATCATCCTGTGGTTCGGCACCGGCCTCACCTCCAAGATCGCGCTCGCCATCTCGCTGACCGCGATCGTGGCGCTGATCGCGGCCTATCAGGCGGCGAAGGAAGCCGACCCGGATCTGCAAAGCCTGCTGGTGACCCTGGGTGCCGACAAGGATCAGGTGTTCCGCAAGGTGATCGTGCCGTCGGCGCTGCCCGGCATCATCGCGACCTTCCGCATCAATGTGGGTTTCGGCCTGGTCGGCGCGGTGGTGGGTGAGTTCATCTCGTCCCAGCACGGCCTGGGCCATCTCGTGTTCACCGCTTCCAGCCTCTACGACCTCAACACGGTCTGGCTCGGCCTGTTCACGCTTATGGCGATCGGCTTCGGACTCTATTTCATCATCGATCTGGTCGAGCGGAAAAGCCTGCCCTGGAAACTCGACAGCGTGCGCCAGGACCTCAGGGTCTGACCCTGGCCTCGCCCCTCATAAGGAAGGACGTTCATGTTCAAGCCGTTCATCGCCTTGGCAACGCTTGCCGCCCTGTCGCTGGGCGTGCCGGCGCACGCCGAAAACACCAAGGTCACCGTCTCGCAGGCGTTCCAGTCCATGCTGTATCTGCCGCTCTATGTCGGCATCGACGAGGGGCTGTTCGCCAAGGAAGGCCTGGATATCGATAAGGAGACCGCGGGCTCCCCCAGTGCGGCCTTGTCGGCGGTGCTGTCCAAGAGCGCGCAGCTGTCGCTGCACGGGCCGGAATGGGCCGCGATCGCAGCCGCCAAGGGGGCCCCGGTGCGGATCGTGGCCAACGTGGTCAATGGCGCCGCGGTCTGGATCCTGGCGACACCGGATTTCCCGTTCAAGACCATCAAGGACATCAAGGGCCAGACCGTGATCACCGGGACGATGCCGACGACCAGCACGTCGCTGTTCCTGAAGCTCTTGAAGGAAAACGGCATGGACGCGGAGAAGGACGTCAGCATGATCCAGGTGCCGCTGGGCAGCGAGATCGGGCCGCTGATGGCCGGCCAGGGCAAGCTTGCCGTCATGTACGAGCCGGGCGTGGACCAGGCCGTCGCCAAGGGCATGAAAGTGGTCCTGGGTTTTCCGAAGCTCTATGGCCCCTATGAATTCTCGGCCATGGCGGCACGCACGGATACCGACCCGGCGATGCTGCAGAAATTCGTCGTCGGCATGAACCTCGCCCTGAAATATATCCAGTCGAACGGGCCGGGCGCGATCGCCATCGCCAAGAAGGAGTTCCCCACGATCGATCCCGTGGTGGTCGAGGCCGCGGTCAACCGCATGATCACCGACGGCGTCTATCCGCCGACGGTCGACATCACGCCCGAGGCGCTGAAGCTGAGCCTCGACACCCAGATCGCGCTCGGCAACCTGGGGGCACAGCCGGACTATAAGAGTTTCGTCGCGACCGACCTGATCGCCAAGGCGACGGGGAAGTAGGAGCCGCGGCGACACCCCCACCCTTCGCCCGCAAAACGGCGGGCGGGAGGGTGAGGGCGCGCGGACAAACTACCCCGCCAACCGCTTTTCCAGCCAGGCCGCCGCCTCGATCGCGGCGGCGTCCCGGCCGACGGGGGCCACCACCTGCACGCCCAGCGGCAATCCCGCCGGGTCCCGCAGCCCGGGCACATTGATCGCGGGCGTGCCGGCCAGGGTCCAGAGCCGGTTGAACAGGGGATCGCCCGTGCCCGCCTCGCGCAACGGCGCCACGCCGGCCGCACTCGGGCTGATCAGCACATCGACGCCGGCGAAGATGGCATCGAGAGCGGCCGCCAGCCGCGGCACCAGCGCGCGGTCGCGCGCGTAATCCGCGCGGCTCGTCGCGCGGCCCTCGGTCAACAGTTCCTGCAGCTTGGGCGACAGGCGGGGCCACTGGGCATCGGCCTCGTAGGCCAGCGCGTGGGCCGCCTCGAACGCCATGATGCGCTTCTGCGCCGCCAGCACCGCCGCGACCTCGGCCGGCAATTCGCACTCGACCAGTTCGGCGCCGGCCAACCGTCCGGGCAGCGACAGGAACGCCGCCTGCATCTCGGCCGAGGCCGCGTCCCAGGCGGGTGAGCGGCACAGCCCGATCCGGCGCGGACGATCGGCCCGTTCGGCCGCCGCCCGCAGGTCCAGCCCGGTGACCGCTTCGACGAACAGGGCGACATCGGCGACACTCGCGCCCAGCACGCCGATTGTGTCGAGCGTGACCGCCAGGGGCTTCACCCCGGCCGGATCGATCAGGCCGAAACTGGGCTTATAGCCGACGATGCCGCAGAACGCCGCCGGCCGGACGATGGAGCCCGCGGTCTGGGTTCCGGTAGCGAGCGGCACCATGCCGGCGCCGACCGCGGCGGCCGACCCGCTGGACGAGCCGCCGGGGGTGCGGGCGGCATCATGCGGATTGACCGTCGGCCCGGCGCCGAAATAGGCGAATTCGGTCGTGACCGTCTTGCCGACGACGAGCGCGCCGGCACGGCGCGCCAACGCCACCACGGCGGCGTCATGGGGCGGCTGCCAATCCCGATAGATCGGCGAGCCGCAGCGCGTCGGCAGATCGTGGGTCGCCATGATGTCCTTGATGCCGATCGGCACGCCATGGAGCAGCCCTGTGTCGGGCCCCCGATCGAGCGCCCGGGCCGCCGCGATGGCGGGTTCGCGCGCCAACGCCACCCAGGCCTGGAGCACGGCCTCGCGCTTGTCGATCCGCTCGAACGCCTGGCGCACCGCGGCCTCGGCCGAGAGCGCCCCCGCGGCGATCCGGCGCCGGATGCCGATGGCGGAATTGTCTTCGATCATTATCCTTCTCCCCTATCCGGTCCCGGAGTGTAGCGTCCCGGCGCCCGGTGGCGAGCTGATTTCATCCGAGCCGCCGGCGCCGCTCCTCGAGATCGGCGAGCGGTCGCCGCACTAGGCGGTTCGACGGCGCCACCAAGCGCGACATGATCGCGATGCCGAGCGCCACGCGCGCGGCATCAATCCGCGAAAAGCCGAACGAGGCGGCGCAGGCGCGGCGCGGTCCCGAGCGTGTAGCCGACCAGCGCGCCGGGATCGAGCGAGATGGCGGTGCCGCCGCCGGCCCCGGGCGAGCCGCACCACGTCCGGAGCGCGCCATCCGCCCGGCAATAAACGCCGGTCCGGCAGGGTTTGCGGCCATGGGCAACATCAGCGACAGCATAAGTCACTGATTTAAAAAGATTCTACCTCTGGTTCGTTTCTTGCTTCGTTCCCGGAACCGCCTCTGTTCCCGAGAGTCTCCATGCAAGTCAGCAGCACCAGCGGATCGTCGATCACCCAACTGATGACGATGCTGCAACAGCTCTATCATCCGGATAGCGGCTCGACGGCGTCCACCTCGTCGACCGTCGCCCAGCAGGCGGCGACAGCGACCGCGGTCAGCAATTCCATCGCGGCGAGCAAGTTCCTCGGTAACAGCTCCTTGAGCAACGCCAGCCTGATGACGCTGCTGCAATCGCAGTCGTTCGACGATGCCGCGACCTCTCGGGTGACCGGGCAGGCCTCGGATGCGACTTATGCCAAATGGGCCGCGACCGCCGACAAGAACGGAAATGGCCTGATCAGCAAGGCCGAGTTCGAGGCGGCGGTGCCGTCGAACATCACGACCGCCCAGGCCGACCAGCTGTTCGCCGGCATCGATACCAAGGGTACGGGCAGCGTCACGGCGACGCAGTTGCGGCAGGGTCTGGCGGCGGCGATCGCGGCCGGCCCGGTCCAAGCAGCACCGACCGGCGGCACCCATCGGCTGTTCGCGGCTCTGGACACCAATGGCGACGGCCACGTGACCAAGGCCGAGCTCGAGAAGGACCGCGCCTCGGGCCTCACCAAGAAACAGGCCGACGCCGTCTTCGCCAAGCTCGATACCAACGGCGACGGCACCCTGACCCCGGCGGAATTCGCGCAGGCCCTGGTCGGCAGCGGCGCCGCCGCGGCATCGGCCGGAACCGCGTCCAACGCCGCCGGCTCGTCAAGCCAGGCGCGCGCGCTCCAGATCCTGTCCCAGCTCGCGTCCAGCAGCACGAGCAGCACCAATTCGCTGCTCGACAATGCTTTCACCAGCGTCGTCAACACGCTGGGTGCGAACCAGCAATCGGCGAATTCGATCCAGAACAGCACCGACAGTCTGGCGAGCTTTCTCGCCGGGCTCGGCTAGAGCCCGATCGCTCCCTCGCGAAATGCGTGACCGACCGTAAATTTTTCCGGCCTGTCACGCTAAGTTCAAACTCCCCTGCTACCCCTTGAGGCCTCCCAAGCCCTTTGAATGCCGATGCGCGCCTCCCGCGTGCCGGAGCATTCGCGCGCACTTTGGTCACCGGAATTTTCCGCTAAACCTCTGGGGGGATCCCATCATGACTTCACGCAGATGTCTGCGCGCGGGCTGCTCGGCGCTTGCCTTGCTGGCCACGCTGCATCCGTTCATGGCCGTCGCCGCCACCGGCGCGCTGGTCGAGGCGGCACCCAAGTCGGGTGCCGAGGTTCAGCAGTTCGCCAGCGATCCCGGCCGCGAGCCGTTCCTGTCCACGGCGGAGAAAATCGCGCTGCTGCGCCAAAAAGTGAAATATGTCTTCGTGCTGTTCCAGGAGAACCGCTCGTTCGATTTCTATTTCGGGACCTATCCCGGCGCCCGCGGCCTGTTCTCGCAGAAGCCCGGCGCCACGCCCGGCTTCACCCAGCCGCTCGTCAATACCGACGGCACGGTCGGCACGATCCAGCCGTTCCTGATCCCTGAGACGGTGACCGCCGCCGGCGGCAAGACGGTGTCGATCTTTCCGGCCGATACGGATTCGGTCGATCATTCGCACAAGGGCATCGACAACAGCCTGAACGTCGATCGCGACGGCATCGCCGCCAACGACCGCTATGCGTTGAACGAGGAAGGCCTGACGACCAAGGCCGGCAAGATCGTCTCGACGGCGACCGGCCTGCCCGCGGCCGCACCGCCGACCCTGGTCCAGAAGCAGCGCGGCGAACTGGTCATGGGCCATATCGATTGCACGACGGCGCCGTTCATGTGGCAATTCGCCGACCGCTTCGCGCTGTTCGACAATTTCCACCAGACCATCATCGGCCCGTCGACGCCGAACGCCATCGCCATGATCGCCGGCCAGTCGGGCGAAACCCAATGGGCGCTGCATCCGGAGCAGGCGAGCAGCAATACCGGCAGCCCCGTCGTGACGACGAGCGGTGGCGAGCCGATCGTGGGCGACCCGGGGCCGTTCCCCGGCTCGAACCTGGATTTCTCGACCGTGAAGCCGCCGTACAATCCCGGCGACGAGAACCCGGCCAAGCCGGCGCTGAACCAGACCTATGCCTCGCTGCCGCTGTCGTTCATGGGCAGCCAGATCGAGCAGACGATCCAGAGCGACGAAAATCCGGCACTCGACCTGCTCGACGTGCAGGACGACATCAAGGCGATCTGGAACCGGCATCTGAGCCCGGTCAATTGGGGCTGGTACCAGGAGGGCTATGACCACGAGCCGACCGAGGCGGGCGGCACCGCGAGCCACGCCAGCTACATCATCCACCATAACGGCCCGCAATATTTCGGCTATGTCGGCGACAATCCAAAGGTCGCTTCCAACCTGCACGGCCTCGGCGATTTCTTCGCCGACGTCACGGCGGACAAGCTGCCGGCCCAGGGCGGCGTGTTCTATGTCCGCGGCGGCTATTCCAACAACGACGGCCTGAAGCCGCTCGACCCGAACCCGGCGGTTCAGGCGAATTTCACCGGCAACGACGATCACCCGGGCTATTCCGACCTGCAGATCAGCGAGGCGCTGCTGGCCGACGAGGTCAACGCCATCGCCGCCAGTCCCTATTGGAAGGACAGCGCGATCGTCATCACCTATGACGAGACCGACGGGCTCTATGACCATGAGGCGCCGGTCATCCGCTCGCACGATCCCGAGGGCGCACCGCTCGGCGCCGGCCCGCGCGTCCCGGCCATCGTCATCTCGCCTTATGGCCGCGCCCACGTGATCAGCCACGAATATTCCGAACATGGCTCGGTCATCAAATTCATCGACCGGTTGTTCGACCTGACTCCGCTCGCCTTCCTGCCGGACGAGGTCAAGGCCCGCAAGCTGGGCAAGCAGCAGTTCGGCCAGGAGAATCTCGGGCCCTCCGACGGGTACCCGGGCCAGGGCGAGCTGTTGACCGCGTTCGACAATGCCCGCCTGACCGGACAGGCTCCGCCCTTGCCGGCGAGCTATGCCACCATCGCCGATGCCCAGGTGAAACACCTGCCGCATTACGACGGCCAGGGCTGCTACGCGCTCAACATCGTGCCGACCGACTATGTCGGCGGCAAATTGCTCGATCCGGCGCCGGCCGATTTCAATCCGCGGCCGGGCACGACGCCCGGCATTCCGACCTCGGGCACCTGGACGCCCTGATCGGATCTGGGACCGGGCGCCGTCGCCCGGTCCCGTCGCCACCGTCGACTTTTGCGGAGTGCTGCTGCATGCGCAGAGCTTTCATCGCCCTTCTGGCGCTTGCCGGCGTCCTGGCGACGTCCGACGCCCGAGCCGGCGCCACGCTCGACCGGATCCACACGACGCAGCTTTTGACTTGCGGCACCACCACCGCCCCGGACGATTATTCGAAAAGCTGGACCCACGGCAATCTGCAGCGCTTGGCCGCCGACTATTGCCAGGCGCTCGCCATCGCCACGTTGGGCGAGCGGGGCGGGACCCGGCTGATCGGCTTTCCCGCGCGCGACCAGGCCCTGGCGGCGGTCAAATCGGGCAAGATCCAGATCCTGATCGGCGACACGCCCGATCCGGCCGACGCGACGCTGTATCGCGCCGCCTATGGCCCGAGTCTGTTCGAGGACGGCCAGGGCTTCCTCGTGCCCAAGGCGGCCGACATCCATCGGCTGGAGGATCTGGCGGGCCGGCAGATCTGCTACATCGCCGGCACCGCCGCCGACCGGAACCTGGTCGCCGGCTTCCAGGCACGCGGCATCGCCTATCTGCCGTTTCCGTTCGAGGAGATGGGCGAGATGGCGGCGGCGCTGGTGACCGGCCATTGCACCGCCATCACCGCCGACCGTTCGGCGCTCGCCGTCATGCGCAGCGGCTTCCATGGCCGGGCCGCCGATTTCGCCATCCTGAGCCAGACCATCACGGCCGAGCCGCTGGCCCCGGTCTATCGCGGGGGCGACCCGGCCTGGGCCGCCGTCGTCGATCGCACGGTCGGGACGCTGGCCGAGGCCGAGCGCCTGGGCGTGACCCGGGCGAATGCCGCGACGATGGCGACCAGCACCGATCCCGCGATCGCGCGGTTGATGCGGACCCCGGCGGCCCGTGCGATCCCCAAGCTCGGCAACCAGGGCGAAATCTTCGCCCGCGACCTGGGCGAGCAGTCGCCGCTGCATCTGGAACGGCAGGCGGCGCTAAGCCACTGATTTAAACGCCCTATCCCGCCGTTCGCGGGCGAGGGCGCCGAGCGTGAGCAAGGCGGGTTGTGCGGAACGCGTAGGCTCCTACCGAACAAGACCCCAGCCATGCGGGCTCCGCGCTCGACGGACCTGTCCGGTTCATCCCATGATCGGGAAAACCCTGGGAGGATGCGGGCAGCCGATGAGCGCGCTGAAATCGCCGATGCCGACACCGAGCGTGACGCTGCCGCGGCCGGCCCCGGGTCTTACCCGCCTTCAATCCATCCTCATGATGGCCGGCCTGGTGCTGGTCGGCCTCAATCTGCGCCCGGCCCTGTCGGGTGTGGCGCCGCTGCTGCGCGAGATCCGCGGACAACTGGACCTGTCGACCGCGGCGGGCGGGCTCCTGACCACGGCGCCGGTCCTGTGCCTGGGCCTGTTCGGCCCGGCCGCCCCGCGCCTCGCCCGCCGTTTCGGCATCGAGCGGACCGTGTTCGCGGTCATGATCCTGCTGGCGTTCGGCACGGCGCTCCGGAGCCTGGGCGGGGCCCCGCTCCTGTTCCTGGGCGCTATCGTCTGCGGCGCCTCGATCGGCATCATCGGCGTGCTGCTGCCCGGCTTGGTCAAGCGCGATTTCCCGACCCGGATGGGCATGGCGACCGGGGCCTATACCATGGCGCTGTGCTTCGGCGCCGCCGCCGCCGCCGGCCTGACCGCGCCCGCCGAACATTGGCTGGCCGGATTGGGCATCCCGGGCGACTGGCGGCCGGCGCTGGCCATCTGGGCCGTCCCGGCCCTGATCGCGACCATGGTTTGGGCGCCACAGCTGGCCCGCGCCCGGCGGACACCGGCAGCCCAGGCGCGCCCGCCGGTGCGCGGGCTATGGCGCCAGCCGCTTGCGTGGCAGGTGACCCTGTTCATGGGGCTGCAAAGCTCGCTGTCCTATTGCGTGTTCGGCTGGCTCGCCCCGATCCTGCAGGATCGCGGGCTGACGGTCGTTCAAAGCGGCTTCGTCGTCTCGGTCTCGGCCCTGCTGCAGGTCGCCAGCGCGATGGTCGCCCCGATGCTGACCAACAAGGGCCCCGACCAGCGCTGGCTGGTGGTGCTGACCCTGGGCCTGGTGATCACCGGGCTGATGGGCGCGGTCGCGGCCCCGCTCTCGACCCTGTGGTTCTGGGCCGCGATCCTGGGCCTGGGCCAGGGCTCGACCTTCGCGGTCGCCCTGATGCTGATCGTGCTGCGCAGCCCGACCCCGGAATCCGCCGCCGCCCTGTCCGGCATGGCCCAAAGCGTCGGCTATACGCTGGCCGCCATGGGCCCGCTCGCCGTCGGCGTGATCAAGGACCAGACCGGCAGCTGGGACGCGGTGCAGCTGCTGTTCGTCGGACTGGCCGCGGCCTGCGTGCTGGCCGGGCTGGGGGCCGGACGCAACAGGATGGTCACGACCCGCTGATCATGACCGGACCGGGTCCGGCCATGACGTCGAAAGACCGTCAGTCCCTCAGCGCGGCACGAGCTTGCGATAGAGGTGCCAGGTCGCGTGGCCCAGCACCGGCATGACCACGATCAGCCCGACGAAGGCGGGGATCGAGCCCAGCACCAGGCCGCCCGTGACCATCAGCCCCCACAGTGCCATCGGGACCGGGTTGACCAGAACCGCGCGGACCGAGGTCCAGATCGCCGTATCGACGCCGACCGGACGATCGAGCAGCAGCGGGAACGCGATGGCGCCGATCGCCAGCGCCACGACCGCGAACAGGAATCCGACGCCGATGCCGACCCCGATCATGGTCCAGCCCGGCGCGGTGGTCAGCGCCGCCTGGACGAACGCGTCGATCGACACCGGCGGTTCGGGCCCGAGCGTGACCATGTAGATCGTCTCTGCCGCGACCAGCCAGGCGACATAGAGCGCCATCAGCATGCAGCCGAGCACGGCGATCGCCCCCCAGGACGGCGAACGGAACGCACCCAGCGCATCGGACCAGCGGACCGGCGCGCCCTGCTCGCGCCGGCGGCTCAATTCATAGAGGCCGACACCGGCGAACGGCCCGATCAGCGCGAAGCCGGCGGCGAGCGGGAACAGCAGCGGCACCAGATCATGCCCGAGGGCGGCCTGCGCCAGCACGATGCCGATCAGCGGATAGATCAGCGACAGGAAGATCACGTCGGTGCGGTAGGCCCTGAAATCGGCGAAGCCCTGCACGATCGCCGCCCACAGATCGGCGGCGCGGATGCGGCGTACGTCCGGGGCGAGCGTGTTGAGATCTTCCTTGGGATGATAGACTGCGTGGCTGGCGTGTTCGACCACGGACGCCATCAGCCTGACTTGTGTCATGCCCCATTCGACGGGGTTTTGGATGGTCATGCGACTTCCTCCCGAACTTTTGTCCGAGGGGTCGCGGGTGGGCCGCGTCTGGATCGCTTCCTAAGGACCTTCACGGACGATCCAGCCGCCGGTCGCTGAAGCACCGCAACCCGACCGGAAAAGCATACGCCGAACCGCCCTCGCGTCAATCACACGAGGGCGTGAGCGCTGCCTTGCCTCAAGCCGGCCCGCGCCTTCCCACCGTGAACATCAGCTTCGGGATCGCCTCGCGCAGCGCCGCGCGCAGCGCCGGCTCGTCGGCCGCCGCCGCCTCGGCCAGCACCCGGCGGGGCGCGCGCTGCACGATCCGGGCCCGGGCGCGGCCGTCCGGGCCGGCGACGATCTCGGCGAAGATCTCCGACGGCTTGGCCCCGCGGATGGCGCGCTGGAACTGGACCTGGCCGACCCCGTCGTCCAGATCGTAGATCGGCAGCTGCGGCCCCTTGGCCCCGGCGTCGGGCAGCTCGGCCGGCACCTCCTGCTCGTGCGCCACGATCGCGCGATGGCGGCTCAAGGTCAGCGACAGCAATTTTTCAGGCGCGAGGTCGGTCTGGAACTGGATTTCCCAGGTCTCGCCGCTCGACGACAGTTCGGCGATCAGCGCGAACATGTCGTCGCAGTCGGCCTCGTGCGAGCAGGTGACGAAGCCCAGCCGGCCGTCCTGATCGACCACCCGATCGTCTTCTTCCGGAAAACCCAGATTATCCAGCGCGTTGGACATGGCGCGGATCGAGGCGACGAGGACCGAGGTCACGTGCAGCGGAGCCGGCGAGGCATCGGCCCCGGTCGGGCTTTGGTCGGAATCGCCGTTTGCCATTTTTCTTCATCTCAGTTGGAAGCGAATCACGGATGACGACCCTAGCCGAGCCGGGCCGTTGGTCCAACCGATTGATGCAGGGGTCCTCCGTTCTCGTCATTCCCGCAAAAAGCAAAAGCGGGAGTGACGAAGAAAAACTACCGCCGCACATCCACCATCGAGGTATTGCCGAGCGAGACCCCGATCAGGTCGGCGCCGACCATGTTGGCGCCGTCCAGACAGGCGCCGTCGAGGTTGGCGCCGCGCATCTGCGCCGCCAGGAAATTGGCCGGCCAGACCCGGCCGGTCGGCTTGCGCTTGGTGTCGAGGATCTCGGCCGGGCTGGCGTCGGCGCCGGTGAAATCGGCGCCGCGCAGGTCGGCCGCCTTGAACATGGCGCCCTTGAGCACCGCGCCCGACAGATCGCCGCCGGCCAGCACCGCGTCGGTGAAGTCGCAGAGCGTGAAGGTCGCCCCCTTGCACGGCACCCGCGCCAGGTTGGCGCCCTTGAACACGGCGGCCGACAGGTCGAAGCCCGAAAGATCGAAGGCGCGCAGATCGCGACCGCTGAAATCGCCCTGCTCGCCCTCGGCGCCGAAGCTCGCGACCCAGGCGCGATGGGCGACGATCATCTGCTTCACGTCCCGCTCGGCGTCGGTCTCGATATGGACCGGGCCGCCGATGGTCCGCACCAGGTTGGCACCCTCCATCTTGGACTGGCCCAGGGCGGCATCGGTCAGATTGGCGCCGGCCAGATCGGCGCCGGCGAAATCCGCTCCGGTCAGATCGGCGCCTGACATGTCGCAATTGCGCAGATCGGCGTTCCGGAAGTCGATGTTGCGCAGATTGGCGCCCATCAGCAGCACGCCGCGAAACACCGAACCGGCGGCATGCGCGTTCGAGAGGTCGGCCCGTTTCATATCGGCGCCGATCCGGCTGCCGGTCTGCTTCGACATCTTCTCCTGGTCCTGACCGCGCGCATCGAACAGGATGCCGCCGGACAGGTCGGAGCCGGTGAAATTGGCCTCAGTCAGATTGGCGTAACGGAAACTGGCGCCGCGCATGTCGGCCAGTTTGAAATTGGCCTTGCGCAGGGTCGCCTTGTCGAAATTAGCCGCGAACAGATCGCATTCGCTGAAATTTCCCTCGGTGAAATCGCCCGAGACGAACTTGGCGCCGGGCAGGCGGGCCCGGCGGAAATCGCAATGCGGAAAGCGGATGCCGGAGAAATCGATCCAGGGCTGATCGAGTTGAACCCCACCCGTACGGCGGTTCAGCCATAGCGTATGCGCTTTAAGCGCTTCCACCAAATTGCGTGCCATGTCCGACCCCGATCGATCTCCAAAACCTCTGTGCCATAGCATCTGGCGGCGGCCTTGTGACGCAGGCCACAGATTAGTGGGATTTGAGGCAAACTCTAGGAGGAAATGGCGCCTTTCGGTTAGGACTCGCGTCTCAATCGTCCAGTTCGCTGTCCCAATAGAGATAATCGAGCCAGCTATGGTGATAGTCGCGGTAGCGCAGGTCGGGCGCCTTGCGGTTTAGCGCGGTTTTCGACGGGCGGACCGGCTCCTTCAACAGCGGCATTCCGGCTTCGCGGGGCGTGCGGTTGGCCTTGACGTGGTTGCAGTGGCCGCAAGCCGCGACGACGTTTTCCCAGCTGGTGCGCCCTCCCCTGGACCGGGGGATGATATGGTCGAAGGTCAGCACCTCGGTTGGGAATTCCTCGGCGCAATATTGGCAGGTGAATTCGTCGCGCAGGTAGATGTTATAGCGGGTGAAGGCCGGGAAGCCGTCGATCTTCTTATAATGTTTCAGCGCCACCACGCTCGGCACCGACATGGAGCGGCTGGGCGAGCGGGCCAGCACGTCGTAATTCGCCACCAGCGCCACGCGGTCGAGCATCAGGGCCGTCAAGGCGTCGCGCCAGGACCAGAGCGACAGCGGATGATAGGAGAGCGGCCGATAATCCGCATTCAGCACCAATGTCTGCAGATTCATCATGCGCAGGCCTCCACACCGATCCCGAACAAAACAAAACGGCCAAACTCGCGTTTGGCCGTTGCAACAGACTGAAAATCCCGCTCGCCCGTAACGAGACGGCAGCACGAACTCTGATGGGTACTTTGCACCGGCCGGAAGGCCTGGCGCGACCGGGCATGGGCCCCGTCGCGGATCTCAAGCCAGGGACGCAGGCCGGTCGTGGCGGCCGGGGTGCCCGGCCAAATCCCGGGCCGACCCGCCCGCCTTGATTTTGCGCCGGGGTGTAGAAGCTGAGCGATCACTCTCTCGTCAAGCACCGTCGCGATACCCCGCGCGAGCAACATCCACGGCCGCTTCTTAGCATGATTTTGTGACGGTTTCCTATCGTTCGATCGAGCCCTGCGGCAAAAAAACTGCGCCTAACCACCAGAACTTGTCGGTCAGACGCACCCGACCCGCTAGACCTGCGACGGAGCGACGCCCAAATGCTTGACCAGGAACTGCGCCGCCGCCCCCAGGCCCGGCCCGTCGATGCCGTGGCCGAGACCCGGCCGGCGCAGGCTGTCGGCCACGATGCCGGCACCGGCGAGGCCCGCGACCGCCGCCGCCATGGACTGGAACGGCACGACCTGATCGGCGTCGCCATGGATCAGCAGGATGGGCGGGCTCGAACGCTTCTCGGCGGCGAGCCGCTCGGGCGCGATCAGCCGACCGGAAAACCCGACGATCGCGGCCGGGCCCGGATCGAGCCGCGGGCCGACATGGAGCGACATCATGGTGCCTTGCGAGAAGCCCACCAGCGCCAGCCGGCTCGCGTCCAGCCCGCGCGCGGCCAGCTCGCCCTCGATAAACTGCGCCAGCACGGGCGCGCTGCGATCGACGCCGGCCGCCAGGACGTCGGGCGAGCGGTCCTGCAGCGAGAACCATTGATAGCCGTAGGGGCCCATATCGCACCGTTCCGGCGCATTCGGCGCCACGAACGCCGCATCCGGCAGCAGCGGTCCTAGGTGTTGGGCCAGATCGATCAGATCCTGCCCGTCGGCGCCCAGGCCATGGAGCAGGACCACGAGCGAGGTCGCCTTGCCGCCCGAAGCGGGGGCGCGGGCGGGACCGGTCAGCGGCAGGGACATCGGACGGGCTCCTGGTAAAATGACGTCCCAAGGGCATAGCGGACAAAGCCGGCCATGCCAACTGACGCCAGGTAACGCATTTGCCGTCATCGGATTTTGCGTTATATTTATTTACGGATAATTTCTGCCTAGATGGAAAAAATGCCGCTCAATATCAAGGACCCGCTGACCGAGAAGGCTGTCCGCGAACTGGCGGCGCTGACGGGCGAGAGCGTCACCGCCGCGGTTCGCAAGGCGGCTGAAGAGCGGCTGCACCGCGTGAGACGCGATCGGGCGGAACGTCATCTGACGTCCGAGATTCTGGCAATCGGCGCGCGGTGTGCCGGACTGCCCGACCTGGACGCCAGAAGCGCCGACGAAATACTAGGCTATGACGCGAACGGCTTGCCGCGGTGATCGTCCTCGATACCTCCGCCGTGATCGCAATTCTCCTGGGCGAACCCGCGGCGGCCAGCTTGGCAGAGGCAATTCAGCGCAACGCACCCAGGCTGCTATCCGCCGCAAGCCTGGTCGAGGCATCGCAAGTTATCGAAAGCCGCAAGGGCGAGGCCGGCGGGCGCGAACTCGATCTGCTGATCTATCGCGCCGGCATCGAGATCGTGCCGGTCGATGCGGTGCAAGCCGAGGTCGCCAGAGCCGCGTTCCGTCAATTCGGCAAAGGCCGTCACCCGGCCGGCCTCAACTATGGCGACTGCTTTTCCTACGCCCTGGCCAAGGTCAGCGAAGCGCCGCTGCTGTTCGTCGGCGAGGATTTCTCCCGGACGGACCTGGCGATCGCCTAATCCCATGCCGGTCACCCGCTTCGCCCCCAGCCCGACGGGCTATCTCCATATCGGCCATGCCCTGAGCGCGCTCTACGCCCGCGCGCAGGCCGGGCCGGACGGGCGGTTCCTGGTGCGGCTGGAGGATATCGACCGGACCCGTTGCCGGCCGGAATACGCTGCCGCGATCGACCAGGACCTCCGCTGGCTCGGGCTCGACTGGCCGCGGCCGGTCCGGGTGCAGTCGGAGCATTTCGCCGACTATGCCCAGGTGCTGGACGGCCTGCGCACCCGCGGCCTGGTCTATCCCTGTTTCTGCACCCGCAGCGCCGCCAGGGTCGAGGCGGCCGCCGCCGCCGGCGCGCCCCATGGGCCGGGTCCGCTCTATCCCGGCACCTGCCGGCACCTGTCCGCGGCCGAGCGGGCCGACCGGATCGCCGCCGGCACGGCGCATGCCTGGCGGCTCGACCTGACCCGGGCCCGGGCCGAGACGGGGCCGCTCACCTGGCGCGACCTGGACCGCGGCACCATGACGGCCGCACCCGAATTGCTGGGCGACGTCGTGCTGGCCCGTAAGGATTGCCCGACCAGCTATCATCTGTCGGTCACCTGGGACGATGCGCTGCAGGGCGTCGAGCTGGTGACGCGCGGCGAGGATCTGTTCGAGGCGACCCATATCCATCGGCTGCTGCAGGCGCTTCTGGACCTGCCCGTCCCCGCCTGGCGCCATCATCGCCTGCTGCTCGACGCTGCGGGCAAGCGCTTCGCCAAACGCGACAAGGCGCCGACGCTGAGCGCCATGCGCGAGGCGGGCAAGACGGC